>NZ_NIGY01000005.1:0-435104 GCF_003123985.1 Vibrio sp. T9
AGCAACAGAAACAGCAACAGCAACAGCAACAGCAACAGCAACAGCAACAGCAACAGCAACAGCAACAGCAACAGCAACAGCAACAGCAACAGCAACAGCAACAGCAACAGCAACAGCAACAGCAACAAAAGTCTCAAAACGGTGAAAGGGAAGAGCAAGGACAACAGTCACAAAATCAGCAAGAATCTGAAAATAAAACAGAAAAGCAAAAAACAGAGCAACATCGACCAAAACGAGGTGAAAAGCAGGCTCAGGAACAAGGTGAACCAATGCAGGCTCAAGTGCAGCCAAAAAACACGCATCGGAATGATCCTGAATTCCGTCGTCTAGAAGCAGTCGAAAGCGCTCGCGATCCAAGCTTTTTGATTCGTGCACAAATGCAGCTTCAAGCTCAACAAAAACAACCTCCACAACAATCTCAAAAGGAGTGGTAAGCCCGTGATGAACAAAGGCGTACAACTGATCTTTATTCTTGTGGCCAGCCTATTATCCAGCTTCTCGGGGATGGCACAGACGCTTCAAGCAAGCGTCAATAAAACACAAGTTGCTAAGAATGAAGTGATCAACCTCAGAATCATGGCAGATACTGAGCTCAGCTCAGATGCAATTGACTTTAATGTACTTGAGAACGACTTTTTCTTGGGTCAACCTCGTTATGGGCGCTCCAGCAATAACATTAACGGAAGAAAATCTGTACGTACTGAGTGGAGTATCTCGATTGCGCCGATGAAAGAAGGTGTTCTGACTATTCCGAGTTTTTCCGCAGATGGTATGAGAACGGAGCCAATAAAGCTTCGTGTCACCGCAAGCCAAGCTGAACCCAATCTCGATGACCTATTTAGCTTTAATATCAGTGTCGACAACAGCACGCTGTACCCTCAGCAATCTGCGACATTACGTATGCAGCTTTTGATCAAAGCAGATACCCGCCGTCTTGATAACCCACAAATTGTGCCTCCACAGATTGAAGGCATGAAGCTTGAAGCGATTGGTGGCTTACAGCAGGGACAAAAGATCTTAAATGGATTAGAAGTAGCGGTCATTGAACAGTCGTTTCGCTTAACGGCGAATCAGCCGGGTACTTACACCTTGATAGGTCCTAGACTGACAGGCTCTTACATTTATGGCGACAGCTTGACGGGCTCTACCAAGATCATGCCAATCAACACCAAAGCTGAGCAAATGCCTATCGAGGTAAAACCAATCCCAAGCGAATTTGAAGGGGAATGGCTTCCAGCTTCAGCGTTAGAAATGACGCAGAGCTGGCAAGACGATCAAGGTAATCCACTGTCGGTTAATACGCTCAACACTGTCAAACAGGGCTCTTCTCTCACTCGAACCATTCAAATTAAAGCTCGCGGAACACAAGCCGAATACCTTCCACGAGTAAGTATTGATTATCCAAGTTCACTACGGGTCTACCCAGAACAGCCTCAATTCGACAGCGCGAGAGATGGCACCGTTATCATGACAGTGAAGCAAGTCATTATCCCCACTGAGGCTGGGTCATATACCTTGCCGGGATACCATTTGAACTGGTGGGACAGTCAAAATGATGAAGCAAAAAAAGCGACGTTACCAGAGCTACAATTAAAAATAGAGCAAAGTGACACCGGGCTTATCACGTTGCCGGAATCGCCTCTGCCAACACCACCTGAGTCAGCCATCAGTCCCGAACCAAACGGTGGAGTGAGCAGCCTCTGGCAAACCCTGACATTTATTTTCGCTGGGCTTTGGGTGGCGACGTTAGGAATCGCGATTTGGGCATGGAAGAAGCGTCCTATGACGGCGAGTAAAACGGTTTCGAATACCGAGCAACCTCTTTGCGTTGATGCGTTGAAAAAAGTCATCAATGAAGGGGACGCTGCTAAAATTGAACGCTCAGTAAACGAGTATCTAAACACTCACCGAGACAGGTTAAGCTCTGGTGATGTGCAGGCAGTAAAACAAGAGCTTGACGCCATGAACCAAGCGCGTTTTAGTGCCAATCAACAATCTTGGCATCCAGACTCGCTACTGGCAAAAATTCAAAACCTTAGCAAAGCAAACGTAACGAAAACCGACCACCAGCTAGAAAAACTATAAAGCAAAATGGCAGCTCACGAGAGCTGCCATTTTTCTTGTGCGACCAAACTCACTTTAGCAGTTTTATCTAAAAATCAACCAAACTGTCTCAGTAACTTTGATGTTATGAGCATCACTTATTCAACAAAAGCTTGATGCTCTAACTCATATCGCCTTACGCAATTTCGACCATGACTCTTCGCTTGATAGAGTGCCTTATCCGACAACTGGTAAAGATGGTCGAAATTAAAGTCTTTACCTTTCGTTTTGTAACAAGAATAACCGACTGACACAGTGAGCAGCTCACCTTCTGGGTTGTGTTGGTGTTTGATGCCTTCATCTTCAATGCATTGACGAATACGTTCCGCTCTCTGCTTTACCGCCTCTTGATCAGAGCCGATCATTAGTAACACAAACTCTTCTCCGCCAATGCGACAGAAAACCTCATCTTCACCTTTGGTATGATGATCCAAGATATGACCCACGCGCATTAGTGCGATATCCCCTTCGAGATGACCATAGTGATTGTTAAATAACCCAAAGTGATCAATATCAATCAGGATAAGACCAAAGGACATCGCTTCCTCACACTCTAGCGCGCAATATTTCTGCATCACATGTTCTAACATACGGCGATTGCCAAGACGTGTCAGAGGGTCAAGTTTAGAAAGCACCTCAAGCTGTCGGTTGGCTTCCTCCAACTCTTTGGTTCGGTTCTGTACTTCTAGCTCCAGGTTTTCGTTTAATCCGCGAATCGCCTCTTGCGCTTGAGTGCGCTGCAAAACCTCCGCTAGACTGGAAGCGAACATACGAATCACTTCACGTAGCTGAGAAGTCAGCGGCGCGCGCGTCAATAAGTTATCAACGGCAATAAAGGCGATGGGCCCGCTGCTATTCGAAGTCAAAACCGTCATCGCAGCCCAGCCAAAGCCGACAATATTACAGTCATGATAAATAGGAACGGATTCCTCAAATGCAACTTCACTAGGTACGGCGCGAGCTAAATTGATCAACGAAAAGTCTTGTGTCTCACCAAAGAAATAAGACTCATCCACCACATTGCCTTGAATGTCAGTCCCCCAAGTACCTTGCATGTATGAGCAGTTTTCATCGGTCAAAAACACCGCCATCCGATCAATACCAAGATTTTTGATGGCAAAAGTGACGGCCGATTTACATACATCACTGACGGTTGTACAGCGTGATAGCTCAACCATGCTTGAATGCAACATACGCACGTTCTGCTCTTGGCGCTTTCGAATGTAAATTTGTGAGAAAAGGGAGCCAAACGAGTCCAACATCTGTTTTTGATACGCTGTTATCGGCTTGCGATGAATAAAGTTATCAAGCGCGAACCAACCAAATGGCTCATTGCCATCACGTAGGATCAACATCGCGTTCCACCCCTGCCCAACCACTTTACCAGCTGTGTATATCGGCGCATCTTCCACGATCACTAAATTGCTCTCAAGGCTTGACAGCGCAGCGATGTATTCTTCGCTCAGTTGGTGTAAATCGTATTGCGTGTGGAACTCATCAATGGTGATGCCTGATTCATCCGTGCCGTATGTTCCACTGAAACTGCGCTTTTTCATATCTAGAAGCATCAGTGTGGAGCGATCAAACCCCAACCGTTGACGTAGCGCTTCGACGGCTTTGTAATACAAATCTTTTAAGGAATCAGGGTTGGAGATCTCGAGAGCAACTTGCTGAACTAACTTCATGTTCTCGATAAAGCGCTCGCGTTGGTTAATTTCATCGACATATTGCGCTTCACGAATATCTCTGTGTCTCATCTCTTGCGACGCATTTTTCTCGGCGCGAATGCACTGCCAACGCGCCGCTGCAAGCTGCATTGCATCATAACTTTCTTCATAGATATTGTGTGCCGTGCGAGCATGAACAGATTGAATCAGTAGGTAGGTGCGTTTGATAGGCGTGTTATCGAGCATCATTATGTAACTATCTCCACCTAAATCTTGGGTGTGATTCCAGTTACAAGTATTGATCGCCAGAGGAATGATGCTTTCAGAAGTGTCAAACTGACTTGCCCACTCCCAGAAGCTGTCAGGATAGCTTTGAATTGGGTAAAGCTCCCCGCGAGAGAAACTCACAGAATAACGGGGATTGATTGAAGGATCTTCAAAAATGGCTAAGGCTTGAGGGGAGAACAAACTCTCTAAATGATCAAATATCGCCTCCGCTAATAAGCGATGATCCCTCGTTGAAGACACTTTTCTTGTAAAACTTCTTAAACTCACCCTACCAACCTAATCTACTTTTTTATTCTCGATAAAAAACTACTTAGGCCATCATATGCAATCAATACAATCAAATTTGAGCTGTTAAGTCATTCGCAAAATTATCAGACTTAGTTTCACATTCGAGAGCTCTTCAGCACTTTTATAACCGTATTTCACATAAGTTACATGTTCTATAAAAAGGGAGGGATATTTGTGCTTCCTTGCAAGAATTATTGGTATAGGTTGGTGTTATAAATCTGCAGCTTGAAAAGAAAAAGGCCCCTCAAAAAGAGGGGCAAAGTTACCATCGCTTATAGTTATTTAGTTATGCTTGTAAATATGGCGAATTAACCGAAATCACCATTTACGTAGCCTTGAGTACGGTCATCTTGAGGGTTACTGAAGATCACTTGAGTATCGTTATGCTCAACCAGTTCACCCATTAGGAAGAACGCAGTACGGTCAGAGATACGACGCGCCTGTTGCATTGAGTGGGTCACGATAACGATGGTGTAGTTCTTCTTTAGCTCTTCCATCAGTTCTTCGATTTTATGTGTCGCAATTGGGTCAAGTGCCGACGTTGGTTCATCCATCAGAATCACATCCGGCTCCATCGCGATCGTACGTGCGATACAAAGACGCTGTTGCTGACCACCCGATAGACCAAATGCGTGTGACTTCAGACGATCTTTCACTTCGTCCCAAAGTGCTGCACCGCGTAGTGAACGCTCTACCACTTCGTCAATGTGTTTCTTGTCTTTGATACCTTGAGCACGTAGGCCGTAAGCCACGTTTTCGTAGATGCTCATCGGGAATGGGTTTGGCTTCTGGAACACCATGCCAACCTTGATGCGAAGATCCGCGACATCAATGTTGCCGTAAATGTCTTCGCCGTCCATCGCCAATTTACCCGTGATTTTCACGCCTTCGATTAGGTCGTTCATGCGGTTCAAACAACGTAGAAGCGTTGATTTACCACAACCTGACGGGCCGATAAGTGCCGTTACTTGGCGAACTGGAATTGGTAGGTTGATCGATTTCAGTGCTTGGTTTTCACCGTAGAATAAGTCTAGGTTTTCAATATCAAATTTGTTCATTTTCTTAATCTCTTAAATCTTGAATTCGTGTCTTTTAACGTGCGTTCTTAATTAGTGTTGTTAGTAAGTTGCGGTGTTAAAACGTCTAGCAATCAGTTTCGTTACCATGTTGATCAGAAGAACAACCACGATAAGCACTGTTGCGGTACCGTAAGCCTGATTCCATTCTTCAACGGTAAACAGTTCGGTAGTCAGTTTGTATAGGTGAACGGTTAATGTACGACCTGAATCCAATAAAGAATCCGGAATACGTGCAACCATACCTGCTGTCAGGAATACTGGAGCAGACTCACCAATGACACGACCAATACTTAGAATGACCGAGGTTAAGATACCTGGCATTGCACTCGGAAGAATCAAACGCCAGATAGTGTAAATTTTTGAAGCGCCAAGGCCGTAAGAGCCTTCACGATACGTTTGAGGCACTGCCATTAGTGCTTCTTCCGTAGTACGGATGATCACTGGCAGAATAAGAATACTTAGAGTCAGTGCACCCGACAGAATCGAGAAGCCCAGACCAAGAATTGCCACGAAGAACGTCATACCGAATAGACCGAAGATGATCGACGGGATACCCGCCAACGACTCAGTACAGAATCGGATAATTTTTACCAATCGGCTACCGACTTTCGCGTATTCGGTTAAGTAGATTGCCGTCATGATACCCAGTGGCGCCGCTACCGCGATGGATGCGATAACCATGTAGATGGTCGAGACGATCATCGGGAAGATACCGTGCTCTTCACCAGTACGTGTGTAGTTATCAGTAATGAAGTTCCAATCTACGTGTTGTAGACCATTTGATAGGATGTACCAGATAATCCAGAACAAAAAACCTACCGTTAGTGCTGCCGAAATCCAAACCAAAGCGTTAAAGACGTTATCTTTGAACTGGCGAGCTTGTTTTAGTTTTGCGCGATCCATAATAGTCACCTTTAACGAGCGATTACTTCGCTTTTTCTCGGTTTAGGTAAAGAAGTACAGCGTTCAACGACATGATGAAGACCAGAAGTACAACACCAGTGGCGTAAAGAGCGTTGGCGTGAATACCACTTGCGTAAGACATTTCAATCGCGATGTTTGCGGTTAGCGTACGTGCCGAATCTAGGATGCCTTCTGGCATAGCAGGTGCATTACCCATCACCATGATGATCGCCATTGTCTCACCTAGAGCACGGCCAATACCCAAAATCACACCCGTCATGATGCCTGAACGAGCCGCTGGAACGAGCAATTTGAAGATTGTGTATATTTTCGAAGCGCCAAGTGCCAAAGAACCTTCTTTGTATGCGCGAGGCACAGCTCGAATAGACGTTTCAGATACTGTGATTACGGTCGGTAGAATCATCACACCAAGCACGATGATACCTGCCAAAATCGTGTTACCCGCAGGGACATTAAAGATGTTTTGAATCAGCGGTACGATGATGACCAAACCAAAGAAACCATAAACCACAGACGGGATACCTGCCAAAAGCTCAACTGCAGGACGAATAATATCCGCAAGACGCTTTGGTGCAATTTCGGCAATAAAGATAGCCGTCAGCACACCAATTGGCACACCGACGATTACCGCACCTGCCGTCGATACAATAGATGCAACAATCATTGTCGCAACACCGTAAAGTGCAGGCGGCAGCCAGTTTTGTCCAAGAACGATGCCCGATATACCAGCTTCTTGGAATGCCGGGATACTCTCTCGAACAATGAAGTATGCAATAACGGCTAATGAGACGATGCCGATAACGGCACTGGTTAGGAACAAGCCGTGGAAGATACGCTCTTTCCAGTCTACGCGACGTTTCTCGCGCAGGCCGGGCTTGCTGATAGCTTTAGCGTCAGTATTCATAAGCTTTTCACTATTTGTTGCGATGGTCATTTAAAAAATCTCACGGTTCTGGGCGTTTTGCCGGTGAACACTATGGATAGAAAAGGCTCAGCCCTAAATGGTGGGCTGAGCAAACTTAAGAGTCCCGATAAAATTAGTGAACAGAGATGTAACCGTTTTGGTCAACTAGCTTTTGCGCATCTTCAGTTAGCATCCAGTCTAGGAATTTTTGCGTTTCAGCTGATGGCTTGCCTTCTTTGTAAAGAACAAGGAATGGACGAGCTACTTTGTAAGAACCGTTTTTCACGTTAGCCACTGTTGCATCAACACCGTCGATTGCTAGAGCGTTAACTGTGTTGTCTACCGTACCTAGTGAAATGTAGCCGATTGCGTATGGGTTAGATGCAACCATTGTTTTGAGTGCGCCGTTACCGTTTGCAACTTGAGCACGTTGAGAGATAGCTGATACCTTCTTACCAGAAATCTTCATTTTAAGAGACATGATGTCTTCAAATGCGCCACGAGTACCTGAAGCCGTGTCACGAGTAATTGCTACGATTGGCTTGTCTGCACCACCGACTTCTTTCCAGTTTGATACTTCGCCTTTGTAGATTGCAGTCACTTGCTCTGCTGTTAGGCCAGGCAGTTTGTTTTGTGGGTTAACAACCACTGCGATACCATCACGAGCAACCACTTCTTCGATTAGTGTTGATTCTTTTTCAGAGTCTTTTAGATTACGAGAAGACATACCAAGGTCTGCTGAACCATTTTTTGCTGCTTTAACACCAGCTGAAGAACCAGGGCCTTGAACTTCGATAAATACGTTAGGGTTCTTCTTCATGTACGTTTCAGAGAAAACTTCCATCAGTGGAGTTACGCTGCTAGAACCCACTGCAGAGATAGTTTCTTTAGCAGAAACAGGAGTCACTGCCATTGCGCCTAGAAGTGCGATTGCACCGATTACTGTCTTTTTCATCACAATTTCCTTAAGTGGCTTTATTGCCGTTGTGTTTCACTTGAACGGTGCTCACTTTAGAATTTGAATATGACAGTTGTGTTTCACTTAGTTGAACCCTCTATGACACGTTGTCATTTCTGTATATTAATTCCGCAACTGATCCCTCTACTGTTTTTAGCTTAGCGCTTTTATAAATTGCCGCGCGTTCAAAATGATAACTCCATCGATTTTGGTACATTTCATAACAATTGGATATGAGTAAGTCATTGATTTGACGAATGTGGCAATTAAAATCGAGATGCTTATTTATAAAAAAGATAATAATCAAACCGATAGAGGGTCAATCATGCGTCAATTTCTTAGTACGCTTTCTATTAAACTTCAGGTCTTTTTGCCTGTTCTATTCACCGTTGTATTACTCGTCATTGGATTGAGCGTCGGAATCGGCAAGCTCGACCAAGCATTCAATAAGGTTTCCACTTCCACCAACAAGCTGATCATTCATAAAGAGGAACTCAGCGCCATCGTAGACAACACCTACGCCATGCGCATCAAAGCCATTTACAGTCTATTTAGAGCCGAAGATGTCCAATCTCTCAACCAAGAACTGTCTGATAGACAAAACAAAAACCGCGATTTTCTCAATTCCATCGATAGCCTCCCTGGCGTTCAAACCGAAGTGAATGCCATGCGCAAAGCCATGGAGCACTATGTTGATTTCACGCGCGTCACCATGACACCTCTGCTCACCACCAAACACTCTTCTGGTTACACCACATCCGATTTCAATCAAAAGTACGAATCTGCGATGGCAGAATATCGATTGGCTGGCGAAGCAATGATCAACGCCATCGACAACCTGTCTAAGCAATTGAATCAAATCGTCACCGATGAAGTGGAAGCGAATGGCGAACAGCATTCAACCACGCTCACTTACAGCGCGGTCACGCTTGCAGTTATCTTGAGTGCCGCTTCGCTTATTAGTTGGATACTAGCCAGCTATATCGTTGCACCGATTCGTAACCTTCAAGGAACCATGCAAGAAGTCGCGAAGGGAAATCTATTGGTTAAAGCCGAAGCCATCGGAAAAAACGAAGTGTCGCAACTGGCTCAGGATGTAAACCAAACCATCGCCAAACTGCGTGAAACCGTGAGTGCATTAGTTCGAATTAGTGAGGATGTGGCATCAGCATCGACCGAGTTAGCGACTGTTATGACTCAAAGCAGCGTTAACTCAGATCAAGAAAAGCAAGAAGTTGAGCAAGTGGCTTCGGCAATCAACCAACTAGAATCGACCGCAGCTGAAGTGTCGACCAATGCACAAGAAGCCGATAGCGCATCAAATCAAGCAAGCATGCTTACCTCACAAAGTCTGAGTATGTTTGAGGAAAGCACTCGCGCAAGCGAAAAAATGGCAGAACAACTCAACAAAGCCGCAGCCGTCGTAACATCGCTGAAAGATCAATCAGAACACATTGGTCGCGTGATCGAAGTGATTGAAGGCATTTCTGAGCAAACCAATTTGCTTGCACTGAATGCAGCGATCGAGGCTGCACGAGCGGGCGAAAGTGGCCGAGGCTTTGCGGTAGTCGCCGATGAAGTACGTATGTTAGCGGCGCGAACTCAGGAATCGACGAAAGAGATCCAAACCATCATCGAAGAGCTTCAGCAGCAATCGGGTCACGCAAATGAAAACATGCACTCTAGCTTAGCCATGTTGTCAGACAACCAAGCTCTGGCACAAGAAGTTAGCCAATCACTTGTTAATATCAGTAACGCTATCGCCGATCTGAACTCAATCAACACGCAAGTGGCGACCGCATCAGAAGAGCAGAAACAGGTCACGGCTGATATCAACAACAACTTAACGAACATCTATGAGCTGGTGAGCCAGAACGTAACTGGCATTACGCAATCCGCCGCTGCCGCTCAAGAACTGTCTGGTTTAGCAGAAAACCAAAAACATCAGCTTAAGCAGTTCCAAGTTTAAATCTCTGAACAACACGATAAGTTCCAAAGGTTAGAAAAGAAAAAGCTCCGCACTGGCGGAGCTTTTTATAAAGGCAAAGCTATCAATCTTTATTAACGTAATAAGTATTATTCATCTGTCACTAACAAGAGAGAGCTTTTGAAACTTGAGTCTAATGGCTCTCTATTGAAAACTTCACCATTAGTCGTATCAAGAGTAGCAACATGCTTACCATCACCATTAGGTGTGTTACTCCAAATATTACGTCCTAAAATATCGTCCTTGTCTGTCAGTGTATAACCGCTCGCAAAGCCTGTACCATTCATCGCTGGGCTATAGCAAGCTTGCTCCGTTAACGATACCAACTCTTTAATGTTTGCTAGTCGCCAATTCTTTTTGCCAGCAAAGTTGTGTAGAGGGTGGTTACCGGACGGATTACGAATTTGTTGGGCCGTAGACAGCGCGAATTGCCATGACATCGTAGCTCGCGTTCCGGTGCATTCTTCGTTTGCTGCATTCCATGTCATACCGACTGGACAGCGCATCCATGTAAGACCTGTTTTTAAGTCAGTTACAGTTCCCTTATCTGAATAAGTGTAACGTGTATTAGGTGCTGTTTTAGCAAACTCAGTCGAACACTCTTGTGCTGCCATTGCTACTTGAGAAGCCAACACAAGAGATAGCGCGGTCATTAGTTTCTTCATCTTATTGTCCCTTAACTGCTACTAGACGGATTGGGAATTGGTAGGAATCATAGGCATCTTCACTTGTACTGCTTGAGCGAATCTCAACGAATGAAGTGGCCCCTCTATCTGCGCCCCGAGAGACAATTGCGGGGAAATAAATCTCACCATCCATGAGCTGTGATGATGTTTCCGTAAACCTAAAACCATCATGCCAAAACGCACCTTTTTCTAAATAAGGGCTGCCTAAAGTTTGCTGTGGGAAGTATTTGACATTAAAACCATACACATTGTTCGGTTCATATTCTGTGCTCGGCGCAAATAGTGTCTTTTCACCGAAATCTAGTAAGTCATAAGTTTCACGGTAAGTAGGCAGGCGCCAACCAGTGATTCCACATAACGATTGTTTGTTTATGTACTCAACGTATTGGCTCGTAGTACAAATTTCATCGCCCACCTCTTTACAGCCCGCAAGATCTACATCTTTGCTAAATGGCTTAAATGTTTCAGACTCAAACGCAAATAGGCGGTCTTTAAATTGAATAGAGCTCGCATCCGCACTCTTGTTTTCCCAAACAAGACCAGTACGCTCATCCAAAGTGCAAGCCCACTCAGTGGCATCTGCAGCTAAAGCAGCGCCTTGTGAATCTAGCTTAACGAACTTAAAGCCCGCACCTGTCGACGTTTGCTTGTCCTGTTTGTCGAAGCCGTATTCCGCATCTTGACCAGGGTAAGAAGCTTGAACCTCTGCAACGTCTGCAGCGCCATCAGCAAAGTGAAGAATGGCACCCGTATCGTTACTACCAACCGTTTGTTCAGCAACCGCTGCAATCTCTTCAGCAAATGCACTCACTTCCGCTTCAGACAGAAGATCAGAGGCTAGCGATTTACCTTGGAAGCTAAGACTTTGAGCAAGCAGCGCTACGCCTTTGGTCATTTGTTGTGGTTGCATCGCAGCTAATAGCGCAACCGTGTTTTGCTCTAGCTTGTCCAGCTCGCTGGCTTCTGCGTTAGACATCACCGAACCATTCAGCGAAACGCCTACACTAGCCAGTTGCGCTTTAACAATCTCTTCAGCTTGAGCAACGGTTTTACCGTCAACCACAAGACCTGCGAGCAATGTTGTTACACCATTTACTGTGTTACCCGTGGCTAAGTTTTGGCCTGGAGCTGCAAGACGCAACGTTTGGTTTGAGCCTTGATCAACTTGAGCAAGAATCGTGCTAGTCAAAATGTTCTTGTCGCTTGACGTCAGGGAGAACTTACCAGCATTATCCGTTTTAGCACTCGGTTCAGTAGTATCACAAACGTAGTTCTGGTTTAAATCGATACATACTGGCGTATCAAGAAGTGTACCGGCAGAAACGATGGTGCCAGCTACATTATAGGTCGGTGTTGACGTGTCACCACCAGAACCACCGCCACAACCAGCTAGGGCTAGTGACATAGCAACGAAAGAATATTGAAACTTCATAAATTTTGTCTTCTTTAGATTTTAATTAACGAGAACGAATCACTCTCACCATTGAAAGCAGGAAAAGTCCTAACAAGGTCCAAGGCGAACCACTGCCACCTGAACCACCACCACTGCTTTCTTTAGTGGTATCAGCACTACACTGATACTGAGCAAAGTGACTCACACCCCACTCTTTCAACACCCCAGAGTTCCCTGACACGCGGTCAGATACTTCGAGACGCCAAGTACCCCAACTCGGTTGACCGACAAGTGCTTGTAACTCCTTGTCATACTGAGCGGTGAAGTAACCTTTAAACCCATTGGTATTGCTTGATTGATGGCTAAGTAGCACAACCGATTTACCTTGTGGAGACACAAGCGTCACTTGCAGATCCTGCAGTGAGTCATGTTCGATGTTCAGGTAAACCGCAAACGAATCATCAATCGTGCGTGACTTGTCCGATAGCGTCTGAGAGAACAATCTGTCACCCTGCTCCGGCAAAGCGGAGTTCACTGGTTGAGGCTGGATATCGAGCTCTGGCGTACCATTAACCAGCATCAACTTTTCACTCCACTGGTGAGTCTTTAAGCCTTCAGCAAATTGGTAATCCAATGAAATAGAGGAATCGAATTGCGTGCCACATGTCAGACCGCTTGGTAACGCCACCTTCATTGAGGTCGAGTCAGAAAGCGTTTCATCAAAGTCAAAAACGGATGCGTTATTTAGCTGCCATTGCCCTTTGATGCTCGCTTCGCGGCCAGTTTGGCTCAGGCTCACTCCCACGTCTTGACCTTGTGCGATGTATCGAGCGTCATAGCGAACGCGAAAAGGCGCTTTAAGCAAGTTGTGTTTGTTGAAGCTGTCCGTCAGAAATTGGGCATAGTCTTTATTTGGGAACAAAGTGCGTGCGGCAAACACGGTGGACTCCGCCAAATCATGCATTTTTACACCACGACCAATACCGTACATGCCTTCAAGAACAATGGCGTCAAACTCGCGGAACACGCTATCGGTGTCATCACCGTATCGTTCAATCGATGCTTTAAGCGCTTGGAACAATGGCGTTGACCACAGCTCGTCGCCTAGTTCACCGCCCACACTGACGTGCGCTGGATACTCTGAGCTCTCGAAGTAACGCGCTCTTTGGTTCCATAAGCTACGAGTTGTTTTGCGTGTTCCGAACATACCGTCCCAGTTGAACACCGTATCTAACTCGAATTCTTGGCCACGGCGAGCTGCGTCTAAATACTGTGTTCGGTAGCTCGCGCTGCCCGCCCAGTAATCACCAACACCTTCTCCAATCGCGCCAGTATGGCCATACGCCCAATCAGGAACGATTTGATAATGAATCCCGTGTCCTAGCTCGTGCAAAATCACATCTGCATCTGCAGCATCTGGAGATACTCCGCCAACACCTAACATCAGCGCACGCGAACCTGTGTAGTAAGAAGAGTTGTCGAGCGCTAAACCACGCCCATCAAAACGAAGCGGTTCGTCAAATAAGTCATAGCTCAAGCTCGATAAGTACTGCAGTGAGCTGTCAAGATGGTAAAACGCCATCAACTGCAAAAAGGCATTGTCGCCAAGTTGAGCGCTTTGCATCGCTTTTACATCCGCAAAAGATTGAACCCCCTCAGGCGGCAAAATAGTGCTGGTATCACGTACAGGCTCCGCACCTACCGCAGGTGAAGACAGTAATGCAAGTGCATCCACCTGTTTAACGCGCCCGTTGGCTAGGTAGAGCTTGCCCCCGGACTGCAAAACTTGAATCTGCTTCTCAACATATTGAAGTGGCTGCGGATAATCCTCTAACGAATTCCAAGCAGAATCAGGCGCAGCTTGTTGTTGCATTGTACGTAAATCAGGATCAAAGAGTGAGACGGGGACAGTCACTAACTCACCAGAGCTCAATGCTGGCGGCTCGGTCACTTCCAAGCGAACAGGCAGTTCCAGTTCTCCGGCTGGCATCGCCTCGCCATTACGAATCACCGTATCTTCAAGGCTTTTGAAAATACGCTCAACTTGACTGTCTTGGTTAGTCGACAGCACAATGGTGCGTTGCGGTTGATACTGCCCATCGACCCACACATCAAAGTTGTAATGATCTCCGAGCTGAGAACGAGTTTGATAGCGAAACTTAAGTTCGCCAGCGCTAGCGTAATTGGCTTGTAAGTAGCGCAGCGCTTCAGCTTGGTTCGTGACCGTAATAGCCGCGCTAGGGTAATCCCACTCGGCAGCGTTCGTCACTTGAACGCCTGCCAACGCAAGAGAAAGCGCCAAAAGTTTGAGTTTCATGCAGGGCTCCTACTAAAAGATGTACTTCGCGTTAACCGTAAAGTAACGACCTGGTTCCGTTGAGTAGCGTTTGCTCTCATCCGCTATGCCAGCAACGTCTTGGTAGCGAATGTATTCTTTGTCGAACAGGTTGATGATGGTCGCACTCAAACGAAAATCTTTGGTGATTTGGTAACTTGCCCCCAAATCGAGCGTGTTCCATGCCTCTGTTTGTGCGCATTCGGTTTTTTGTCCAAGTGACGTTTGGCAACTCGGCACACGCTCCATCGAACCAGCCCAGTTCCACGTCGCGAACGCATTAAAGTCTTGCTGCTGATAGTTCAGCCCAACATTGCCCTCGAAAGGTGTGATGCTACGAACGTACTCGCCTTCGGCGTCCTTTCCGTCCACATAACCAAGCTTGGTACTTAGCTTCCAAGACGAAGTGAAAGCGTACGCGGCAGAAAGCTCGGCGCCGTAGGTCTCAACGCCGTGTAAGTTTTGGTATTGCTTGATGTAGTTACCGAAGTTATCTTGCCCTGTGGTAACAACATCAATGAAGTTTTGGAACTTGTTGTAAAACGCAGAAACGTAAAGTTGCGCGCGGCCATTATCGAATTTGTTACCGATTTCAAAGGAGTCCGAAGTTTCAGCCTCTAGGTCCATGTTCGGTGCAATGACAAACGGCGTTAGCGGCACAAAGTCATGGTTTACGAAGCCATACGCTTTGTCGTATTCCGGAGCACGATAACCGTGGTTATAAGATACATAAGCGATGTTATTGGCAAACACTTCACGAGAAATCGATAGGCTTGGAGATACCTCTGAGCTATCCATGTCTTTTAATGGGAAGCCGCCCACTTCACCCTCACCGTCCGGTGTTAGACGGTGCGCATCAAAGCGCAGGCCGCCTGTAATGGTCCATTTATCCAGCTCCACCATATCTCGAACGTACAGACCAATGTTATAAGCACGAGCAGGAGCGAAAGGTTGTTTGGTCGAAGGCGTTACCCCGTTCCAATCAATCTTGGAATCGCTATCTGTGCGTTCATAATAGTCAGTAGAAAGCTCGATACCGTAAGCCAATTGGTGCTCAGCATTTGCAGCATAAATCGTATTGGTGAAATCACCACGGAAGCCAATTGTTTCATCAATGAAGGTTTTGTGTTCTAGCTCGCGACGTCTAACAGTCAAACCATTGTGGTCAACTTGTCTCATTAAACGATTCGTGTCTTCCACCACTTCGGTGTGGCGCCAGTAGACCTTTGTATCTAACTCTTCGAACCAAGTTGGATTAATCGGTGTAACCTCTGCACCAATGTAAGCGCTGTACTCTTTTGTCGATTCATCTTCTGCGAAGTCTTCGATATGCCATTTGCCATCCTTCTGTATAGATGGCGAACCTTCCAGGCGTTGTTGGTCTTGCCGATAAAGTTCGGCACGCGCTTTGACCATCACTTCATCATTGAAGAAATGATTGATGGCGTATGACGCGCTGTAACCATCCAAATCGCGGTTGTACAAATCTTGGCTGAAGTTACGCGTCTCTTCACCTTGCCAATACGCCGCGTTGACTAAGCTTTCAGTGTCGCCAGAACGAAATGCCAGATTGCTCGCGCCTTTGTATTTATTGCTGATCCCCGTGTACGTGCCCGTGGCATCAACATAAAAGTCACGATCTTTTAAAAACTCACCCGGCTGTTTGGATTTTAGAATCACAGCGCCACCGATAGCACCAGAACCTAAGACTGAGGAGCTCGCCCCTTTCACTACTTCTAATGATTCAAGATTAGAAAGATCAAACGTATCGCGGCCCACTTTGTCATTGCTGTCATTCGCACCGAAACCGTCTGCTGAGCGAATACCGTCACGAATGATCATAATGCGATTACCCGTCATGCCTCGAATCGTGATGTTTTGTGGACGCCCAGCTCCGCCAGAAACACTTACCCCAGGTTCGTGACGCAGCGCATCATAAAGCTCTGTTTCGCCCTTTTGTTCAATCTCTTCGCTGGTGACAACTGCGACGCTGCCTGCTAGTTCAGACATTGGTTGTTCAATCCGATTCGCCGTCACCACGACCTCTTCCATAGAGAAAACGTCAGATTTGGCGTGCACTTGGCTGGCAGCTAGTACCGAAAGTACTGCCGCTGACACTGGGGTAAGCTTCATTTACTGCTCCGCTTTAGATGTTTTAATTAGTGATAAAAGAAAGGCGTATTCTTTTGCTTGTTGTTCTTGCGCTTGTCGTGGGTCCATTTGGTGGCCCGAATTAAAATCGGTCTGCAACAAGTACGGCCCGTCGCGCTCACTTAGCGCGGAAACCTTGGCGAGATACTTGGCACCTTCCCAGTAAGGCACGCGCTGATCGATCAAACCGACTTGAACCAGCATGGGTGGGTAAGCGTCTTTATGAATGTTGAGAATTGGATCGTACGCTTTCATTAGCGCCAGTTGCTCAGATTTGGTTGGGTTACCCCATTCGCCATACTGCTGTGTGGTCAGCGGAAGTGAGGTGTCCGACATACTTGCTACCACATCAACAAAAGGTACTTTAAGCACGACACCTGAAAACAATTTAGGGTCTTGATTAACCGCTCCCGCGACCAACGTGCCACCAGCACTTGAACCGATGGAAAAAATCTTTCTATTGCCGCGTTCAAACGTTTGCATCGCCTTAGCGGCCGCGACAAAATCACCAATAGAATTGGCTTTGCGCACACCACGGCCCTGCTCGTGCCACTCATCGCCAAAGTACCCACCGCCGCGAACATGGGCGATAGCGTAAATCACGCCTTGGTCGAGCAAGCTTATGACTTGAGGCATAAAGTACGGTTTCATCGTAAAACCATATGCGCCATAGCCGTAAATCATCACAGGTGATTGCGCGTGTAATTTGTCTTTGCGATACGCTAAAGAGACCGGGACAGAAACACCATCGTGCTTGATAAAAATGCGTTGGGAGACATAACGTTGACTATCAAAATCTTGGTAAGTATCTTGAGAATACAAGGTTTTAGTCAGCGTTTTTACATCAAACTCTTCCCACTGAGGAGGCGTAGTCATCGACATGCTTCGTATACGAATCTTGTTTGATTCAAAATCGCCCAACGTACTCAACCAAGCGACATTGCCATCCTGTTCTAATGGCAGTATCACTTTTTCCTGACCTTGGTATGAATACACCGTCAATGTCGCTACGTTGTTCGGCTTACTGAGTGCCACAACTCCTGCATCATAAAGGTAGAACTGGTCAAGCGGTTCACGAGGGGTCGTAAAGCGTTGCCATGTTGCGCTAACAGGTGCTAGATCGGTTTGATAAAGTGCAAATGTACCTTCAAGGTTGCTGTTGATATAAACGCGCCCTTTCGCCACATCCGCGTAATATTCCACGCCCGCTTCCGACACTCTCAGTGAATCGCTTACGGTGCCCGTTTCTAGATCAACAAGCTTCTGCTCTGTGGTTGACTCGTTGTTACTTTGCAGCACCACGTAACGGCTATCTGCCGCACGGTAGAAAGAAAGTAACCAATCTGATTTGTATTCGTGCCATACAACGGTTTTAGCCAAAGATTCAGTGGAGATGCGTAGGATCTGATGAGGTCGCTGTGTACGCATTTCCTTCGAAACGAGGTAAGCCATCTTACCATCAGGTGAAAGCAATACACCGCTATCGACGTGCGTTGCCAGCTCCGTAGATTGGCCAGAGAGTAAATCAACAACCACGGCGCGATATTGCTCGCTGCCATCAATATCTTCAGTGAAAAGCAACGTGTCTCCGCTTACTTGCCACTGCCCTACTTGATAATACGGATATGCAGATTGACGTTCAGAGAAATCAAATACTGTGTTCTCCTGTGCATACTGGTTCGAGCGTGATAGCAACACATAACCACCGTCACGACGCGTTAACGTCCATTCGCGTCCATTTACGATCGACCATGGTTTATCACCTTTATCTGCCACCATGGCTTCCCACTGCGCGAGCAGATCTTGCGTCAACGTCTGATATTTTTTTTGATGCTGTTCAGTCTTACGGTTCAGCTCTGTTAGGTAGGTAAGAACTCGCTCATCTTTACGAGCGTCATCTCGCAACCAATTAAAGTCATTAACGGCAAAGCAAGAACTAGAGGTAATTATGAGCCCTAAAAAAACATGAGTAAATTTCATATAGAGAGCGAATTCATTTATAGGATTAATACAATGGCGCGTATTTTGCCCTTAAATAAAAATGAGATCAATTATCATTTTCATGATCATGTGAAATTTTTATCTAGTATGTGAGGAAAAACGTTTGCTTGGACCGAGGTGATAAAACTTAATATCTCTCTAAATTAGCGATCTATGCTGTTTATATAAAACCAGATAAATATAAAAGCCTAGCAAACACGTTAGTATAGAAAGACATCATTTCGCCTGGAGATAAGCATAAAAAAACCCGAGTGCGAACACTCGGGTTTTGAAAAACTAAAATCAGTTGAAAACTGGTGCGACTTTTACTCTTCAGAGTTTGGTGCCGCTGGCTTTTTCTTCGGGATGAACACATCATCACCCACTGATACGTTTTTGTAGAAACTCTTGTCACGTTTAACAGGTTTCTTAGCCGACTTCTTCGCTTGAGGGCGTGATTTCTTCGCTGTCGCTTTCTTGTTACGGAAATCTGGCTTAGGTGGCTTCAGGCCTTTAAACTTACCTTTCAGATCTTCGAATACTGAAAACTCAAGATCTTGTTGTAGGTAAGCTTCTACACGTTTAAAGCTATCCCAGTCTTTTGGACCAACAAGAGAAATCGCATCACCCTTGTTACCAGCACGGCCCGTACGGCCAACACGGTGTACATATTCTTCAGTATGCTTTGGCATATCGAAGTTAATGACGTGTGTCACTGTCGCAATATCCAAGCCACGAGAAGCAACATCTGTTGTCACTAGGATCTTGAATACCGCTCGCTCAAACTGGCTCATGATCGTATTGCGTTGAGTCTGGTTCAAGTTACCACTCAATGCAACGGCCTTCAGTTTCTTCTCGTTTAGCTTCGCTGTTAGGCGCTCAGTATCATCGCGCGTCGCCGTAAAGATGATAACTTGGCGATATTCTGCTTCTGAAAGTACGCGATCTAGAATCGCCTCTTTATGATCAAGATGATCACACAAGTAGAATTTTTGCGTGATATCTTTGTGTTCTTCGTTAGAAACACCGATAGCAATACGTTTCGGAGCATTGAGCATTTCAGCCGCAATGTCATTTACGTCGGCGTGATCCAACGTTGCAGAGAACATTAATGTTTGACGGCGACGATGCTTAGCTGCTTTATGGATACGACGAAGCTCTGGTGCAAAGCCCAAATCCAGCATACGGTCTGCTTCATCAAGGATCAGCGTTTCCAAACCTTCAAGGTAAAGCGAGCGGTGCTCTAAGTGGTCAGCCAGACGTCCTGGTGTCGCCACGATGAATTTCGGGTAACGGCGCAGTGCTTTCACTTGATCATTAAAGTTCTCACCGCCCAAAATCAATGCAGCTTCATAAGATAGGCCAGCAAGCATAGAGCGAAGCTCACCATACACTTGTTTCGCTAGCTCACGAGTGGGAGCAAGAATAACTGCGCGAGGGTCTTTGGCAGAAAACGATTTTGTCTTTAAAGACTTGTGAAGCATTGGTAATACAAACGCCAAAGTCTTGCCCGAACCCGTTTTCGAAGATGCCAATAAATCCTTGCCTGCAATCGCAACAGGAATAGCCTGCTTTTGAATGTCAGTTGGTTTTTTAAAATCGTAGTGTTTTAGGTTCTTCAACAATCGGTTGTCTAGGCCTAGATCTTTAAATTGCAAAGTATTCTCCAATAAATCAGTCAGCGTCTGAGCGCTCTGTAATGTCGTTTCCGCTCTAACGCAGCAAAAAAATAAAGCTCGGTATAATACCGCAAATCATAGGAGTATAGATAGAGATCACACAAACTAATTCCCACAGATGAAAACAAAACATCATTTGCGGCTCAATTAAGAACATACCCTCGCTTTGTTGGTCAGCTGCTTGGCTTAAGATTTAGAGAAAAGCGAGCCCAAGGTGCGCCTCTCGTTCTCCAATAAAACTGCGCAAATGGCAGTTATTTGCGCCGAGAAACTTTCATTTGTGTCAATATCGTCTAAATTATTGATATCAGGAACGTGGCAAAAACACCTGCTATGAGAACTGTTGTGGGAATAAGGGAGATGATAATTCACTCACCTTTGTTAAGCTCAGGTAAAAGTTGACGTCAGGTACTCCATGAAATTCTTGGGTTTTTTTGACTTTTGCTACATCATGTACTGATAAAATGTATCCACATTTAACCTCGCTACTGTATAAAATAATAGTTGGTAGTGAGACTTTCACTATAAGCAAGGAGTTCTTATATGAACAAAACGTTGATCGCAGCTGCAGCAACTTCAGTACTTCTACTAGCAGGTTGTGCTTCTTCTGATGACGCAGCAACAGCAAATGCAGCAAAACTAGACGAACTAAGCAACCAAGTTAGCCAACTAAGCCAAGACGTACAAGCTCTTCAATCTGACGTTCAAAAATCAGGTGCAGCAGCAATGGCTGCTCAAGAAGAAGCTGAGCGTGCTAACGAGCGTATCGATAACATCGCTCAGTCTTACACTAAGTAAGATTTGATACCGCGTCTTAACGCCTGTTAAGGCGCGGTTATTTCGACAGGAACCCCATTCTGTGCGGCAATCGCTGCTTTAGCCTTCACATTTTTCAGTCCGAACTCATCCAGCCACCACTTTAACTCTTTTGGTACCTGTAGGTGATCTTTCTCACCATTGCTGCGAGTCAATGGCTCATGAGCCTCTAAAAATACACTTCTGTCCGGCTCTAGTGATACTTTCACTGGTTGGTTAATGATATTCACTTCTTCACCGTTACGAACTTTTTCAAACAACCATTCAATGTCGCTTGGGTCCATACGAATGCAACCCGCGCTGACGCGCATGCCGATGCCAAAGTCTTTGTTGGTACCGTGAATAAGGTATTCACCATTTCCGTAGGCTAAACGCAATGCAAACATCCCAAGTGGGTTGTCTGGACCGGCAGGTACAACGGTTGGCAAGTCAATGCCCTTCGCTTTGTACTCGGCACGAATCGAGGCTGGCGGCGTCCACGTAGGGTTTGGACGCTTTTGGCTAATACGCGTTGTCATCACCGGGGTGTCTCGCCCAATTCGCCCGATTCCCACGGGGAATACATGCACAATATCTTCTCCTTTCGGGAAGTAGTATAAGCGCAATTCCGCTAAATTAATGACAATGCCTTTGTGGGGTACATCTGGGAGGATCAGTTGTGTTGGAATAGTAAGAACGTGTCCTTCTTCTGGCAAGAAGGGATCCACGCCTTTATTTGCCGCCATTAAACCTAGCATCCCGACATCATAATGCTTGGCAATATTTGCCATAGTTTCGCCTTCTTGCACGACGTGGTTTTCAAGGCGACCAATTAAACGACTGCCATCCTCTGGTAGCTCGTACATTTTAGCGAATGACAAACCACTCGCTAAAGATAACGATACAGATAACAGCGTACGTTTTGCGAAACTCATTGATCGCTTTTTGCTAAGCATTTCACTTTATTCCTTGGCACTTTTAAAGAGCCGTAAGGTTATCTCTCTTTCTGTCTTGTGATCAACCATCGGCTTGTGATATTCCAGTAAAGAAAATCCCTCCCAAGTCCAAGGTTTATGGATGTATTTGTTTGGCACACTTTTGAGTTCAGGCACCCAGTGGCGCACGAATTGGCCATCAGAATCAAACTTCTCACCTTGGCTTATCGGGTTGAAAATACGGAAGTACGGCTGCCCATCACAACCCGTCGATGCAGACCACTGCCAACCACCATTGTTTGCTGCGAAATCGCCGTCCACCAACTTACTCATGAAGTACGCTTCGCCCCAACGCCAGTCAATGTGTAAATCCTTGGTGAGAAAGCTCGCGACAACCATGCGAAGCCTGTTATGCATCCAGCCTGTTTGGTTGAGCTGACGCATTGCTGCATCGACGATCGGGTACCCTGTCGCTCCAGTCTTCCATCGCTCAAAAGCCTGCTCATCATAAGACCACTGAATTTTATCCTCCCAGTCGATAAAGCCTTTGCCTTTAACGAGCTTTGGTTCGAAAACCAACAGATGCTGATAAAACTCACGCCAAATGATCTCACTCAACCAAGTTGCTTTCCCTTCTGTTAGGTCATTTTGTTGGTTTTCAGCATACAAGCGAGCAATACATTGCCTTGGTGACAATGCACCAATCGCAAGATAGGGAGACAATTGACTGGTGCCATCAATAGCCGGGAAATCTCGATCTTCCTTGTAAGCATCACTGCGCTCACGAGCAAATTCCCTAAGCTGCTTTAAAACATCATTGGTCGAAGCAAACCAATCCTCGCTGGACTCTCGAGGATAGCTAAACGTGAAGTCTGAACTAAATCGAATCGGCTCTAATTGTTCCAATAGCTTGCTGCTTAACGGCACTTGTTCGTGAGGCTTTGTTACCGTTGGCATTTGAAACTGCGTCAACCAAGCACGTTTGAATGGTGTAAATACCTTAAAATACTCACCTTGCTTATTGAGAACCGTCGTTGGTGGGTGCACACATTTGTCGTGAAACAGTTCAAAATCGATATCATGGGAAGCTAGCGCCTCACTCACTTGTGCATCGAGCTCTCGTTCATTCACTTCATAGTGAATATTCGCCATAACAGACGTTGCTTCAAGTGTTTTCGCCCATTCACTAATCACTTCGGTACAATCAGAAAACGACGGCACCTCTTTATATAAAAAAGGAACATTCAGGCTTTCCAACTCGTCGTTGAGATACTCTAAACGACGAGCAATGAGATCCGCCTGCATCGGCGCCATGTGGTGTTCTCGCCACTGCTCTGGCGTCGCGATAAAACAAGCGACAACAGGCTGACCTGAATCTAACGCCGCTTTAAGTGCGGTGTGGTCTAACGCTCGTAAATCACGTCGAAACCATACTAAGATCATGGTGTCCCCTTCGTTTCGTCTACTCTGTTAGGTGCAGTTTCTCAATCACTTCAGAACATCCAATACGTTCTCCAAAACGTGTTTGAAGCATTTTGATGGACTCCACTTGCTTAGCTGCCAGCGCTTTATTGGAAAACAGGTAAATGAGCGAGTAGCTATCAACAACTTCGTGCTCCAGTAAACCAGAGACATCATCAACTTTGTCGATCAACGTCGTGTGATACCCTTGCTCACACAACTTCGCCGCTTGAATCCAGCTCTCTGCTTCCCTATGTTGTTCAAAGCTGATAAGCAAGCACTTCCCTTTGGAAGCGGCTTTGTTTTCAGAGTCGATAACAAGGGCAAGACGAGTAATCAAACAAGTTTGAAATAACCCCATCTGCAACGATCTCAGCGATCCTTTGACCATCTCCAGCGCGCCAAATACAGGGTCGATAAATTGTTCAATAACCAAGTTCAATGGATACTCTTTGAGAACAGAGGCAAGTAAGCTCTCCGCTTTACCTCGATTCAGTTTCGACAGTGCTGATAACATGGTTTCTACTTCTTCGAGAGTACGAACTTCATTGTTGACTTCTACGTCCACACTTTTTCCCAAAAGTCCCTTTACTTTACCGATGGCAATCCCCTTCGCGAGCCAACTCTGGACTTCACGAATCGTATCGAGATCTTGCTGTCGATAAAGTCTGTGCCCTTTTTCTGTTCGCTGAGGCTGGATCAAATTGTATCTTCTCTGCCAAGCTCTCAGCGTAACTGGCTTCACACCCGTGATTTCTGCGACGTCTCGGATCGCGTATAGTTTTTCTTCTGAACTACAAACCATATCGTAATCTCATCTCCTGCGGGTGTGGCTCTAAAAACTTCTGTTTTTGCAGATATTCATCTGGATAAGCATTTAGATAGTGTTTAATTAATGTTAGTGGCGCGAGTAATGGCAGCGTGCCAGTACGATAGTCTTGAATCACGGTCGCGAGTTCTTCTTTTTCATCTTTGTTTAGAGAGCGTTTGAAATACCCTTGAAGATGCATCAACACATTCGTGTTGTTTTTGCGACTGGCACGGTTCGATAGCGCCGTCATCAGACCTAATCGGTATTCTCGGTAAAACTCGTCAATCTCATAGTTGGCAACATCTGCGACTAAGCGCCCCAAAGATCGATACGACTCTGGATGGTGCGCCATAAGCGTTAGCTTGTAACGAGAATGGAAATCGATGATCTTACCGCGTGTCGGCTCACCTGCCATCGATTCATAAAAATCGTTGAGACAGTAAATGCGAGTAATGAAGTTCTCTTTAAGAACGGGATCATTTAGGCGTCCATCTTCTTCGACAGGTAACCACGGCATTTTTTCCATCAACGTTTTCGTGTAAAGACCAACCCCTTCTTTTGCGGCGTTGTTTTTGCTGTACACTTTTACGCGTTCCATACCGCATGTTGGTGACTTGGCACAAACGATGTAACCACACAATTGCTCATTTTGAAGCTCGTCCACTTTATTTACGGAATAAGTCAGCATGTTATCTGTGTGATCATTGTCGGGATTTTTCGTTTCAACCAACGCGATGCGTTCTTCATTACTGATTAAACGAATCGTCGGGCGTGGCACCGGCATGCCGACCCCCACTTCGGGGCATACAGAAACAAAGTCAAAATAATTGCTAAGCTCTTTAGTCACAAAGTTACTGACTTTATGACCAGAGTCGAAACGCACGCGTTCACCTAACACGCAAGAACTGATACCTACTTTGATTGAAGATTCCATAGCAACGTCATCCCTATACAAAAAGTTTAGTTGTATAACTTATAGCAAGCCTCCCTAAATTGTACAAGAAAATTAATTGTACAATTTAATCGTTTTACTTACTCCTCCGCGATTTCGATCAGCTCGATTTAAAAAATATTTATCTTTTTCTTTGGCTGTTTTGTGTGCGCAATCAACAAATCGCTCAAAAGCAAATCGATTGCCTTTTTGCTTTCAACAGATTTAGTTATCAATAGCTTGGTTAGTTTCGAAAAGGGTGGTTTTTGTGACTAACCTCTCAAGGGACCACTGTACGTCCCGATATTATTGCCTCAACGAAAACGAACAAGTTCAACAGAATTGGTAATAGCATCCTATAATAGATGCGTTTTATCAGAACAAAACTTTGGAGAGCACTTATGGCAACCCCACACATCAACGCACAACCAGGTGATTTCGCTGAAACAGTTCTAATGCCAGGCGACCCTTTGCGTGCTAAATACATTGCAGAAACTTTCCTTGAAGATGTGAAGCAAGTTTGTGACGTTCGCAACATGTTCGGCTTTACTGGCACTTACAAAGGTAAAAAAGTGTCTGTAATGGGTCACGGTATGGGTATCCCTTCATGCTGTATCTACGTACACGAGCTAATCGCTGAATACGGCGTGAAAAACGTTATCCGTGTAGGTAGCTGTGGCGCGGTACGTGACGACGTTAACCTAATGGACGTTGTTATCGGTATGGGTGCTTCTACAGACTCAAAAGTTAACCGTATCCGTTTCAACAACCACGATTTCGCTGCAATCGCTGACTTCAGCCTTCTAGAAGAAGCGGTAAACCAAGCGCGTGCTCAACAAGTACCAGTGAAAGTTGGTAACGTATTCTCTGCAGACTTGTTCTACACACCAGAAGCTGACATCTTCGAGAAGATGGAAAAACTAGGCATCCTAGGTGTAGACATGGAAGCGGCTGGTATCTACGGTGTTGCTGCAGACCTAGGTGCGAAGGCGTTAACTATCCTAACGGTTTCTGACCACATCATCCGTGGCGAAAAACTAAGCTCAGAAGAGCGTCAAAAGTCGTTCAACGACATGATGAAAGTTGCGCTAGAAACCGCAATCAACATCTAAGAACAAGTAGTAAGTAATAATTTGCAGCCAGAGTTATTGCTGGCTGCCCGAATTATCCCGAGGGGGCGATTGTGTCTAACGGCGAACTGCCAAAAGACGCAGATGGGTTACAACTCAACTTTTGTAAAACATTGGCGTGTGACAACTTTGGATTGAGTGATGCAAAGCGTTACGTTCTGCAACATGCTAACCCTAAACGTCCGGCGATGGTATGCCGTGAATGTGGAGCTTTCCCCCCCTTACTTAACAATCGCGATGTCGTGAACGAACTTCATCGCCTGCGACACGTCCACAGTGACGGGTTGCCTGCGTGCCGCAATGATGATTGCGAGAACTTTGGACTATCCGTCCACACACATAAACACCTCTACCACGCTTTCGGTTACAGTGGTGATCGTCAACGTTACCGTTGTAAAGCGTGTCAAAGTACCTTTGTTGATAAATGGTCAGGCGCGAACAAAAAGCTACAATTCCAAGAGAATTTAATGGGCTTATTGTTTACTGGTTACTCTGTACGCGAGATCTGCCGAAAACTCAGTATCAACCCGAAAACCTTTTACGACCATGTTGATCATATTGCGAGTCGCTGTCGCCGTAAATTAGCCACTATTGATGCTCGTTGGGTAAACCACGCAACGCACTATGAATTGGCCTCAAACTATGTTGCATTGCAGCCAAACAGCAATAATGGTGTCTACTGGATTGTTTCTGGTGAAGCCCACTCAGGCTATATTCTTTGTCAACATGTGAACTATTCTGCTGATGAAGAGCCAATCGCCACGCTAGACCATAACCCGTACGACGAGGTCTCTCGTTTTGTTTCCCAAGAGTACACTGCGGAAGCAAGTGAACCGCCAGCGGAACCTTCGAATCTCCTGCGTGAGCGTATTGACCAAAAATACCAAACCATTTTGGCTCGCGGTAACGTGGAAGATCCTCTTGGTAATCTTTCCGTATTCCATTACCCATCTAAAGGTGCATTAGTTCGTCCGCCTTACACATCATACGCTCATTACTTGCATGTACTTGATATGTGTTGCCCCAACAAACGTGTATCTCTATATATGCCTCAAGACCCCCTGCTACGTTCGGCAGCACTGAGCGTTTGTTTGTCTCGAATTAAAGAGAAAAATGTCGACTTGATGTACGTAGAAGAAGATGCAAATTGGGACATGAGCACACCTTTTGGCAAGGTCGATATCGCCTATATGAGCTGGTGGCGAGATCGCTGGGCGATCTCCACTCAAGACGAAAGCCACAAAGGCATTTGCTACCTTGCTGGTGATAGAAATGAGCCCGAGAAATGGTTTAACGTTGCAACAACTCGCCATGTGCAGTTCTATCAAAATCGCTTCCAGATCCTTTTCGAAAGCTTCATTAACGAGCCACGTCGCAAATTACGACCTGCTGGAATTTTACCCCTTTTAGATATATTCAGAGCTTGGCATAATTTGTGCTATCAGGATAAGCAGGGTCTTACCGCCGCACAAAGGCTAGAAGTCACTGATGCTCCTTTGACCATCAAACAGCTCCTATCGTAACTATTGGCATTTAGATGTAGTAATTAGGGGCTGTGACAGTATACATTACGGCACCTAATCGTTTACCAAAGCGTTATCCGCATCGTTTTGGTAATAAAACATGCATCTAACCACTTAATATTAGGTGTGAATTCCAGTTCGATAGTCATGGATGTGAACGTTGGATAAAAACCAAATTCAGCTAGAAGATGAGCTCAAAAAGCTTAAAGGCCAAATAAAAACGGCCCCTGAACACACCTTCAGTATTGCGCAGCAATACCGTATCCGCGCGGAGCAAATTTTATTTGTGGATGGTGAAATCAGAGCATTGCTGATAATGGCGCAGTGCTGTTGGTGCCTAATGGATTACCGACAAGGCTTAAAGCTAGTCAAAGACGCCTACAGCAAGCAAACCCAACTTGAAACCGACGACCACCTGCCCGAAATTCTTCATTTATTTGCTCTCCAATATTGGGGACAAGCAAAGTATTACTCAGCCCAACAATATTGGATTAATGCACTCGAACAATCTGCCCTCGTTGATGATATTGAAATTCAAATCGAATCTCTAATTGGGCTTGGCAACGTATGGCGCATCACAAATGAGCATCAACTTGCCGCTTCCACTCATGAGTTGGCGGTTAAAGTGGCAAACAACGTCCGTATTGCTTGGTTGGAAGGCAAAGCTCGTATCCTGTTGGCTTGGGACTATTACTTACTGAATAAGTTTGTCGAAATGCTCACTGTGCTGGATGGTGCAACCGAAGTACTAAAAGATCATGATGACAGCACATGGCAAGCCGAGATCTGGGACTTTAAAGGCCTAGCGCTACTTGGGCTAGAACGCCTTGATGCCGCAGAAGAAGCCACACAAAAGGCCCATAAACTCGCAATTGAACATGATCTAATTTGGATGAAAGCACACTCGTTTATTAGCCGCGCAAGGCTCGAACTCTTGCGCAAAAATACGGATAGTGCAGCAAAGTTACTACTCGCAGCAGAAGAGTCCGCGCTTAGTTTTGACAACGGCGAGCTACTAAGTCAGATTTGCTTTCAGCAATCTCGAGTCGCTGAAGAGCAAGGTGATTTTGAATCAGCGTTTAACGCGTTTAAAAAATACCGTAAACATGCACTCAAAATGCTCAAAGAACAGACTCATCGAGTCAGTATGGATAAAGCACGCGGCTCCAAACGCCAGCTAGAGCAACGAGCGCGTAAGCTGATTAATCGAATCCGTTCTCAACATGAGTATGACCCTGAAAAACAGTTTTCTAATGTTGTGTCCGAGACCTACTGGTGGGAACAGTTAGTTCTGTTTAAAACAGAGCTCAAACGCTCCAACCACGCGATCATTATGATTCAGCATGCAAACCCCGAATTTCTCGATGTTTGTACTGAGCTAGTTCATGCATTGACGACCTCAAGTGATCTCATCTCACGAATTTCCAGTGACAGACTAGCTATGTTAATTGCAGAGAAAGGTCAAGCAGCAGAAGATGTCTATCGTACGGTTCAGGCAATGTTAGACATCTATCCATGGAAACGTCGCGGGCTAAAAGGTCCCAAACCGATACTGTATTTGCAAGATATCCTGACCTTCCCATTCACTTTGGAGCAACTCGAAGAAAGCTATATTGAGGTAATGAAGCATGGAACAACTGCTTAGCAAGGTGACTGACGCAGGCATCGATCCTTCTTCCGTCTCTGGTGAAGAAGCGATTACGCTGTGGGAGCACATCGGGTTACATATTGCATCCACGAACCGAGAAAAAGCACATTGCTATATCATTAGTGCCGAGTATCGACGAGAAATTAAACAGCTCAACGACAGCATCGAAGAACTACGACAAGCCCTTGAGTTGCTCGTTTTACCCGACGATGTAGAGGATATTCTGTCTGTAAAAGCAAGCTTGAGTGATCGTTTAGTAGAAGTAGGTGACTACAACGCAGCATTAACCGAGTATGTTGCTGCAACGAATATCGCCGTCGAATATGGCTATATTGATGAGTACGTACTGGCTATTATTGGAATGGGCAATTTGTGCGATGCCTATGGGGATCACCATCGTGCTTTGCGTTATTACCAAAAAATCGATGCGATCGATCACGCCATTAGCAGTCGCTCCCTACGTCTGCGCTACAAGCTTTACATGCTTGCTTGTTACATCAGTTTGAACCGTACCGCAGATGCACAAGAATTATTGAGTGAGTGTGAAGAGCTAAGTATCCTCGTCAGTGATAAAAACCTTGCTGCGCAAATTCATCTCTACCGAGCCAAACTGCATCGTTTGCAAGAGGATTACCCTAACGCATTGCTTGCTATCTCTAATGTCCAGTATACGACGGGCAGTGCTACCACGTACTGGTTATCCACGATGGTCAAAATCGAGACCGCATATTGTCTAAATGGTGTCGGACACATCTCTTTAGCCAACTTAGTGCTGGACTCTATCGGTAAACGAATTCAGAAGCACTCGTCTCCTCTTGTCGCTCAGCATTTTTACAACGCAATGGGTCAAGTTTACGCTTCTCAAGGGTTATTTCAGAAAGCATTAAACTGTGAAAAAAAAGCGTTTCGCATTGAATCTGACCTTGTCAAACACATTCCAATTGGTGAATTGGGTTCCACTCAATTACGTCGACTTTCTCGTTTTGAGCTACAGCTCAAACTCATTTTGTCAGAACTTGAAAACAAAGAACTCAAGGAAACCACCAAACAACATAAGAATACGGTCGCCCAACTACAGCAAGATGTCTTTACTGACCCGCTAACCTCTTTGCACAACCGGCGCTGGTTAGAAGTCAAACTCAAAGACCTGCTTTTGCACGATACTAAATTTGCGTTGATGGTCATCGATATTGACCATTTTAAGTCCATCAATGACGAGCTCAGTCACCTTGTTGGAGACAAAGCGATTAAACGTGTGTCTCAAGAATTAGCAGGATACTTCAAATTTAAAGGCGCTTCTTGCGTTCGCTTTGGCGGTGAAGAGTTTCTTGTCATTCTAGAGAATAGCAATCTAGAGCGGGCAGAAATGCATGCCGAGAATTACCGCGAACGCATTTATCAATATGGTTGGGACGATATTCTTGGCGAGCGGGGGTTGACCATATCGATCGGGATTACCTTACATCGAGAAGGAGAGAATACCCAACGAACCTTCTACCGCGCCGACAAAGCCTTGTACCGCGCCAAAGCCAATGGCCGAAACCAAGTCTGTACCGAACTTTAAACCATGCCCCAATCTTCACTTGGGGCATAACCGTGGCTTTTATTCTCTATTCCTTCCTTTATTACTACTTAGTTTGAATATAGTCGCCTTCACTTCTTATTGTCCCCGAATAGCAATCGATACGGATATCGCATAAACATAATTCAAGTACAAAATAACTTGATTGAACGATAGTTAAGACAAATACTTAAACTGTTCATTTACGTAAGATTTTCCATTAGGTAACAAGCACAGGCAGGTAAGATGTTTCTAGACTATTTTGCACTTGGGTTACTCATCTTCGTTGCTTTGGTGATCTTCTACGGGATTATCGTTATTCATGATATTCCGTATGAAATTGCTAAAGAACGCGAACACCCTCATCAAGACGCAATTCATTACGCAGGCTGGGTTAGCCTTTTCACTTTACATGCACTGTGGCCATTTTTATGGATATGGGCAACATTGTGGCGCAAGGAGCGAGGCTGGGGCTTCAAACAACTTGAGCAAGAAACGCACGACATTCATCACCGTCTTGAAGAGCTCATCGACGAAGTCAACGAACTCAAAAACGAAGTATCGATGTTGAAACAACAAAAGATTCAGCAAAGGCCTTTGACTGAACAAAGTAAAGAGGACGAATAATGGATTTATTGCTGATTCTGACTTACACAGCCCTTTGTATCGCCATTTTTAAAGTCTTTAATATTCCTTTGAACAAATGGACCGTACCTACAGCCGTACTTGGCGGCGTAGTGTTGGTGGGCACACTCGTCCTTCTTATGAACTACAACCACCCATTTACTCAGTTAGGTAACCAAGTATTCCCAACCACGCCTATCGTCTCTGGTGTACGTGGCCGCGTTGTGGAAGTGCCCGTTCAAGCGAACCAACCGCTCAAAACCGGCGATATTCTTTTCAAAATCGACCCTGTGCCTTTTGAAGCGGAAGTCGCACGCCTTGAAGCGAAAGTGAAAGAAGCAAGCCAAGGTGCGTTGAGTTTAGAGTCTGACTTGAGAGAAGCAGAAGCGGCGGTTTTGAAAGCGCAAGCCGATAGAGATAAAGCACAAAGAGAATTTAGCCGATATCAAAGGGGCTTTGATCGCGGCGCGTTTACGGAACAAGATTTAGATACTCGACGTCAAGCGTACAAAGCGGCAGAAGCCATGCTAGACGTTGCCATTTTGCAGCAAGAGCAAGCACAGATCGCATTAGAGTCGGAAATCGGCGGTGAGAATACCCAGGTCGCGCAACTACTCGCTGAGCTACGTAAAGCAGAGTTCAACCTTGAGCAAACCGTCGTTCGTGCGCCAACCGATGGTTACGTTACGCAATTGGCTTTGCGCCCTGGTGTGATGGCTGTGCCGTTGCCGCTTGCCCCTGCAATGACCTTCGTGCATACCGAAGACATTACGTACACGGCGGCGTTCAGACAAAACTCGCTACAACGCTTGAAGGCAGGCTTTGAAGCGGAGTTTATGTTCCGTGCGATACCGGGCAAGGTATTCCGTGGCGAAGTCATCGACGTGATTCCAGCCATTGGTGAAAGCCAAATTCAAGCAAGAGGTGCTCTGCTTGGTACCGATGCCCTGCGCACAAGCGGACGTGTATTTGCGAAGCTGAAAATCACGGACGATTTGAGCGAATACCACCTGCCAATGGGTACTGCGGTTGAAGTCGCCGTTTACTCAGACAGCTTTACTCACGTGTCAGTAATGCGCAAAGTGCTGATTCGCATGAAGAGCTGGCAGAACTATTTGTACCTAGACCATTAATGAACTGCTAGCTCATTCATTTATCGATGAAAATAGTATCAGAAAGTGTAATCGGGGGCTGACAATCAGCCTCCGATTTCATTCTAGCCATCCAGACAGATAGCATTCCCACTTTTATCAATATTCTGTATAATGCGCGCCTTATTTTTAATGCTTGCTGAAAAACAAAGCCAGTCAAAGGGATACGTGAATCAAATCACACATTTCCTGAAGAAAAATAGAGCAAACAATAAGCAGCTTGGTTGTTTTGGATATATGTTACACACTCAAATAACCAATGCTTTCCAACAATATAAATGAACGTTCTTTAAAATCGACCATTGAACTGAGGTTATCTATGAATCTTTCAGCTAAAACCGTTGTGGTTATTGCAATTGGTGCTGCTCTTTACGGCATCGGTGGCTTACCTATGTTTGGCATCCCTGTGTTTGCAAACACAACGCTAAAACCAGCCATGGCAGTATTAGCATTGTTCTCTGTACTATTTGGCCCACTTGTTGGCTTTTTGGTTGGTTTTATTGGCCACTGGGTCACTGACCTATTCGCAGGTTGGGGCGTATGGCTCACTTGGGTACTTGGTTCAGGTATTGTTGGTTTGATTATCGGTCTATTCCCTTCTCTAACGCGCTACCGTTTAGAGAAAGGCGATTTCAATATGAAAGACTTCGCGTTATTCGTAGTACTTGCGCTATTAGGCAACGTATTTGGTTACGGTTGCTCTGCATTCCTCGACACGATTTTATACGCAGAACCGTTCACTAAAGTGTTTACCCAGCTTTCAATTATCGCGATCGGTAACACTATTCTTATTGCTATTGTTGGCTTCTTCATTCTTAAGTCTGTCTCTAAACGTAACAAGCAAAGCCGTAACTTAACAGAGGCTTAATGTCGAATGACAATCGAATTTTCTAACTTCTCTTTTAGATATGAGTCGCTGGACAAACCGACGCTAAAAAATATCAATCTAAGGATAGAGAAAGGAGAGAAAATCGTCATTATAGGTCCAAGTGGTAGTGGTAAATCTACCCTTGGGCAATGTCTTAACGGACTGATCCCACACGCAATCAAAGGGGAAACCAGTGGAACACTGACCATCAATGGTCAAGACACAGCCCCTTTCGACATGCACCAATACACTGAGCAAGTTGGCACCGTACTGCAAGATACGGACAGCCAATTCGTCGGTTTGACCATTGGCGAAGACATCGCATTTGCGCTGGAAAACCAGCTAACTTCTAACATCGACATGTACCCATTGGTCAAAGCCACGGCCAAAATGGTCGACTTGGAACAGATGTTAGATCGCTCTCCCCACGATTTATCTGGCGGCCAGAAACAGCGTGTTTCTTTGGCGGGCATTCTCGTCGATGACGTCGATATTCTTTTGTTTGATGAACCACTAGCTGCGCTTGACCCTAAAACGGGTAAAAAAACCATCGAGATCATCAATGAGCTACACCGCGAAACAGGCAAAACCATCGTAATCATTGAGCATCGTCTTGAGGACGTTCTGCATCGCTCAGTTGACCGTATTATCTTGATGGAAAGCGGCGAAATCATTGCCGATACAACGCCAGATGAAATTTTAGCGTCGCCTCTGCTAGAAGATTACGGCATCCGCGAACCGCTTTATATTTCGGCTCTGAAAGAAGCAGGCTGCGCGATTGAGGGCGATGCAAAACCTTCTAGCTTAACTACCTTACCGTTGGAGCAATATAAACCAGCAGTACAAGCATGGTTTGATGGTTCAACAGCACAACCACCTAAAACGCCAGCCGAGACTTTACTTGAAGTCCGTGGCCTCACCTATTCTTACGACGGTGAGAAAAACGCGTTAGAAGACGTGAGTTTTGACATCAAGCGTGGCGAGTTTGTCTCTGTACTTGGCAAAAATGGCTCGGGTAAATCGACCATCACCAAACTGATTATGGGCGTTATTGAAGCGGATAGCGGCTCAATGAGCATGAATGGTAAAGATCTTAACGAACTGACCATCTTCGAGCGCAGCCAGAAAGTGGGCGTGGTGATGCAAAACCCGAATCACATGATTTCCCATCACATGATTTTCGACGAAGTGGCCTTCGGCCTCCGTAATCGTGGCATTGAAGAGAAACAGATCGAAGCTAAAGTACTTGAAGTCCTTGAGCTGTGTGGTTTAAGCAAATACCGTCACTGGCCAATCGAAGCATTAAGTTATGGCCAGAAAAAGCGCGTGACCATTGCGTCAATTCTGGTCTTGGAACCAGAGCTTCTGATCCTTGATGAACCGACGGCAGGTCAGGACTACCGGAACTACACATCAATGCTGAGTTTCATCGAAAAGCTCAATCGCGAGTTGGGCGTAACCGTGATGATCATCTCCCACGACATGCATTTAGTGCTGGAATACACCACACGCTCTATCGTGATTGCAGACAGTAAATTAGTCGCGGATGCACCAATGACGCAGGTATTCAGTAGTCCAGAGCTACTAGACCAAGCAAACCTCACCACAACAAGTCTGTTTGAGTTGGCTAGGAAAGTTGGCATCGAAGACACCAATGGCTTTATGCAGCATTTTATCAATGTAGAAAAAGCGCACCGCCAACAAAAAAGCAGCGAAGTAAACCAACCAGAGAAAGCGGTGGCATGAAAGACAATAAGATGAAGTTTGGTATCAACTACATCGATACCCAATCGCCACTTCATAAGTTGAATGGCATTACTAAGTTCTTGCTTTTCATTGCTTGGGTAACGGTGGTGTTGACCACGTTTGACTTGCGAATCATTGCACTGTTGATCGTGCTTGGTTTGGGCTTATTGAAAATGACCAAAGTGCCATTTCATGTCTATAAACCACTTTTACTCGGTACAGGCACGGTATTGCTGATCAATGCCCTGTTTATGTTCGCGTTAGCGCCGCAACAAGGCACTGAGTTCATGGGCTCATCAACGGTTTTACTCTCGTTACCCGGTAATTACTCGCTCACTCAAGAGACGTTGTTTTACTTAGTAACAGTGACGTTGAAATACTTCAGCATGTTCCCAATCGCGTTGGTGTTTGTATTTACCACTCACCCGACGGAGTTTTCAGCCAGCATGAACCGCTTAGGTGTGCCTTACAAAATCGCCTATGCCGTGAGCTTAACGCTGCGCTACTTGCCGGAAGTGAAAAAGGACTTTGTTAACATCATGCACGCACAACAAGCACGCGGAGTAGAACTGAGTAAGAAGGCTCCGTTGTTCATCCGTATGAAGAACGTGGCGAAGATTCTTGGTCCTCTGATTTTCTCTAGTTTGGACAGAGCCGATCAAATCTCAAACGCGATGACGCTACGTGGTTTTGGCCGCCACTCCTCTCGCACTTGGTACAGCTTAAAACCACTGACCAAAGCCGATATGATCTGCATGGCGGTAATTGCGGTGATAGTGATTGCTGCGATCAGCAAGCGTGTGATGGACACACAACTGTTCTGGTATCCGTTTTAAATTCTGAAGCTTCAAACTGAACATAACGTGGTTAGTGTTGTGACCACGTTATCTTTCCCTATTTCTCCTCGATAACCCGCTCATTAGCCTCTTGCTTGCAGGTGCTCAAAATAAGCGTGTAATCTCAGCGGCTCGTTGATGTGCCAGAAAGTTGCTTATTTAAGCGACCAACATGAACTAAACTCATCAGTTTTATCAGGGGCTTAATGATCAACTGCGCGCTGCCTACGATGAACAACCAAGTCCCGCTTTCAATCAACGAATCATTCAAAAAGAAAAAGCTACCAATTAAAAACCAAATAGCTATGAGCAGATCGTTGGCAGCACCTAACGCCTCATAGCGACGTTGAATAACGACGTGACGGTTTCCTAGATCTAAATCCAACTCCCTGCCATGTACCTGCACTGTAAAACCCTCCTTAGTGTTTCGGCTCATGTTGTATCCGAGTAATTTCAACATACTTAGGTATAAAACCCTAACGGACCCAATAGATATGTACAACCATAGAGGAAACAACATGAAGATAAAGAAAGGGGTGCCTAAGCACCCAATTCAATGAAGCTATTAACAGTAATTAACTTCTATTACTAGATAGTAAGTACCAACTTAGCTCCACTTTAATAAGCGGGTCTCATTGCCCTCTTCTGGCTTCGCTGGAATATTGAGTGACAGCAGTAAGCTCACAGCCGCCATACCTGCACCGATGTAAAATACGCTAGCAGGAGAAACCAGCCAAATCACACCAAACGTAACGGGTATCACAACCGCCGCAATATGGTTAATAGTAAACGCAACCCCAGCGGTCGACGCCATATCGGCAGGATCAGCAATTTTTTGGAAGTAGGTTTTGATAGCAAGCGCTAGCGCGAAGAACAAATGGTCGACAACATACAATGCAGCAGCCCACTCCGCGGTTTGCACCAAACCATAACCGACGAATACGAAGATCAAACCGACGTACTCAAACATCAGCGCTTTACGCTCACCAACAACGCCGATGAAGCGGCCGATTCGCTTCGCAAACAAGAAGTTAAAGACATAGTTGATTAAAAACAGCAAGGTAATGTCTGCGGCAGAGTAGCCAAACTTCTCGACCATCAAGAAGCCAGCGAAAACCGTGAAAATCTGACGGCGAGCACCACTCATAAACGTGAGCGCATAGTACAACCAGTAACGTTTACGCAGAATGAGTTTCTTGTTTTGAGGCACTTTTGTTTTAAATTGAGGGAAAGCGAATGCCATCACCAAAATAAGCACAAAACCTAGGCCACCAGCCATTAAGTAGACCGTTTTAAAATCAAGTTTGAGCTGTTCGAGCGAAACCCAAATGGCGCCGTAGGTAAACAGAGAAGCCAAAGCCCCAACAGAAATAAATTTACCCAGCATTTCCGGGGCTTCTTCTTTCGATAGCCATTGTAAAGACAAAGACTGCTTTAGTGTTTCAAAGTAGTGGAAACCGGTGGACATTAACAAGGTGGTAAAAAGTAGACCGTACAAAGTGGGAAAATAACCTGTTAATGCCGTACCAAGCGTAAGCATCGCCAAAGAGACGAGCATAAAGCGTTGTTCACGGATAAAAAGTAAAACGAATACCGCAGTGAAAGCGAGAAAGCCAGGTACTTCCCTAACACTTTGAAGTAAACCGATATCAGCGCCATCAAAGTTCGCTTTCTCGATAACAAAGTTGTTCAACAACGCCATCCAAGTAGAAAAAGCAATGGGCACGATAATGGAAATTAACAGGAGGAAATTTTGCGGCGTTCTCCAGCCTTGCGATGAGGTAGTCATGATGTTTCCTTTAAATATGAAGGCATCATCATAGCTTCAAATGTAACAAATTCGCAATATCATTATTATTTTCAACCCAAACCAAGCAGATATTGCATAGGGATATTGTTATGAAGATAAACATCGCACTCAATTCCTTGGCTAAGCGCGATGTTGAAATATCGAGAGAAATAGGTAAAACGCCAGTGATGAGGCTCAGTAACTCAATCGATATTCTTTACTGTTAGACGATTCTTAAATTCAAACACATGTTCTGGACACACATCCAAACAGCGGCCACAGCTAATGCAGTTTTGATCCATAACTCGACGATCTCCCTCTTTCAATGGTTGTCGAAGCACCTCAGGTTCTGGGCAGACGTAAAAGCAATCCATGCATTTGGTGCAATCTTCGCGGCGAACAGCAGTAACGCGCAACAGGCTTTTTCGGCCTATCACACCATAGGTAGCACCCAGTGGACATAAGTGCCCACACCACCCATGCTCAACTAAGAGTAAATCCAGTACGAACACCAGTGCGATCAACACCCAACCTGCGCCCATACCAAACACCAATCCGCGATGCAATGCCGCCACTGGATCTAACCATGTCCAAAGAATCGCGCCAGACAGAGCACTACCCAACATCAAAACAGGGATCAGCCAATAACGAATAGTAGGAGACCAACGATAGCTCGCTTTAATGTTGAGCTTTCTGCGCAGCCAAGCCGCCAAATCTGTCACGACATTTAACGGGCACACCCACGCACAAAATGCGCGCGGTGCTAAAATCGCGTAGAACACCACGACAATCACTACGCCTAACAACGCATTAAACTCCGGTATATGCCCTGTCGCCAAAGCTTGAAGCACAATTAACGGGTCACTTAAAGGGACCGTATCGAGCAACATACTCGATGAGAGGTTACCGGTTAGAGCCCCTAATGTCGGCCCAGCCATAAACAGCGCAATGATGGTGAGCTGGCATAGTCTGCGTAAAATCAAAAACCGATGCGCGCGCCACCAGCCAAGCTTTTCAACCGCTTCTTTGCCAGCATTTTGAGCTAAGTTCTTTGCCATTACTTACCTCCTTTTAGCGATTCAAGCGCACCTTCCGGCACAGGCGTCTCACTAGGGAGGATATTTTCGAGTGGTTTGTCGATCTCTTTCCAACCAAAATTGTAGTGACTGCCTACTTTGCCTTTCGCCAAATCCGTCGGGACGACTTTAATAGCAGCGACATCCAACACGCACGCTTGTTCGCACTTACCGCATCCGGTACACACTTCGGAATTCACTGTTGGGATAAGTTTGGCGTGATAACCGGTTCGGTCGTTGTGAACCATCTCTAACGTGATGGCTTCATCAATCAGCGGACAAACGCGATAACAAACGTCGCATCGTAATCCTTGCCAGTTAAGGCAAGTTTCATGGTCAATAAGAACCGCTGTACCCATTCGAGCATCATCAATATCGGTTAGTTTCGGATCCAGCGCCCCACTCGGACAAGCGACAACACAAGGAATGTCTTCGCACATTTCGCAGGGAATATCGCGTGCAGTAAAGTAAGGTGAGCCAGTCGCGACGGGTGAAAGTAATGTCGCAAGTTTCAATGTTTCGTAAGGGCATGCTTGAACACACAAGCCACATCGAATACAGGCTGATTCGAAATCGCCTTCTGGCAAAGCGCCGGGTGGGCGAATAGGCACACCTTTCGTTTCTCGAGCTTGGCTTTGCAGCGATTGTAAGCCCAACACACACGCCGCTGCGCCAACGCCTGCCGCAGTTCGGACAGTATCACGCAAAAATCGACGCCGACTTTGCGATGTTTTAGACTGAGAGGATTTCATGCTATTTCCTCAACGAAACTCCTTTATCAAGTTAAGCATAAATAGCGCTAAACGTACCTCTTCCCCATACCTCATAAGAGGTAACTCCACCCTCAATTGATTCAAGTCAACTGATGTACAGTGCCGTCGTCACAGTTTGAATAATTCCATTTATTTCCTCCAACATGAAATTCACCACGATACTCTGCCGTGCACGCCATTTTCAGTACAATAATTCAACACCTTTGCAATCTATTCGCTAAATTCAAAGATAAATGACTACTAAAATTTAGAAAAACATCGCTATAACAACCTAATTTAAAAGGTGTTTATCTCTCAAACCTCAAAAAATACTATCCAAAATAAGGAACTGTGGTTAGATTGAAAATTAATACTAAAAAGCGAAGGAGAGAAGCATGGAAATTATCGTACGTCCAACAACCGTTGAAGACGCAGCGGCACTCGTAGAAATCTATTCACAACCAAAAGCACAACGTGAAACCCTGCAACTCCCAAAACCTTCGCTCGCAATGTGGGTAGAACGATTGTCAAATATGCCCGCTGGCGTTTACAGCTACGTCGCTGAAATCGATGGTAAAGTAGTGGGTAACATTGGCTTTCATCACTCGCAGCGTCCAAGAACAATGCACACAGCATCATTTGGCATCGGAGTGCATGACAGCTTCCATGGGCTCGGTATTGGTAGCAAGTTGATTGAAACAGTCACTGAACTGGCAGATAACTGGCTAAACGTGAGAAGAATTCAGATAGAAGTCAACGCCGATAATGGCGCCGCCATTGGCCTGTACAAAAAGCATGGATTTCAAATTGAGGGCGAAGCGATTGATGGCTCCTTCCGAGATGGCGAGTTCATCAATACCTATTACATGGCACGTATCAGGCCAAGTAAAAAGTAAATCAAAGCCTCCTAATTGGAGGCTTTTCTTTTTAAACTTCTACTCACTTTCGTAAGTGAGCCAGCGCTCTGCTAGTCAATGCTTCTGTGTAAGGATTGATCTTCCAGTGATCTGGGCTCCAGCCTTTCACAAAGCGTTGAAAGTCAGCCCACGCAACCGCAAACAAAGGACGCCATTCGCGCTCGACTTCATTGGGGTCAAGATTCGGCTGATAAACCATTAACGCTTGTTGCAACTGAGCAAAATACGTATCCAAGACCCAAACTTCCATCTCTGCACAACGTTCTGGCTTGACGGCGCTGCTCATGAACAGTGCTACGTCTTTCATCGCACAACCATGTCCAACGTATTGAAAGTCGACCGCAGCAACGCTTGATTCTTCTCGATCAAAACAGAAGTTAGCCAATTTGGCATCACCGTGTACAAGCGTCTTGAACTTGGCTTGCGAAAGCGTTTGATCAATTAATTGAGCGGCATTTTTTAGCTCGGTGTCTTGCAGCACCTCAAGCTCATCAGGTCTGGTTGCCAAGTGCCAATACGTGCCGATATGCCACAGCTTATCCGAGCGAACACCGATGTAACGCGCATGAAAGTTCGCCAACCAAGCAAGGCAGGCTCGTAGATGCTCTAGCTTTGCATCGGTGATGACTTTTGGAAAGCCCGCCTCGGCGAGGTCTTCCATCACAATGAGCCATTCATTCTCCGATTGGAATGTTTTTAGACCTTGTGGTACTCGGCAGCGAGTGCTCACCTCTCTGGAAAAATGCGTATACCAATTCACTTCCACCTGATAAGAGTGCAGCTTTCTTTGGTGAGATCGGTCAGTATTCCAACCTCTTGGATGCTCTGAAGGCTTAGGGAGTTTTACATGCTTAATGATCACCGAACAAGTTGAATAAGTAACTCGGACTAACTCACCATAGCCTCCCCATAGCGATTGTATGACTTCTACCGATTGATAATTCCCGAGCTTTAGCTCCTGGCCAATGCTTTGGTAACGTTGGTGGTTGTCGTTCACCATCATGCAAGCAGATGTGACCACGCTTGGTTTTTCTCCATATAATGAATGACATATGGACAGACTGGTTTGATTTGATAACCGAGTGCCTCAATTTCTGGCAATACCGCTTCCATCATCACTTTTCCGTACCCTTTACCTCGTAATGCTTCAGGAACTACGGTTGATGTGATGTGCATGACATTATTCTCAAGCTGATAAACCACCTTGGCTTTATAACCTTGTTCTAAATCAACCCAAAATGTGTTGTTTTCAACTTCATGAGTTACTTTATGCATATCTTGCTCTCTAATTTTTGTTACGGATTGATTGAATCAAACTATATCACTGAATAGAATCAACACCATGCGGAAGTGCTCTGTCACTTCACGCCCTTACCTTCTCAAATCAGGTACGACAATAATAATGAGAAATATGAGCCCTATTGCCAGAGACGGCAAACTACCTCTGCAAAGCAAGAAGGCACCCGAACGTCAGGCAAGTACACTAAATAGCACCGATGCAATGGCAATGGTCGAACATGGCAGTGAAGTAAGTTTAAACGTCACGACACCTGTTGGTACCAAGTTTATTACAACCAGCACATTTGTCGGCTGTCACTCAAATAATACCGCATTGATAGAGGTTCCGAACATCTCCGATGAGGACTTGAAATTCTATTTTCAAGAAGGCTTTTGGATCAATGTAAAAGCGTACTCTCATCGAGGGGAAGGTGCTGTCATTCCATTTCGGGCGCAATTGCAGCACCGACTCGGCGACCCGTATCCAATTTTAGTGCTAAGTCTACCTAACACCATGCAGGTCTTTCAGCTTCGTAAAGAAGTACGTTACGAAGTGAATTTGAGAGCGCGCGTTTGTTTAGAAGCCTATCGAACTGAATGCGAGATAAGAGATTTATCTCGTAGTGGGTGCCGCTTTGTGACATCACCAATGAGCCGACCACTTCAGGTTGGTGATCGCGTTTCATTGGACCTAACCATGCCCGGTGAAAGCCACATGCTCGCGCCATTGCGAGGTCGTATTTGTAACTTACAAAAATCGACACACCATGCTCGCTATGGAATGGAGTTTGATGAGGTTGGTAAAACCAACGCTAAAAGTCTCCTGAGTCACCTAAAATTTGATGGGACTAAACTCACACTAAAAAGGTAGCTTTGATAACGAGCACCAAGCATCGGCCAGTTTTGATACCCGGAAAACAAGAAACCCCTTACTGTAAAGTAAGGGGTTTTGTTTACTAAGAATAAGGCAGAATCTTAGATAACAGTTTCGACTTAGAAGTCGTAACGTAGACCTAGCGCTAGCTCATCTTTTTCATCAGCACCTTCGTTATCCATTAGATCGAAGTTGTATGATGCGTAGCCACGGAAGTTAGGCTTGAAGTAGTAAGTAACATCAACAGCTAGGTTTTCTACAGTATCAGCATCTTCTAGCTCACCTTTGTTGAACGTAGAAGTAAATACAGTTTGACCCATAGTGTATGATGCAGCTAGTTCGTAGCCTTTGTAATCCGCAGACTCACCTGCAACATCCACGTCTGCGCCTGTGTAGTTACCAGCGAAGTAGAAATCACCTACAGAGTATGCAGCAGCAAGCATGAACTCATCACTATCGTTTTGGTCTGCATAACCAGCACCTAGTTCAATACCAGTATTAGCAAATGCGTAGATACCAGATAGAGAGAAGCCATCTTCCTCGTTATCTGTAAAACCTTTTGCATCTGTTGTGCGATCAGCAAAGCGGTAGCTAGCACGTACAGCTAGTTGCTCGAATTGGCCTTTGTAAGAAAGCATGTTGTCTGTACGGTCAGATACAGGCAGTTTAAGTGCTGCAGTGTTACCGTGGTAAGCCATAATATCGGTAAAGTCAGTAAGAACGAATAATGCACCGTCGTTTTTACCGTAAGTTACTTCACCGTATTTACCGCCTAGGCCTGCGTAAGCGTAACGAGTTTCAAGATCACTGTTGTTATCTACGGCACCTTCTTCTTTTGTTTCGAACTCACCTTCCCAAAAACCAACACCGTATAGGTTTTCATTGATTTCCTGTTTGCCTAGGAAGTTAAGACGGATGCGAGTACGGTCTTTTGCCTTACCATCCATCATAGAAAGACGCGCTTCAGCGCGGCCGCCCATCTCAAGAGAAGTGCCATCTTGGTTGTATAGTTCTGAAGCGACAACTTGAGATCCTGATGCCATTAGCGCCACTGCTACAGCTAAAGTTTTTAATTTCATTGTTATTTTCCATATCATTGTTTTATATGTGTTTTCTCACCAGAAAAACAGGACTTTTCTGTACCAACGAGAAAACTGGCGGCATAGTAGCAGCTGTTATTTTTCACGCAACGCGTTGAATAAACAGCACTTATAGAAGAAAACACCAAGTAAAATGACGATATGAATACCTCTCAACCATCAAGTTATCGGTTGAGGTAAAAAAATCGTTCGCGTCAAAAAAATTTTGACGCAAAAAATGTAAAAATAATCTCACTATATGTGATTTTGATCGCAAAATATTTTCACTAAATGACTGTTTTAGATAGACTTCCTGATTTTAAATCAGTTTCTCACAAACAAAAAAATCCCCAAGCAATAGCTCAGGGATTTATACATTTTGCTAGGCGAATAGCGAATTAAAGCTTAAAGAAGCTCAATTGCTCTTTCTGCTTCTCTGCAAGTAATGAAAGCTCAGTGCTCGCGCTTGCGCTTTGACTGATACCCGCCACATTCTGGTTAACCAGTTCAGACATGTTAACCACGTTGCGGTTGATGTCTTGAGTGACTTGAGACTGCTCTTCGGCTGCGGTTGCCACTTGCGTGTTTGAATCGTTAATGTTGGCTACCGACTCGGTAATACCAACCAATGCCTCATTCGCTTGTTGCGTCAGTTCGTTGTTACGACTGAGCATATCAAGGCTGACTTGCATGCTGTCATTCGCAAGCCCAGACTGCGCTTGAAGTTCTTCAATAATCGTTTGGATCTCTTGAGTCGAGTCTTGCGTGCGTGCCGCGAGCATACGTACTTCATCCGCAACAACCGCAAAACCACGACCAGACTCACCAGCACGCGCTGCTTCAATCGCAGCGTTCAATGCGAGTAAGTTGGTCTGCTCAGAGACACCGCGAATCACTTCAATAACGTCGTTGATCTGAACCGACTGCTCTTTTAAACGCAGTACCACTTGCGCTGCATCGTTCAATGCTTGAGACATCTGTGCGCTTGCTTCTGCGCTCTCTTGGAAGATAGCCAGACCTGATTGCGCAAGACCATCAGCTTCGCGAGCTGTCGAATCCGCAGACGTTGCGTTATCGCTCACGTTGTTTGCGGTGCTGGCAAGTTCATTAACAGCCGATGCCACTTGTTCGATCTCAGCGAGCTCTAGCTGAGCATTCGCTTCTGCTTGCGTCATTACTGCGGCAAGCTCAGTCGATGCCGATGCCACCTCTTCACTGATGCGAGTTAGCTGGTCGACCGTGTTGTAAAGCTGTTCTGCTGTTTGGTTAACATCTTTGCTCAGCTTCGCAATTTCGTTATCACCGTCTACATCTGCGCGAACTGACAAGTTGCCCATTGCTAACTGACGCATCACTTCTTGAAGTTTTTGAATAGGCGTAACAATCATGCCTGATAAGATCCACGCCCCCACCAATGAGAACGCAAATACCGCAAGAACTGTCAGCATAGCGTTGTTTTGTACACGCTCATTCTGTTGATGGCTTCTTATGGTTGACTGCTCTGCTTGATCATTCACATGCTTCGACAGAGTATTGATTTGTTGAACCATTTCTCGGCCAACATTACGGTACTCTTTAATGAATGCACGGTACTCACTGTCCGATTTCAAGCCTTGATCGTACTGGTTAAAGAAAGCCACTGAGCGCTCTGAATATCGAACATAGGCTTCGATCGCTTGGCGAACTTTAATCGCATCTTCACGAAACAGATTACGAGCTTCAATCGCACTTAAATCAGCTTCAACCTGCTTTAAGCCTTCTTTCAATTCATTAAGAAAATTTTCACGACGGGAAGCGTCGTAGATAGCGTAAACCGCTGTAATACGAAGTGGATAAATTTCATCGTCAATACGCGCCAAAGTGTCTTTATGGAAAACCAAAGACTCTTGGTTGGAAGCAATAACATCTTGCTCAGCTTGAAGATTGTTTTTAGTAATCCACAAAGCAATAAACAAAACAATCGCGGTAAATAATACCGGAACCAAAATTTGCGTTCGTACTGACAAATTTTTCAGTGATAACTGCATGACTGGACCTCAGTTGTATGCGTGATGCCTATATCCAAACGAACTCAAGCAACTCTCAATACTGAAGCTGCATTTCGGTTATTTGAATATCTATGCTTCCTTGCGACGGGAAAGTTCCCAGACGAATAAACAAGTGGCGAATATTAGAGGTCGATCACACTTTTGTCTAGTACAAAAAGTCCCCATTTTCAATCTGTTATTGACAATACCCCGACAGTAGTGTCGGGATATTGTCGTTATGATAAATTGTGATCACTTATGATGAGATACATTCACATTTAGGGCGGTTTTAGGCTATTTTCTCAACGAATTGAGCTTAGCTTGAGCAAGGCCAAAAATCGTATCTATTGGATAAGAACCTTCATCGGTTGGCTCACCGGCGACTTTCCCCGTGAACAGCTCGATGGCTTCAGTGACATGATCAATCGCCCAAATATTAAACTCACCTTTTTCTACTGCTTTCACGATGTCGGAACGGAGCATCAAGTTATGAACATTAGATTGCGGGATAATGACCCCCTGCCCTTCATGACGACCTTTAATCACACACACATCGTAAAAGCCTTCAATTTTTTCGTTCACACCACCAATCGGCTGAGCTTCACCAAACTGATTCATTGAGCCTGTAATCGCAATGTCTTGTCGGTTTGGTTGCTTTGAAAAAGCAGACACCACAGCACATAACTCTGCCATGCTGGCACTATCACCGTCGACACCACCATAAGATTGCTCAAACGTAATCGTTGTGGTTAATGGTACTCGCGCCGTTTTACCAAACACGGAAGACAAGTAGGCCGATAGAATCATCACGCCTTTAGAGTGAATACTGCCGCCCAAATCCACACTGCGTTCGATATCGATAACATCCCCATCACCGTAACACGTCGTCGCGGTGATGCGATTCGGCGCACCAAACATGTAGTCGCTGGTACTTAATACCGAGAGGGCATTCACTTGACCGATAGCCTTCCCTTCAGTGCGAATCAAGGTTGTACCGTTAACAAACGTTTCCATCACGTTGTCGCGTAATCGGCTCACTCGCATTTCTTGGTTCTTGAGCGCCTCTTCCACATGACCGATACGGATCATGTTGGAGTTGGCTTGACGAGCAACGTAGTTTGACTCACGTAATAAATTCGCAATATTGGCAGAGTGGAGTGATAGCTTGGTTTGATCACCAGACAAGCGTGAACTGTATTCGATAATCCGTCCCATGGACTTTCTATCACAGTGCAGCATATTGTTGTCGTTCACGACGCTAGAAATAAAGCGCGCATAGTGCAGTTCCGATTCTGGCGTCCGCTTCATCTCATCTTCAAAATCTGCTGTCACTCGGAACAACTCACTGAACTCTGGATCGTAATGCTGCAGTAATTGATAAGTTCGGTAGTCACCAAACAGAATGATTTTAATATCGAGCGGGATAGGCTCGGGATCGAGTGATACCGCCCCTGTCAATGTCACTTCTTTTTCTAGGGAGGTAAAGCTCAATTGACGAGCACGCAGTGCGCGCTTCAAACCATCCCAAACGTAAGGCTGTTCAAGCACTTTCTGTGCATCCATTAACAGAACGCCGCCATTCGCCTTATGCAAACTCCCCGCACGAATCAGCGAAAAGTCGGTAAACACGGTTCCCTTGAAAGTGGCTGTCTCAATCGAACCGAAGAGCGAATGGTAATTGGGGTTTTCTTCAACAACGATAGGAAAGTCACTGCTGTTGCGACTTACCAAGACGTTCACTTTATAACGACGTGGCAATTTTTTATCCAACGACGCCGTCGCAATTTCGCCTTGCTCACCACTTTGATCAAGGAAGATATCTGCGTTTTCAACAATATCTTTTTGCAGCTCAGTTAAGTACGTTTTGATTTCAGAATATTCCGCGTAATCCACTTTGAGCTTTTTAATGAAGTGAGTAATCACATCGAGCGTCACTTCATCATTAAGCTTTTTGATTTTGTCGCTGTAAGTTTCTTCCCACTCTGTGAGTTCACGGACCATCGAACGTAACCGCACTTCGAGTTCATCAATAGCATCGCTGAACTGCTCTTGCTCTTTCTTACTTAGTTCATCAAAAGACTCTTCCGTATGAAGCTCGTCACCATTCATGGCGACAAACTGATAATCGCCTTGTGTGGTAAGCGTCAAGCTAATGCCTTTCTCTTTTGCCTCTCGGCTAATGCGGTCCAGCTCGTTTTGTTGCTTCGCCGCCAATTGGTTTTTTAATCGCTCAGCTCGGCTAAAGTACATTTCATTGTCGAACGCTAGGGGTAAAGCATTCAGTAATTTGCCCATTAAGGCTTCAATATCAACACGTAACTTATTCCCGATACCACAAGGCAGCTTCAACACCTTGGGTGTGCGGGTATCTTCAAAGTTCGCAACGTAACACCAATCAAACAAGGCTGCTGCATCGTGCTGGTGACGATTCAGATAGCGCAGGATCATGGTGCGTTTACCTAGCCCATTCTGACCAATGGCGTAGATGTTATACCCTTTCTCTTTGATGGACATCGCAAACTCGACCGCTTTTTGCGCGCGCTCTTGGCCCACAATCTCATCAATTGGAGGTAACTCCTTGGTCGACTTACATGGCATATTCTCTAGATCTGCTACAGAATATAGCTGCTTAGCTTCCAATCTTAGTATTGCCATATCCACTTCCTTTTTTCTTATTTTCGTCATTTGAGTGTAGAGATTATTTGCTTAATTTTAAGTGATTTACCTTCCACCCTAGTTTGATTGGACATTTTATGAGCACAAAAATGATATTAATACGCACTTGCAATTGATAATCAATTTCATTTAATATCAAAACAAATCAACTCTTGTGGAGATGGACATGAATATTGAGCAATGCTGGATGCGCTACTTGAAAGCAGAGCAATTGATGGAACAAGGCCACTGGCCCGAGGCACATCGTTTATACGACGATGTACTCAGCAATCTACCGAACCACATTCATTCGGCGCTCGAAAATGCTCAAACCAAACCTTGTCAGTTTGTCTGTCTCATCACCGGGCTGAGAGATGCGTGCGTCGCACAATCGGAGATTCTCAACAAACTCGGATTGCAGCACGATGCTTTTTCAACACTCAATCAAACGTACGCACTATTCCAATTCTTGCAACTAGAGAATCATGAACTTATTGAGCGTGTGGGTCATTTACTTGGTCAACAAAGTGAAGACTTGTTAGCTCATATGGCGGCATTTTGCTCCGCTCAACGTAATGCTCAATGGATGATTGAGCTAGACCATGTGACGCGCGCACATGAGCAGTTTTTGCATTTGCAAGCGATGAGTTCGGCAAAGTCTTCGCCTTCTCACCTGTACAATTAATCTAGAATCCAAGCAATGAGGTCTGCCAGACTTAGCGCAGCCCATTGCTTGTGTTTCATTTGCTTTATCAACCACAAGGATCTGTGATGTCTTCTAAAACCATTCTTTCGGTGAATAACCTATCGGTCAGCTTTACGACAAACGATGGGATCGTCGATGCAGTAAAGAATGTTAGCTTCGATTTAAAAGCAGGCGAAACGCTTTCCATCGTTGGCGAGTCTGGGTCTGGCAAGTCAGTATCAACCAATGCACTGATGAAACTATTGCCAGACAACGCTATTTTGCATACGGACTCATCCATCATGTTTGAGGGTAGCTCCATCTTGGATAAAACGGAGCGTGAAATGCAAAGCGTTCGCGGTGATCGTATCGGTATGATTTTTCAGGAGCCAATGACCTCACTGAACCCATACATGCGGGTGGGGATCCAAGTTGCTGAGGCCATCATGTGCCACCGTCCAGTGGATAGACGGAAAGCCAAAGCGAGAGTGTTAGAGCTGTTTGAACTGGTTCACATGCCAGAGCCAGAGAAAGCGTACAGCAAATATCCGCACGAGTTTTCTGGCGGTCAGTTGCAACGCATCATGATTGCAATGGCACTGATTAACGAGCCCGATATTTTGATCGCCGACGAACCAACAACGGCGTTGGATGTCACGGTTCAAGCAGAAGTGTTGCACCTGATTAAAGAAATTCAGGCTCAGATGGGCATGGCAATCCTATTTATTACTCATGACTTAGGCGTCGTAAAACACTTTGCCGACCGTGTCATTGTGATGTGTAAAGGAGAAGTCGTCGAAGAAGGCGAAACGCAAATGCTCTTCGAGGACCCAAAGCACGAATACACACGTATGCTGATCAACTCTATTCCAAAAGGCAGTAAGGACCCTATTAGCGAGAATGCTACACAACTATTAAAAGCTGACGATATACGAGTCAAATTCTTGATAAAGTCGCATTTTATTGCCAGTAAAAATGAGTACTTCGAAGCGGTAAAAGGCATTTCTCTTGAGCTCAAACAAGGGGAAACACTCGGGATTGTTGGGGAATCCGGTTCAGGCAAGTCTACCCTCGGCCGCGCATTGATAGGCCTCCTGCCATCCACAGGTAAAATCGAATACAAAGGCCAAGACATGGCTTTGCTAACAAACAAAGAACGTTTTGAGCTGAAAAAAGACGTTCAGATGGTGTTCCAAGACCCTTATGGTTCGCTTTCTCCTCGTATGACTGTCGGCGAGATCATCACTGAAGGATTAACTGTCCACCAGCCAATGTTGAGTAAAAAAGAACGTATGCAGAAAGCACGCGACGTGCTTCGAGAGGTTCGCTTAGATCCCGCGTCTATCAACCGTTATCCGCACGAGTTTTCAGGAGGCCAGCGTCAACGTATTGCTATCGCGCGAGCACTGATCCTTGAACCTTCGTTTATTTTGCTTGATGAGCCGACCTCTGCATTGGACCGCTCGGTTCAACTGACTGTGATTGATCTCCTGAAAGATTTGCAGATAAAGCATAACATTGGCTACTTGTTTATTAGCCACGATCTATCAGTCGTCAAAGCCCTTTCTGATCGTGTTCTTGTCATGCAAAAAGGCGAGGTCATGGAACAAGGTACAGCCGAAAATATTTTCCAAAACCCTAAAAATGACTACACGAAAAAACTGATAGATGCCTCATTTGATCTTGAAAACAGTGAAAATCAGCACAATGCGGCTTAGGTTCATCACAGTTTCATATTCATAAACTAGGATTAAGAAAAGGTGATAAATTCATCTTGTCTTAAGAATGGCGTAGCTGCCTTTCGGTTTGGCCGCCGAGACTGGTTGGTTCAAGAGTCAGACTTAGTCAACCTGGCTCAAATACTGGCAAACAGTATAAATTGAGTTCCCCCAACCATGAAAAATGCCGCGACACTGTCGCGGCATTTTTTATTCTCAGAAGCTTCGAGCAACTAGGGCATTAAATCGACTCAATACCCATATTATGTAACGTAAATGCATACACGTCTGTGGTGAGGTCAATTTGCTTACTCAGCGGCATTCCTGCACCATGACCAGCATTGACATCAATGCGTATCAATACTGGATTAGCACCTTGCTGCTTGTCTTGCAGCTCCGCAATAAACTTGTACGAATGTGCTGGAACCACACGATCGTCGTGATCGGCGGTTGTCACCAATGTCGCAGGATACTGCACGCCTTCTTTTACATTGTGAACAGGAGAGTAGCCAAGCAAGTATTGGAACATCGCTTCGCTTTGCTCAGAGGTGCCATAGTCATACTTCCAGCCTTCTCCAGACGTAAACGTGTGGTAACGGAGCATATCAAGCACACCTACGGCTGGCAGCGCCACCTTAAATAACTCAGGACGTTGCGTCATACACGCACCAACCAACAAGCCGCCATTTGAACCACCACGAATCGCTAGACGCTCGGAGCTAGTGTAGTCGTTTTCAATCAGGTATTCCGCCGCCGCAATAAAGTCATCAAATACGTTTTGCTTTTGCTGCTGAGTGCCTGCGTTGTGCCAAGCTTTACCGTATTCACCGCCGCCTCGCATGTTGGCTACAGCGTAAATACCACCCAATTCTAGCCAGTTGGCCACATTGCCAGAAAACATCGGAGTGAGGCTGATATTAAAACCGCCATAACCATACAGCATGGTTGGCGCACTACCATCAAGTGCGATGCCCTTCTTGTATGAGATGATCATCGGTACTTGCGTGCCATCTTTTGAGGTGTAGAACACCTGTTTTGATTCATACTCACTGCGATCGAATGGCGCTTTTGATTCTTGAAACAGCGTCGATTCACCAGACTCAACATCAAATGAGAAGATCGTCGGTGGCGTCACGTAGTTAGTAAAGGTGTAATACAGCGTGGTTTCTTCTTTTTTACCCGCTAGACCATAAGCCGTACCCTCTCCCGGCAGTTCAACATCTCGAATCCATTCACCTTGGTAGTTAAACTGCTGCACTTTAGAAAGTACATCCACCATATAAGTCGCAAACAGATAACCGCCACCTTTGCTGATTTCTAACGGCTGTTCTTGTTCAGCAATCACATCCATCCATTGCGCTGTTCGGGTGTTGTAGCTGACAACTTTGCCATTCGGCGCATCTAGGTTGGTGTAAAGCAGCAAGGTTTCGTCTTGACTATCAATCAAGTAGGTGTCGCCTTGCGTTGTATCACGAAGCGTCACAATCGCTTGGGACTCAGACTGTAAATCGATATAAAACAGACGATTACCCGATGTGGATTCTGCGCCAGAAATAATGAGGAAGCGATCGTCCGTCGTCGTGGTACCAGACACATAACGGTGAACCTGCGTATCCAACTCACCGAAAATCACTTTATCTTCAGACTGAGGTGTACCAAGTTCATGATAATAAAGCTTGTGATGTTCAGTTCGCGCAGATAACTCACTGCCTTGCGGCTTATCATAGCTTGAGTAATAGAAGCCTTTGCTGCCCCGCCAAGAAATCGACGTAAACTTCGCATCCACAATCTCAGGCTCTAACTGTTCTTTGGTTTCCGCATCAATAACAAAGATCTTGCGCCAGTCACTGCCCCCTTCCGAGATGGAATACGCGACCAAACGATAATCTTTCGAGAAGCTGACTTCGCCAAGAGAGGTCGTGCCCTCTTCAGAGAACGTATTTGGGTCAAGGAAGACTTCGGCTTCTCCCTCCCCTTTACGACGATACAGCACGCTTTGGTTTTGCAAACCGTCGTTTTTGTAAAAGTAAGTATAATCACCGCGCAAAAATGGCTGAGAGTATTTCTCGTAATTTTGACTGTTTGCGACCAAGTCACGAATCTGTTGGCGATACGGGATCTGACCAAGAAAATCGAATGTTACCGAGTTTTGACCCGAAACCCATTGTGCGGTTTCTTCGCTGCGATCATTTTCTAACCAGCGATAAGGGTCGGCAATGTCGTGACCAAAGTAAGTGTCCACGACAGAATCTTTACGTGTTTTTGGGTAATGCATAACGTCCGTGTTACTCCGTTGTTTTTATTAAGTTGTTTATTTTCATATCGTTTTATTGCGGTGACCACCTTAGAGCACCCAATATTGATTTCAACGACATTGTTTTAAATCTATGAAGAACCTAGAAATAATGAGATATCGTTAAGTAACGATCACGAATGTGCTCAATAAGCAGTTTCACTTTATTCGGTGGTTGACGAGTAAACGGGTACACCGCATAGATACCCAACTTTTTACCCACTAGTTCAGGAAAAATATCCACCAGTTGACCATTGCGAATATCGTGATACACCAAGCATCGCGGGACGTAAGCTATACCATGGCCGCCCAGAGCGGCTTTACGTAATGCGGTCGCGTTATCAGTAGAAAAGCAGCCCGAGACTTTGACGATGTAATTACCATCTTCGCCTTTAAACTCCCAGTCTGTTGCACCTGTGGTTTGGTAAGCGTATTGCAGACAATTGTGCGTGGTGAGATCAATCGGCTCGATCGGCTTCCCATTTTTAGCGATATATGAAGGGGACGCGCATACCACCCATTGGGAATCGAGAATATGTCGTGCGATCAAACTGGAATCGGCTAGGTAGCCAGTTCGAATGACCAAATCATAACCATCAGCCACCAAATCGACAAAGCGGTTATCCAATGACATGTCCACGGTCAGACCCGGATGAAGGTTACAAAATTCCGCAACGGCATCAGCAAGTATCAAATCTCCAGAGATACAAGGCACGGACATTTTTATGTGACCGCTCACATTCTCTCCAAAGCCTGCAACAGCGTCCATAGCCTCCTGAGTGGCCTGCTTCACATTTTTAGCACTGTGGAGTAACACCTTACCTGCTTCGGTTAAGGTCAATTTACGCGTTGTTCGATATAATAGCTGCGCCCCTATCTCTTCCTCCAACCTTGCCATTCTTTTGCTAACTACCGAATTTGTAAGGTTATTTGCTTCTGCAACCTTACTAAAACTGCCCAGTTCGATTACTTGAGAAAATAGGATTAAGTCGTCTGCTCTCATACGATTATGTCACTTTTGGAATTAATTATTTTCATTATTTCCCTATATCAACAAAAAATAAAGGAGTAAATTCACGCCAAATTAACAAAACCATTACAACAAAAAGTCACCTCTACAGCGGATTGACACCGTTCGAGAAGTCAGCGTACGAAGGATGTACAAATGAGTGAAACCCTACTTGCCCTAGTGGCATTTTCGCCAATTGTTGTTGCCGCCATCTTATTGGTTGGTCTCAACTGGCCTGCTAAAAAAGCCATGCCTGTTGCGTTCGGTTTAACCGTCGCTATTGCCCTAATGTTTTGGGATATGTCAGCCAATCGCGTACTGGCTTCTGTATTCCAAGGGCTAGGCATTACTGTCTCTGTTCTATGGATCGTGTTTGGTGCCATCTTCTTGCTCAACACTTTAAAACACACTGGAGCGATCACCACTATCCGTAATGGATTTACCGATATTTCAGCTGACCGCCGTGTGCAAGCCATCATCATTGCTTGGTGTTTTGGCTCATTCATTGAAGGCGCATCAGGGTTTGGTACCCCGGCAGCAATTGCTGCACCACTACTGGTTGCAATCGGCTTCCCCGCGCTTGCCGCTGTCCTAATGGGTATGATGATCCAGTCAACGCCAGTTTCATTCGGTGCGGTGGGTACGCCAATCATCGTGGGTGTAAACAAAGGTTTAGACACCCATAACATCAGTGAGTCTTTGGCTGCACAAGGCGCAACATGGGAAATGTACCTGCAAGATATCACCGCGCACGTTGCTGTGATTCACGCTGTTGTAGGTACGATGATCCCTGTATTAATGGCGATGATGTTAACACGTTTCTTCGGCAAGAACAGAAGCTGGAGTGAAGGTCTGGATATTCTACCATTTGCTTTATTCGCAGGCGTCTCTTTCACTGTGCCATACGCGTTAACCGGTGTGTTCTTGGGCGCAGAATTCCCTTCACTAATCGGTGGTTTGGTTGGTCTTTCTATTGTTGTTACCGCAGCGAAAAAAGGCTTCTTAGTACCAAAGACTAAGTGGGATTTCGAAAGCGAAGACAAATGGCCTGCTGAATGGCTGGGCTCGCTAAAAGTCGATCTAAACGACAATCCAGGCAAACCAATGAGCATCGTAAAAGCTTGGGTACCATATGTAATGCTGGCAGTAATTCTCGTCGCAAGCCGCGTAAGTCCGGAACTGAAAGGCTTTGTACAAAGCGTAAGTTTGTCGTTCAGCAATATTCTTGGTGAGACTGGTGTGAGCGCCGCTATTCAGCCGTTGTACCTGCCAGGCGGCATCCTCGTGTTTGTCGCACTGCTTGCCGCAATGTTACAAAGCGGTAGCGCAAAGCCATTGCGTGAAGCGTTTGGCGAGTCAAGCAAAACACTGATTGGCGCGGGGTTTGTCTTGGTATTTACCATCCCGATGGTTCGTATCTTCATCAACTCTGGTATTAACGGCGCTGACCTAGCAAGCATGCCGGTCACAACAGCGAACTTTGCCTCTGACCTTGTCGGTTCTGCGTTCCCAGCACTAAGTGCCACCGTTGGTGCGCTGGGTGCGTTCATCGCTGGCTCAAATACGGTTTCAAACATGATGTTCAGCCAGTTCCAATTCGAAGTGGCACAAACACTGTCTATTTCGAGTGTGATTGTTGTGTCGCTTCAAGCCGTTGGTGCTGCCGCAGGTAACATGATTGCGATTCACAACGTTGTTGCCGCATCAGCCACGGTAGGTTTGCTTGGTCGAGAAGGCGCAACATTGCGTAAAACGATTATCCCTACGTTCTACTACATTGTAATGACAGGCATTATTGGATTGGTGTTGATTTACGGCCTCCAAATGACGGATGTCTTGATGAAGTAACGCGAAACGCAGGGTTTGTAGCCCTGCCTAATTTGACACAGCTGTCAGCACTACTACCCCGACATGTTGATTTAGCTTGCTACATCAATCCCCCCGACAGCTGTGTCATCCTTTCCAATTTGTATAACTGATTGAGTGATTTAACAAAATTTTTCAATCAATTATGTAAATGAGTTACCAACATCACCAGTTCAAACGTAAGTGAACCATAGGTAACTATACTCATTTTGATGCCTTCACTGCTTTGCGATGAAGGCTCAACGAAAGAGCAAATTGCTCCACAACTTTGCTTAGAATAACCGCTAGGACACCATTATGATTATCTCAGCTTCTACTGACTACCGCGCTGCCGCGAAAGCCAAACTTCCCCCGTTTCTATTCCATTATATTGATGGCGGCTCTTACGACGAACGCACGCTGAAGCGTAATACTGACGATTTGGGTGATGTCGCCCTTCGCCAACGCGTCCTACGCGATATGACAGATTTGAGCCTAGAAACCGAGATCTTCGGTGAGAAACTGGCAATGCCAATCGCGCTAGCTCCTGTTGGTCTAACTGGTATGTACGCGCGCCGAGGCGAAGTGCAAGCAGCAAAAGCGGCCGAGAAGAAAGGCATCCCATTTACTATGTCGACTGTTTCGGTTTGTCCGATTGAAGAAGTCGCACCTGCAATTGAACGTCCAATGTGGTTCCAGCTTTACGTGCTTAAAGATCGTGGCTTTATGAAAAACGTACTTGAGCGTGCAAAAGCAGCAGGCGTAACAACGCTAGTGTTTACCGTTGATATGCCAGTTCCTGGCGCACGTTACCGTGACATGCACTCAGGTATGAGTGGCCCTAACGCGGCCATGCGTCGTGTATTCCAGGCGATGCGCCACCCAAGCTGGGCGCTGGATGTGGGTCTACTTGGTAAACCGCACGACTTAGGTAACATCTCAACTTATCGTGGCGAACCAACAAAGCTAGAAGATTACATCGGCTGGTTAGGCGCAAACTTCGACCCTTCTATCTCCTGGAAAGATCTTGAGTGGATTCGTGATTTTTGGGATGGCCCAATGGTTATCAAAGGCATTCTAGATGAAGAAGACGCGAAAGATGCGGTACGTTTCGGCGCAGATGGCATTGTGGTATCTAACCATGGTGGCCGTCAGTTAGATGGCGTACTTTCAAGTGCTAAAGCACTACCAAGCATTGCGGATGCGGTAAAAGGTGATCTTAAGATCTTCGTAGACTCTGGTATTCGTACTGGTCTTGATGTGGTTCGTATGCTCGCGCTGGGTGCTGACTGCACACTGCTTGGTCGTTCATTTGTGTACGCATTGGCTGCACAAGGCGGCGCAGGCGTTGAAAACCTACTGGATCTGTACGATAAAGAAATGCGTGTAGCTATGACGCTGACAGGCGCGAAGTCTATCGCGGATCTTTCTCGCGATTCGCTAGTGAAAATCCCATAATCTTTTCAGGCGATTAAAAACAGAAACGAAAAAACGAGCCACAATTGGCTCGTTTTTTATTGCTCTTCAACCCGATAATTTGACGAGCAAGCTAGCTTACTTGGTGAACGTACTCGATCACGACTTGGTTTCCGTCGATAAACACGTTACTGATATCGCCATCCACCGTCACACGATTTTGTAAATAAACGGTACCAGATGCAGATAGATCACGCTCCGTCAAAGACGGAATCACCTGACCAGGACGTACATGTAGCTGCTCGCATAGCTGTTTTACAAAACCTAGCGTCAGTGGAGAATTACCACGTAACAAGCCAGAAAACTCGTGTAGACTCAAACCAAGGCGCTTCGCCATTTCCATTTGAGTGATGTGCATTTTGGCTTTTTGTGACATCCAGATGTCGTAGAGCGCGTTTCGATCCAGCTCTGTAAATTCCATATCTGCCTCCGCTAATTCAAGAGCCAATACACTCTCACACTTACTTAAGATAAATGTTAGCGATAAGTCAGAGAAGTTATAATTGATCGTTCAAATATCAACGCATATCGGAGATGATGAAGCTCCGCGCACGAATGGAACGGCGGCTCATCACCCAGTTTCGACCACTCACTTTTCACCTCACGAACTAGCCTACCTCAGGCGATTTAAACATAAGTAAATGATTTAAAGGAAATCACTGGGGTGAAGGAGTAATATCTGCTACCTTTCCTTCCATGGTTCACTAGAAAGAAGTTACATATGTCACAGTGGTTTACCGATTTGCAAAGCTATATTGAAACATCTCATCAAGATTGGAGTGGGAGTGTCCTTTTCATTACACTCGCCAGCTTTATTGCTTGGATAGCTTGGCGACTGATCCGCTCTCGTCTCGCAGTACTAGTAGAGAAAACCCCTTTCCACTGGGATGACATGTTGCTTGACGCGCTAAAAGCGCCAGTCAGTACACTCATTTGGTGTTGGCCTGCAACCGTCTCTATCGGCATCATATTAGAGAGTGAGCTCAACGATAAAATAAACTGGTTAAGCACGCTGAAACTGATTTTGGTGATCAGTATCTTCGTCTGGACCGTTATGCGACTCATTACCAATGTTGAAGAGTACGTCCTAGAACAAAAAAACCGAGATGAAACCACAGTGCAAGCGATAGCTAAAGTCGCGCGCTTGTTCTTTATTACCGTCGGAATTCTCACTGTGATGCAGGCGTTTGGCTTGTCACTGTCAGGATTGCTCACCTTTGGTGGTGTCGGTGGTTTAATCGTTGGTTTAGCGGCGAAAGATCTGCTGTCAAACTTCTTTGGTGGCCTTATGATCTACTTCGATCGTCCGTTTAAAGTTGGCGACTGGATCCGCTCTCCAGATCGCCAAATTGAAGGTACGGTAGAGCGAATTGGCTGGAGAATGACCATCATACGAACTTTCGACAAGCGCCCTCTTTATGTGCCAAACTCTGTGTTTAGCAACATAGTCGTAGAAAACCCATCTCGCATGCTAAACCGACGCATCTACGAAAAAATTGGACTTCGTTACGACGACGCCGAAAAAATGCCGCAAATCATTACAGCGGTGAAAGAGATGCTTAAGAATCACAAAGATATTGATGCACGCCAAACGCTTATCGTCAACTTCGATACGTTCGGTCCATCGTCACTGCATTTCTTCATTTATACCTTCACAAAAACCGTGAATTGGGTGAGATACCATGAGGTTAAACAGGATGTTCTTCTTCAAGTAATTAACATCATTAAAGAACACGAAGCAGATATCGCCTTCCCAACTCAAACACTCAAGCTCGACCCAGTTCAAATGATAAAAGCTGAAGAGCAAGAAGATCACGGCTTCTAATTTCCACCAATACCCAATAACAAAGCCCGCTTTATTCAAGCGGGCTTTTTCATTTTTATTTGCTTGGATTGGTTAGTGTTGCATTAACACCATACGAGCATTCAATGGTTGGATAGGACGATTGTTTTTCCCCATCACTTTCGTAAACGCTTTAATCTGCTCAAGGGAAATGGTTTGTGCTTCTTTCATCACTAACCAACGTACCCCTTCAGAGCATGGTGGTGTCGTTAGTGAGCCATTAAAGCGATAATACGCTTTGTCTTTTGGAAGCAACGCATCCGCTTCAAATGGCAATTTAATCTCTACACCTTGATCTTTACTTGGTATGTTTGCTAGTAACTTCGCTAAATCTGGGTTCGCTTTTCCGGATTGAAAAAACACGGCCACAACCGCCAAATGGCCAGTTGTATCAGCATGCACAAAGTGCGCTTCTAATGGGTATTCTTTGCCATCCACATGGTTTTCTGACGGGGTATGGAAGTGGAACTGCTTTAACGTGAATGCATTGCCATCAATCAACAGTGTGTTGTCACCCTCTAGGCTGGTTTGCAGGGTGTGGCCGTTATTGAGCAATGAGATTGCTTTGCCATGGTAGTCGAACTGCAATTTGTCTAACTTCGCTTCTGCTGCGGAGACAATATTAATTGGACTTTGGTTTTGACCTTTGGAACATTCAGACGCAAACTCGCCCCAATGCTCAGGCCCGTGACTCCCCTCGTAACCCCAGCTTGCTGCGTAAGCTGTTCCTGTAAATACCAACGCCAAACCTAGTGCTGCCAGTGACTTCTTCATAGTTTTCCTTATTCCTTCAAGTTAAATGTTGTGAAAACAAAACCATACTAATCGCACAGAATTAAGCGGGAATAGAGTGAAAACTATGATTACAAAAGTTTTTTGGAATAGATGCCTCTAGTTATGCAATTGATATGATGCTCAAAATTGAACATCAACGATTATCGAGTCGGTATAAGTGCCAGCTGGTGGGGTGGTTTGGCTTGTTATTATCTCTGCGCGATAATTGAAGTTCTGCGGAGTGATGCCATCGGGAATGGTGTCACCCGTATCCACATCGCTCTGTTCACGACGTTCAGAACCAGTACCCCCCCACCGCTCAGTCGATGAGGATTTATAGATTTCATACTCCAAATAGTTACCGCCAGATGCCATGCGTCGTTGGCCTCCGGAGGCATTCACACCGTCGTTTAAACCAATGGTAAAAGCACTGTTCTTGGTGCAGGTTAATGATATAACCTGACTGACAGGGTCAAAACCTGCCACCAATGGTGATGAACCAAAATTAATATCTGGCGCCGTGATCATACAATCGGGAGTGACTTCCAACTCTACCGTAATCAAGCTTTGTGCATTGCCTGTTTCTCGCCCAAGACATACGCCTCCAACTCCAATTCCTGAGCAATAATTCCAAATCCAAGACACCGTAATTTGGTCTCGATAAGTCCCTGCTGAGAGATTACTACCAGCTCCTGTCCGGGCATAAAGCGGAAATTCAGCTTGAGTGCCAAATAAACCTAGTAAATCGAGCAGCCCAATTTCAAAAAAATTGTAAGTTTGGCCAAAAATGTACTCTTGCGAAAGGCTTGGGTCTCCAAAAATCTGATAGCTAAGTTCCGAGCTGATATCCGCCGCATTAAGCAACCGCCCATCGTTAGTGCTGTTAAACGTTGCAGACACATAATCGCCACTCAACAAAGAAACAAGTGTAGAAAAGTCACACGTTATCCCAGCATGAGGCTGGGCTGAGCTCTGTTGCTGAATAGTTGAAACGGTAAACGAGGAAACGCTTCCAAATTGAATCAAAGGCGTCGGCGCAGTGAGCTCACAAGCCATGTTACCGGACGATATAAAAAGAAGAAAAAACCAAAGATAACGAGAATACCGACTCATAATTGTACCTCTGCTTTTTGCTCTTTCGTGCAGACTTGTTTACCTAATGTCTGTATTTTCTCGCTCCGTGTTTGATAGAGTCCCGTTATAAATACTTTACATGGTGGAAAGCCTTCGGGGTAAAAGATAATGTACTCACCTACATTACGCCCCTCAAAATACGTTACTCCATCCCAACCAATTTGCCCAACCACTCCAGTATCTGATTGACCATAAGTTCCTAACGGCAAGTAGGCGTCATTTTCATCAACAACCTCCATACTTAACGCAACTTGCAAAGCTATTGGGAACTCGAGCAAATAGCCATACCCAGAATGTATCGACGCGTATTGTTCTGTTGTTGGGAAAAAAGCATTGGCAGGTAATCTAAGCGGATCAATTTCATATTTTGCGGTGTAATATGCCATTGCCCACGGTACAAGTAAGTAACCGTCATCATCAGTCAATCCAACGACTTGATTCTCATATTTGACGGGCACACCTTCAAAACCGCTAGTACTGACAACAGCGAAACTATCATACACATTATTTGCAGGGAATATTTCACCATCGAGTGACGCAACCGAACCCGACATTTCGGCAAAATAATCGTAATTACCACTCGTCCCGTTTAAGCCCGCTCGGAACTCCGCCCAAGAGGCTCGGTAAGTAACATCGGCCTGCTTTCTATTGTCAGGCTTTTCATTAATATCATGCGCTAAGTTGATTCCCCAACCACCTCGAATCGGCGCAAGTCGACTAACACTAGCACGGCCACTAAGATGACCATCGCTTTCACGCTTCATGGTTAATCCCGCGCTACCAGAGAAAGCGCTCAAAGGTAATGAGAATTGTGCTAACGTAACTGCCTCCCCACCTATGCTCCGATTAAACGATAATGACATGTTGATATCGAACGGAAGCGAGCGGCTGTAAGTTACATTAAGTATTCTCGATCGAGAGTCGGTTTGCTGAACATCAAAGTATCCCCCTGATAACGAACCCCACTCATTCAGCCGGGCGCCAACATTTATCTGAGAGACATGCCGAGACAAATTCTCTCGCTCGTTAGTGTTGTCACTTCTCAAGTTCTCTGGTGCTTGGGAAAGCGTGTAAAATCCCTCGCTCTCAACTTGGGTACGAGCGGAAAAGCTAAACATTCGAGATTGATAACTATAACCAACTGAATAGGAACTCGCTCTCTGCTCATAATTGCTAAACCTTACCGCCCCATCAATCGTTCCCATATTGAATAGGTTGGTAACAAAACCGACTCCCGCAACAATTAAGTCATCTTTCGCTTCGGTTTGTGCCTCCAACGTTAGCCAGTTTGTCATTCCGTGCCTCGCAGCTGCGACAACAGCACCATCGCCATAGTCATTTGAAGCGTTGCCATAGTTTCGGCGTAAAGCACCAAAACTAGCGTTGTAAGAGGTATAGTTAGCCTTCAGCAAGTTAGCTGAAAGGAAAAATGGACTGGTCATTGCAGTCCGCCTTCCCTGGGCATCCGTTGCAATCACTGTCGCTTCACCAGCTCCCGATACCATTGGAATATCATTGATAACAAACGGTCCCGGCCCCACAAACATTGAATCGGTTTTTAATCCGTTTACAAATAAATCTAACGTCGTGGGAGCAGTTACTTCGCCATAAAATGCAGGTAAAGGTGCGGTAACCACATCTGGACGCATAGAGAAGTCATGTGAGAGTTGAATACCAGCCATTCGAACTGGTTGACTCCACGCAAGGGGCCTCACAATGTAATCCCCTACTTCAAAGCGCAATCGACGACTTTGATCAACATATTCGTACCTCGTGTCGAAGCGTGTATATTTATTACTTTGTTGCGCTTGAACGTCTCGATGAAGGTTAGATTTAAATATTCCCGTCGTAGAAAGTACGCCGAATTCAGAAAAGGCTCTCAATTCGTGGTTAATAGATACTTCTTTTTGACTACTTTCGTGATCATAAACACCAAACATACTGTAATTAAATAACCCACCAGTTCCGAATTTAGCGGGGGAAAAACGCCTCCTGTTCTGCGCAGAAAAGCGTTGCATCGGCAACCAATTCGGAGGCACTGTGATTGATAATTGCAGTGACGATTGCAAATAATCGACCTCTACACCCGATATTGATGTTATGTCTAACTTCTCTTGCGTCCCAGGTAATACATCCGCGACCACGCCAGCAGACAGTAAATCGTCTCTATACACGAAGTAACGCTCGCCTTTACGTTCAACATCCGCGATTAAACCAGTCGGTCGTTGATTAATTACTAGTTCTAACGACAAATGAATATTTTCAAAGTTCTCATAAGAAAAGTTTTCAGGACTAGGTAACTGCGATAAATGGGTCACTACGTTGTCGCACCAACCCACGCCAGGCGTCATACTGGTAAATAAACAAGATAGATATAAAATCTTATTCATTTTGTTCGAGTGGAATAACGTAACGCTTACCTTCAATATCCGCCTTTACTTTTATATTTTTCATATTGGAGTAAGAAATAGGCCACGTTTTATATTGCTCAGGTAATATATACCCTGCTAACCCTTTCGAAACGATAAAAGGCGATTGGTTTGGCGCGGTCACTGCTAGGTTGACTAATCTGACATAGTGATTACTGGTGTTTTCTATATGAATAAGGTTCTTATCTTTACTCTTTATAATCTTTGCCTGTAGTCCGCTCCAAACTTCATTTGTTCCTTGGGATTGTCTTTTCATCCCTTTACCGTACATAAACAATGGTATGGAATATCTCATTCTCACTTTTACTGCCAGATCATTTTCTTTATTTTCATCTTGAGGCCCTTTAGCTGGCGGGAGTTCATCGATGATAATACGATATGCGTACTCTTTATTCGAAAGCGCTCCATCTTGATTTAATATACGAATAAGTTGCTTGGCACCAGGTGCAATTTTCACAAAAGGAGGCGTAGCTATCAGTTGTCGTTGCTGCGCATATGTATCCTGCCCATCCTTCTGCCCCCACTGAAAAATACGAACCTGCAAATAAAAATCTTCAGTGCCTTGATTAACCATCCAAATTGATGTCGCATTCGATTCAGAAGATATTTTAGGGTAAATAGGCCAAATAAGGAGAGAATTAGCATAGGCCTGTGAAGTTAACGTTGATAAGAAAATAGTGACGAAAACCAGTCTTTTTATTATTAAATCCATTTAATTTCTCCGAAGGTTATCATTTCTTCGAAACAGCGCTTACCACTCAAGCGTTAAGGTAAGAGTATCTGTATAAATACCAGCGATTTCATTTCCATTTAATATCGCCTTTGCCCAAATTGGCACCTGAATGTTGTCAGGGTCTTCATTAGTTCCAACAGAATAGGGGGTATCAATGTCTAATACTTGAGAGTGTTCTGCATCTTCAAATAATAAATAATCCACCGTACTCGACTTTTCTGTGTGCTTCAGCTTGCGTACCCCTAGCGAAGCGTTCAAACCACCGTCAATCTTAATATTCATGGCTATGCCAGGGGTACAACTTAACGTAAGCCCACCGTTGTAGGTGATGCTGCCTTCTACTTCCGCAGCATAAATAGCAGAATGTTCACCAAAGTTTAACTCTCCTATTGTTCCAATTTGAGTGTTACTCTCTTCTGTCAGCGCACCATTGATCAGACATCCCGTATCAATGGTCGCTGACACTTGGAAAGTTTCACTCTGCGCTGCAAAAATAGGATAGGAAAAAGTGGCACAGGCGGTGAATAAAAATGCTTTGAGTAATATAGAGTTCACTTACCAACTCAGAGTTACGTTTAGTGTATCAACATAATTTCCTGCGACGCTGCTGGTACCGTATGCCGTGGCGTACAAATTAATGGTCTCTGAATCAACACCATTAAATGTAGAGAGTGCTATAGGGTTACTCGAGGTAAACTGGGTAGAACGATCTGAATCAGTGAAGAGAGTGTAATCCACAAACTCGGATCCGTTGGTCATTGCGTGATTACCTGTCGTCGAACTGGGATCGTTGGCACCACTGACTAAAGAGAAAGTAGGCGTGACTCCATTGCTGCAAAGTATTTCGATCCCCGTACCACCTTCCCCAGTCAAGACTGCTTCTTGCTCAGTAAAAATGGCCGGAACGTCACCAAAATTTAATGAGCCAAAACCAATATTACTGGAACCGTTCACCGCATTGTTGCCATTAATGACACAGCCTTCCACTAAATTGATCGAAACGTCTATCGTACCGCTAATTGTCTCTGCCCTCGTTTGTAAGCTCAACACTGTAAATAACAAGGGAATAATCAAACAAAAAATTTTCATATGAAGCTCCATTTCTATCTCTGTGAACTCTATACAGATGATTGTATTATTAGTTATAGCTCAACAAATAAAACAAAGTGCATATCAAGATTAAAAAGATAAAAAGAAGTCAGTTCATTGTAGTTGTCAAAAGAAAAGCAGTGCTTTAAACCGAGATATTCTTTTAGGTTGGAATATAAAACCACCAATTAACCATATTAAATAAAAGGTCTTTAGTGTGTTCTGCATACGTTGAAACACGAAGAAGGCAGTTTTTTCTGAATTAGACAGCTTTTAGAAACGAAAAGAGACAGGGTGTGAGCTAAATAATAAAAAATCTAAGCGTTTAAAAAACGAAAAAAAACGCCCCTTTCGGAGCGCTTTCTTATTTGAGCAGATTATTCCCAATCAAGGATAACTTTGCCAGACATGCCTGAACGCATGACATCGAAGCCTTCTTGGAAGTCATCAATCTTGTAGTGGTGCGTGATAATTGGTGATAGATCCAAACCAGATTGAATCAGTGAAGCCATCTTGTACCATGTTTCGAACATTTCACGACCATAGATGCCTTTGATAACTAGGCCTTTGAAGATCACTTGGTTCCAATCAATGCCCATATCTGATGGTGGAATACCGAGTAATGCAATACGGCCACCGTGGTTCATTGTGGTTAGCATTGAGTTGAATGCCGCTGGGTTACCAGACATTTCTAGGCCTACGTCAAAGCCTTCTGTCATGCCTAGTTCAGCCATTACATCTTCAAGCTTCTCTTCAGCAACATTTACTGCGCGTGTTACACCCATTTTACGAGCTAGCTCTAAACGGTACTCGTTTACGTCTGTGATAACCACATGACGAGCGCCGACGTGTTTCGCAACTGCAGCGGCCATGATGCCGATTGGGCCAGCACCAGTGATGAGCACGTCTTCGCCGACTAGATCGAAAGAAAGCGCAGTGTGTACCGCGTTACCGAACGGGTCGAAGATCGATGCTAGATCGTCAGAAATCTCGTCAGGGATCTTAAACGCGTTAAATGCAGGAATCACTAGGTATTCTGCAAATGCGCCTTCACGGTTTACACCCACACCGATCGTGTTGCGACACAAGTGAGTACGACCGCCACGACAGTTACGGCAGTGACCACAAGTGATGTGACCTTCACCAGATACGCGGTCACCGATTTCAAAGCCACGAACTTCCTGACCAATCGCAACCACTTCACCCACGTATTCGTGACCGACAACCATAGGCACTGGAATTGTCTTTTGTGACCATTCGTCCCAGTTGTAGATGTGTACGTCTGTACCACAGATAGCGGTTTTCTTAATTTTGATCAGAATATCGTTATGGCCAACTTCAGGTTTATCAACCTCAGTCATCCAGATGCCTTCTTCAGGCTTTAGCTTTGATAATGCTTTAATTTTCATAATGTAACCTTAATTAAAGGCCCTATTATCTAGGACCTAGAGTCTTAAATAAGACCCATGTCCTTACCAACTTCGATGAACGCATCAATTGCACGATCTAGCTGCTCACGAGAATGCGCTGCTGACATTTGAGTACGGATACGCGCTTGGCCTTTTGGTACCACAGGGAATGAGAAGCCGATTACGTAGATGCCTTTCTCTAGTGCTCGCTCAGCAAATTCTGCTGCCACTTTCGCATCACCTAGCATGATTGGAATGATCGCATGGTCAGCGCCGCCCATTGTGAAACCAGCAGCTTCCATACGTGCGCGGAAGTGTGCTGCGTTTTCCCATAGACGGTCACGTAGGTCACCGCTCTCTTCTAGTAGATCTAGAACGCGGATAGAAGCGCTTACGATTGCTGGTGCAACAGAGTTAGAGAATAGGTATGGACGAGAACGCTGACGTAGCCAGTCAATCACTTCCGCTTTACCAGACGTGTAACCGCCTGAAGCGCCACCCATTGCTTTACCTAGCGTACCTGTAATGATGTCGATACGGTCAACCACGTTGTGGTATTCGTGCGTACCTGCACCCGTTTTACCCATGAAGCCAACCGCGTGAGAGTCATCAACCATGGTCAGTGCGCCGTATTTTTCAGCTAGGTCACAAATAGCCGGAAGGTTCGCCACTACGCCATCCATTGAGAACACACCGTCAGTAACGATAAGAATGTGGCGTGCGCCTGCTTCTTTCGCAGCAATCAGTTGTTGCTCTAGCTCTTCCATGTTGTTGTTTGAGTAACGGAAGCGCATTGCTTTACATAGACGAACACCGTCGATGATTGACGCGTGGTTTAGTGCGTCTGAAATAATTGCGTCTTCTTTACCGAGAATGGTTTCAAACAGACCTGCGTTTGCATCGAAGCAAGAGGTGTAAAGAATCGTATCTTCTTTACCTAGGAACTTAGACAACTTCTGCTCAAGCTCTTTGTGGATGTCTTGAGTACCACAGATGAAACGTACTGAAGCCATACCAAAGCCGTGTTCGTCCATACCCGCTTTACCCGCTTCAATTAGCGCAGGATGGTTAGCAAGACCAAGGTAGTTGTTTGCACAGAAGTTTAATACTTCTTCACCGGTAGAGATTTTAACAGCCGCTTGCTGCTGAGACGTGATTACGCGCTCTGATTTGTAAAGACCTTCAGCCTTCACTTCTTCAATTTGCTGCTGAATCTGTTGGTAGAATGCAGAAGACATTTAAAATTCCTTCCTGGTTATTTTGGCGAGTATTTACTCGTTTAGAATTAGGTTGAGCCTTTATGTGACGGGCATCACGGGCTATCACTCATCAATTAATTGTAGTGTAATTCAAGGAAGGAAGAAGGATTATCCCTTAAGGTGGAAAAGCATTAATGAATCCAAGGCACGAATTCAATTAATGCTTTCCTATAATATTGTAATAAAAGGAGTTATAGCCCAGTTGGTTGTTTAAGTAGTGCTTCAAAGTCTTTGGCTGGTAACGGGCGGCTATAGTGGAAACCTTGCCCGAACTCACAGTTTAAGTCTTTTAGATAATCGACATGACGCTGTTCTTCAATGCCTTCAGCAACAATCTTAAGGTTCAGCGCTTTCGCCATTGCAATGATCACGTTGACGAGCTCACGATCGGAGTCGTTTTCGAACATATTTTGCATAAAGCTGCGATCAATCTTAAGGCGATCGAACGGAAATTTCTGTAAGTAACTCAACGCAGAATAGCCAGTACCAAAGTCATCGATGGTAAGCTTAGTGCCTAACGCTCTTAAGTTATTGAGCATGTCTAATAGCTCTGAGTCGTGGTTAAAGAGAAGGCTCTCTGTCACCTCAATATCGAACTTATCTGATGGAAGACCAGATTCCTTAAGGCTGTTCTTAATAAACGCAAGTAAGCGATCACAATACCTAAATTGAACACTGGAGAAATTCACAGAAACAAACAGCGGCGTCAGACTTTGCCATTGCGCCGCTTGGCGGCACGCTTGCTGGATAGCGAATTCACCAATTTGATGAATCAAGCCATTTTTCTCAGCAATAGAGATAAACTCTTCAGGATTTACGAATCCGTACTTCTCATCATTCCAACGCATTAACGCTTCTGCGCCAACAATTTTACCACTGCTCAGATCAATAATAGGTTGATAATACAACTCTAGTAATTGGCTGGAGATGGCATTTCTTAGTCGATTTTCCAAATCCAAATAGCGTTGCAAGTCTTGGTTCATATTGTGGTTATAAAAGCAGAAGGCATCGCGTCCATCTTGCTTCACGCGATACATCGCCATGTCAGCACAGGCGAGGAGCTGCTCGGCATTATCTCCATCATCCGGAAATACAGACATTCCGACGCTGCTACTCAAGAAGAACTCATGGTTGTTCCATACAAATGGATCGTTAAACGCCGAAAGCACGCTTGAAGCAACGCGCTTCGCGGTGTCATTATCAGGCAAGTCAGGAATCACTAATAAAAACTCATCCCCACCAATTCTCGCCAATAAGTCTGTTTTTCTCGCGACTTGATGCAGTCGTTGAGCACTAAGTTTAAGGATCTCGTCGCCAACAAAGTGACCCATTGAATCGTTAATCTGCTTAAAGTGGTCTAAATCAATAAACATGACCAATACTTTTGAACCACTACGTGACGCTCTAATCAACTCCAAAGCCAGTCTCTCAGAACCGTAGCTGCGATTAGGCAAGTTAGTCAACGTATCGTATTTAGCTTGGAAGGCGAGTTCTTTTTCAGACGCTTTTCGGCGTTCAATTTCGTTAGTTAGTTTTTGGTTCTGTTGAGAAAGAATGTCTTTTCGCTTTTTCTCTTCTTCAAGTTTAATTTTCAATTCAATTCTATTATTGTTTGTAATGAACGCATAACACAGCGCAATAACAACCATAACAGCAAGAATACTCAAACCGAGAATGAAGATCCGTGATGTGAAAATATCTCGCTCACTCAAAGGCTCAAACCAAGCCATAAGTTTGAAGTGATGTTTTTCAACAGGCACTTCAAAATATATCTTTCCATCAACGGCTTCAGATATTAAATAATTCTCATCTTTATTATGAGAAGACGTTTTATTTATTGTATCCCATACGACCATCTCAACGTCTTTTATTTTGAGCACCAGCCGGCTATAACTGTCTTCGTGCTCTTGATTAGTGAGCTGATCAATAACAATGTTTTTATTGAGATCTGCAATTAGAAAGGCAACTGGCTTTCCAGAGAACTTAACTTGCTTAATGACTTGAATACGCACGTCGTCGTTATATCGAGTTGCACAAACCTCTTCGGGATGCCCATGTTGAGTCATTAAGGTTTGGATATCCATCTTATGCTCTATGTTGTCTTCAGAGCCCGTCGTGACAATCGTTGTGCCATCACTTCCTACCAGTGTGAGCTTTTTATAGATTTGGCTGTTATTAATTAACTTACCATCTATCTTTTCATCGAAACGACGCTTCAAGTTAATTAAACTCGCTCCTAATCCGTACTCCATTGACATGCCAGAGGCTAAATTAGCAAAGAAGGTTTGTACTGTTTTATCTGTAGATAAATTATCAACATCTTCACTAGCAATGGTAAATAAATTATCGAGTGTGCTTGCGTAGCTTTTTACTTTTAAACCGAGTTCCCTATGTTGGGATTCTTTTAATTTATTTTGCCCCAAACTTGTCACAACAATAAGCATAGCTAAATAAATAGAGACTAATATTGCGCTTATTGCAATAAATTTTTTACTGGATATTTTTTTAACGGCCTTTTTCATCGGGTTTTCTTACTATCTTCTATGAAGTAATCGTTATAAAAGTAGTAAATAGATGGATAGTATTTTTTTACTAATTTTTCGTAGGTTCCATCTTTCTTTATTGAATCTAAATAACGATCAAATGCTTTGCGTAATTCCGGCGAGTTTTTCCGGAATGCAACAGCCATTTTCTGATTTTCGGATACTGGACCAATGACTTTTATTTCACCTGGCCATTTTTCTAATGCAATTAACGTATCGGCGACGTCTAGTAATGTGCTTTCCGCATCATTTTTCATTATCGCTGGCACCATCTCATTCAGAAGACGAGCCCCATCAGGCAGTATGACTTTTGCGCCTGTGTCATATAAGTCATAAAGGTTAGGGTCCAAGCAAGAGTGCTCCAACGCCAACACTTCGCGACCATGAATAAGCTGCTTGACGGTTTTTACATCTTCATCAACCGACCCACTGGGTTTAATCGGACTCAGCGTGGAATCTGTTCTGGAAACTAACCAAACGCCTGACGGGAAGTAATCTTGTGAAAAGTCTAAAACTTCAGAACGCCAGTCAAGAATGGTAACGCCATTTGCGATCAAGTCCCCCTCGATTGGAACACTTTCTCCCACGACGGCTTGCTTATTATGGTATTGAACATCTTGGCCCGTCAGCTTACCGACCATATCGCTCCACTGAGCTGGAACATATTGGTACTTAACGCCCAACGACTTGGCAAAGCCTTTTACTATCTCTACATCTAAGCCAGTCAAGGTTTCCACTTCACCTTGTTCAATATAAGAAACGAAGTTAGCGTACGGCACACCAATATGGCGCAACACTCCGCGATCACGGATCTGTTGTAAGTCGTCTGACCAAGCGGAAGAGGACATAACAGAGGCCGCCATAAGCGCCATCGCCGCTAAAGTTCTTTTGAATGTTTTGACTGACATAATAATATCCTTACCTTTCACAAAGCGCCCAATCATGGGCGCTTGAGTGATAAACAACGATGTTAGAACGACGAGTAATACAAATTCGTCATCGCCACCACGAGCCCTTCAACATCCTGCTCGTCATGGAACAAGTGCGTGGAGATACGGAGTGCGTAAGTATCAAAGTCATCATCTTTATGCAGCTTAAAGCTGGTTGTTCGAATGATGTAGCCATATTCTTCACGCAGACGATCTCTGAATTCAGTCAATATGTCTTCATTCGTCACATCAGAGAATGGGTTAACTGTGGTTAAGCCACTCGTTAAACCTTCCACGTTTGGTGAGTACATTTGGGCTTGTGGCAAGTACTCTTGAAGTAAGGTTTTACACAAACTACCAAGACTTAGAACACGTTCCTCAATGCGGTCACGGCCAATCTCATCCCACATTTTACAGCTATCAACTAACGCTTGTTTCGCAGGATAGTTGTCGTTCCCGATGTACTGCATCTGTAACTGCTTGCCTAAGTAATCCGCATGAGAAAGTGAAGAGTTGATCAACCACAACGGGTTATCACGATCACTCCAATACTCATTCAAGCGATTGGCGTTATCACGTACGTACAAAATACCGGTTGCGCCAGGACCACACTGCCATTTGTGGCCAGAACCTGCATAGAAATCACAATCCATATCATGGAAATCGAGGTCAAACATACCGACAGTATGCGCTCCATCTACAAGCGTAGGCACACCATATTCTCTCGCTAAAGCACAAATGGCTTTGGCTGGTAACGCCGTTCCCGTTTTATAGGTGATATGAGAGAACATGATGAGGCGAACGTTTTGATGCGCATCAAGCGCGTCGCGGAAAGCTTGGATGTAATCTTGTTCAGAAACGTCTTCAGTACCGGTAAATACTGGTAGTTGAATTTCAACAACATCGACGCCAAAACGATGTTTTGCGACGTTCATCGGTGATGTTGCAGCCATATGCTCATGGTGCGTCGTTAGAATCACATCGCCTGGTTCAAAGTGTAAGCCGTTAATGATCGAACATAGACCATCAGTAGTATTGCGGCTGAGAATGATTTCTTCTGGGTTAGCACCAAAGCCAGGCGCTACTTCTTGAACCATCTCAGAGACATAAGGCCAAGAGCCAAATTTGCCCTTCATATCCCAAGGATACTTAGCCACCAACTTGTTGTTATGCTCATAATCTTGAAGAACTTGTCTTGGCATAGAACCCGTTGTGCCAATGTTCATGTAAGTCGTACGTTTATCCAAAACGAACTGTCGTTGCACTTTACGCCAAAAGCGCTTATCGTGTTTTCTACCTAGCCCGCGGCTGCTCCAATCAATTTTCTGTTCTCGTGCTTGAACTGCGCCCGAGAAAGCGGAAGCACTCACACCAGCAACAACAGCTCCTGTTGCGCCTTTCAGAAAATTACGGCGGCTGCTATTAGTCTGAATAGATTCCTTGTCTTTCATCTTTTTCAATCCTTGTCGGAAATTAGCCATATTATTAATTTTAAGTGCGTAACTATCTGTTACTAAAACATTATTACCCATTAAAACCAGAGTTTAATTTTTTCCTCTGCCATTAAGTGACTTTAGTTCCAATTTTTTATCTTATTTGATGATATAAGCAACAGTTTGACCACAAACCTATAAACAACCATATTCACATTAAAATATTCATTAAATTGATTATTTTTTATAGAAGACAATTCCGACAACTTCTTTATAAAACAATTATGAGCTTTGTTATAAAGTCATTAAAAATTTAACTTTGCGTTAATTTAAAAATATTCAGGCTATTTTTTGATTGACGTCTATTCTTTTTATATCTGAACAATCTCAATATGTTAAGTCTTAATAAAGGAGAACTGGTTTCGCAGATAGATACCAGTTTAAGACCATAGAGTGAGACACATCACTCTCTGACATAAACCCACCGCTCAACAGACATAAGGAAGAGAAGTTTTCACTAATATGTGCTTGAGCGTACAACCAAAAAGAAGGAAGTCCCATGTTAAAAGGATTGCTATGCATTTCAGTTGCTGCCACTCTCGTAGCCGCTCCTAACGTACTTGCGCAGACTGTCGCGATGACCGATCTCAACAGCAAGAAGAGCGCTGGCACCATTGAGATTTCACAAAGTGACTATGGCGTGGTATTTATGCCTCAGTTATCAGGTTTGTCATCAGGGGTGCACGGTTTCCATGTTCACACCAATCCATCGTGCGATAGCGCGGAGAAGAATGGCAAAACCGTCCTTGGCGGTGCAGCAGGTGGTCACTATGACCCCAGCAACACAGGGAAACATGGCTACCCTTGGACCGATGACAATCATTTAGGCGACCTGCCTCCACTCTACGTGGACATGGATGGCAATGCCAATCAGCCCGTTGTCGCGCCTCGCCTAAAATTATCAGATTTAAAAGGTCGAGCATTAATGATTCATGCTGGTGGTGACAATCATTCCGACCATCCTGCTAAATTAGGCGGCGGCGGTGCGCGCGTTGTATGTGGCGTTATTAAGTAGTCATTCGATAAGCCAAATTCGCGCTTCTCCTCAAGTAGCGAGAAGTGCGAATTTTTGTTGATACTCAGTGTCCGTCTCACACGTCTCTAAGTAGCTGTGGTGCAACATTAAAATTGACTGCACTATCTTTGTACCAATTCCTAATGCGCCCCCGACGGCATCTTTATCAATTCGATTGACAAAAGTGAACAGGATTCGCGACTTATCCTCACTCAAATGCGCTTGGCAATGCACTTCCGAGCCGATTGGGCTGTGGCGCAACGCATTTTCAAGCAGGTTCAATACCAACCGCTCTAAGAGTCCTTTGTCACCCACAGTTTGGATCTTGCTATCCATATCCACTTTCAACACCACTTCTTTACGAGAAAACTGGCTCTGCATCGTCTCGGCACATTCTGCCATCAATGCGCCAAGATCTATGGGGCGGTACTCGTAGTTTGGCATTGGTTCCTCTTTACGCGTGGCGTCTAATAAAGAATGTAATTGAGTTGAGAGCTTCTCACAATTTCGGAACGCGACATCAATCAGCAGATCGGATTCCGGATGCTGCAAACGCCACGTTTCCAAATAACCAAGCACACTCGATAACGGCGTTTTTAAATCATGACTGAGCTGCAACAAGCTCTGACGACGATGAGAAGACTGATACTCCAACTGTAAAAACTGCTGCTGAATGTGCTTCGCCATCATCTGATAAGAGTGCGCAATCGGCACGAGCTCCGGCACTTGGTGAGTAAAGTCAGGTTGCAGGTGAAAATCATGTTCAGCTTGCTGTTGAAGTTGCTTGGTCACACGCTCAATCGGGTTCAACAGGCTACGTTTGACCAGCACATAAGCCCCGAGAGCAAAGCCTAAAATGGACACTAAGACCAATCCTGCCAGCGCGATGTAAGGGGTATCGACTTGCGCATTGGCAATGGCGTCATGTCGGGTACTGCCAATCACCACATAGAGATAACCGACCGTAGAGCCTAATTCCTCTATCGCCGCAACAGAAAACACTTTGTGTTCACCGCGATTACGAGGATCTTCGCCTAAGATGGGAAGCGGTTCGTTATTTAAGAATTGCTGAATGGGGTTCAGATCCACCGAGTCCATAAGCTTTGCCCCATCTGGCGCAGCATGGGTGGTGATATTGCCTTGGCTATCGAGGAAATAGATTTCAAAATCAGGGCCGATCAGCATGAGGGTATGAAAGATCGACTTTAGCGCTTTAGGGTTGTAATCCGTCCCGATCATCAGCGGATTATCATCACGCATGTGGCTGGCTAGCTCTTTGTGCAAACTTTGCTTAGTGCGTAACTCGATGGTTTCTTTTTGCCAATTGTAAGTCAGTGCAATCACCACCGCCGCGAGGCAGAACCACAAGCTAGTAAATACTACCAAGCGAGATTTGAAGCTCATCTTATCGCCTCCTTAAACAGCGATGTTTTTGAAACACCCGTGATGATTAAAAAATGACGGTGAAAACAACTGCCAACCTACTGTCTTGGCTTGATGTTTTGACTTGCTTTTTTGCATTAGTGCCTTGGTTGAAACTTATACCCTACACCCCACACGGTTTGGATGAAGTGATGATCAGAATCAGACAAAGACAACTTGCTGCGTAAACGGTTTATGGTGCTACACACCGTGTGGTGATAACCAGAATGACTGGTGTTCCAAACGTGATCGAGCAATTCATCTTTACTGTAGACTCTGCCCGGACGAGTCGCGAGAAACTGCAGCAAAGTAAACTCTGTCGCGGTAAGAGTGACATCTTTGTCATTGAGGGATACTTGATGCAACTCCGGAATGATTCTCAGCGGGCCAAAATCCATCGCATCGTCGAGGACCTCATTTGCGACCTTTGCTTCTGCGGTTTGGCTGACTCGGCGTAGCACGTTTCGCACTCGTGCTTGGAATTCTAGTACGCTAAATGGCTTAGTGATGTAATCATCAACGCCCGCTTCTAAGCCGTCAACCTTGTCCATTTCACCGTCTCTGGCTGTCAGCATGAGCACTGGGCTCCAATCTTGTTGCTGACGCAAATAATGGCAGATATCTAGACCATCACCATCTGGTAAACCTCGGTCAAGGATCAATAAATCAAAGGGTTGTTGCTGATATTGCGCTTTAGCATCGGCGACATTTGTTGCTCGCGACACTTGGTGTCCTTGAAACTTAAGATGCATCTGAACCAGTTCTGCCAAATCATCGTCATCTTCCACCAACAAGATGTTAGCGACTAAATTGATTGCCTGTTGTTCCATGGTCCTTTCCTTGCCTTCGAGTATCCTCACTTTGCACATGACCGGAACAAATTAGAAATTCTTTCAAAAAAGGTTCCGATGACGCCATGAGGGATAAAGCGCTCGGCTACAAGCGCTTTGGAAAGGAGACGTCATCGGAGCCTGTGTTACTCGACTCGAGTGATGGTGACTTTCGCACCTGGGTTCAAGAAACGATGGTTCGCAGAGAGTGCTGAGTTTGCTAATCCGTCACCTTGGCTAACTACCCCCGCATGGAAGGCAACGACATCATTGCTGTCATTACGAGCGGCATTGAAGCCCTCACCGCCACCTGCTGGGCCCGGAATGGTTGCGGCAAGTTCATCGTTCAGTTCCGTGCCAGAATCCCAAACGTTCATGCTCATTTCGTAGCTTTCACCTACTGCGAGCGATTTGAGCGATAGCCCCGTTTCGCCAACAAAGGCATCGTTGGTATTCACGAACATAGACGCCACAGACAAGTAACCGTAACGACTTGGGTCAACCGTGATAGTGACTTCGTCCGATGCACCCGGCAACACCAATCCATTGCCCGAAATACCTTGGTAAATACTGTCATTGCTGTTCATCAACTCAATCAGCTCAGCGTTACTACCGCCTTCGGCAAGGTGCTCAAGTTCAACAGATGCGGCTTGTCCAATTTCAAACAATTGGTAGTCACCATTGTGAGTGAGTACCGCAAGCGGAGACATTGGTTGATTCGCAGTCAAGTTCGCCACGTTGACGGTGTAGCGGTACGATTTCACTATGTCGTTATCATCATCGCTTGGACAACCGGCGAGCAAACCGACTGAAGCTGCTACGAGTAAGATTCTGACTTTCATACATCCCCCTTACTTCACAACGATTGTGATGGTTGCAACTGGGTTTAACCAACGATGGCTGCTGCTATCTAGGTCACTGATGCCGCCGGTTGGATCGCTATCACCAAGGTTACCCGGATGCACGTGAACTTTGTCGTTAGTTACTGTTGCTTCAACGCCTGTGCCGCCAGTACCAAAGGTAATGAAAGGTGGGTTTGGCATGCTAGACGCAAGTTCATCGTTCGCTTCTGTACCAGCATCATAACTTCTTAGTGTTGCTCGGTATGTACCCGCTTCAGTTGGGATTTTCCAGCTGTCTAGCCCCACAAAACCATCATTGGTTGGCAGCAACATCGCGCTAAGAGAAAGATAACCATGGTCACCACTGTCCATGGTGAAAGTGGTTGCAACGCCTGGGTTTAAAATACCGCTTGCTGGGTTTTCTACCACAACCCCACCCGCATTACCGATGAGGCTTGCAAGGCCAGAGATATCACCACCTTCTGCCATTGCTTCTAGTTCTGGCGTTGCTGCTTGACCCGTTCTGAACATTTGAAGGTCGGAGCCATGTGCAGCAACAATAAGTGGCGTAAAGTAGATGCCTTTGGTTGCGTTTGTCACGGTGATTTCCAATTCCGCCGCATTCACTGATGCAGAGCCTAGTGCCATAGCGACTGAAGTCATGACGAGTCCGAGTTGGGTACGTTTTTTCATTGTGATTCCATCCTTTAATGAGGGTTGAACTACCCAAGCCCATCTGTACGGCTTTACTTCTTTGTTCGTGACTTGAGTAGGTTAAGCATTACGTTTCGAACGTTTTGCGTTCTTGCCTCTAAGAATGACGAGCAAATCTATCAGCAACTTCATCGAATTCTCATAAAATTCTCACAAGTTCTGTTCGAATTCTGTCAGCAGCACTTTTTTATTTATACTCAAGTAACCTCGAGATGCTTGGCTCAGCGAGAATGACTTGGTTTGAAGGCGAGGCAACAATTTGAAGATCTAGTGGTTCTAAATCGAAAATTGTTAACGAAGCATGCGAACCAAGGCAACTCGCCCTTCGGGAGCGTGTCACTGAAGCAATTTCTTCGTCAAACAACTTGGAAAGAGCTCGCTATTCCGCTTCGTTGTTTTCCTTAAACTTGAATCAGTGATAACGCTCTGAACCATGTATCTTGAAGTCACTTGAGTATATTCAGGTATTTACACTTCGCGCTTTCCCCTCCTACAATGCGATATTCCCTGTTTAAATCACGATTCTCACCATGATTCATAACGTTCTGTCTGCCTACTATGGCGAAATCTACGGCATCGCTTTTTTCAACCACTACTTGAGCCATTACGCCCAAAGTGAACAACAAACACTGTGGCAAACCTTGATTGAAGTGGAAGAACTCACCGCAGAAAAGCTCAAACCTGTACTGCTGACAAATGGCATGGATATCGAAAGTCGACACCAAGAGATGCTGGATAAAGGCTTGGCAGATGCAACCAAGTGGATTGGTTTACCATGGCAAGAGTTGGTGGCGACTCTTCTGAAATGGGTGGAGCCTTATGAGGTCAAATATCGAGAGTGGCATGAAGAAGTGAAAGCTTCAAAACAGTATTCAATCGCTGAGCGAGAAGCTATCGAATTGATTGCAGACCACGAAACGGCCATTTATCACTGTTGGCAGCAATACCATACTGGTGAATCTGGCTTGCCTGCACTCAATGCATTTTTGGCAAAATATCGTTAAAGCGAGACGGTGACACTTGAACCTCGTGAAACCGTACCAGACAATATCGTTATTCCGCTGCGCAGAACTGAACAATTATGGTTAATCCAAAACTCATTGCCCTACTTCCTGATCTTGCTTCGTTTATCTTGGTGGTAAACGAAGGCAGTTTTACCGCTGCAGCCAAACAACTCGGCGTGACGCCATCGGCTTTAAGTAAGTTGATCACACGGTTGGAACAAGCCCTCTCGGTCAAACTGTTTGAGCGCACGACTCGTAAGTTGATCATCACTCAAGCAGGACAAAAGGTTTACGACCAAAGCATCGCAATGGTGAATGCCGCCCAGCAAGCCGTTGAGCTATCTGCGGAAGATCATGCCGAGCCAACAGGCGCACTCACAGTGGCAGCCCCCGAAGCATTTCTTAATTCGGTGCTTCAACCGTTTGTGTTGCCATTCCTAGAACGTTATCCAAATATACAGCTTAAGCTGCGTGCAGCAGATGGTGAGATCGATCTGTTCCGCCAAGGTATTGATGTCGCGTTTAAGCTCACCGACAAACCCGATGAGAATTTGGTACTCAAAGAGATCAGCAAGACCAATCTTGTCTTATGTGCCTCTCCAGATTACCTCACCAAACACGGTATGCCTGAGCATCCGACTGAGCTTGAGCAGCACGATTGTATTTACCTTGCCGAAAACGACAAAGACAACATCTGGTCGTTCTTTAAAGAGGAAGCATTCCACTCCATTGCAGTGAGCGGGCGTTACGCCGTCAACCATTCTCAAATGCGCTTGAACGGGGTTAAGTCTGGCTTGGGAATTGGGATCTTCCATGACTTCGTGATCAAAGACGCGTTAGAGCAAGGAGAAGTGGTAGAGGTGCTACCGGACTGGATGATCAAGAGTAACTACCACGGTGCTATCGCGATGCAGTATGCGCAAACCAAATACATGCCTGCTCGTCTGCGCGTGTTTATCGACTTCGTTAAGGAGCATTTAGTCTCCGAGGACACTAACCATGCTTGAGGATACTAACCATGTTTGAAGAGGCTAACCATGTTTAATGCCATTCATCACGTCGCGATCATTTGCAGTGATTATCCAAGGTCAAAACGCTTTTACACCGAATTGTTAGGGCTAAAAGTCATTGCTGAAAATTATCGTGAAGCCAGAGACTCCTACAAGCTTGACCTCGCTTTACCTGACGGTAGCCAAGTTGAACTATTTAGCTTTCCGGACGCACCAGAGAGACCGAGCTTTCCTGAAGCTCAGGGGTTACGCCACCTTGCTTTTCAAGTGGATGATGTCGAGCATGTTAAAGAATATTTAGAGACGAGAGAAATTGAGGTAGAGCCCATTCGCATCGATGAATTTACAGGCAAAGCGTTTACCTTTTTCAAAGATCCAGATGGCTTGCCGCTAGAAGTTTATCAACGCTAACTTTGGTGGGGCACGAGGAACTGGCGTTTCAAATCGTACACTTAGAGCCAAAAAAGTGTAGCTTTCAGAAATGACCAAGCTCAGTTGTGGAAGTATTGGTGTAGTTGGAAGTGAATCATGATGAAAGGTCGAGAAGTGGCTAAAAGGACAAGGTTTGCCTTTATGGCTGACGGCATTGTCACTTTCTTCGATTTGAACCAATTCAAAACCATTAAGCGTACATAGCGTCGCCCACACGCCCATGCTGTTACCATGAGCATTGATAACAGGCATCAGCGTCACTAGCACCCAACTTAGAGCACTAGCAAATAGCATGGAGCGATAAAAAGGAATTAATCTACGCATAACGGTGACTTAACAAATTTAATTCAGCGTAACTAATTCTGAGTGCTAGCTCAAAAACAGGATCAATAAGTGGTTGCCACCTCACAGCTTTTCTTCAATAACGCAATTGACAGACACAAAAAAGCCCACCAAAACGGCAGGCTATTTTCATATTCTATTGTCAGCTTTTATCGCGATTAGCCGAACAGCTTACTCCAAATACTTGGGTTACGCTTGTCGTGGTATTCTTCACGTAGGCTATCAATTTCACGTAATTGTGCTTTCGCGTCTTGCAGGTTACCAGCGTCTAAGTCTGCCTCAATCTTGTCTAACGTTACCGTTAGTTTATTAAAGCCTTCTAAGTAGGTATCGAATTTCTCTGGTGGATAGTTGCCGCGCTTAGATTGCTCGACGATTGCTTGCAAGCTATCAATTGCAGACTTCATGGTTTCAACATCCGACGCTTCTGCCGCCTGTTTGAATTCCATCTTCATCTGCTTCATGTTTTGTTTTAAATCAACCGCTTCTGCCATTGCGTATGTTGAGCCAAACGCAATCGCACACCCTAGGACTAAAGGACGTAACATTTTCACTTCTCCATTTATAGTGCCGAATTCTGTGTCGGCTTTATTTACCCAAGTAACCCACGCCATAAAAGGCGACAAACTAGCTTAGTTGAGTATTTCCGGGTCGCAGTGTAAAGCAATCTTACGCCAGGTGCATACCTAAAATGTAATCAAGTTTATGCGTTGCGAATGTCGTCATACTCTGGAATTGGCTTACGGCCTCTCAGAGCTAAGAAAGACAAAAACTGCTGAGCGGTGTGAGTAATCACTTTTTTGCTATCGATACCCACTCTATCCATTAGCTCTCCAACCAAATCCAGATTACCAACATCATGACAGAAATGTGCATCACTTCCCGTTGTGAAGAAGACACCGAGATCTTTACCGATTTGTGCAATCTCGTGGCAACGGTCTACGCTACCCACTCGGCTATTCCCTTTTAGCGTGGTGTTATTGATTTCAATCGCAACATTATGCTCTTTCGCGCACGTTAAAACGGCCTGAAAATCAAAGTCGAAATTTGGATTCCCAAGATGGCCAAGCGCATCAATACGACCGTTTTGAATCACATTAATGAGCGCTTCCGTATGAGTTTCTTTGTTTGCAGGACGAAAAACAGGCTCATGGAAACTTGCAATAACCCAATCTAGGTTACGATCGACACTCAGCGGAATATCGATGTCGCCTTCGGTATTAAGAATGTTGGATTCCACACCCCGAATGATCGCGATACCGTCTAAAAATCGAGGCAGGATTTTTTGGTTGGAGAAAAACCAGTAATGCGGCGCGCCCGGCATTGATTCTGCGTGATCGGTCGTACAGAACATATCCAAGCCGTTCTCTTTCGCCAATTTTGCATTTTCAATCAAGGTGCTGTACGCATGACCACTGGCGTACGTATGTGTATGGGTATCAACTTTAAATTCCATCATCCACTCTCTTAGGTGCGCTATCTTGCGTGCTATTGTATACCTACACGTGACGTACCGTCAGCCTAAGATGAGTATTAGACTTAAGCTTGCTCCTCACTGATGGCTTTTATTAGGGGCAACGCTTTTTCCCATCCGTGATTAAACATAGAAACAAAGTCGCTGTGCGTATGAATGGTGACATTGAGTAACAAACGATCACTATTGGTGTCGATCTGATAGATCTCTCGTGATCCAATCCACTTAGATGCTAAATCCCCATCCAATTGCTGCCTATTATCCGGATTAAAAATGGCAATGTGATGAAATTCAAGACGCTGTTGCGGTTGCACGATATCGATAGTAGCTCGCGTTCCGCCCATATCGGGATCAAAAAAAGTGATGTCTTGCCCTTCTTCCCATATCCCATCAAATTGAGACTGGGGTGAGAAAACCTGTGCCCAGCGTTTGTATAACTCAGCATCGGTTAGCACTTCCCACACCCGTTGCGGTGTAGCTGAAATCTCAACGTAATAATTTAGCGTAAGCATTATTTCTCTCCCTGAACCTTTCTTGACGCTAGTTCATTGTCAGAAAAAATCAAACCACACCTCTGATTTGTCTAACTTAATCCTCTATTTTCCGACAGGCTAAGAAGTTCTCGCTTGTAACCTACCACCACGATGCGCCGTAAAGCGAACCCAACATGTGTTCAGTATGGTTGCGAGCACGATTAAACTCATCCCGATAATTTGGCTTTGAGTCATTTGGTCATCGAAAAACGCACTCTGCCAAACCGCGGTGAACAGTAGGTTAGTAAAAATAAGTGGTGCAAGTTGAGAGCCGCTGCTTGCCAGTTGATACGCTTTGGAGCGGAAAACTTGGGTGTTAATGATCATCAGGGACATCACACCGAGCCACAGCATATTAGAAGAAACAGTAGATTCCATCACATTGGCTTTGAGGAAAACATCGATGTCGTTAAACAACGTTAGCGGTAACAGAAATACGGCAGCAAACCCAAACGCCCAAAAGTTGATTTCTAATGGCGACATATCAGTTTTACTCACTTTATATAGCGTAAGCTGAGAGCCGGAATTGAAGAGTCCACCAGCTAGACCGAGTAATAAATCCGAGCGCCAAGTAAACTCCCCACCAACTCCCGCCAACATAACCACTCCAGTAAACGCCATTGCTAAAGCCGCCAATGTTGAAACGCGAATGTGGCCTCCCATAAACAGCTTTTCAACCAAAGGAATAAATAATGGGCCAGTGGCAAACAATACCACCCCTTCTACCAGCGTTAACGTTTGTAATGACGCGATGAAACACAACTGTGATAAGCCGATACAGAAGGCGCGAAGCAAAATCGGTTTTAACGTCCCAGCTTTAGGAAAGGTAAGATTTTTGAAACGAAGTAAGACAAGCAAAATAAGTGCAGGAGCCAAAAAGCGTAAGAAACTAAACAGTGTGACGGAAAGTTCACCTGTCAACTGCTTTGCTAACAACCCAGTAACAGATAAGCTTAACGTAGACATCAGCATGAAAAGGATAGATTTATTTACTGCATTCATTCGATACTCCTTAATATGTGAAGTATTTTATGAGATATCACTTATTGTAAATAGCGAGTAATATTAACCATTAATGTAAGAAAAACTTACAGGTTAACTTATCTCTCATCATGTTATGGTTTCTAAAATATGCGTAAATTAGTCCCTCTAAAATCCATCTATGCATTTGTCGCCGTGGCGGAATCTGGCAGCATGACAGAAGCAGCGCAGATATTAAGTGTGAGTCATTCGGCGGTGAGTCAGGCGATAAAATCACTGGAGACTCAGGTCAACAAACCTCTGTTTGATCGCGTAGGCAGACAAGTTCAACTTAATGCTGACGGTAAAAAATATTATCGAAAGGTTGCGCCAGCTTTAGAACAAATTGTCGATGCCACAGAAGCGCTAATCCAAGACCAAAACTTGCAACGTATTACGCTTAATATGGTGAATTCCTTGGCGCTGCATTGGTGGATTCCGCGAATGTCTAGTTTGCAGGACTTTGCTCCGCATTTAGACGTTCGTTTATCAAACCTGTCTGGCAGGTTTAATCTAGAGCAAGAAGGTATCGACGCAGCCCTCGTGCATGGAAACACCGAGGAATGGCAAGATTATTACTGTGAAAAGCTCAGTGAAGATGAACTGGTTTTGGTGTGTAGCCCTGAATTGATAGCTAAGACGAATGACTCAAATATCGCTCAACTGTTAAAGCAGTATCCCATCATTGAAGTCACTAACGAACGAAGAAAAAATGACTGGAACGTGTGGCAGAATGCGACTGGCATCCTGCGACCTAAAAGCAAAAAACCAATCACTTTTAATATGTCGATACAAGCCGTGCAGGCGACGACTCGTCGTTTAGGCTTATTGGTGACTCATCGCTTGTTTGTGAAAGATGACATCAAATATGGCCAGTTAATCGAGCTGGGTAAACCCGTCATTAATCCTAACCAACAGTTTTACTTTGTTTGCCCACCACACAAGCTAAAGCTGGAATCGTTTCACCTTCTGCGCTCGTGGTTGCAACAATCATTCAATTAAAGAAACCTTTTGTTAAGCACATTCATTGAAAAATTAGTATAAAGTTAGAAAGAGCACTTTTCATCCAAGGATGGTTTATGAAGCGGTATCAAATATGGTTAAGCGTACTCTGCCTCGCAGTACCCATGAGTGCAGTCGCTGAAAGTGAAGACGCTCATTCAGAGCAAGGTATATCAACGGCAATCATAGGCGGCCAGCAAGCCACTCAAAATCAATTGCCCTTTTTCGCACGACTCATTCTACACAAAACTGGCGCTAATCAATTTGCCAACATCTGTGGCGGAACTGTTGTTAATGACCGCTTCATTTTAACCGCCGCTCATTGTGTAGAGCCGAGTGTTTTTTCTGACGGATGGACAATCAATGATCTGCGAGTCTTAGTAAAAAACCCGACAATGAACGATGTGTTTGTTGATGAATTCAAAGATGTTCGCTCTATCACTATCCATCCAAATTACGAGCCTAGTGATTTATGGATTAATGATATCGCCGTACTTGAACTTACCCACCCGATCACCGACAACGTTCAATCTATTACGTTGCCGCAAGATTTTGGTGATTACAGCAGCAAATCGGTTTATCAGATATTCGGTTTAGGGCAAACCTCGACCAACGATGAAAATGGACCAAACTATTTGCGATGGGCGGAAGTAAAACCACTCACCGATGCGCAATGTGCTTCTTTAGTGACCGGGTTTAATGCTCAAGAAAGCTTATGTGCCAATGGGTTTCCTGAGCGCAGTTATACCGGTATTTGCAGCGGTGACTCTGGTGGCCCTCTCACCTATCAAGACAACAACGGAATGTATCAACAAATCGGTATTGTAAGCTATGGTTCTTCTGTTTGTGAATCCGCTGCGATTCCGAGTGTGTTTACTGAGGTTCTAAATTACACAACATGGATTGAAGCCCAAACCAGCTCGGGAGTGAAGACTCGTTACAATGCTCTCTTAGCAAGCACAGAAGATTATCATAGTGAAGGTGATTCCGGCTTTGAACCAGAAGATACCAACACATCTGGCTTTGAGGATAATGGCAGTAGTGGTGGCGCACTTGGCGCAGGGATGATCATACTTGGAGGCTGGTTTGGTTGGCTAAGACGCCGCAGAAATTATTCGCGCTCCAAAGAGCTTCGATAAGACATCATAATATCTTGCGCTTAACACGAGAGTTGATGATGTCTTCTATTATTTTTTGCTCTTTTTTCGCTTTTTCATAATTTTGCTTAGTACGCCATCGTTCGAGCACTTTTTCTAACCCTTGAACACGAGCGTGTTTGTGCTCCAGCGTTTTTTGTACAGACGCACATTCCGCTTGCATGACGGCTTGTTCATGCTCATGGTGGCGAAGCATTTTTTGCAGCATTTGATCGACACGATTAAAGTTCATCAGTGCTGCGCTTGTCAGTGTTGGAACAGTTCTGGTTGATTGTCCCGCATGGCCTTTCAATGCTGACAATTGTTCCAACTGCATTGAAAGATGGGAGTGACGTTGACGCATGGCATCAAGTTGTTGACCCACACGATCACGTTGCTTTTCTTCCATTTGTTGCAGCTTACCCACTGCTTTTAACTTGGATTTCATTTCAACGATACCACTCCCATTTGGTTAAGCACTTTGAAAAAGCTGCGCAAGCTCGGTCAAACTGGTTGGGTAATCCACTGACTCATTGGCGGCTTGTTGTAAATACGCACGTAAGTTTGGATACATAGCAACAGATTGATCTAATTCAGGATCTTGCCCCGGTTGATAGCCTCCTAACGGCAACAGTTCTTTCACCTGAAGATAGTTGGAGTACATCTGGCGGAAATTATTCGCGATCGTGCTATGCGCCTCCTGTGTACAGGTACTCATACAACGGCTAATAGACGCATTAATATCAATGGCAGGATAGTGCCCTTGCTCGGCAAGTTGACGCGATAATACAACATGCCCATCTAAGATAGCACGCGCAGAATCCACGACAGGATCTTGCTGGTCGTCCCCTTCCGCCAACACGGTATAAATTGCGGTTAGGCTGCCGTGCTGATTTTCACTGTTGCCCGCACGCTCGAGGAGTTGCGGTAACACGCTGAAGACAGAGGGCGGATAACCGCGAGATGCCGGGGGCTCGCCCAACGACAGAGCGATTTCACGCTGTGCCATGGCGTATCGAGTGAGAGAGTCCATCAACAACAGAACATCTTTGCCTTGGTCTCGAAAATACTCGGAAACGCGATGACAAAGCAGTGTCGCTCTTAACCTCATCAGCGGGGATTCATCAGCAGGAGCTGCGATGATAATCGCCTTCTTGCGCGCCTCTGGGGTTAAGTTTCGTTCGATGAACTCGCGTACCTCTCGGCCTCGCTCACCAATAAGACCGACCACAATCACATCGGCTTCGGTGTTTTTGGTGATCATCCCCATTAAAACACTTTTACCGACACCACTGCCCGCCATTAAGCCAATGCGTTGCCCTTTTCCGACGGTCAAGAGTCCATTGATTGCGCGCACCCCAACGTTGAGTGGGGTATCAACAGGACGTCGCTTCAATGGGTTAATCGGTTTTGGTTCAAGTGAAACACGATCTCCCCCTTTTAGCGGTGCCCCGTCGTCCAACGGCTCACCTAAACCATTCAGCACTCGCCCTAACCACTGAGCACTTAACTGCACGGTACTGTCACCGTCCAGAGGAATGACTTTCGCACCAGCAAATAAGCCACCTAAGCGCCGAATAGGCATTAAGTAAGCAATAGTGTGCTCAAAGCCCACCACTTGCGCTTCGATCATGTCGCCTTCTGCGGTTTCTACGAGACAGCGCTGCTCCAGTTTAAACCGGCACCCAACGGCTTGTAACATTAAGCCGTTTACTTTAATCAAACGCCCTGTCACGCGAGCAACAGGGATTGAATCGAGCGAAGCCAATGCTTCGCTCAAACGCTCACTCAATAGCTCATGGCTTAAGGTATTACTCATGCTCTGATTCTACCTGCGGAATACTAACTTCATCCAAAAGGTGTTGTTTTACATTGTCCATACAGGCTTCTAAACGAGAGTCGCAACTTGCATCCGCCTCTGCATCATCGGTCACTAGTTGGCAGCCACCAATCGGAAGTTCCGTATTAGCCACCAGTTTCCAAGATTGTGGTAGATCAGCATTAATGTGAGTAATTCGTTCTAAATCCTGCGGATTTAAATGCACGGTTACGGTTTCCGCTTTGCCTGGCATGGCAGACAATGTCTCATCCACCAAGGCAAGGATCTGTTGAGGCATTAAAGTGAGCTCAGCACGAATCACTTGCTGAGCCACTTTTTGTACCAGCTCACAAATCATATGACGTTGCTGTTGCTCTTTTTCGTCTTGCCAACGAGACAGCGCATGAAAGAGCTCGTTCACGGGTTTCGCCGCCTCTAGAAAGCTCTGTTTTCCTGACTGCTCACCAGACACAAAGCCTTTTTGGAAGCCTTCTTTTTGCCCATCTAACAGACCTTGTTGCTTACCCTGCTCGATACCTTGACGTAAGCCTTCTTCATGACCTTGTTGTAAACCTTGTTGAAAACCGGCTTCAAGCTGCTGTTGAATATCAACTTGCGGCTCTTGCCAACCTTGGTTATCTAGCCCGAATTCGTCTTCTATAGCCTTAGGCTGCGCCAAAGGCGGAAAACGGTGCAAACGGTATCCACTCGGCGGCAGTCGCATCGTACTTGATTTTGTCTCTACCATGACGTTACTCCACCGTTGGCTCTTCATAAAGAAGCAACTGAACTTCACCAGATTCATCCAACTCACGCACCATTTGCATGATGTCTTGACGCGCTTTTTGAACACGACTTAGCGCAACAGCCCCGCGCGCTTCCATATCGTCTTCCAGTGCTTTCACCATACGCTGAGGCATAGAACGTTTAATGGCTTGCTGTAACGTAATTTCTGAACCTTTAAGTGCAACCGCCCACAATTCTAGTGGGATCTGCTGCACCAGCATGTCCATGGTTTCTTCACGCTGACGACCAAGAACCATAAAGTCGAACATATTCTCTTCAATGGCATTAACGACATCTTCATCATGCAACTTCAGCATTTCCATCAACGACCCGCGATCACCTTCAAAGCGGTTAATGATGTCAGCAGCTTGCTTGACACCAGATAGCGGTGTGCTTTGGCTTGCAGATACTTTTTCAATGCAGCGCTCAACGAGCTCATGCAAATCAATAGCAACTTGATGATCGATGTCTTGCAGCTGAGCAATTCGGAACAAGATTTCGTCATGGTAATCTTGTGGCAGGTGCTTCAACACCGCTGAAGAGCTATCGGCTGGCAAATACGCAAGAAAAATCGCTTGCATTTGCGGGTGCTCATTCACAATGAAACGAGCAAGCGTTTCTGCTTCCACCCACTGTAAGCGCTGCATATTGTTGCGAATTTCATCACCATACAGCGTATTCAGCAGCCCTTTTGCCAAATCATTACCCAATGCTTTACGTAGCGTATTGGACAAATATTCTTTAGAAGCTCCACGAATGCCACTGTGCTCACGAAAGTCTTCAAAGAAAGTTTGAATAACGCCGCGAGCGGAATCGCTCTTAATGCCATTCAACTTCGCCATTGCACGAGTCACCCGCTGGGTTTCATCACGGCTAAAGTGCTGTAAAACCTTCGCAGCGGCATCCTCGCCCATGCCTAATAGCACGAGCGCGGTTTGTTCTACATAACTAAGCGTCTGCTTTGATGGAACTGTGTTCATTGATGTTTACCCATTGTTTCAGTATTTCGGCTACGCGCTCTGGCTCTTCATTGGCAATAAGCTGTAGGTGTTTCAATTGAATCTCTAGTGGCGAACCGGCTGGAGGCAGCATGTCGCTGTTTACATCTAAACCGGAAGAGGCTGAGATACCTTTTTCTGATAGACGACGATCAAGCACTTCTTCATGCTCACGCTCTTCACGCGTTTGCAGGTTGTCGTAATCAGGTTCTTCTTGCGGCTCTGCAAAGTCTAACTCTGGTACTGGCTTATCAACGCCAGTGAGGTGCATGATCAATGGGCGTAGTACGAAGAAGATCATCGCTAAGCCTAACAAACCACCGATAACGTAACGTATTGGCTGCTGTACTGTAGGGTCTTGCCACCACGGCAGAGCAGGAGGCGCATCAATTTCAATTGGAGTGAAGTTGAAACTCATCAAGCTTAAGCTGTCACCTCGTGCCGCAGAAATACCGACAGCATCCATGATCATATTTGAAATCTGCTCTTTATCTGCTTCACTCCAAGCAACACCATCCGGAGAGGCTTTCGAGTTCAACAGTACCGACACGCTCATTTTCTCAATTTGACCTTGTTGGTATTGAGTACGACGAACACTACTCCCCACTGCATACTGACGGTTTACTTCAGAGCGTGCGTTGGTGTTTTGGCTATCGTTCGTTTCTACTTCTTCACCAGTTACCGGCGGTTGGTTGCTTAGAGAACCTGGTACGCCTAGCGCGATTTGGTCAACTGAGTTGTTGTGAATGGTGTGCTCGTTACGTACGACAGGTGCGTTATCCAAAATCTCTTGCGTTTCTTCAACTTGGCTAAAGTCCATATCAGCAGCGACTTGCACACGGAAGTTACTCGGACCCACAATTGGCGTAAGCATGTCTGCTGCGCGTTGAATGATCTGCTTCTCAACGTTCTTTTGATATTCAAGGTATTTTGCATTGACTTTACCTGCTTCCGCCGAAGCAACATCTGCACTGAGTAAACGGCCATATTGGTCGATAACAGATACAAATTCAGGCTTCATCGCCGTCACGCTACCAACCACTAAGTTGATGATTGCTTCAACTTGCTCAGACTTGAGGTCTTCGCCAGGTTTCAGCTCAAGCATCACTGACGCTGAAGGGTTCTCGCTGTTTTGACGAACAAATAAGGTTTGACGAGGAATAGCTAAGTGAACACGCGCATTCGCCACAGAATTCAGAGACATGATAGTGCGTACTAACTCACCTTCTAAACCATGACGGTAACGCGCCGTTTCCATAAATTGGCTTGTACCGAGAGAGCTGTCTTCTTTAAGCGAATCCAAACCTGTCGGCAGTTTGGCTTTAACACCTTTTGACGCAAGCAACATGCGAACTTTCGCAACTTCGCCTTCTGGCACAAGAACTTGGCCATTTTGCTCTTGCATACGGTAGCTCACACCTTCACTTTCTAATACCGAGACAATCTCTCCGATATCAAAACGTTCTTGTTGGCTATACAGTGGACGGAAGCTTTGTGAGGAACTCCAAAGAGCGACCACAATGATTGCCGCAACAATCGCAGCGAGTACGGCAGATAACACTAGGTTTCTCTGGCTACTCGACCAGATTTGCTTCAGCTTCGTTGTTACATCGTCCATGCTATTCGCACTAGAAAATGTCTGTGCTGAGCCGGAGGTCATGGCTGTATTTCCGGCGACTTGGGGGGTTAGTTCTGACATGAATTACACCGGCATCTTCATAATATCTTCAAATGAGGTCACGACTTTGTTGCGCACTTGCATCAAAGCATTAAATGATAAGCTGGCTTTTTGGCTAGCGACCATCGCACCAACTAGGTCATCACTTTTTCCTGTTTCTACGGCCGTCATTTTTTGACTAGCCACTGATTGATGTTGATTCACTGTATCCAACACATTTGTCATCGCTTGTGAGAACGATAATGGTGCGTTTAGTGATTGTTGATCTAAAGGATTTGCACTCACGATAAACTCTGGCGGCTGCACTTGTGCCTGCATCGCCTGCATTTTTGACAACATAAGTTGCTCTGCCGAGACCGCATGAGTAGGTTGACTTGCCATCTATTTTTTCTCCTATTAGGCAGCCGAGCCTAGTGCCGACTGTAAATCAATACCATGTTCTCGCATGGCTGCGAGTTTGTAGCGTAGCGCTCGAGTAGAGACTCCAAGCGCGTTTGCGGTTTTCGTTCGGTTTCCACCAAACTGACGTAATTTTTCTAAAATAAATTGATATTCGGCCTGCTTCTTCGCTTCTACATGACCAAAGCTTGAAGCTGGCTCAGCGGATGGAACTGGCGCAACAAGTTCAATAGGCAGCATCAGATCATGGGCAGTAATGTAGTCACCATGACGCATGACCAATGCACGCTGAATGACATTTTCCAACTCGCGAATATTACCTGGCCAGTGATACTGACTCAGCGCACTGATCGCATCTTGGGATAGATGACAGCGACTGCTATCTTGATACTTTTCAATAAAGAATTGGCTGATCGGTAAAATGTCTTCTTTTCTTTCACGCAAAGGAGGCCAGTGCAGAGGCAAAACATCCAATCGGTAATAAAGGTCTTCACGGAATGTGCCTTTTTGAACTTCTTCCCGTAAGTCTTTATTGGTTGCCGCAATAACACGAATATCAAGCTTCACCGCCTTGTGGCTACCTACGCGTTCCACTTCACGCTCTTGAAGAACGCGTAATAACTTGGCTTGAACTGCAGGGGACATTTCTCCGATTTCATCTAGCAAAATCGTCCCGCCATTCGCTTCTTCAAACTTACCGCTTTGAGAGTTAGTCGCTCCTGTGAAGGCACCTTTTACATGACCAAATAGAACCGCTTCTAGCATCGACTCTGGAATGGCGGCGCAGTTAACCGCCACAAATGGACCATCAATACGTGGAGAGTGCTCATGCACATATCGAGCCAGCACTTCTTTACCCGTTCCCGATTCGCCTGTAATTAACACACTGGCGCTGGTGCAAGCGGCACGATGCGCCAATTGCAGTACCTGTTTGCTTCGCCAAGATTCCGCAACAATGTTGGCCATTGGCTTACCTAGCGCTTCAACGCGCTTCAGTAAATTGAGCAGCTGATTCGCTTCAAATGGGCGTAATAGATAATCGGTTGCTCCCGATTTCATCGTCTCAGCCGCCAAGATTCCCTGCTCTTGATCGACAATAGCGATAACAACACCAGAGTTACGTTGCTTTTGGTGGCAAGCAACAAACTCGCGGACACACATGTCCGGTAAAGTAGAGCTCACAAGAGTAATTTCTGCTCGCTCTTCAAGTAATGCGCCTCGGCCAGTACGAGTGTGTTTTGCGGTGTAACCTGCATTTTGCAACACATCCAATACTGGTTGAGCAAGAGCTTCATTCGGCTCAACCAACAAAATTTTCGTTTTCGTCATCATTGAACCTTAACTTTCGTTTGTTGATTTTGTTGTTGTACATCAGGGTGGTGTTTCACTGCCGTTCGCTCGTTATCTCTCACTAGGCGCAACGTTACGCGTCGATTTTTCGCTTGGCCCTTCGTCGAACTATTGCTGGCAATTGGGTAACGAGAACCATGCGCTCTTGTTTCGAGCATCGATTTATCAATACCAAGTTCAACTAAGGCCTCGGCAACTTGCTCTGCTCTAGTACGCGATACTGAAAGGTTCGCCAAACTAGAACCAACGTTATCGGTGTGGCCATCAATTAGAATCTTGGTCACACGATCATCAACAGATACATAGCTATTTAGCGCTGCGAGCGTTTCTTGCTGCTTACGACTGAGCGCCTTCTGACCAAAGTCAAAAGACAGAACAAGATTTCGTGCCTCTGAAAACGAAAGCTTAGGCAAACGCGCTCGACAGGCATTAAATGACTTGAGCGCGTTTTGAATTTGAATAGTCGGAATTACAATCTCTGACAAAGAGGAAGCATCACTTCCCTTTAGTGACAACGTCACCCAATTACCAGTAGCAATTAAATCCATGAGTTCATCAGCACCTTTGCTGAAGACAAATCGTTGGGATGGCTTAGTAAAATCAAGGGTGGCAAACTCTTTTCTATAAAGCTCACCAGACCAAGGAGCACTTTGACTTATTAGAGCAATCGTTTTCCATTTATTATTTTCATAATGTATATCGGAAATAAAATAAGTTTTATTGTTAGGTTCCGAACGGAAATAAAACTTCCCATACGGCGTGCTTGAGTGCAATAAGTTGCATTCAAAGTTGTTTCCTTTATATGTCCACTTTGAAAGGTCCATGGGGATGGTCACAACCTCACCTGAATATGTCACCTTAGACACTAGCAAACTGACAAAAATAAATATTTTACAATTTATTAAACCGTTAGGGTTCATGTATATCTTACAATTCCATGACCTTATCAATTTAATTAAATATGCCACTAAGCCGTGATAACTGGCATAGCTAATCATGTTAATTACCTATTCTGAATATTGAAACTGGTTACAAAATACTCACAAGAGCATGGCCAAACCTTTGAAATCAAGATTTAAGCTTTAAAAACAATGTCTTATATTTTAATTATCTAAATTAGCCGTTACACCATGAAGATGGTTTTAAAAAGTTAATAACAACTAAAAACGCTTAATATTTTTATATTTTCTTATTAAGCAATTTATAAAGGAAACTAACCCTTTTTAAATTTTATTAAAAGATTAAGACTATATGCTCAAGGCAACATGTGAACTAAAGTCACAATCTTAGAGTTTGAAACTAAAAGATCATTAAAATTTCTGTGTAGACTACACGCCATTAAGTTAAAACAGTTTCGATTGTTAACGCACGGTAAAATATAAATGGAAAATAGAGTTAGCGAGCCTATTTCTGATATTCAACTACTTGATGTAGAATTATTAGGCAAACCTATTCATATCATTCGTGAAAAGCTTGAAGGCTTGATTTCAGAGTCTTGTTCCAGCCTTACGATTGAATTACAAAATTGGCTCAGTACGAGTAAAGTGGAAGCTAGCTTAACCTCTGTAGACTTGCATCGCTTTACACCAATAAAAATGGATAAAGACCAAACGTCAACCTATCAACACCAAGAGGGCGGCATGGTATTTGTTCATGGAGATGCTCACACGTTAATAAAACTGGCGGATCGGTTCTATGGTGCCAGCACTGAGCGTTCAGCAACAACACTGACAGCAAGTGACCTCCGCCTACAAGAGAGAATCAGTCGTATCATTATTGGTTGGCTTGCACCAGGTGAGATGTGGGAAATGGGTGAGTACGAAGCGCCCCGAGGGATTGGGATTAACGTGCAGTTAAACATCGCGTTTGACGATCACCAAGGCTCAATTCATCTCAAACTAGATAGCCACCTTATTCAAACACTGATCGAGCAGCTTGAACTGCAGCCCGATACGGATTTGTACCAACCATTCTGTCGCTCTTTAGAGGCAACGCCTGTTCGACTGAATGTTGTTTTAAGTAAAAAGAAGATGCCGTTGAGCGACGTTGTAGGCTTACAACCTAACGATATTTTACCAATTGAGCTTCTTAATACGGTTCCAGTCAGCATTGGTAACCAATCTTTATTTACAGGTCGTATTGCTGAGCAAGACGGCCAACTTGTTTTGATCTTTAACCCTGATAAGGAACCGCAGCGATGAGCGAAGCGCCAGAAACGAATGCATTCGACGCAGAAGAATTGAACTTTGACGACTTTCAATTAGAAGACTTTGAAGCTGAAAGTACGCTCCAACAAGAACCAGCAACTGCGGAACGTGATCTTAGCTTTTTCAAAAGTATTCCCGTCACTGTCACGCTGGAAGTTGCAAGCAAAGAAATCCCACTTGGGGACTTAATGAAAGCCGGAGAAGGCACGGTTATCGAACTTGAAAAGCTCAATGGTGAGCCTTTAGACGTAAAGGTAAACGGCTCTCTAATGGGTCACGCTGAAGTCGTCGTTGTTAATGATAAGTACGGACTTCGTCTGATCGATGTACATGACTCTGCATTGAGTGGCGTTGGTCAATAATCTTAGGTAGGCATCACAATGAAAAATCTGAGCGCTTGGCACCGTTGGTTACCTCTTTTGGTACTGGTGTCACTTTTGTTTGCTTTCCCAACCATGGCGGCAGACAACGGCTTAACTATCTTGTCCGTTTCTGATGGCGACACACAGCAAGAATACAGCGTTAAATTGCAAATTCTGTTGTTGATGACGGCGCTCAGTTTTCTTCCAGCATTCATTCTGATGGCAACGAGCTTTACTCGGATTATCGTCGTCCTCGCGATTTTGCGCCAAGCCCTTGGTCTTCAACAAAGTCCTCCTAACCGCGTATTGGTTGGGATTGCTTTGGCATTGACCTTGCTGATCATGCGACCTGTTTGGAGCGATATTCATGAAAATGCATTTCAACCGTATGACAATGGTGAAATCACGCTAATACAAGCATTCTCTGTAGCAGAGAAACCAGTGAGAGAATTCATGCTGGCACAAACTCATCAAAGCTCTCTTGAGCAAATGCTGCGTATTGCCAATGAACCACTCGACCAAAACGTTGAGGATATTTCTTTTGCGGTTGTCTTGCCTGCGTTTGTCATCAGTGAACTAAAAACCGCCTTTCAAATTGGCTTTATGCTCTTCATCCCCTTCTTAGTTATCGACTTGGTTGTCGCCAGTGTGCTCATGGCAATGGGTATGATGATGCTATCGCCTTTGATTGTTTCACTCCCTTTTAAACTGGTAGTGTTTGTACTCGTGGATGGCTGGGCAATGACGGTTGGCACATTATCTGCCAGTTTCGGTTAAATAGGAGCATGCTATGACCCCTGAACTAACCGTAACGTTATTTTCCGATGCAGTATGGCTGATCATTTTAATGGTTGCGGTACTGGTTGTTCCTGGCTTAATTGTCGGTTTGTGTATCGCCGTTTTCCAGGCCGCCACACAAATCAACGAGCAAACACTCAGCTTTTTACCACGTTTGCTCGTTACGCTATTGATGGTGATTTTTGCGGGTCATTGGATGCTCCGAAAAATCATGGAACTGTTTGATTTCTTATTCCACAACATACCGGGGATGATTGGCTAATGGCCATCACATTTGCAGAGCTCTCAGCGATACTCGGTCAACTCTGGTGGCCGTTTTTTCGTGTGGGAGCTGTATTTATTTCGATGCCCTTCTTTGGTGATGCAATCATTCCCGTTTGGATCCGTACCTTACTGGCACTTTCGATCGTCGTGATTACCGCACCATTGATGCCACCAATGCCACAAGTCGAATTATTCTCCATGACGTCTCTATTCCTTGCTTTTGAGCAAGCGATTTGGGGCGTGATGTTTGGGCTAATTTTGCACATGCTCTTTAACGTTTTCACCATGCTTGGTCAGGTCGTTTCTCTGCAAATGGGATTGGGTATGGCAATGATGAATGATCCTATCAACGGACTTTCTGTCGCCATTTTGGGCCGTATATTTCTTATATTTTCAACCTTGTTATTTCTCGCGCTAGAAGGACACTTGCTCGTCATTGATATCGTGATTCAAAGTTTTGTCGTGTGGCCGGTCGGTTCTGGCATCACATCGCTTTCTCTGCAAGGCGTTGTAAATATTTTCGGTTGGATGTTTGCCTCAGCTTTAGCACTAGCGTTGCCTGCTATTGTTTCAATGCTCTTAGCCAACATCAGTTTTGGTGTGATGAATCGCGCCGCCCCCTCACTCAACGTGTATGCATTAGGTTTTCCAATGACGATGCTTCTTGGCCTGTTCAGCGTATTAATTTCAGTATCTGGTGTGCCGGGTCGCTACACCGCGCTTGTGCACGACACCATCAGACACTTGAGTAACTTTATGTTGGGGGGCGCATGAGCGATCAATCGTCTCAGGACAAAACTGAAAAAGCCTCGCCGCAGAAAGTAAAAAAAGCACGTCAGGAAGGACAAATTCCTCGTGCTAAAGAGTTTACTACTGCAGTGATATTTCTAGCGGTGGCGCTCTACTTTTACTCTCAGCTCAATAGCATTTGGGAAAGTATGTCAGGCATTTTTCGCTACAACATGATGCTGACGCGAGCCGACTTAGAAAACCCGAAACAGCTTGTCGAGCAATTGGGACAAAGTTTAGCGGTAATCATCGACATGCTATTGCCGTTGTTTACCGTCATTATTATCGTGACCTGTGGTAGCAGCCTTGTACTAGGCGGTTGGATGTTCCGTCCGGCGAACGTTATGCCAAAGCTGAGCAAAATTAATCCTTTAAGTGGGATAAAGCGCATTTTTTCGACACGCTCAGTGGTTGAGCTCTTAAAGTCCACATTCAAAGTAGCCGTTATTTTCGGCATCTTATATGGCTATTTAGACAACCACTTACAGCCTCTGCTAGGTATGCAAAACTTACCTTTAAGCCAAGGCTTTTCCCTCGTGATGTCTATTCTCTTTGAAGGCTTATTGTTGATGGGGTTTGCGTTGTTGTTATTTGGTGTTGTAGACATTCCCTACCAACGTTGGGAGCACCTAAAAGAGCTGCGTATGACCAAACAAGAGCTGAAGGAGGAATTCAAGAACAACGAAGGCCGCCCAGAAGTAAAGCAGCGAATCCGTCAAATTCAACAGCAGTTTGCACGCCGTAAAATCGATAAGATGGTACCAACGGCTGACGTGATCATCACTAACCCAACTCACTACGCTGTCGCTCTGAAGTACGAACCTTCACTTTCTGATGCTCCATTTGTGGTTGCAAAAGGCGTAGACGAAACAGCCATGCACATTCAACGAATCGCCCGAGAAAACAAGGTGGAGATCATCAACTCACCACCGTTGACTCGTTCGATCTATCACACCACGGCGATTGAACAAGCAATCCCAAGCCAACTGTACATTGCCGTGGCACATATTCTTACTTACGTTTTGCAATTGAAAGCCTTCCGTAAAGGTGAAGGAAAAGAGCCAACTCCTTTGCCTCATTTTTCGATTCCAAAACATTTGCAGCACTGATTAACCCGCGTTTATCCAAGGACACGAAAGTATGCTTAACCGGTTAAAACAACTTCAAACATCAACCAAAGGCTACATTGGCATTCCAATTGTCTTGCTAATGATTTTGGCAATGGTGATTTTACCTTTGCCTCCCCTGCTATTGGATGCGTTGTTTACCTTCAATATCGTCTTGGCAATCCTAGTATTGCTGGTCAGCACTACCGCAAAGCGACCATTAGACTTCTCAGTTTTTCCAACGATTTTGTTAGTCGCGACATTATTACGTCTTACACTGAACGTCGCTTCCACACGAATCGTACTCCTAGAAGGACATAATGGGGGGGATGCGGCAGGTAAAGTCATCCAAGCGTTCGGTGAAGTCGTTATTGGCGGTAACTACGTCGTTGGTATGGTGGTGTTTGTTATCTTGATGATCATCAACTTCGTCGTAATTACCAAAGGGGGCGAACGTATCTCTGAGGTGTCAGCGCGCTTTACTTTGGATGCCTTACCGGGCAAACAGATGGCGATTGATGCCGACTTAAATGCCGGTCTTATCGATCAGGAAACCGCTCGATTGCGTCGTAAAGAAGTCGCTAACGAAGCCGATTTCCATGGCTCGATGGACGGTGCCTCAAAGTTTGTGCGAGGCGATGCTATCGCTGGTTTGCTGATTCTGTTTATCAACATCATTGGTGGTATCAGCATCGGCGTCTTTGAGCATGGACTCGCAGCATCTGACGCCTTTAAAACATACGCACTACTTACAATCGGTGATGGCTTAGTAGCTCAAATTCCGTCACTTCTATTGGCAACGGCTGCAGCGATTATCGTTACGCGAATTAATGATAGCGATAATGGCATGTCGGAAACCATGCAAAAACAATTGCTGGCAACCCCGGCGACACTGTTTACCGTCGCAGGCATCATGGCTGTGATAGGCATGGTACCAGGCATGCCACATTTGGCCTTTTTTGCTTTCGCGGGTGCTTTAGCTTTCGCGGGTTGGCGTCAAACGAAAAAGCCCGTGCAAGACTCCCAAATCGAGGAGGTCGAAGCACTTTCACAAGCCATGCAAGAGGACGATACACCACTTACGTGGGAAGACATTCCTCATGTTCAAACGTTGTCGCTTTCCCTGGGTTACCGTCTCGTCCACCTAGTCAACAAAGAACAAGGTGCACCTTTATCACAGCGTATTCGCGGTGTGCGCCGTAACCTATCTGAACAAGTCGGCTTTTTATTACCAGAGGTGCGCATTCGAGACAACCTAAGCCTTAAGCCGAATCAGTATACAATTTCTCTCAATGGCGAAGTGATCGAACAAGGCTTTATCGAGCCAGAACGTTTGATGGCGATTGCAGTCGGCGAAACGTACGGTGAAGTAGATGGTATTTTGGGCAGTGATCCTGCTTACCAATTACCAGCAGTGTGGATTGAACATCAAGACAAAGCGAAAGCGCTGAACATGGGTTATCAAGTGGTCGATGATGGCACGGTCATCGCGACTCATATTAGCAAGATAATGAAAACAAACCTTGCTGAGTTGTTTACGCACGACGATGTTGAAGCCATGACGCAACGTTTGACACAGCAAGCACCGAAGTTAGCCGAAGCCCTAGCCGCGGCACTTAACCCTGCGCAGCAACTCAAAGTATATCGCCAGTTGTTACTAGACCAAGTGCCACTAAAAGATATTCGTACGATTGCTAACACGATGCTGGAGTCCGCGGAAAACACTAAAGACCCGATTTTACTGGCATCTGATGTGCGTTGCGCACTAAAACGCACGCTCGTAAACCTGATTGCGGGACAGAAAAACGAATTAAATGTCTATGCTCTCTCTGATGAACTAGAACAAATGCTACTGACTTCGCTACAACAAGCACAATCTTCTGGTACAGTAATGTTAGACAGCTTCCCAATTGAGCCAAATATTCTTGGTCAGTTCCAACAAAACTTGCCACTGATAAGACAACAGCTCAAACAACAGGGATTACCTCCGATTCTTCTCGTTATGCCTCAGTTACGTCCACTTCTGGCTCGTTACGCACGCACATTTACGCAAGGACTGGCAGTATTGTCTTACAACGAAATTCCAGAAAACAAACAAATCAATGTGGTAGGAAACCTTGGTTAATCTTATTTCAACACATGCGATGTACGAACATTTGGTTGGTCTCGCAGTACAACATATCGTCACGGATGACGATCAATTAGTATTTGATGCTTTAAAGCACAATGACATTCAACACGCGTGCCAAGCCATTCGCGAGACTCAATCAGGCGAGGTAGAATTCCAACACCTGACGTTGAGATTTGGCACGCGTGGCGAACAAAGCGTCTATCAATTCGAACTCTCTGAACAAATGCAGTACTGCCTAGATTTGTTCAGCCTTTATCTCGCATTGCGACAAACACAGTTTCAGCTAGAAGCCTTTCACCCCGACTTAATCAGTAACGTCGTCGTGCCGATAAGAATTGACGCATTACTATGGGAACCAGGCATATACTTTCTCGAACAGATGATTCAGTTTCACTCTTCCGCTTTTCAACATGTGATTCCTTCTCTTCAAGCAGACAAAACGCTATGCGCCTATGATAAAGTCTCAGCGCTGATAGAGAAGTTAAGAGAAAACGCCTACTCACTTTGGTTTGAAGTCGCGACATCACAAGTGAACTTCGAACGAGTCGCTGACTTTAGCCCCGACATGATCAAACTATCGGTCACATTAGAGGATAAAGAAGAAAGACATGCTTTCCTACCGATTGCTAAGTTCTTAAGAAAGCACAAATACCCTTGGGTAGCCGGGCGGGTAGCGAGCCAAACAGAGCTAAACCGCTATCGCTTGTTAGGGGCCAATTATTACTTTGGTTATTTCAGTGACATCCCGACCTCCCTCTCTTTTCAATCTTTTGGTGAGGAATGACAGAATTTTAACTATTAATCTTTATAAAACAGCGCGAATTATTCGCGCTGTTTTTTTATTTATAACGAAGAACGACAATATTGATAGATGACTGCTTCCCTGATTAAGTCAGGCTTATTCAGGTTATTTGATGTTATATCTGTATTTTCATGGAATACAAGTCACTAAAAATCATCAATTTTGATCTTTTTTAGGAATTTTTTAATTTTCAAATTAATCATTAAAGCTGACCGACCGCCTCTAGTTAGTGACTAGGGAATATCCCGAGGCCTGAAAGATATAGTGACTAACTAAGGAGACTAAGATGGCTTTATCAATGCACACTAACTACGCATCGCTTGTAACTCAAAACACTCTGAACAACACAAGCGGTCTTCTAAACACCGCAATGGAACGTCTAAGCACAGGCTACCGTGTAAACTCAGCTGCAGATGACGCTGCTGGTCTTCAAATTGCTAACCGTCTAGAAGCACAAACGCGTGGTATGTCAGTAGCAATGCGTAACGCTCAAGACGGCATCTCTATGATGCAAACAGCTGAAGGCGCAATGGATGAGATGACTAACATCACATACCGTATGAACGACCTAGCAACACAGTCTTTGAACGGTTCAAACAGCGATAAAGACCGCGCGGCAATGGACGCAGAATTTAAACAGCTTACAGCTGAACTAAAGAACATCGTGGACAACACCTCTTTTGGTGGCCAAAAACTACTAGCAACTGGTGGTGGTTTTGAAGCTGGTGCAGTTACCTTCCAAATCGGTGCTTCTTCTGCTGAAACTCTAGATGTTGACGCATCTGCAAGCATCCAGAAAGTTGCAGCGACTCTTGCTGACGCAGCAATCACAGACGGTATCGGTGATACAACTAAAGCGAAAGCAGCTCTTGATAAAATCAGTGGCGCAGCTGGTCTAGTGGAAGATATCGGTGCTACTCGTGCTCAATTTGGTGCGAACATCAACCGTCTTGAGCACACTATGACTAACCTGGGTAACATGGTTGAGAATACTTCTGCTGCTAAAGGCCGTATCATGGACGCAGATTTCGCTGTAGAATCTTCAAACATGACTAAGAACCAAATGCTAATGCAAGCTGGTACGACAGTTCTGTCTCAAACTAACCAGCTACCTGGTATGGCAATGTCTCTACTTCGTTAATAACGAACTAGAAATAAAATATACCAAAATAAAAAGCCTCCCTATGGGAGGCTTTTTTATCACCTGCGAATATAAATATAGCTTTTATTCCCACGTTGCTCTTCCGGTACTCTAAAACCTATTTTCCGCATTATATTATGAAGCACTTTATTAAATAGCTCCAACTCAACTGTCTCGCTTCCCTGTCCTTGCTGATATGTTTTCAACTCAGGGAACTTGGATATCGCTTCTTGTAGGATACTTGCTAGTTCATCTGAATTAATATTTTGTTTGCTCAGTAACTTAGCACTAATAAACGTTTCGTAAGATCGAGCACATTTCATCAGTCGCAAAACAAATTCATTCATTTCTGCCGTTCTTATCTAAGTGTTAAACTAACGTTGGAAAAATATCTTCAAACACCAAATACATACCAAGTTAAAGATACCAAAAAGCGACATCCCACTATGTAGGAATAGTCCCAATAAAATAGCAGGAAGAACCTAAAATACCGCACTATTGATAGTTTACTTAAACTCCCTCCCCCCTAAAGTGGATTAAATAATTTAGTTTTTTAGTCGCCTTGTCTTATAAGGAAACACTAGATGTTTTCTAGAGGAAGGCGGAACACACTAGGTGGAAAATCTACTTCCTCTCAAATCCAGATAACATCGTAAGCTTATGTTTTAAAAGCCCATTTCAATTGGGCACGTATCTTGCGATAAGACATATATTCCAGGCATAGAGTTACGCCAATTACCGATGAGAGAGGGAATAAGCTCGTGAGTTCATTAGATCCAATATCCATGGCAACTAAGTTGGCTACGTACGACGTTCAACCATTTAAACAGCGCTATCAGCTACAAGCCGATAAATACCAATCTCAGTTATCTGCCTTGGGCAAAGTTGAAAGTGCAATGCGTGAGTTCCGAACTGCTCTCAAAGAGATGAACAGCAGTACTAGCAGCATCATTAAAAACTCAACAAGCATTTCTCAAGAAGGTTACTTTACAGCTAATGCTGACGCAAAAGCGCTATCCGGTAGCTACCAGATTTTCGTTGAACAAGTTGCAACATCACATCAAGTCTCTACAGACATGCCTGCAGACCTTGACGCCACTACAGAGGTTCCGACTTCAGGAACTCTCGAATTCACCATCAACGGTGAAACGATGACACTTGATCTATCAACAGTCGATACCGACGGTGATGGTACAGCAACAATAAGTGACTTAGCGACTGCAATTAATAACGACAGCGATAACCCAGGTGTAAATGCAACCTTAGTGCGCTCAAACGGCCAGACTCACTTTATGCTTTCAAGCACTGAAACTGGTGTTGCTAACCAAATCAACGTATCGGCGTCTGGTACTGGCCAAGCCTGGTTTGAAGATGCATTCACAAACCTCAATCAGATAAGTGCTCCACAGGATGCTGTGATTTGGTTAGGAGCAGAAGGAACTGGGCTAAAACTAACAAACTCAAGCAATACGTTTGAAGGTGTTATCGATGGCGTAGATATTACCGTTACCAAGGCTCAAACCTCAGGAGAAACCGCTATTGGTTTAGGTATCGGAGCTGACGACGAAGCAACAAAAGAGCAGCTCAATAAGTTCGTAGAAGCCTACAACACATTGATATCTGCGATTGATGAGCACACGCAAATCGGCGGCGAAGATAAAAAGCGAGGCGCTCTGGCAAGCGATCCAACTATGCGTTCGATTGAAAGCCAGTTAACCAGCCTGGTTCGAGGTGAGCACGGCGGCATGCGCTTGAGCGAAATCGGTGTGACATTGGACCGCAATGGCAAAATGAAAGTGGACCAAGAAAAGTTTGCCGAGGCACAAAAAAACAACGGTGCGGGCTTGGAAGCGATGTTCAATGGCGACGGCGCTTTACTCGACTCTATTGATGCTATGGTCGAACCATTCCTCAAATTCTCTTCTGGAGCGTTCAAATCTCGTAAAGAATCGCTACAAGCAAACATTGATCGCATCTCAGATAAACAAACTACTTTAGAGCGTAAATACGACATGTCGTACAAGCGTTACCTAAAACAGTTCACTCAAATGAATACATTAATGACCCAAATGAACCAAACCATGTCAATGTTTGGCTAAGGCTTTAGGAGAATATCTCATGCTTATGGACTCTGGCTATGACTCGTACCAACAAGTCGATCTCGACGCGCAAGCGGCAGCAGCGAACCCACACCAATTAGTCATTATGTTGATCGATGGCTTACTTGATGAAGTTGAACGTATTCGTGGCCATTTGGCTGCGAATCGCTTGGCTGAGAAAGGTAACGGAATCAACAAATGCATGAACATCTTGATTGGGCTCACAAGCGCTCTAGATGATGAGAATGGTGGCGAAATTGCTGAAAATTTACGCCAGCTGTATGACTTCTGCCAAGTTGAGCTTTATTACGCCAGCGTGCAGAACGATGCGAATCGCTTGGTTAATGTCGAGCGTGTAATGGGTAATATTCGTGAAGGTTGGATGAATTTTGGACAACAAGCATAAAGTGTCGCCAGAGCGATTTCGTCATTTATCTCAGCTCATCCAATTCGCTACAAAAACAGCAGATTGGCATGCGCTTAAGCGCTATGACTTGCAGTTGCGAGAGCTATTGATCAGTCACAAACCTTTTTTGAAGGATCCTAAGCTTGCACCTGAAATTCAACGTGCCAAAACCGTTCATGCTGATGCATTCGCTAGATTAGAAAAGTCGAAGAACGAGTTAGAAAAAGAGATGAACATGGTCAATGACCATCAAGAGCGCGCTATGGCCTATCAATTAGCGATGACCATGGAGCTAACTCAATGATCGTATCTCCTTCAACTCAAATATCCGGCAATTCATCACCTGGCCATGAAGGCAACATAAAACAAGCAAGAGCTGTACACGGTTTTTCTCATAACCCTATGACTGAGCATAGCCAGTATGACGGCCAAGGTTTCGCCTCAGCTTCAACCGTGCCGAGTTTTCATCTTACCGCTCCAGCTTTGGACAGCGAAGAAAAGGCGTATGATCGTGGTTCGGATGCTGACGAACACTCGGCTTCTGAAGCAGATGCTCACCTGACAAGTACACTGGGTTCAACAGAATCACCTGATCTTGCTATGCAAGCTCAGGCTCTAACCCAGAGTATGCTCACTATGGCCGAAAAGCAGCCGGGTCAGTTCGGAAAAACTCCGCCTTTAGCGGTAGCTAACGACGTTAAGTCTACAACACAAGACTCAAATAACGCCTTGCTAAACACCTCTCCAAAGCAACAAGAGGTGCAACAAAGCCAACCGATGTCATCGAACTCGCGTCTATCAATCTCCAGTGCCGACTTTCAGACCCTATTGAGTCAACCAGCTCAAGGGCAACCAACGGCCTCACCACTCCAAGGACAAACACCAACGCCACAAGCCCCAAACACCGCCGTTGCCACGAGTCATATTCAAACTCAAGGCTCTGAGTGGGCGGCTGTGCGCGTTGACACCAGTGCTGGGAAATGGGGAGAGCAAATGATGCAAGTTCTGCATGACCGTGTGACTCTTCAAGCGCAACAAAATGTACAAGAAGCCAAAATCCGCCTCGACCCACCGGATTTAGGTAAGCTGGATTTACTTGTACGCGTTGAAGGCGACCGACTAAGCGTGCACATCAATGCCAATGCAGCCGCAACACGAGAAGCTTTAATGCAAGTGTCTGAGCGTCTACGCACAGAACTGCAAGAGCAGAACTTCGTCCATGTCGATGTCAACGTGGGCTCTGATCAAAGTCAGAGTCGCAATGACCAACATACAAATGAAGAAGACGCCACTATTTTCGCAGCACGAGAATCTGGTGCATTCCAAACTACAACAACAAACTATTCAGAACACTGGCTGAACACTCAAGCCTAGTTAATCCTCGAGGAAAAAGGTTATGACCAAACAACAAATGATCGCCCTGTTTATCGCCATGATCATCACCAGCGCCCTCGTTTCGGCCGCCACGATTATGGGCGGAATCTGGTACTTAAACAAACACGCTCAAGAGTCACCTGACTCTGGTTCCTTGATCGATGATTCTCCATTGTCATTTTTAGTCACAGAAGAACCGACAAGCAAAGGTCCTAGCTTCCATCCTTTAGACAAAGTCGTTTTAACCGTAAAAGGTAAAAAGCAAACTCACTTTGTCATGCTAGAACTAGCAATTGAAACACGCCGTCCTGAGCGTATCAAAGACATTGATGAATACATGCCAATGGTACAAAACTCATTATTAAAATTGTTTAGCGACAAAACATTTGATGAGTTACAGCAAGCGGGTGCCATTGATATTCTGCAAAACGAAGTAAAACAAACGCTTTTACTGGCTTTTGCTAAGACAGACATCGTTCGCGAAATCGACGATGTTTTGTTGACTAAATATGTTGTGCAATAACGGAGCACAACCATGTTAGACATGAATATACAAGACACCTATACCACAGAAGAGGAAGTGACGACGCCATCACGCCCAATTGACGAAAATGCACTGCTGCAACGTCATCAAGTTATGGTGAAACGCGTCGTTAACCAGCTACGTGTTCATGCAACTTCTCACTGTAGTATTGAAGATATGCAGCAAATTGGCCTTATCGCTCTAGTTGAAGCTGGACGCCGATACGGCGATGTTGACGATCCTCATTTCCCTGCCTTTGCCGTGTGTCGCGTTCGAGGTGCAATTTTAGACGAATTGCGCCGGCTAGATTGGCGCTCACGTAAAACTCGCCAACAGGCTCACGAACTCAACGACGTGACTCGAGATCTCACACGCTCTTTAGGTCGGATGCCTACGGATGCAGAAATCATCCAAGCCTTGGGGACGAATGAGCAGGACTATTACAACCGCCAAAATGCCGCCCTTGCGGGAGAGATGCAAAGCCTTGACCAACTGATGGAAAGCAGTGGTGATAGCTATATTGGCGGGCAATATGATGGCATGGAACATGAGCATATTCGTCGTAGTTTAGATAGCGCTTTAGGCAAATTGCCGAAGCGTGATCAATTGCTGCTTACTCTGTTCTATCAACATGAACTCAACTTACACGAAATAGCTCTGGTATTGGATCTGACACCACCTCGTATATGTCAGCTTCACAAACAAGCGCTGAAACAACTCAACCAATTAATGTCCTCTTAGGAGTCACAAGATGCAAAAGTTTTTTGGAGTCCTCACTATCCTGGTGTGCGTCTTCGGTGGATACATGTGGGCCGGCGGTAACTTAGGCGCTATCTGGCAACCAGCCGAATTCCTTATCATCATTGGCGCTGCTGCTGGTTCTTTGATCATCGGTAACCCACCTCACGTACTGAAAGAAATGCGTCGCCAAGTGCCTGCGACCATCAAAGGCCCGACAGAAGAGCATGAGTACTACATGGAATTAATGGCGCTGCTCAATAACTTGCTCGAGACAGCGCGCAACCGTGGTTATAAGTTCCTCGACTCTCACATTGAGTCGCCAGAACAGAGCTCTATGTTTCTCGCTTACCCGACGATTGCTGAGGATCATCGCCTAATTTCTTTCATTACTGATAATTTACGTTTAATGGCAATGGGACAAATGTCGCCTCATGAATTAGAGGGACTGCTAGAGCAAGAAATTGAAGCTATCCAAAACGAAATGCTTTTGCCTTCACGCTCATTACAGCGTACAGCAGAAGCACTACCTGGCTTCGGTATTCTTGCAGCAGTTGGTGGCATCATTATCACCATGCAGGCCATTGATGGCTCAATCGCTATGATTGGTTATCACGTTGCAGCAGCTCTCGTAGGTACATTCATTGGTATTTTCGGTTGTTACTGTGGTTTAGACCCACTAAGTAACGCCATGGCTCAGCGAGTAAAACGTAATATGACTGCTTTTGAATGCGTACGCGCAACCTTGGTTGCCTACGTAGCGAAGAAGCCGACATTGCTCGCCATCGACGCTGGTCGTAAACATATTCAGCTAGACATCAAACCAACATTCAACCAAATGGAGAAGTGGTTAGCTGAACAGGAGGGATAATGCAAAAACAAGAGCATGTAGTGTTCAAACGTGCCAAAGCACACAGCCATGATGAACCTCATGGCGGCGCGTGGAAAGTCGCGTTTGCTGACTTCATGATCGCCCTAATGGCGCTGTTTCTTGTGCTTTGGGTTATGCAGGTGGTAGACAAAGAAGAGCGTAAAGCAATTGTCGCCCACTTACATAGCTCAAGCGTATTCGACAAGAGTTACGGTAATCCATTTGATACTTCACAAAGTATCTCTCCTATTGACTTGGCACAGGACTCTTCTGTGCCAAGTAAACACAATTCCAACCACGTGGTAAGCTCATACTTTCGAGGTGACGGCGATGGGCCAGAAATCGACTCGTTGATTCCTGGTAACTTCGATACTCAGGAGCAACTTGCAGCGCTGGCGAAAGTCATTGAACGAATGACCGCTCAGATTAACGCACAAGGAAATGTCAACGTCACCGTGACCCCACAAGGCCTACGTATCGTCCTTCAAGATGATTACAAACAGCATATGTTCAGTCGTGGTGGCGCAGAGCTGACCCCTTTCTTCGAAGACTTATTACTTGCACTTGCGCCTGTATTTCAGCGTGTGAACAACCCACTGATCATCAGCGGACATACGGATGCGATTCCATTTAAAAAACGCTTTGGTCGTCAATCAAACTGGGCGTTATCTGCATCTCGAGCTGATGTCGCAAGAAATACGCTGGTTGAAGGTGGCATGCCGGATGATCGCGTCATGCAGGTCACAGGCATGTCGGATAGAGCACTGCTTAACCCTGATGAACCAGATTCAAGCGAAAACCGTCGTATCGAGCTGTTCGTTTTAACGACGCCAGCAGCCAAAGTACTCGAAACTCTTTTTGGTAACCACCAAGAAAGTGAACTGCAAAAAGCGAAAGATAAAGCCGAATTTAACCAACCAGTCATTCGACAAGAAGTCATCAATTACTCGGGTGATACGGCCACCAACGAAGTAAATATTCAAGAATTATAACCTCAAAAGGTCACCTCGCCTGATGGTGACCTTTCTAACTGAAACCTCTGTTACTGTGACTTTTTAGTTGAGTTCTATATGCACATAACACCATCCGAAAACAAAAAACGCGATCTGTTGAAGAAGGCCTTTTTATGGTTAATTGTCTTCGACTACCTTTTATTGGCGTTTTTCTTAACTCAGCTGTCCAGTTTAACGCTTAACAGTGGGACCATGATTAGTATGCTGCTCGTCGTCTACAACGTCTTACTCGTTTCTCTGTGCTTTCAAAGAACCAATAAACAGGATTCTTATATTATCTACCCTGTTTTATCCGCGACGTTGTTGGCATTTGTCTGCTTTCTTTATTTCTTTTTTTTAATTTAGATACCAGACTCCACCATTGACTTTATTTTTACTGCTTTTTCGAAGTGGTCGAGCCGATGGGTCTGAATCCACCACGTAGCCGCCTCCATCAACCGCTCTGGATCATCATTTTTGTTGGCGAAAAACGCATAAAATGAGAGCCCAACCTGCTCACCTTTGCTTGCGATCTTTTTGTCACAGACCTCTATTATTTTGTCTCTCAGTGAAGCTCTCATTTCTATTCCCTTACGCTAGTACATACTCACTAACCATACGGTTGAAAGAAATCAAATCAAACGAGCCTTTAATTTCAAAACGTACTCTTCCCACCTCACTCATGAAGAACTCAATTTCACAGTCTAAGTCAAAGGTACCAGACGTCTCGATAGAAAATGCATTGATCTTGCTATAAGGCAGCGACGTGTAATCCACTTTTGAGCCCGTAATCCCTTGCACATTCGCCGCAATCACTCGCTTGTTGGTAAACACCACTTGGTCGCGAACCGTTTTAAAGCCCGCAAATACCGACTCGCCATCAATAAGAAACTTGTGAAAATCTTCCCTAACTTTTGATACCTCAATGGGTTTAAGCTTAAACACTGATGAATTGTCGAAATCGATCATAGTCATTCCTTTTTAGTTGATAGCGAACAAACTCAACGTAGCAGATACACAGACCGTTGCCTATCAGCTAAGTACCATCTTTCGATTTCAAACCTAGGAAAAATTCAACAAAGTGCATTACTTCCAGCCCTGCCGCCATAGCTCTGGGTCTTTCAGCTCTTGCCAGTTCATCTCTTGCTCACGTTTACTCATGACTGCCTCAATGACACATTTCACAACATTACCTTCTTCATCCAGTTCCATTTCTGTTACGACAAAGTGCTTCTCTTTATTTTTAGGTGACGTCGCCGTCCATTTGCTGTGCAATAGCTTCTTGGGGTGAATTTTATTCATAGTGGTATACCAATTTAACTAGCATCTTTATGTATACGACTGAATACCAAGAGAGAATCAGATTTTATTTTTAAGCATCCACGAAAAGAAAAAGCCGCAAAAGAGGTCATCCCCCAATGCGGCCTTACTTGCAACCCAATTAGGTCTTTTGACCGTTCAAACGAGGGTTTAAGTACTGACTCTGTAGCAACTGCAACGCCTTACCAACCAGCACAATCACTACCGCGCCAATCAATACGGGCGTGAACAGAAAACTCCACCCCTGCCCAGATGCCATGATCAAGATAGGATTTGCGCCCGCAGGTGGATGCGTTGTCTTCGTAATCAGCATTGCTGACACTCCTAACCCAGTCGCAATCGCGAGGGTGATTGGCGTGATCTCAACATATTGGCTAAACGCAATACCGATAGATGCCGTAATGAAGTGACCAATGATCACATTTTTTGGTTGAGCGAGAGGGCTGCTAGGCACCCCAAACACCAACACCGCCGTAGCACCAAATGGCGCCATGAGAAGTACAACCTCAGTAAGAGACACCTCGGCGTAAGACAACACACCAATAGCCAATGTCGCACCAAGCCCCGCGACCAACGATAAAATTAAATTATTCATAAACACCTCAAAGTAGACCGAATTGTCTACAAATTAAAATAGACAAACCTGTCTACCTTTGTCAATATGTGTTTGTAGAACTTTTTGAGGACGTAGTTATGAACAAAAAGAAACAGTTATTGATCGACACCGCGTTGTCGCTGTTTTACAAACAGGGCATCAACTCCATTGGCATCAATGAAGTCCTTAAAGTATCTGGCGTGGCTAAACGCACGCTGTACAGCCATTTTGAAAGCAAAGAAGCGCTCATCCTTGCCGCACTAGAACAACGCCACCAAATCTTCATGGCGTGGCTAGAGGAGAAACTGTCATCAGCACAATCGAGCACAGACGTGATCGACCAGTTGTTTACCGCGCTTAACGGCTGGTTTCATGGTTCTGAGGAAAAATTGGGCGAGTTTCGCGGCTGTTTTTTCATCAACACGTCCGCCGAATTCAGTGACGACCGCGGCGAGATTGCAACGTATTGCCGCCACCATAAACAACAGGTTCGTGAGCTAATTCAACGCTATCTCAAATCAGACAACACATCATTACTCAATGCCATTTGCATCATGAAAGAAGGTGCCATCACCACCGCTTACATGACAAAAGAGTACGACGACGTCACAAAGAAATGCGTGGAAATTTTGCATAAGCTGTAACGGTAAGAAAGCAAGAAACGAATCGACCGAGCACCAAACTGGCGAGAATATTCAGAAATGGTAAGGTTATTTTATCCACCTAATGAGACACGCTTGATATGAAAATTGGCGAACTGGCGCAAAAAACTGGCCTTGCTCCCTCGCGTATTCGATTTTACGAGCGCATCGGGCTGCTAAAAACCGTGACCCGTAAAGCCAACGGGTACCGCGAGTATCCGCAAGAAGCATTAATGATTCTGGACATGATCACAACGGGTCAGCAAGCTGGATTCAGTTTGGATGAACTAAGTGCGTTACTGCCATCCGACCTTTCTAACTGGGATCATCATCAGTTATTGACAACCTTGCAGCAAAAAATCCAAGAGCTCGACGAGCTTGAGCGAAAAATTGCGCAGAGTAAAAGCAAGTTAAAAGAAGTACTTAAAGAGATTGAAGCTAAGCCAGATGACATGGACTGTGCAATGAATGCAAAACGCGTCATGTCTCAACTTGGTCAAACGATTCTGACCAAAGAAAATCCCTCAAATAAAAAATAAGACCGTCACCAAATCAAAGCAATGTTAACAAGCGAAGCTTTACTCTTGATGTTGGGTTAAAGATTCGCCAATTCCCCTGCCCGCCACTAAATTGAGTCTGTCAAAACCATTCGCCCTTAGCTCAGGTGTGCCATCTCCTTGTTTCTATACTCAATAAAAAATCAATCCAATTTATCCTCAAAATGTGGGTTGACCTTAAACCTAACTTTAACGTTAGGATGAATATCAAAGTAACACAGCAGGAGATTGGTGAATGCAAACGATATTGGGTGCAAGTGGGCAAATTGGCCGTGAGCTGGCATTAAGCCTAAAACGAGACTTTACGAGCGACATCCGATTGGTGAGCCGCAATCCGCATCGAGTCAACGAGACGGATCAACTGGTAAAAGCGGACTTGCTCGACGCGAAACAAACATCAGATGCCGTAAAAGGTTCTAGTATCGTTTACCTTACTGCAGGGCTACCAATGGATACTCAACTGTGGGTGGAACAGTGGCCAACAATGATGCGTAATGTCATCGCCGCATGTAAAACTCATCAAGCAAAGCTTGTTTACTTTGATAATACCTACATGTACCCGCAAACGGATACGCCTCAACAAGAAGATGCACCATTTCAACCCAATGGAGAAAAAGGTCGAATTCGTGCGGTCATTACTGACATGCTGCTAGAATCGATGAATCAAGGAGAAATCGAAGCCGTTATCTGTCGTGCTCCGGAGTTTTACGGCCCGGGGAAAACGCAAAGCATCACTAATTCCGCCATTATCGATAATCTACTTAACCAAAAGAGCGCAAAAGTGTTTTTACGTGATGACACCAAACGCAGCTTAATTTATACGCCAGACGCAAGCCGAGCCATGGCGCTAATTGGGAATACGCCCGATGCTTACGGACAAACTTGGCATTTGCCTTGCGATGATCGTCGACTGACGTATCGGGAGTTTATCGCTGTTGCAGCAAAGGTTTTTAACGTTCAGCCGAAATACAAAGTCATCAAGCGCTGGCAATTGTGGCTAGCTGGGCGATTTAATCAAACCATTCGAGATGCTGCCGAGCTTTTGCCTCGCTACGAATCTGACAACCTTTTTGTTTCGGATAAGTTTCAGACTCGTTTTCCAGATTTTCAAATCACCACATTCGAACAAGGCTTGACCACAATTCAACAAGAAAAAGCCAATGACCAGAAACCTCTTTAAGCAGGCATTGATAGGAGCTTTTTGATGAAAGATAACACACCGGCATCATCCCCAGATCGTTGGATCATATACGGAGCCAATGGTTATACAGGCGAGTTGATTGCGAGAGAGGCCGTAAAACGGGGTCACCACCCAATCCTTGCAGGTAGAAGTTTAGAGAAAGTACAAAGCCTAGCGGCTGAACTAGGGCTGCAAAGTCTTGCTTTTTCTCTTGAGGATAAAAGCAGCGCAGTCCAACACATTTCGGGTTCATCACTGGTATTAAACTGCGCAGGACCCTTTTCTTCGACGGCAAAACCGATGATGAAAGCGTGCCTAGAAGCAGGCGCACATTACCTCGATATTACAGGTGAGATCTCTGTATTTGAGTTTGCACAAACGCTGCAATCACAAGCAAAGGAAGCTGGTGTCGTATTGTGCTCCGGTGTTGGTTTTGATGTTATTCCAACGGATTGCATTGCAGCCACATTGAAAGCTGCGCTACCAGATGCAACACACTTGTCTCTCGGTTTTGACTCTCGCTCTGGTTTTTCTCCGGGCACGGCGAAAACGTCTGTCGAAGGTTTGGCTCAAGGCGGAAAAGTGCGACTTAACGGAAAAATCACCACCGTTCCGCTAGCGTATAAAGTTCGTAACATTGATTTTGGTGACGGCGAAAAACTTGCGATGACCATTCCGTGGGGCGATGTTTCAACCGCCTATTACACCACGGGGATTGAGAATATTGATGTTTTTATTCCCGGATCGCCGAACATGATAAAAAACGCTAAACGAGCGAATTGGGTTCGCCCCCTTCTCGGCATAACCTGGGTACAAAACCTCATAAAAAGCCGTATTGAAAGAATCGTAAAAGGACCAAATGAGGAGCAAAGAAACCAATTACCCACATGTGTGTGGGGTAAAGCAAGCAACAAACTCGGACAAAGCAAAACAGCACGAGTACAAACGGCCAATGGCTACAGCTTAACCGTAACGGGATCTCTGGCGATTGTAGAACACCTGCTACATACAAAGCCTGAAGCCGGTGTATACACCCCCTCTAAGCTCATGGGCTCCAATTTTGTGTCGCAGCTTCCCGGCTCTAGTGGCATAACCATTGAAGAGTAAACAAAAAGGCACCAATCGGTGCCTTCTGCATTAACAGGGGTTGAGACCATCACAACTCGTGTTCGGTACGGGCGATGATGTCATCCTGCGCGTCTGGTGACAGCGCGGTAAAGAAGGCTGAATAGCCCGCAACTCGTACGACAAGGTCACGATATTGCTCAGGGTTCTTCTTCGCTGCCAGCAAGGTTTTACGAGAGACGATGTTGTACTGCACGTGCCAACCTTTGTGGTGATTAAAGAAGGTACGAATCAGCATCGATAGCTTGAGCTTATCCCCTTCTGAAGCGACAGCCGCTGGGCTTAACTTCTGGTTAAGCAGCACACCACCCAAGATTTTATTGGCTTGAATTTTACCGACAGAGTTGTACACCGCCGTTGGTCCCAAACGGTCAGAGCCCGATGCTGGACTTGCGCCTTCCGCCAGTGGCGTTTTCGCTTTTCGACCATCTGGTGTTGCCATCGTGGATGCGCCAAATGGCACGTTGGCAGAGATGCTCGATGTTCCCGCGTAGTAGCCACCACCAATTGGTCCGCGCCCATGACGTGTGTTGACAAATTGCGCCAACTCATCGATATAAACTTGGTAAGCATCAGCCAGCAATTGGTCGACATAATCGTCGTCATTGCCGTATTTTGGAGCGAAGTTGATTAAGCGTTGGCGAAGTTGTTCGTTCTCAATACCATCGAAGTCTTCTTCTAATGCTTTTGCCAGTTCCGTTTGGCTGATTTGTGCTTCTTCAAACACCAAATGTTTGATCGCCGCCAAACTGTTACCCAAATTGGCGATACCCACTTGCAGGCCAGATACCCAATCGTATTTCGCTCCGCCTTCTTTTACTGTTTTACCACGCGCCAAACAGTCATCCACCAGCGATGAGCAGAAAATATCTTGCGCTTGCTGCTCAAGCACGCTGTCTACTACGGTATCGATCTCAATCGATTTACGTGTGTAGTAGCGAATTTGCTCCGCCCAAGAAGCGGTGACTTGCTCAAAGCTCTCGAAGTTACCTTTTGCTAGCGACTTATCATGCGGCAAGAAGGCTTTGCCCGTCGTTGCATCCACACCTTCGTTAAGCGCAGCCAGTAAAATACGCGCAAAGTTAATGAAGCTCATGCCCGTGCAACGGTAACCCCACTTGCCTGGAACAGCGGTTTCAATACAGCCAATAGACGCGTAGTTGTAAGCGTCTTCTTTCTCGACACCTAGCTTGATGAATTCTGGAATGACGATTTCATCGTTGTTGAATGCAGGCATACCGAATCCGCATTTGATCACTTCAATACAGCCCATCAAGAACTCTTGATTCAGACCTTCATGATAGCGAACACTCAAGTTCGGTTGCGTGGAACGTAGCTGACCACAAGACTCCAAAATCGCCCAAGATAGCGGATTTACGGCGTCTTCAGGTTCTCCATTCTCATTCAGCTTTTGTCCACCGATACAGACGTTTTGATACAACGGAGAACCTGCCGATGCTTTTGAGTGCGCACCAGAGCGAATCTTGTTTACTTCAAGCAATTTCAACCAACAGCTTTGCAATAACTCAAGGGCGAACGCTTTGTTCATCGTGCCACTTTCAAGATCACGCACGTAGTAGTCGTTTAGGAACTGGTCCATCCGACCGAATGAAACAGAGTGGCCATTCGATTCTATTTGCAGCATCAACTGCACAAAATAGCTCAGTTGCAGAGCTTGCCAGAAGTTGGTTGGCGCATGGAAAGCCACATGACGACAGTTTTCTGCGATTGTCTCCAGTTCTGCTTTCCTCTCTGGTCGAGTTTCGTTTTGTGCCATTTCCAGAGCGAGATCGGCGTAACTCACCATGTGCTCCTGAATCGCAAGCAAGACAATTTCGACGGACTTATAAAACTGCTCTTTCTTTAACCCTTCATACGTCGACACGTCGTTATTAGCGCGATGCTGGCGAACCTCATCCAATAGACCGTTCATACCGATCTTCAGGATTTTTTCGTTATCCACTGCAAGGTGCGCGTCGCCCGAAGTCATGTTGCCCTCGGCTTTAATGATAGTGCTGGCTAGGATCTCTTGTTGCTCGTCGGTAAAAAGTCCATAGCAGCGATCTTGAACCGTTTTACCGCGCCAGTATGGCGTAATGGCGTGAATGCTTTGTTTGTCTTCTTCACTTACCGCAAAACCAGCCCCAGGTCGGTCGGCCAGTTCGTCGATTTCCGCTTCAATCCAACGCACCGTGTATTCAGGGAAGATCGGCGCAGCGCGTACTTTGCTCGCTTGGTTACCGACAATCAGCTCGTCGTGCTTAATCCAAATGGTACGAGTGCGTAAGTGCTCTTGTAACGCCAACGCTCGTTGCACAATCACAGGTTTGTCTTCATTTGCCTGATACGCTCGAGTATAAGCCTCTGCGCGCTCAGTACAGATAGGCGGCGTTACGATGTTGACCAGTGCCGATTTGTGGGCTTTGATTCGCTCTGGAAGGGTATGTAGGTCCATGGTTAACCTCTAACAATCACGTTAAGTTGAGTATGTTCGCTTGCGTATTGCATTGCGTTTTCTAGCAGTTCTGGATTATTTAATGGTTTGTCAGAACACTCGTAAGGCATATCGAGCAAACGGTATTTATTGATGCCGAGGGTGTGATACGGCAGCAAGTGAAGTTCTTGGCAGCTTTCTAATGAAGCTGCGAAATCAATGATCGCTTTGAGCTCATCAATGGTGTCATTGAAGCCCGGCACAACCGGAATACGAATCACAATGCGTTTCGCAATCGGTGCCAGTTTTCTAAAATTGTCTTTGATGCGTTTTAACGATCCCTTCGCCCAGCAGAGAAACTTTTCTTCGTCGGTGTGTTTAAGATCCGCTAACCAGCAATCAATATACGGCGCGACTTTTTCTACGTTTTTCCACGGAACATGCATGCACGACTCCACCGCCGTAGACACATGGTTTTGATGCAAACGTTCGGCAAGTTCTGCCACAAGACTTGGCTGCATCAGCGGCTCTCCACCAGAAAATGTCACGCCACCTTGGCTTTGATCGTAGAAAGGTTTGTCTTTCATCAACACTTCAAACAGTTCGTCCGATTTCGCCGCTTCTCCACATATGCTGAGCGCTTGTGTTGGACATACGTTTCGCAGCGCAATGATCTGCGCTTCTCTCATGGCTTTTCGATTGATGATGATTTGATCGTCAATGCGTCGGATACCATCGCTTGCCATGTCGCCGTTTACGGTTTGCTTATAAGCCGACACACAAAGCTGGCAGTCCGCCATACAACTGCGCTCATCAAACAGCAGAGAGTGCTTTTCACTGCGGCTTTCTGGGTTTTGGCACCAAGGACAGGACAGACTGCATCCCTTCAGAAACAGAATGGTGCGAATACCATCACCATCGTGGGTCGAGAACCTCTGAATATTGAAATACATTACTGTCCGCCTCTTGGTTTGCTCTTCTACTTTTCACGCTTTTCTTTTGCTGAAAGCTTCACTTGATGATGAAATATTGACACTTAACTTTCACTTTGTGAAATTATTATAGTTTCAATTGAAATTACAATTGATCAAAATCAAGATCTCAGCGGATTGTCAGATCTATAGTGATCCCATCATCAAAACGAAGATTTTGTATAAGGTAGAACCCATGATCGAACTCTATTTAGATACTGCTGACGTGGCAGAAGTAAATCGCTTTAACCAATGCCTACCTCTGAAAGGGGTAACAACAAATCCAAGTATTTTGGCGAAATCAAAACAAGGCTTGAACCAAACCTTAGCTGACATGCAAGAAGCGTTAGGGGGCACACCCCGTTTCCATGCTCAAGTGGTGAGCACAACTGTAGAAGGCATGGTGGAAGAAGCACGCCAAATCCATGAATTACCCTATGATATGGTCGTCAAAGTGCCAGCAACCGAAACGGGCTTAGCGGCAATTAAGTTAATGAAAAAAGAGGGAATTCAAGTGCTCGCCACTGCTATTTACTCTGCTCAGCAAGGTTTCCTTGCGGCATTGTGCGGCGCTGACTATCTTGCGCCTTATGTGAACCGTATTGATGCGATGAACGGAAACGGTGTAGAAGTGGTCGCAGACCTGCAATTGCTACTGGATCACAACCAACTGCCTGCAAAAATTTTGGCAGCGAGTTTTAAAAATACCCAACAAGCGATGGAAGTGATGAAGTTGGGCATTGAAGCGATCACCTTGCCTGTCGATGTGGCCGCGCAGATGTTTTCTCATCCAGCAGTTCAGCCGGCTGTCGATCAATTTGATAAAGACTGGAAATCCGCGTTTGGCAACAAACTTTCATTTGAAAGTTAAGCATAAATTTATCGAAAGTCCCGTTCCTCCTCGATCGAGGGGCTTTTGATATGGGAATCTCTGAGAAAAAGTAACATTCGCGCAGGCAACTGTTTGTAGATGCGGCTTACGAAGAGATTCCCAGCCCACTAGTCTCACCTCTCCCTTCACGCAAAGCACTCTATTCGTAACATCACTACTGACGAACAACGCTCGTTCCACAAGCAAAAAATTTTTGCTTCAAGCCGATAAACTCACAAGCGCAACGCATCAATAACTCGGTAATTATTAATTTTATCTATTGGAAATGAACACTGTTCATTTATAATCAGCGAACCTAACGCAGTAACAAGGAATCCACTTCATGAAACGCATTGCGCTTCTCTTTGCCATATTTGCATTACTTTCTGGTTGTAGCAGCATGTCGCCAGAACAATGCCAAACCGCAGACTGGTATCGCGTCGGCTACCAAGATGGCCGCTCAGGCAACAACCCAAACATTTTGTACGAATACATTAAAGACTGTCGCGAAGCAGGCGTAACGCCAAATCACGTTGAGTGGCAAGACGGTTTTGATAAAGGCACCATTCTTTACTGTTCGCCAGACAATGGTTACACGGTGGGTGTAGAAGGAAAAACCTACTATGGCGTTTGCTCTAACGATCTTTTCCTTAAAAACTATCAGTTAGGTCATCAAGAATATCAGCGTCAACAACGCATTAACGCATTAGATGCGGAGATATCACGCCTTGATCATCAATTGGATGCAAACTTAGATAAAGACAACGCGAAGCGTATTAGAGAGAGAAGAAAACAACTGGCGCGTGAGCGTGCATCACTCATCTCGCCAGGAGCTAATTACTACTTTAACTTTTAGTCGCGACGGGCTACAACGCTAGGGTCATAAAGCGGCTGTTTGGATCAGGTTGATAGTCGCCAAACGGCTCGCAGTACGCGAAGCCATATTTTTCATATAGGCGATGCGCGGGTTCAAAAAATGCCATCGACCCAGTTTCTAAACTTAGACGTTGTATCCCCTGATGTTTCGCTTGCTCAATCACGTGATTGAGTAAGCGGGATGCCACGCCCTGTTTTCTCGCCGATGGCGTCGTACGCATCGATTTCAACTCTGCGTGACCATCTTCTAGTTGGCTCATTGCCACACATCCCAATAGCAGCTCACCATCCCAGCCCGTCCAAAACGTGATTGAAGGCAACTTCAACTTGCTTACATCTAACGCATGCACGCTCTCTGGTGGTGATGTAGCGTACATGTCCTGTAAATGCTCTTCCAACAACGCAAGCACCTGCGGCCGTTCTAAATCGTCAATTTCAATTCTCATATACCCATCCTTGGTGTTTTCCTAGTTAAAGCGGTTGTCTCATAATGTGCTGCGGTCCAACGGGGCCGCCGTGGTAAAGCTCATTGGTATCTTCAAACCCTGATTTTAAATAGCACTGATAAGCAGGTATGTTGCGGCAATTCACGGTGAGATAAAGCGCATCAAACTCGGGATAATGGCGTTTGGCGAAATCGGCAAACTGTTGAATGGCTTGCTTGGCGATGCCTTTGCCTTGATGACGGTGATCCACCAGCAAAGCACGCACGCCTAAACTGTTTTTCGGGCAAAAATCGTATTTCTCGCTGTAAGCTGCATCAAATAGAAAAAAGCCAACCACGTCATCGTCTGCCAAAATCAGATGCGGAAGCTCTGTGGGTTCAAGACGTGTAAGCATTTCACCCACATCCGCGACCGTAAACTGCGATTGCTCTTCTAGCACGCTAAGTTCGCAAGTTTGTTCATGTCGCTCAGGCGAATACTTTTCAATGGTAATCATAATCTTCCTTGTTGTTTTTATGCTCAATTCATACAGGGTATGTCGTAAATAGAAATACCTAGTGTCGTATTTCCCACTCGCAGGCAAACGTTTAGCACTCTATTATCCTCGCCATTCGATAGAGAGGTTTCCATGTCCCGTTTTTTACTTTGTAGTTTTGCACTCGTTTTACTCTACCCTACTGCCATTGATTTGTATCTTGTTGGTTTGCCTCAAATTGCGTCAGATCTCAACGCCAGTGAATCTCAGTTGCATATTGCGTTTTCGATCTATTTAGCTGGCATGGCTACCACCATGTTATTCGCGGGGAAAATTGCAGACTCTGTGGGACGAAAACCTGTTGCCGTCGTCGGCGCGATGATCTTCGTGCTCGCGTCTTTTCTCGGCGGGATGGCTGAGCAACCAAACGCTTTCTTGATTGCTCGCTTTTGCCAAGGCATCGGGGCTGGATCTTGCTATGTCGTCGCGTTCGCGATTTTACGCGACACGTTAGACGATGAACGCCGCGCGAAAGTATTGTCGATGCTCAATGGCATCACCTGTATCATTCCAGTGATCGCACCCGTGATTGGTCACTTGATTATGCTGAAATTTCCTTGGCCGAGTTTGTTTACCACGATGGCAGGAATGGGCATTCTCGTCAGTGTATTGGCCATTTTTGTTCTCAAGGAATCACTACCCAGCCAACAAAGTGAAGAACAGACAGCGCCAGAGAGCCATCAAGAGACTTTCTTCGAGCGATTTTTTATCAGTAGGCTGATCATTACTGCACTTGGAGTGACCACCATTCTGACCTTTGTTAACGCTTCACCAATTGTCGTGATGAGCATGCTTGGTTTTGATCGCGGTGGCTATTCTTCCATCATGGCAGGGACTGCGACGATCAGTATGTTGATTTCATTCTCGGCGCCATTGGCATTGGGGATTTTTAAGCAGCGAACTTTAATGATGACCTCTCAAGTATTGCTCGCTTGTGCAGCCATCGTGCTCAGTGCTGCCCATTTCCATGATGGACAATCTCATTACTATGTGTTCGGACTTGGGCTGATTTGCGCTGGCTTCGCTTGTGGCTTTGGCGTGGCCATGAGCCAAGCGCTCAGCCCATTCTCTCAACAAGCTGGCGTGGCGAGCTCACTACTGGGCATTGCTCAAGTTTGTAGTTCCGCGTTTTATATTTGGTTTATGGGTTTCATCGGCGTTAGTGCACTGAATATGTTGGTGTTTATCTTAGTGTTAGGTAGCGTAATCAGCCTTGCTCTAATACTATTGATTCCAAAGCCTGTTCACGATATCCATTATGAAGAAATCCCTAGCGCGACTTGATTTAAACTTACTGTTCACTCTGCAATTATTGCTGCAAGAGCAAAGCGTCTCGAAAGCCTCGAAAAAGCTGAACGTTACGCCCTCTACCGTAAGTAAGTCGCTCAACAAACTTCGTCATTGGTTCGATGATCCTTTGTTTGTCAAAACACCTAAAGGTCTTGCGCCAACGCCTTTGGCGCAAAGCATGGAGCAAGATCTAGCAGAATGGCTGCAAATTGGCAGCCAGATTGCAGAAAAACGCAGCGATATTACGCCTAAAGGAGTGCGTTTTGATATCACGATTGAGTCGCCATTAGTGCTCACGGTGCTGGACAGACTCATCGTCGCTATCCACCAGCGATACCCTGAAGCGAAAGTAAAAACCAGTAACTGGGATTACGATTCACTCGACGCCATCATTCGAGGCGAGGCGGATATCGGTTTTACCGGCCGAGAAAGTCACCCGAGATCGAAAGAGTCGTTGGATCTTCTGCCGTATTTCTTGGATTTTGAGATTCTATTTTATGACCTGCCGATGGTGTATTTACATAAAGATCATCCGGCATTACAGCAAGAGTGGAATCTCGAGACCTTTCTGAGCTACCAACACATCAATATTGTTTGGGAAAAAAGTGAAACTTGGGCGTTGGATGAAGTGTTAACGGAACTAGGGCTACAGCGCTCTATCGGGCTGACGATGTCCAACTTTGAGCAATCCCTTTTTATGGCAGCACAGCCGACGCATGGCATGATCACCACCGCGCCGCACTATTGCAAAAGCTACACAGAAAAGCTGCATCTCGATTTGGTGTGCTTGCCAATTCCGTTAGACCAAACTCAACAAGACAAGTTACTGATTCCATTTACCATGATTTGGCATAAACGCAATGCGTACAATCCCAAATTGCTATGGTTGAAAAACACCATCAAGTCATTGTACGAACAACCATCCCTACCACAGTAACACTCAGGCTAAGGTCAGGTTTTCTCTGGTGATTTTTGATGATTTTCTCGCTCTGATGGCTATAACTAATCACTTTATCAACTAATGAAAAAGGTCGTTTGACGCTACACTCAATCCATATTTCTGCGTTAAGGGCCAAGGATGTCGACCTTTTTACTCACTGCTATTACGATGCTGGCGTTCGCCGCCAATTCATTATTGTGCCGACTTGCATTGGCCGAAGGGTTGATTGATGCAGGAAGCTTCACTCTCGTTCGATTGATATCTGGCGCGATTACCTTAATCGCATTGCTTGTCGTGAGAGGTCAGTGGAAAACCGATCGGCCAACTTCTCGCTTTCGCTTTTTTGCTGGCGTGGCGTTATTTGGTTACGCTGCCCTTTTCTCTTTCGCGTACTTACAACTGGCGACAGGAACCGGTGCTTTGCTTTTGTTTGGTGCCGTGCAACTGACTTTACTGGCCATCTATTGGTGGCAAGGTGAGCGCTTTCAGTTTCTCGAAATCATCGGTATCGGCCTTTCGATTGTTGGCTTTGTTTGGTTAATGTTGCCATCTGCCACTCGCCCCGACATCAGTTCTGCACTTCTCATGTTGATTTCTGGCGTTTGTTGGGCTGCGTTTACTGCGCTCGGCAAACAAGCGCCTTCTCCAAGTAGTGGCATCACATGGGGGTTTATCGCTGCATCTATGATTGGCATACTCCTATCACCGTTGATGCTGTCCTCAATTTATCTCTCTTTGAGCGGAATCTTGCTCGCTATCACGTCTGGCGCCATTGCATCTGGCCTTGGGTATACGCTTTGGTATCAAGTCATGCGTAAGCTCTCTTTACTTCAAGCCGCCGTCAGCCAACTTTCCGTGCCAGCCATTGCTTTGCTACTAGGTACCGTCGTACTCCACGAACCTCTTTCGCTGCATACACTTTTAACCAGTGGCATCATTCTTGGTGGTATCGCTTTGGTTTTTTTATCTCGATCCAAAAAAACAAGCGAACAATCGGCAAGCCGATAAAAAATAATAACTTTCCCTCTCAAATACCCATTCATCATCTATGCTTTTTAAAGCAGCAAAGCTCATTGCAGATGGTACGAGTGGCCTGCTTTAGTATCAGGCGAAGGATATAAGGTGAGAATTGGCTCGCACAACACGACGATTTTGTTTCAAAAGTGAGAATTGTCACAGATCGCGATTTTGCTCGTTTTAGGCGTTTCGTCAATAACGCCAAGGGCTAGCACGAGATCGAGCCAAATACGCACTTTGTGTTTTGACAAAGGGTTTACAAAGCACACTTTTTCACCCGCTATATTCCGCCCCCCGAATTTATTCAGAACAAGATTCTGATTATTCACATAAGAAATTCATCAACTTATAACGATAAGCCTGAGCAAACTTTGACACTATGAACGACAAAATAAAATTCGCTATTAAAGTATCGCTTAGCCTGACTCTGGCTTATCTGATCCCGTTTGCCATGGGTTGGCCGCAAGCATCGACGGCCGCAACCACAGTGATGCTGATTGCATCCACAGGCAGTCGTCGTGAATCCCTCGCCAAAGGTACCTTACGTGTGTTCGGTACGTTGGTTGGCGCCGTCGTTGGCTTGTTACTGGTGGGATTATTTGCTCAAGACCGCTTGCTGTACATGCTGAGCGTGTCGGTTGTGGTCTCTTTCATTTTTTACTTCCGTAATGCCTACCAAAAAGATCCAACGCTACTCATGCTGACCGGCGTCATGACGCTGATGATGTCCAATGGCGGTGACGCAGAAGGTGCGTTTCTTTATGGCGTTGACCGCGCTTATATGACGGTGTTTGGGGTGGTGGTTTACACACTCGTGGGGACTTTCTTATTCCCGACCAAAACAGAACAAAACCTAAGACAACTCATCGAACAACTCAACCAAGCACAACGCGCGCTGTTCACCGCTGTCTTGCAAAATTTCGAGCAAAAATCGGCAGGGCAAGTTTCTCCTCAAGAAGAGGGAGAAGAAAACCCAGAAGCAGAAGAGCCACAACCTAACGTGGATTCTCTTATCGAACAGATGTTTGCCGCCCAAAATGCGCTCGAACAGCGTTTTGCCACAGTCAGTGTGGAATGCAGCGACGTGTCGGCCTACATGAAAGAGTGGCGCTTGGCGGTTCATTTGAACAAGCAAGTAACGCAACAATTGACCGTTGCGGCGCACAGCCACTTTAGCCACCAGCAAGACCGTGAAAGCATCAGCAACTTTGATCAAGCCGTTGCGGAAATTGACGCGCTGTTTGATACCTGCCAACAAGTCTGGGACGAAAAAGAGCCTGCTTTTCGTGCTCAAGAATTCAAAGTCGAATACAACCAAGCGTTACTTGAAGACGCGGCGCACCTAGAGAAAGGCTCTGCGCTTATGCTGGGGCACCTCTTGGGGCTCATGCATCAAAACTTGTCGCGTTTAGCGGAGAGCATTAGCTGCATTGACTCTGTGACGAACAATGTCTCCTTTGACGTGCCACTGCCGAAACCGAAAGGCAAGTTTCTATGGTGGGACGCAGAAAACTTTAAAACCGCGGTCAAAACCTTTGTCACTTATTGGGTTGCAGGACTGATTTGGATTTATTTCAATCCACCAGGCGGCTACTCGTTCGTGGTCTTCTCGACCATGTTTATGTCTTTACTGTCGTTCGTGCCTGTGCACCCGATTTTGCTGCTTGTGCTGTTCACTTTCGGCTTCTTGTTCGCGGTGCCTTCTTACGTCTTCATTCTTCCCCAATTGGATCTCGGGTTAGAGCTTGGCCTATTCATCTTTATCTACACCTTTATCGGCTTTTATCTGTTCAACGGGCCAGTGACGATTTTCTACATGGTGGGCTTGTTTGTTCTCGGTTTAGATAACAACATGTTCTATCACTTCGGGATCCTCATGACGATCATGCTGCTGTTCTACATGGTGGTATTCATGATCATTTTCGCGCACTACTTCCCGTTTAGCTCACGACCAGAACACCTCTTTTTGACCATAAAAGAGCGCTATTTTAGGCACACTCGGGATCTGTTTGACTCCTATCAGAAGCAGTCCAGCTCGATTATCACGCCGCTCAAACGGGCCTTGCACTTGGTGACGCTCAACGTTTCATCGAAAAAGCTCAAGGTGTGGGGTTCGAAAATCAACCACAAACACTTTGACAAAACCACGCCAGAAGCGATTGGCGCGTTTAGCAAAGCGTGTGATGTACTCAGTAATCACATCAACATCTTAATGGCCGCCGAGAAAAAGTTGATGACCAATCCGCTGATTACTCAGCTTCGCCAACAACACCGCGATTCCATCATTCCTTTGATGGCGGGCGCTTTAGCCAGCCACCAAGCAACACAAGAACTCGACTCCGTATTCGACCAATACAGTCAGGATTACCAAACATTCGAAGATAAACTGGAAGATTTTTTTAGTGAGTTGGATTTATCTGACTACGCTTATTCAGAGATAGCCGGTTTTTATATCTTGCTGAATTTAAAACGGAACGTGTTCGAAGCAATCAAGCATTGCAAGCAAACCTATGAGGATATCGATTGGGTGAACTTACAACAGAAGCGTTTTTAAAGGTGGGGATATGATGCTTCCAAAACTAACCAAACCAAGCCTCGCCATACTTTCTTTGCTCGGACTCAGTGCGTGTACCACCGTAGGACCAGACTATGTCCATCCACCGCAAACGCCATTGCCAAGTGACTGGTCGGTGCAAAAAGCAGCCAAAGATACGCAGCAATCAGAGCAACAGCTACAACAATGGTGGCAGCAATTTAATGACTCAACTCTTAATCACCTGGTTGAGTTGGCGAGCAAACAAAACCTCGATTTAGAAGCTGCAGGGCTACGAATTGTCCAAGCACGTTCATTGCTTGGCATTTCGACGGGCTTGCAATACCCACAAGTTCAAACCGTGTCAGGAAACCTAGCGCGTGCCTACGTAAATGATCAGGGCGTGAATAACGCCACTTTGTCGTTTGATGCAGCTTGGGAAATGGATGTTTGGGGCAAGTATGCTCGCGGTATTGAGTCAGCAGAAGCGGGTTATTACGCATCCATCGCATCGTATCACGACATAATGGTCACCATCACCGCAGAAGTGGCGCGTAACTACATTAACTATCGCACGTTCCAAGAGCGCATTTTGCTGTCTCGTCGCAACATCGAGATTCAAGAGCGTGTCGTCCGCATTACACAGGTGCAGTTCGACTCTGGCAACGTTACAGAATTGGACGTTCAACAGGCGAAAAACCAACTATATACCACCAAAGCGGCATTACCGAGTCTCGAAGTCGCGATGAAACAATCACGTACCGCGTTGGCGTTATTACTAGGTGCATTACCGGAAGAAGTAGACGAGCTGCTGCAATCAGATGGAATGCATAAGCAAATTGCTGACTACGAAAAACAGTTCAAATCGACAGGCAGAAAATCGGCGTTATCGGGCACCGACGAGCGCTCCATTGTGCCGCGTCCACCGCTGTTGGATACCCAAGTGGATGCGAACTTAGTGATGCGCCGCCCGGATTTACAAGTCTCTGAGATGCAAGCTCGCGCGCAGAGTGCGCAAATTGGCGTGGCGGAAACCGCTCTTTACCCAAGCTTTTCACTGTTCGGCTCCATCGGTATCGACAGTACGGTTCCCGATGGCAGCAGTTTCAGTTTTAGCGATTCGCTCACCATGGTGGTTGGCCCAACGTTCAGTTGGAATATTTTCCAATACGGACGCGTGAAAAATAACATTCGTTTCGAAGATGCTCGCTTCCAAGAAACGCTGACCAACTACAACAAAAAAGTGCTGCAAGCCGTTAATGAAGTCACCAATGCAATCGAAGCGTATGACCTGTATTTACAGCAAAAAGATTTACGCTTGCAATCAGTCAACTCTTCCATTCGTGCATTCAACATCTCCATGACGCAGTACGAAAACGGCCAAATCTCTTTTGAACGTCTGCTCAACTCGGTAGAGAAAATGACCCGTGCGGAAGACAGCTACGCAACGATCAAAGGGAACGTCGCGAACCAAGTTGTCGCGCTCTACAAAGCCCTCGGTGGAGGCTGGCAAACCCAAACAGGCAAACCCTTCCTCAGTGAATCTATTGCCAAGCCAATGACAGAACGTACTGACTGGGATGGTTATTTAAATGAAGAAAACCGCGTATTGCCGCCTTTGCGCCTCGAAACTCCGGCTGAGAACAGTGATGAAAACAAAACGGAGGATCTCTAATGCCTCATGAACTTTCTTTGGGAGACATTTACTTTTCTCCCACGTTACTGGTGCTCTTTCTCGCCGTCACGGCAACGTGGATAACGGTGATGATATTGAACAAGACACGTCTGTCTCGCTTCATTGCTTTTCCGTCTCTGACGTTTATTGCCATCATGGTCGGTTATGTGGTGGCCATCGACAGCTTTTATATTCAATTTTAGGTGCCAAACAAGATGAAAAAACTATTCGTAATCGCACTCAATCTTGTCATTCTTGGTGGCGCAGCTTGGCTCGGCTATCAAAAATTTGAAGAGTATTTTAATAACCCTTGGACACGCGACGGCCAAGTGCGCGCGAACGTCATCAAAGTAGCTCCTCGTGTATCAGGCCCAATTGTAAATGTCGCGGTGCAAGACAACCAAGAAGTGAAAACAGGCGATTTACTGTTTGAAATCGACCCTGCGACTTACGAAGTTGCTTTGTCTCAAGCCGAAGTGGCACTAGAACGCGCCATTGTTAGCTCTCGCGGTAAAAAAATCGAATACGACCGCCTTAAAGATATTCGCGCCAAAGACCGCGGCGCGGTTTCTCATAAGGATCTGATTCGTCGTGAAATCGCTTACGAAGAATCGCTACTGCAAATCAAATCTGCAGAAGAGCAATTAAAATCAGCGCGCCTTAACCTCAGCTTTACCAAAGTTTATGCGACCGTCGATGGTTTTGTGTCTAACCTCGATATTCGAAACGGTACGCAAGCGGTCGCAAACCAGCCACTGCTGGCGCTGATCGACAAGAACAGTTTCTGGGTGTTTGGTTTCTTCCGTGAAAACCAACTCGCGCAAATCGAACCTGGCAGCCAAGCACGCGTCACTTTGATGTCTCACCCAGACACGCCAATTGACGCAACGGTTGACTCTATCGGTTGGGGTATTGCGCCGAAAGACGGCACGGTCGGCTACAACCTTCTTCCAAACGTGAACCCTGTATTTCAGTGGATTCGCTTAGCACAACGTATTCCGGTGCGAATCTCAATCCAAGAACTTCCAGAAGATGTTGATCTTCGATTCGGGCTTTCTGCGTCCATCATGGTGATGAAAGATTCATCGGCAGAAAATGAACAGTAACTAAGTGAGAAGAACCATGGTCATTGGTAAAAAACTCAAAAACATTAATGAAGAAAACAACTTCTTCTATCTAACTTTAGCGCTGGTGATTTTGTTGCTAGGGAGTGCGATGGCACAAGTGGTGGGTGAAGGGACGATTGAACACATACTGCAGGCGTTCACGGTTCTCACGTTCATTGTCTGTTTTGCCAGCCTTCGCTTCGACAAAATGTGGTCTCGTTTCCTCTATACCCTGTTTGGCGTTTGGGTTCTTGTGATTGTTATCAAGACCGTTTTCAACATCCGAGAGATGAATGTAGTGATGCTTGCCCTCACCTTCGCATTCTTTTTCGGCACTTTTAAATCCATCGCAAGGCAGATTCTTTTCACTGGCCACGTCAATAGCAACAAAGTCATTGGCTCAGTCGCGCTTTTCTTACTGCTTGGTCTGATGTGGGCAATTGCCTATCTCATTCTTCTAGAGTTCTCGCCAACCTCATTCACTGGGATGGAAGCCATTTCTTGGGGGCAGAATTTCTCTAATGCGGCGTATTTTAGTTTCGTCACCTTAACCACGCTTGGTTATGGCGATATCAGCCCTCTAACGCCATTGGCTCAAGTCGTGGTGTATTTAGAGGCCATTACAGGTGTGTTCTATATGGCGATTGTTGTTTCAAGTCTCGTCAGTTCTAACATTGATCATCAGGTAAACAAAAATGGATAAACAATCGGTAAAAATCGACAGTAAGCTTTTCATCAGTAATATGGTGGAGTCAGCAATACGCATTGGCTTGATCTTCGTCTTGCTGATGTTTACGTACGACATCATCAAACCCTTCATTCTTCCCGTTATTTGGGGTGCAATTATAGCCGTCGCTTTAATGCCACTTACAAAAAAGCTGGAGCGTGCATATGGCGGTCGCAGAGGCCTGGCAGCCACGACGATTGCTTTACTTGGTATTGCACTCTTAGTCACACCACTTGTTATGGTGTCAGGTTCCATTGTGGATGGTGCAACGCATGCGCTTGAAGTATTGCAAAACGGGCAAGTGAAGATCCCAGGTCCAAAACCTTCCGTTGCGGATTGGCCTGTCGTAGGTGATAAGCTCTATGAGGTGTGGACCCTATTCGCGACTAACCTTGAACAAGCGATTCAAACCTTTATGCCGCAGATAAAGTCCGCGCTCACTTCTTTGCTAGGCACACTTGGCGGTGTATTGGGCAGTTTACTGCTTTCAATCTTGTCACTTGCGATTGCAGCAGGTTTTATGACGTACTCTGAATCTGCAGCATCAGGGCTAAGAACCATCGCTATTCGTACCGCTGGTGAAAACGCTAAAAGCTGGACCACGCTTATCGCAGCAACCATTAAAAGCGTACTGCTTGGCGTAGTCGGTGTCGCGGCGATTCAAGCCCTATTGATCGGTGCTGGTTTCTTTGTATTTGGCGTTCCAGCAGCTGGTTTGCTCACTCTGATTCTGATGATCTTGTGTATCGCTCAGCTACCAGCGCTGCTTGCCGTACTACCAGTGATCGGCTTTATGTACATGACTCAAGATACAACGACAGCCACCATGTTTACTGTCTGGGTAGTAGTTGCAGCTCTTTCTGAAAACCTGTTCAAACCAATGTTAATGGGACGTGGCGTCGACGTGCCAATGCCTGTGATTCTGCTCGGTGCCATCGGTGGTATGCTTTTCTACGGCATCGTTGGTCTGTTCTTAGGTGCTGTTATCCTGGCGATTTGGTATGAGTTATTTGTTTGGTGGTTGAGCATTGAGAAAGCACAACAGCAAGAAGAAATGGCAGAACAACAAGACGCTTCTGATGACCAATCAGAGCCTGGACACGGTGCTGGCATATAATAAATCAATAAGTTAGAAAGAAATTTAATCTATAACTTATGATATCAAACCGCTCTATTGCAGCGGTTTGATTCTATTTGGATCACAGTTTCCCCGTAATAAATGCGATAAAAATGACGTTCTTGTTAAATTTTCATACTTCTTACGCTTGGGAGTTGCAATCGGGCAATGAACGATGCACTCTCGATGACCACTAATTTGCTTAGGATAAAAACAATGAAATTGATCAAGCCTTTAACTTGTGCGCTTGCTCTCGCAATGAGTGGCATGGCATTCGCAGATGTAACCGTGAGTGTTCCTGACAACGTTTCAGTATTAGCGGCTAACGGTGAAAAAGCAGACCTTTCGGGTGGTTTTTTCGCCTCGGAAAGAACACTAACGTTACCTGATGGCGTTAACCAAGTCGTATTTCGCTTCGCCCCTTACTTTAACCAAGGCAATGACCGTTTAAGTGTTGAAAGCGATGTTATCGTTACACGATTTGACGCTGCCAATGCCGAGCTGACGCTACAAATGCCAGAATACCGCAACCTTCGCGATGCGGAAGAAAAGATCAAGGACTTAGATTGGAAACTGGTTGATGATTCAGGCAACACCGTCGCCGTTGAGCAAGACAAATTGATCAAACCGGGTATGCAAATCGGTCGTGATTACGTGCGTGAAGTGGAAAGCTACAACAAAACAGGCGGCGTTGCTGCTATCGCTGTTGCTGGTGCAGCCGTTGCTCAACCAGTCACACTACCAGCAAAGATTCCTGAAGATATGCAACAAGCAAGAGCGACTGCGGTTAAATCAGATTCGACAGCAGAAGAGATGCTGCACTTCTGGTACCAAAAAGCAGACGCAGAAACCAAAGCTCGCTTTAAAGCGTACGTTAATCAACAATAAGTCTGATTGACTCTATCGATATTAAAAAAGCCACTTCATGTGGCTTTTTTGATCGAACAAGCTAGGACGTTTGAACGACTTTGGTATTGGTGATCATCATGTGTTCAATATGGTTATATCAATTTAACCAAACGCTACCAGTAACGCTCATAGATGATATTGCCTCCTGTTTTAGGACGATACTTTTCCAACCCAAGATCTTGTAAGACTGGCAAGGTATCTTTGATCATCTGCGGGTTCCCACACATCATGACAAAACTACTTTGAGCAGAGAATGGCACATCAGCAGCGTTGGACAGTCTACCCGATTCGATGAGTTCGGGAATTCGACCTTGTAACTGGCCATCCACCACTTCCCTACTGACTATCGGGATGTACTTTAATCTGCCTTCATATCGTTGCTGTAGTTGCTCAATCAGATATTTGTAGACCAGATCTTTTTCGTAGCGAACCGCATGAACAAGCACAATTCGCTCATTATGGGGTGGTAAGTTTATATCATCCAGTAGCGATAAAAACGGTCCAATACCTGTACCTGTAGATAGCAGCCACAGATCATGAGCCTGTTTAGGAATAGAGTCGTGGATTAAGTCACCATGTGCGGTCTCACCAACATAAATACTATCACCAGATTTAAGCTTTTGGAGCCTTGGGGAAAGTTGTCCTTGAGGGTCCGCTACTATTAGGAACTCCAACCAATCGAACTGTTCGCTTGGTGCATTAACCACAGAGTAAGCACGGCTGATCGGCTTGCCCTCATCATCTAGCAAAGCAAGCTTGGTGAACTGGCCGGCTTTAAAGGTAAGAGGCGCGCCTGAGACCCTTAAACTGAACAGCTCGCCAGTCCAGTCAATGCGTTTTTCCACCTTGGCTAGATTGAAACCTTTCAGCTCAGTCATGAGACACCTCCTATTTGGTTACTCTTAGTTAAACTTACGCCTTCAACTCGATTATGTAAAGTTTCTAGTTTACATAATAAGATTGCCATTTCATTTCACATTTTAAAAACAATTTTATTACATATTAAATGATTACATCTAGAATAAATGCTCAAAGTGATAAGTCGCGTCGCAATTTGTGGCAAAGCAGATGAAAAAGGAGCACTAAAAATGGACACACTGTTAAAAGACTTTCCCGTTATCACAGAGATCAAAGTCGCATGGGGTGAAATGGATGCTCTGCAACACGTCAATAACGTGGTCTATTTTCGCTACTTCGAGACAGCGCGTTTAGATTACTTCAACAAAATTAATCTGCTAGTCGACCTGCAAACCTCGCAAATTGGACCAGTACTCAGCGAAACGCAATGCCGCTACAAGCTGCCTGTCACTTACCCAGACACGTTATTAGTCGGCTCGCGCGTGATCGACATGCAAGAAGATCGCATCACGATGGAATACCAAGTGCTGAGTAAGAAGTGGGGTAAGATTGCGACCATCGCGACCGCTACTGGTGTGATGTTTGATTTTAAGAACAACGTAAAAGCGGCGATTCCAGACCACGTTCGCCAGTCGATTTTAGACTTGGAGGGAACTGTGGGTAGCACGCATCATTTAGAGTAGCAAGAAACGAGAGATTAAAGGCGAGACTCCCCCGACAGCGCTTCTTCATCGCTGTCGGGAATAACGTAGGGCTAATCTTCTAGACTACGCGATAAGAGAACTAGCGTCATTCTAGCGAGCCAAAGCGAGACTAAGAATCTACTTACCGCTTGCTGCAGACCCTAGAGCGATGAATAAACTCAATACAATCTGAGAGTAGATTCTGAATCACGCTCGTTCCTCGCTGTTCAGAATGACGGTTCGAGTTTAGCTCTGACCTCTATAAAACCATCTAAAAAGCTATTCCAGAGAAGCCTAAGTGACCATCCGGAATCTCTCCTTAAATGTAACAGCAGAGCTACTCTTCCAGCCTACGCGATAAGAAAAGCTGCGTCATTCTAGCAAGCCAAAGCGCGACGAAGAATCTACATACCGCTTGCTGCAGGCCATAGAGCTATGAATAAACTCAATACAATCTGAGGGTAGATTCTGAATCACGCTCGTTCCTCTCTGTTCAGAATGACGAACCTCGTTTAGGTTCTGACTCTAAAACACTATCTAAAAAAACATCCCGGACGAGCACAAGCGAGTCATTCGGAATCTCGCTTTAGACGTAATAGCAGAGCTACTCTTCCAGCCCACACGATAAGAAAAGTGGCGTCATTCTAGCGAGCCAAGGCGAGACTAAGAATCTACTTACCGTTTGCTGCAGGCCATAGAGCTATGAATAAACTCAATACAATCTGAGGGTAGATTCTGAATCACGCTTTAGACGTAACAGCAGAGCCATTCTTAAAGCCCACACGATAAGAAAAGTGACGTCATTCTAGCGAGCCAAGGCGAGACTAAGAATCTACTTACCGTTTGCTGCAGGCCATAGAGCTATGAATAAACTCAATACAATCTGAGGGTAGATTCTGAATCACGCTTTAGACGTAACAGCAGAGCCACTCTTAAAGCCCACACGATAAGAAAAGTGACGTCATTCTAGCGAGCCAAGGCGAGACTAAGAATCTATTACCGCTTGCTGCAGGCCATAGAGTGATTAGCAGAACGTCTCGATGTATAGCGCTTCCACCTTATCTCTTGCCCATTGCGTTTTACGCAAAAACTTCAGCGAAGATTTGATCGACGGATCTTTCTTAAAACAGTTCACTCGAACGCGCTCATACATGCCATTCCAACCAAAGTGTTCAACTAGTCGGGTGACGATTTTTTCTAAACTCAACCCGTGAAGTGGGTTGTTCGGCTGCTGTTGGTTCATGCTATTGATCCGGTAAAGTGAAGTTGCGCGCTAATCTAACCCAAACTCGCCGTGCAACCTAATGTTTTAACCTTGAATTGCCGTGCGACTCTCCCCTATAGTAACCCAAACTTCTTAAAAACCCTTTTCATTATGAAAGCCCTCAACGACCTCAATATTTTTGTCGAAACAGCGCGCCAAGGCAGCTTTTCAAAAGCTGCTAATAGCATGGACATGACACCTGCCGCCATTAGCGCATCGATTAAGCGTCTTGAAGGGCAAATCGGTTTCCCGCTGTTTGTGCGTTCCACCCGAAGCCTGCGTTTAACCTCAGAGGGCGAACTATTTTTAGACAAAACCACGCAAGCGTTGGCAACATTGCAAGAGGGGTTGGATCAGATCTCAAGTGCACGTGGCGAGTTATCTGGTCAACTGCACATTACTGCGCCCTCCGATTTTGGTCGCAATATGTTGCTCGATTGGGTGGATGAGTTCATCGATCTCTACCCAAATGTTTCCATCAAACTAGAGCTGTCCGATAGCTTGACGGATATGTACACCAAGCCTGTCGATATTGCGATTCGCTATGGCGAACCGGCCGACTCCAATCTGGTCGTGTTGGCTTTGTGTGGGTCAAACGAGCGGATCTTATGTGCATCGCCAGAGTACGTCGCCACACATCCAGAACTCACCTCTCCTGCCGATTTAACGCAACACAACTGTTTGTGCTATATGGTCGCGGATTCGGTCTACAACAAATGGACGCTCACGCGTGACGGCGAGAAAGAACAAGTCGTGGTCAGCGGTAACTTGATGAGCAACGATAGTGACTTGCCACATCGGTTAGCGCTCAAAGGCAAAGGCATTGCGAATAAGTCGTTGATGGACATCAGCCGAGACTTAATCGAGGGAAGATTGGTGCGAGTGTTACCAGAGTGGGATTGCGGCCCAGTGCCGCTCTACATGGTGTGCGCCGATCGTCGATTATTGACGCCAACGATTCGGACTTTCCGCGACTTTATCCAACAAAAATGCTGCCAGCAACGCGCCAACGTGCTGGCAACTTTCTGTCATTAGGCGATAAATCGAAGAGGACGAATCTGGGTATATTCAACCCAATCGTTCTCTTCTAATGTTTCAAGAAACGTCGCCATGTGCGGACTTTGCAAATGCTTATCCAAGGCCTCTTGCGATGCCCAAATTTCTTGGAACATAAATAGGCCTTCAACTTTTTCGTCGAGATACAACTCGTATTGGCAACAGCCTTCTTCTTTGCGAGTTGGCTCTAGTAAACCAGCAAGCAAATTCACCACCTGATCCTTACTGTCTGGATAGGCTTTCACTTCTGCAACTAAGTGGATCATCGTTTTATCACTCTTTGCGATTTATATATTGATTGCGAGATTCTACATAACCTGCAAGTAAGCTCGAATTAGATCTCGGTGAATACGGTTTCTGCGTCCCAGCGAGACTTTGGCGTTTTCGCGTTGAAGTCATCTTCCGCGTGGTAGCCAAGCGGCACGATCACAACGCTGGTGTAACCTTTTTCACGCAAGCCAAATTCTTCATCCAGCACTTTGGGATCAAACCCTTCAATTGGCACTGCATCGATTTCTAGCGTCGAAGCACCCAGCAACAACGTACCCACGTTGAGGTAAACTTGTTTCTCCATCCAATGATTCGCATCTTTCAGATCAAAGCGGTGCATGTTCACAAAGTAGCCACGACCACCACGCACAGCCGCTTTCGCTTCTTCGGTTGGGAATCGGCCATCTTTTTCTTCTTGCGCCATTAGCGCTTCAATGTAGTCGTTATCAATGCCTGTTTTCGCACAAAACACCAATACGTGAGAAGCGTTGAGAATCTTCGCCGCGTTAAACGCGTAGTTCTCTTGCGCCGCTTTAGCGATGCGCTGTTTGCCTTCTTCTGTGCTTGCCAGAATGAAATGCCAAGGTTGAGAGTTCACACTCGATGGACTAAAACGAATCAGCTCTTTAACTGCGTCGATTTTTTCTTGAGGTAGCTTGCGCGTTGGGTCAAACACTTTCGTTGAGTAACGAGATTTTGCAGCTTGTACGATATCCATGAGGTTCTCCAATTAATGAGTTTAAGCTGAGTAACAGCATAAACTCATGAGATAAAGGGAAAAACCGATTTCGATTAAAAACATTTTCAAAATAAATTTGAAAATAAAACGATAAGAAAGGCTTTGAGCGTTCTCACTGAACTTCTTCATCCTTTCAGCAATAATGCATGTTTGCTCGCAACCGAACTCAACTCATGCTGCCTCAAGATAACGTTATTACATCCTTTCTGTGCAAAAAGCTTGGTCACAATCATCTGCGAATTGCCGGCGAATATTGGCACATTGAGAAGTTGGTTGCCTTGCAATGCATGATGTTGAAGGAAGCGCCTGACCTCCAAGAAGGGCTGCTTTGGTGGAGTAAAAGTGTCTCATTATTCGACCGCCGTTTGTACGTCACATTTCAACATGGTGATGCCCAAATCCATCTGCAAGTCGAATGCAGAACGGCCAATATGCCAAATTGGGCGGAGTCGGTGTTTGGCTTGCTCAAAATGCAATTGGAAATGCTTGAGCTAAGCGAATCAATACAGGTACAAGTTCACGCCAACAATCCACTCGCGGCCGATATTTTTCTAGAGGAAACGCGAGATTCTAAAACGAGTTCAAGCGTGTTTGAACTGGTGAAACATGTTTATTTGCTGCTTTCTCACCAGCCCATTGAGCAACCCGAATTGCTGAGTGTTTTGAACGCCTTGTTCATCAAAAACAGTAATTACGCGCTCAAATTAGAGCAAGCGGCAAGGCAACTGGGCGTCTCCAAACGCACCTTGCAACGTCGACTGCAAGAGAAGCAAATGAGCTACTCTCAATGCGTTGATTTCGCTAAAAGAAAGCAAGCACTCACTTTGCTTGCCGACACCCAACTCACAACGCAGCAAATAGCCTATCAACTTGGTTATGAAGAACCTTCGAACTTTCACCGCACTTTTCGTCGTTGGTATCCGTTTTCACCCATGCAGTATCGCCAACAATGTTTGGATAACCGAACTCAGCTAAATCAGCAACCGATCCGCTTGTACTACGCCAAAGCCAATACCTTCGACGATAACCATATCGACCAACCTGTCGGCAAAATCTGGATGGAAGTGGACAATATTGCTTTTGAGAAAGTGGTCTCGGTAGAATGCCGTGACCGTGATGGCGCATGGCGGCGCTATCCCGCCTTCTTCGAGCGTTTTTTAAGTCATGGCATCGAACTATGGGCAACGACTGAACTTCCGGTGGCGCATCCCCTTACCTTTCGCCTGTGTTATGAAGTCGATGGGGAACGTTACATTGAGAATAACCACCAGCGTGATTATGTGGTTTCTAAGGGGCTTTTAATTGGCGCAACGGAATACATTGTCCCGACTCGGCAGCTTATTAATATTGGGGCGCAATACACGCTCTTTATCGAACTGGCATGCCGACTTGAAAACGTTGCGAGGATTGACTGTTACGTCGATGATGACCCCACACCTCACGCGATGCGCTTGACCCAACACTCGCTACATTATGCTTGTTGGGTGCTGCAATTATCGCTCACTCAAACTGCAAAGCAGTGCCGTTTCCGCCTTTATGATGAATCCGACAACGAGCTCGCGAAAGAGCATTACCCGATACAATATCCTATTGTGCAACCGCTCAATTAAAACTGTCGGTCAGATCAAAATCGTCTCTTCGTGACATCATTCCACGTCTTTTTTGGCGTGAAATGACACTCTCAATTTCAAACCTTTGCTTTATCGTTTCTGCATTGCTGCATAACGGAGGCAAAAACTGTGTTTGAAACTCTACCTAACCCAATGAATAAAATAAAAATACTTCCTTTCGCGATCGCTCTTGCTCTTTCTGGCTGTGGAAGCGACGAAACCACACCAATCGATACAGGCAGCCACGTGGCATCTCCTGATTGGCAAGATCAAATCATTTACTTCCTGATGATCGACCGTTTTAACGACGGCGACAGCGCTCTTAATGATCAAGGGCAAAACGAATTCGATCCAACTTCGGATAAAAAATTCAGCGGCGGCGACCTCGTTGGCGTGAGTGATAAGTTAAGCTACATCGAAGATCTCGGTGCCACATCGATCTGGATTACTCCGCCAGTTGCTAACCAATGGTGGGATGCGGAGCAAAACTACGGCGGCTACCACGGGTACTGGGCGCGCGATTTCCAAAAAGTGGATGAGCACTTCGGCGACCTAGAAAGCTACCAAGCGTTAGCACGCGAAGTGCATGCGCGTAACATGTTCTTAATTCAGGACATCGTGACCAACCATGTAGGCAACTTCTTTACCTACGATGATCCTTACAGTTATGATCCAAGCCTACCTTGCCAAGGTTTCCGTTTGATTGAAAATGCACTACCCGCCGGGCAAGAGCTGCCGTCCCCCCTCAACATGAACGAGTGTAAAACAGACGGCACAGGCAGCTACCACTGGACGCCAACCATCACCGACCACAACGATCCGGTACAAGAAAAAACCTGGCAGCTCTCTGATTTGGATGACCTTAATACGTCCGGGCCTGAAGTACGCGCTTATCTAAAAGAGAGCTACCGAAAATGGATTCGCGAAGTCGGCGTCGACGGATTCCGTATCGATACGGTGAAGTTTGTTGAACACGATTTCTGGAACGATTTCCTACACGCCGACGATGGTGTGATGACGCAAGCGGTTGATACCGGTCGTGACAACTTCCTCACTTTTGGTGAAGTATTCGAAACATCTACGCCATACAACACCGAAGGCGAAGAGAAGATGCTGACTTACATCGGTGAAAGTGGCTCACCGAAACAGCTAACCTCGGTACTGAACTTCCCATTGCAAGCGACCATGACGCGCGTATTTGCATCAGGACAACCGACCGACTATTTACGTTTCCGTCTTGAGAAAATGATGGAGATGTTCCCAAATCCATACATCATGCCGAACTTCATTGATAATCACGACATGCCGCGTTTTCTGTCGCAAGGTAGCGTGAATGACATGAAACAAGCACTGATCACCATGATGAGCGTGCCGGGTATTCCTGTGATTTACCAAGGTACAGAACAGGCGATGTCAGCGGCGCGCGATGCGATGTTTGCTGGCGGCTACCGTGAAGACGGCGACTACGTAGACTCATTCGACCAAAACAGCGAGATGTACTTGTTCATCCAAGAGCTTGCTAAGTTACGTACCGAGAACAAAGTCATGACACGCGGCGAAATGAAAGTGATTGGCAGCGATAAAGCCGGCGCCGGTGTGTTCGCTTTTACCCGAACGTTGGATAACGACGAAGTCTTAGTGGTAATGAACACATCGAATTCCCCGATGTTGATGAACCAACTCGATGTAGAGCAAGCGGGCGGCACTGTTTTCCAACAACAAATCATGTCGAACTGGGCAGACGCTCCGGAGAAGCTAATCGCAGATGAAAACGGTCACATAACCCTTGAGCTACCAGCCAAATCTGCCGTGATTTACTCGAAAACTAACGACACCCAATCGGTAGATACACCAGACCTCAACATCCAACTAGCGCAGGATTGGGAAGGGCAAACCATCACAGATGACATCGTGATTGCTGGTACTGCTAATGCAAACGAGAAGTTGAACCTCGTCGTCGATGGTAACTTGGAAACAGCGCAAACCATTACTGTAGGTGCTGATGGTCAGTTTAGTGTCACGCTGTCGACTCGTCACTTTGCGATTGGCGAACAACAGCATCGCTTTGCAATTTATTCCACCGAGAAAAAAGCAGGCATCGAGGACGTGAATTTTGTCTCGAACCTAAGCTGGTCAAGCTCGCCGGATGACACCATTGATGATGCGGGCGATGCACAAGACGGCATGGGCGGTCCAAACGGTAACTACTCATTACCAACCGATCCAACGTTCGACAAAGACAACAGCCAACTCGCAATCAACAAGGCAGAAGTGTTTACCGTTGGCAGTAACGTACGTTTGACCTTCACTATGGACAAAATCACCGACACTTGGTTGCCACCAAACGGCTTCGACCACGTGGGTTTCACCATCTTTATTGATTTACCTGAAGAAACCGCAACCAACTTGTCTGAGCTACCGAAGATCAACGCTTCTATGCCAAACGGAACCTGGAGTCGCAATGCGGTTGTTTTTGGCTGGCAAAGCTCGATTTACAACACCAAAGGAGCAAATGCGACGACATGGGGAGAAGCCGTAACGCCAGCACCAACAGTGACAGTAGACAAAGCCAACAACACCATTTCGATGGACTTTGCTAGCGATGCACTAGGCCGCCCAGAGTCGCTCGATGGTATCCGCTTCTATGTCACGACTTGGGACTTAGACGGCCTTTCAGCAACTTACCGTCCGCTAGAACAAAACAAAGGCCCTTGGAACTTCTCCGGTGGCGCATCGGATGAAAGTAAGATTTGGGACGATTTACCAATCATCACCTTGTCGGAATAAACCGTTAAATAAGACACCGCCCAGCGTTTAGCTGGGCGGGTCATCAACCAAAGAATGCAGAAAGACACTTCTGCTCGTTTTTATTCTAGTTAAAGAATGATTTCACCCACAGCACCAAACTGTCCCAAAGCTGACCAAACCACGAGCCCTCTTCTACCGATTGGCTGCTGACCAAGGGATAACTCGCCACGGTACTGTCATCGCTTTTCCAAACGACCTTACCAATCTCATCTCCTTGCGCGAGCGGCGCAATCAACGGTTCATTTAACACCACACTCTTATCAAGCCCAGCCGTCATAGAACGAGGCAGAGTGAGATAGGTATCTTTGGCGAAGATCGCCTCAACTTGATTGGCATTTCCCTTCCAAACGCGAACTGTAGACTCAACCTGCCCTTGTTTGGCAACTTGTTTGGTGTCATAAAAACGAAAACCATAACTGAGTAAATTCTTGGATTGGCTCGTTCGAGCCTGCTTACTTGGCGTGCCCATCACTACCGAAATCAACCGCATTTTCCCTTCTTTGGCGGAGCTCACCAAACTGTATCCCGCATTGCTGGTGTAACCGGTTTTGCCCCCGTCGACATCAATGGAATTGTCCCACAGTAATTTATTGCGATTGTACTGCGTAATGTCGTTCCACTTGAAGACTTTCTCACTATATAGCGCATACACAGCGGGAACGTCGTTGATGATCGACTGCATGAGTTTTGCCATATCGGTGGGTGAGGTTTGGATGCCTTCACTATCGAGACCATGGGAGTTTACAAAATAAGTGTCTTGCAGCCCTAACTTCTCAGCCCAACCATTCATCAAGGCGACAAAGCCGCGTTCACTGCCAGCAACGTGCTCAGCCAGTGCAACGCACGCGTCATTACCCGATTGGATGATCACGCCGCGCATTAAGTTCGCAACACTAATTTCATCTTTCGGTTTGATGAACATTTTAGAAGAACCGGGAAACTTGGCCGACCACGCGTTTTCGCTCACGGTGACAACATCATCCCATTTCAAACGCCCCGCTTCGATTTCTTGTCCAACGACGTAAGCGGTCATCAACTTGGTTAAACTAGCCGGAGCAAGGCCTGCTCGCCCGTTATGCTCGGCAATAATGACACCGGATTGAAAGTCCATTAATACGTAGCCTTTTGCCTGTAACTGAGGTGGGTTGGGCGTAACAACGGCAAAAGTAGGTACGCTTATTAAACAAGTCACAATAATCCATCGAGCTAGTGACACTTTCATCCGACTTCCTCCATGCTCTCACTTTGTCGCAACTCTATTGAGCATAGCTCACTCAACCAGTTGCACCAGTCGCTAATCGTTTCATTTTCTTGAACTTACATTGATTTGACCAAGGTATAGAACTGACGAAGCGATTTGGAAATAGCATTGGTTCTTCACGCCATTCGCAGTAAAGTAGCGCTACCTCTCAATAAGGAAATAAAGATAACAATGAACGCTCAATCATTTATCGACGCAGGATTGCATTACACTCCCCACAGTTTTACCGTTCCTCTGGATTACCAAGACGTGAGTAAAGGCACCATTGAAGTCTTCGCTCGTGCGGTTTGCCTAGTTGGCGATGAAGAATCGACCAAACCTTGGTTGGTTTACTTTCAGGGCGGGCCAGGCTTTCCCTCTCCGCGTCAAAACGGCAATAACGGCTGGGTAAAACGCGCGCTGCAAGAGTACCGAGTTTTGCTTCTCGACCAGCGCGGTACGGGCAATAGTTCGGTGATTAATCATCAGACTCTGGCTCATTTCACGCCGCAGAAGCAGGCCGAGTACTTGAGCCACTTCCGAGCGGATAACATCGTGCGCGACGCGGAGTACATTCGTGAGCAATTTGGCGTCGAAAAATGGGCGATCTTAGGTCAAAGCTTTGGTGGTTTTTGCTCCCTCACCTATTTGTCTTTGTTCCCAGACAGCTTGCTACAAAGCTACATCACGGGTGGCGTGCCATCAGTCTCGCGTCATGCCGACGATGTGTATGACGCTACCTTCAAACGTACCATGGAGAAAAACCAAGCGTTCTTCCAGCAATTCCCAAAAGCGCAACAACTTTGCCAAAACATTGCGAATCACTTGCTGGAAAATGAAGAGTACCTACCAAATGGTCAACGCTTCACGGTGGAGCAATTTCAGCAAATCGGTATCAACTTTGGTGTGAGTGATACTTTCTTGCCAACTTACTATTGGCTAGAAAGTGCATTGATTGAAGTGAACGGCAAACAACAACTTCGTTATGAGTTCTTGAACGATATGTTGGCGCAGCAAAACTTCCAAACCAACCCGATTTACGCCATTTTGCATGAATCGATTTATTGCCAAGGCTTTGCGTCGAATTGGAGTGCTCACCGTGTTCGCCAAAGCCGTTCAGAGTTTAATTATGAACCTGGCAAGCCATTTTACTTTACGGGGGAAATGGTCTTCCCATGGATGTTCGACCAATACGTCAACCTCAAGCCACTAAAAGACGCCGCAGAAATATTAGCCGTGAAAGAAGATTGGGCTGCGCTGTACGATCAAACACAATTGGCTCAAAACAAAGTGCCTGTCAGTTGCGCCGTTTACGCCGATGATATGTTTGTTGAAATGGATATCAGCCGAGAGACGCTCGCGTTAATACCAAATTCAAAAGCGTGGATCACCAACGAGTACGAGCACAACGGTTTGCGTGCCGACGGTGAGCGCGTTTTAGATAAGTTAATTGCGATGGGGAATCAAACCGCCGCTAATTTGAAATAAATACTATAAAACGCCTCTTCTAGAGGTAAGAGGCGTTTTATTCCTACCATCTTGTTTTCACGAATCTTTTACGCGCTTGGTCATACGCTTCGTCATCACCCGGTAACCCATTTTATGATAGAAATCCTCACCTTCATGGTTAAATGACGCCACGGTTAAGCCGATTTCTTCTATTCCTTGAGCACACAAATCACTTTCCATCTTGTCCATCAGCGATAAACCTATTCCTAGGTTTCGATAGCTCTCTGAAACAATAAGCTCATTAATAAAGCCAACGCGTTTTTCTGGTGAAATCAGCGACTGAACGTTACGAACCGAGCCAGAGATAAAACCGACGACCTTTCTTTGCGAGCAAGCAATAAAAGCGCTCACGCTCCCATCAAAATACTTTTCGAAGGTGCCATATGATTCTCTTAGTTGCGCCAATTCCTTGGGTGGACGATAGAAGTTCGGTTCAGCTTCATAGTGCGATGTATCGAGTTCAACGAGTAATTGTTTGAGCAAGGGAGCATCTTCTTCCCTCAGCCGCCTGATATAAAACTGCTGCATGTCCTTTCCTTGCCAACTGATCCGATTATTATTTTGTAGCTCTTGCGCACAACTTTAATGAAGAGCCGAAGAAGGAATCACAGTACAAATTTAAACCAAAAGTGTCGAGTTCAACTTACCTTGTTCTCTACAATTTATGCTTATAATTTGAACACATAGCGATTTTACCCGCGTGACGCTTTGCCGCATCAAAACACCGCTACATCCTGCCTAGCCATAATATCCGCATAATTTGTCCGTATTTCCGACTAATTTAGTCAGGTATACTTCGTGCCGCTAAAATTTTAAGGTCGTTGACCACCTGTATTTTTAAAGGAAACCTCATGAGTCAGTATGTAGTTTGTGCGCTGTACAAGTTTGTTGAGCTGAATAACTATCAAGAACTACGCGAGCCATTACTTGCGTTGATGGAAAAACACCATATTCGCGGAACATTACTGCTGGCAAGTGAGGGCATCAACGGCACTGTTGCCTCTGATCGTGCAGGTATTGATACGCTACTGGAGTGGCTAAACAACGAGCCTCGTTTGACAGGCACCGTATACAAAGAGTCGTATTCTGAGACCCAGCCATTCAATCGCACCAAAGTGAAACTGAAAAAAGAGATCGTAACATTGGGTGTCGAAGGCATCGACCCTCGCCACGTAGTGGGTACTTACGTGAAACCTCAAGAGTGGAACGATCTTATTGCTGATCCTGAAGTGTTTGTTGTCGATACACGTAATGATTACGAAATCGAGATCGGCACATTCAAAGGCGCTGTAAACCCAAATACTGAAACCTTTCGTGAATTCCCAGACTATGTAAAAGAAAACATGGACCCGGAAAAGCATAAGAAAGTGGCGATGTTCTGTACCGGTGGCATCCGCTGTGAGAAATCAACTGCTTACATGAAAGAACAGGGCTTTGATGAGGTCTACCACTTAGAAGGCGGCATTCTTAAATATCTTGAAGAAGTTCCTCAAGAAGAGAGCATGTGGGAAGGTGACTGCTACGTTTTTGATGGCCGTGTTGCAGTAAACCACCAGCTAGAGAAAGCCGATTACGATTTGTGTAACGCTTGTCGATTACCGATCACAGAAGAAGACAAGCAGTCTGAATTGTTTGAGCAAGGCGTGAGCTGCCCGAAATGTCACGGCACGCACTCAGAAGAACAAATTGCTCGATTCCGCGAACGTGAAAAACAAATTGTTCTTGCAGAACAGCGAGGCGAGCAGCATGTTGGTGGCGAAAGTGCCAAGCAAAGAGAAGCTCGACGTGCCGCTAAGTACGCACAAAAAGACGCTCAGCGTAAACAAGACTAAGCTCGACTCTAATTCTATTTTAAGCGAGCTGCCGTAAGGTGGCTCGCTTTTACTATGCACCGACACTCTTTCAATACAGTTTTGTATCCCTCACCAAAACCTCTAGTCGATTGTCTCTTTTGCCTTCGGGTAGCCCCACCATCTCGTCATAAGCACTTTTATGTACTAAAACCTGCTTATTTGCTTTGATATTCTTGCACTTCTTTTGCATCTCGATAAGGGAATGAGCCCTCAAAAAGATACCGTTGTCATCAGTGATGAATTGCGCTTTCCCATCAACTACGACAGATGCTTGATACAATGCGAGATCAAGCGAGTGAATGATCAATTTATCTACGTAGAAGAACTTTTCTAACTTACTCAGTGGTATCGACATATCTCACCTCCTTGTGAGCAACCTCTACGTTTTAATGAACAAAACCGATCATTAGGTGAGATCTCTTCGGATCATTTGCGTACAACATCGGAAACAAAGAGGATTCCGATGCAAACAATCAATGTCGTGTGGTTAAAACGAGATTTAAGACTGACTGACCACCAGCCCTTAACACAAGCATTGTCGTCAAAGCACCCAACGGTACTTTTATATATTGTTGAACCGTTGCTGTTAAACAACCCTCACTATTCTGAGCGTCACTGGCGATTTGTTTGGCAATCATTGCAAGACATGAATAAGACGCTCAAAGCCTATGGACACCGCATCACGGTTCTGTTTGGCGATGCCTTAGCATGTTTTCAATCAATTCAAATGCAGTATCAAATCAACGCTGTGTTTTCTCATCAGGAAATAGGGCTCAATTGCACCTTTGAGCGAGATAAGCAAGTTGCCGCTTGGCTGCATGAGCAGAACATCACGTGGTTTGAGTTCGAGCACGGTGCTGTTATTAGAGGAGCAAAAGACCGGCAGGGTTGGGACAAACATTGGGATTTGGTCATGAGAGCCTCCATAAGCCCTCTTGAGCTGCAAACCAACTTGTTGCATTCATTGGATGCAGAATCACTCGGCTGCGCGTTTTCGCCACCTTCATCCTGGCTATCAAAATGCAAAGGAATGCAAACGGGAGGAAGCCAACTCGCTTGGAAAACACTGGAGGACTTTTTCAATCGTCGAGGTCGTGATTACTATCGAAGCATTTCTAGTCCCACAGCCTCACGTACAGCCTGTACTCGCCTTTCTCCATACCTCGCTTGGGGTAATATATCCTTGCGTGAAGTTTGTCAGTACCTATTGAAACACTGGCAAGTTGTTGGGTTTCGTCGCAGCTTAATTGCGTTGTCTTCACGGCTGCATTGGCACTGCCATTTCATACAGAAATTCGAGTCGGAATACGACATGGAGTTTTACTGTGTTAACCGGGCTTACGAATCGTTGATTAAACAAAGTAGCACTTTCGATGAAGAAAAGTTAGCAGCATGGAAATCTGGATATACTGGCATACCTTTGATCGATGCCTGTATGCGCTGTTTGCATCAGACTGGCTATATAAACTTTCGCATGCGCGCCATGCTGGTTAGTTTTCTCACTCATCACATGAACATGGATTGGCGAACTGGCGTGACGCATTTAGCGCAACTATTCCTCGACTTTGAGCCTGGTATTCATTACCCACAATTCCAAATGCAAGCCGGGGTAACTGGGACCAATACAATCCGGATTTACAACCCGGTTAAGCAAGCCCAAGAACATGACCCTGATGGCGCGTTCATCTATAAATGGGTGCCTGAATTGCAAATGGTCCCCACCCCACTATTGTTCGAGCCCTGGACAATGACACAGATGGAAACCGTCATGTACCACTTGAAACCGGATAGCCGTTACCTAGCGCCTATTGTCGACCTAAATAGCGCAGCTAAAGACGCAAGGGAGCGTCTATGGGCATGGCGGAAACGGGCCGATGTAAAACAAGAAGGCAAACGGATTTTAACGCGACACGTGAGGCCATCGAAAGAAAGCAGGGCTCGTTGATCATCTTTTCATTTAGATGCGTACAAACGAAGACATTCTCTAGGGAAACCGTTGTACCCCCAACTCGTAAGGAACACATTATGTTTAAACGTATCTTGGTTATCACGGCTACATTGATGGCGACTTTATCTTTTATGCTTCCCGTCAAGGCTCATGAGCATGGCATGATGAAGGCTGATATTGTCGACGTTGCCACTGAAAACGGCTCTTTCAATACACTTGTCGCTGCAGTGAAAGCGGCTGATCTAGTCGATACACTCAAAGGAGAAGGCCCATTTACTGTTTTTGCACCAACGGATGACGCTTTTGCAAAACTGCCTGACGGTACAATCGATATGCTCTTAATGCCGGAAAACAAAGACAAGTTAGTATCCATTTTGACTTATCACGTCGTCCCAGGGAAAGTAATGGCTGCCGATGTTGTTAAGCTGGACAAAGCAACTACGGTTCAGGGGCAAGACGTGATGATTAAAACCATGGGCGACAAAGTAATGGTCAACGATGCAAATGTAATGGCAACCGATGTGAAAGCTAAAAACGGCGTCATTCATGTTATTGATACCGTCATTATGCCTAAATAACATGATTCAGAGGGCGGTATATTCCGCCCTTTAAATGGTGCTTCTTCTATCCTTAATACTGCCCCTTCCCACCTTCGACCCAACAACCAATCACTCATTCACTCCAGCTATAGAAAAGACAAAAACAACATGAAAACCAATGCCTTAGAAACAAAACAGCACAATATCAATGAGGTTGGCGTACCGTTACCTTTCAATTTGAGAACATGATTCCATGTCAGTGTCGTTTACTTTTCCACATGTAAATTCTTGAGCTAAATTTTGGCTGCTCAATCACATTTCGGCAAACCACTCGAAAGGGTGGGACGCAAAGCTTCCGGTCTGTCAGCATTCCATCATCAAAAGTAATGCTCATGATAGCGGGGTTGCCATGTTGCAACACTACATTATCCAAAGTATGGATTCATGCAGCGTTGCTTCATGCTCAGCATGCGCCGAGGTGTGACATTAATTTGTCAGCCATAACAGAGGACATGTGATGAAATCCTTCCCAACCAAATCCGTACTTGCATTAGCACTTGCAAGCATTAGCTCAAGTGCTGCGGCTCACGGCTACGTATCAGAAACCAATGATGGTGTCGCTGCAAGTCGCGCGGCACTATGTAAGTATCCAACACCTGATACTAACGAAAAAAATAATAACTGCGGTGCCATTCAATACGAGCCACAAAGTGTTGAAGGTCCTGATGGTTTTCCACAAACAGGGCCTCGCGATGGAAAAATAGCAAGTGCTGAAACCGCTCTAGCTGCCGCTCTTGATGAACAAACTGCCGACCGCTGGATGAAACGTCCTATTCAATCAGGTACACAGACTTTTGAATGGACATTTACCGCTAACCATGTGACGCGTGACTGGAAATATTACATCACCAAACCTGATTGGAACCCAAATGCCTCACTATCACGCGACTCGTTTGATCTGACTCCTTTCTGTGTAGTCGATGGCAATATGGTTCAACCTCCAAAACAGGTGAGCCATCAATGTAATGTGCCTACGCGCGAGGGGTATCACGTCATTCTGGCGGTATGGGATGTTGGCGACACAGCGGCTTCATTTTATAACGTGATCGATGTGAAATTTGATGGCGACAGTCCAGTCATTCCAGATTGGACGCAAGGCGGTCAAATTATTCCGACGATGGGTTTAAATGTTGGAGATTCGGTTTATACGCGCGTATTTGATCAGGCGGGTGAAAACATAGCTTATCGAACCGAGCTAGAAATTACCGATGCAGTCATGGGCAAAGCGAAAAACTGGTCTTACGCTCTAGCAACGAAGATCAACCAAGAGCAAACTAAACTGCAAGCGGGACAGTATGCCGAGGATAAATTCACTCCTGTTTATGGTACTAATCCGGTGTATCTGCAAGCTAATAGCGGCCTTGAGCGTGTAGAAGTCGGCTACAAGATAGAAACTCCCGTTCCAGAGTACTCACTCACAGTAGATGGCTTAGCAGACGAGTATATCATTGAGTCAACACCGACAACGTTGGATCTGACACTCACTGCTAAAGGCGATTTAAACGCAGAACTCACCGTGTACAATCACCACCGTGAGCCACTTGCAAGCTGGGCAGACGAAATGAAAGACGGCTCGGTGGAGGCAGTATCGCTCGCTTTAAGCAAATCAGAGCCTGGTCACCATATGCTCGTGACTCGTATTAAAGACAAAGATGGCAACTTGGTGGATCAGCAAACGCTCGACTTTCACTTAAAAGAAGAGTCAGTAACGCCACCACCATCTGGCGAGTACGATTTTGTCTTCCCTGAAGGGCTATCTAGCTACACAGCGGGCACAAAAGTGCTTGCAAGCGACGGTGCCATTTACCAATGTAAACCCTTCCCATACTCTGGTTACTGTGTACAGTGGAAAGAAAGCGCAAACCAATACGAACCAGGAACAGGTTCACACTGGGAAATGGCTTGGGACAAAGTCAACTAAATCGCCCTTTGAACGTTAAGTAAAAAGAGCCTCGCTATGAGGCTCTTTCATTATCAAACGCAAAAATGGCAGTTTTCCCGATCTAAACCATGAACACCTGACAAATTGGCCAAATGAGCCCGCCCTTCGATCAGCCCCATTTCATAACCTTCCAATAGAACGTTTTGTCGCATTGATAAGCGCTGAACAGGAAAATTATCTGGTGGTGCAATCACTCTGACATGCGTTCCCGGTGGAGGGTTACGAATAAATTCCAACGATTGATTGTAGTTATCTGCACGTCTTAACATCGCGTCCGCCATTTTAGGATGTTCGGCAAATAACTTCTTCATCAGCCATGTGGTTTTTACTGGCTTCTTGGCATAATTTAGCGGGTGAGAAAGCACAACGGTTATGTCGCGAGCCCCGCGACGATAAGCCTCACGCACCGGGATAGAATCTGCAACCCCACCATCGGTATAGCAGCCTCCAGAAAAGCAAGGGGTGTGCTTGTATGCAATGGGTAACGCTGTTGTCGCTTCAATCGCATGATGAAAATTATCACGCGTCACGCGATAATAGTCTGCCTGTCCTGTATCTACATTCGTCGTCGCTGCCAGAAAAGGAATACCATTAAACAGTTTATTTTCATCGACGGGATACAAACGATTAGACTCTTCAAACAGCCACTTCACATCAATGAGATCCCCACCTTTAACGAATCGAGTCGGATCAAAAAAGCGTTTACTCGTTGCCAGCTTAGTAATGACATTAATGCTGCGATGTGGATAGTCGGTCAAATAACCAATCAAGTTTGATGCGCCAGCAGATACACCAATGGCAAAATCAAACGGTTTATAACTCTGCTCTAAAAACGCATCTAGCACTCCGCTTGCAAAGACACCTCGCATCGCGCCACCTTCCACTACAATTGCTTTTGTTGCCATATTTCCCCCATTATTCTTGCCAAAAGAGTAATGAAATTCGTGCAATCAAAACAATTGAATATTCTTATTATTGAAATAGGTGAAGTCTATTTATTTCTTTCTTAGAAAGTGAAAACTAAAATTCAAAAAATCCACACCAGCTAGAAATGTAGGTGTGGATTTAGAGAGATGGAGACGCCTATGAGAAAACAGTTTTATAGGCTTCGCCCGCGCCATCAATAAACATTTGAGTACCGATAACCGCTAGGATTAAGCCCATCATTTTCGTCACGACGTTCAGAGCACTCGGTCCAACTGCTTTGACCAATTTGTCTCCAAATAAAAACAGTATATAGGTAATAACACACAACACAGCAAAAGAAACGATGGTAATAATGGTTTGATCAAAACCACCCGCCGTAGCAAAGTTCATCGCGGTAGCAATCGTTCCAGGCCCTGCTAATATCGGCATTGCAAGTGGAGAAACGGCAATGCTCAACGCCGCCTGCTGCTGCGCTGGAGAATACGCTTTCTCTTTAGTTTTCTGATGCGTCGAATCACCTTGAAGCATATTAAAACCGATCAAAAACACCAAGATACCGCCCGTTATTCGCAAGGCGTACAGCGTGATACCAAACAAATCAAAAATTAATTTACCGGCGATCGAAAATATCGCAATGATGACAAATGCAATAAAAACCGAACGAAGCGCCATGGAACGCACGGTTTCTCTATCCTCATCAGCCGTTAAACTCAAAAAGATAGGAATATTGGCGATGGGGTTCATGATCGCAAAGAAGCCCATAAACACCGTGACTGTATGAACGATGAGTTCTTTCATATTTTCCACTGCAGTTAAATTGTTGATTCTAAAAACAGTATATACGCTCTCAAGCAGAACGAGTGATGTATTCTCTATTCATCTTCACACTTATGCGCTAAGCATTGTTTTTCTTTTGAGATAGTTTACCGACTCATCAAATATCGCTAAGGTGAAGCTTCAGCCTTTACATGTAACAGGGGATGTTAAGTCACCATGAACAGTACGATACAAACAATTCTCAATCACCGCTCAATTCGAAAGTTCACCTCACAACATATTGAGAGCGAACAATTAGAAACGATTCTACAAGCTGGCCTTGCGGCGTCTTCATCAAGTATGTTGCAAGTCGTCTCAATTATCCGCGTTACCGATAAAGAAAAGCGTACGCTATTGGCACAATATGCGGGGAATCAAGGGTACGTTGAAAGCGCGGCTGAGTTTTTGGTGTTTTGCATTGATTACCAGCGCCACGCCAGCATCAATCCTGATGTTCAAGCTGATTTCACCGAGTTAACACTTATCGGTGCTGTTGATTCTGGCATCATGGCACAAAACTGCTTACTTGCAGCAGAGTCTATGGGACTAGGAGGCGTGTATATTGGTGGCTTACGAAACAATGCTCAAAAAGTCGACGAGTTATTAGGCTTACCTAAAAATACAGCCATTTTATTTGGTATGTGTCTAGGTCATCCAGATCAAGCCCCTGAAGTTAAGCCACGTCTACCTGCTCATGTCGTGGTGCACGAGAATCAATATCAAGACCTAAATTTGGATGATATTCAGGCTTATGACCAAACCATGCAAAACTACTATGCAAACCGTTCGAGCAATCAAAAACAAAGCACTTGGTCACAAGAAGTCACCAGTAAACTAGCTGGCGAATCACGTCCGCACATCCTACCTTACTTAAACAGTAAAGGGCTCACTAAAAGGTGATGAACACAGTACGATAGGATCAAAAAAGGCCTCTGAAGAGGCCTTTAGAATTTATCAGCAAAAACTCGCTTAGTTACCGCCTGTCGCGCCAGTACCATCTCCAGGTTGTGGTTCTGGTTTAATTGGCTTACCAGGTTTCGCTTCAGGAATGGTAGGAACAGTTGGTTTAATTTGATCTACAGGTTTACCTTCAGCGATATCTTTTTCAACCTGCTCAACAACGTTCTTTGTATCTTCTTCAGAAATCTCTACGTAAATCACGTCATCAGAACCCGCACTAGCTTTAGGGTAATGTGGATTTTTCGCAATCACTTCTTCGGTAATCGATTTTGCAGCAACTGCTACAGCTTCAGGTGCAGCTGTTGGGTTTGCTTTAATGATATCCGATACAACGTTCGCTGTAGCAACTAACTTCGTAGCAAGTGCACTATTACCGCCTTCACTTTGAAGATCTTCAACTACTGACTCTGTATCACGAAGGATTTCATCAACCGTTTTACCACTTGCATTGATATCAATACCTAAGTTCTCGAATACTTTTTCGGCGATATCAGAAGAGTAAACCTCACCTTCTTTCAAAGAGTTAGAAACCAAAGTCGTAAATGGAGAGCCTGTTACTAATGAATCCGCCTGCGCTAAGCCTTGAGGGATTTTGTAGTCAGATGTAATAGGTTTGCCATTTGATGCGTCTTTACTCTCATCAGTATGCGTCAATACGAAAGCACAGTCACCTGGCGCATTTACGACATTGATATTTTCAAAACGCGCTTCACCAACCATACCTTCATAGTTTGTTGTCTTTTCAATCGCGTCGTATGTTTCACCACCACATACAGCTTGAACCTTCATGCCGATAACAGCTGGGTCATAAGCCTGAACCGAGTATCTTTTTACCTCAGGGTCGCTGTCACTACCACAACCTGCTAGTAGGACTGCTGCCACACTTGCCGTTAAAAGTTTGATTTTCAAAATTAGCTCCAATATTTGTTGTTATATCCGACCGCAACAGGAAGCATAACGGCAGTTGCATATGGTGTAAATAGTATACATACAACTTTGGCATGAGTTTTTTCACATTCCCGCCTGTTTACTTGTGCAAAATCATGCATTCATCTCAATAACGTTAAATAGACACAATTTTGTCATGTATTCGTCAGTATTTTTTTAAGTATCTTGTTGCCTTTATTGCAACCAGATGGATAATAGTTGACTATTTTTTGTGGGTCAGATTTTTACACCTTCATTAATGAAACTAAGAGCTCTAAGTCGCTAGCAGCCATTTGGAGTGTTTATTACACAAATAATTCTGAATGGACTCGCTTTCTAAAGGCTTAAAACTGCAGTAAATCGTCAACATTGATGAAATGCAGTTCAATTAGAATGAACCAATTTCAGTCGGCAAACTTTCTTTCGGTAGTTATAAACCAATGAACACATTTAATAAATTTTTGGGGATATCAGTACTTCCTATCCTTCTTACAGGGTGTACTCTGCCTGGTAGCCACCTTTCGGTCAGTGACAAAACAGTAATGAGCACTGAATCGAGTGATATAGAATCGCAGGTTACGGTTTATCCTTTAACTTTGGAGCGAGTGACCTCTTTAAATTCAATAGATCCTTTTTCAAAGCCAAATCCAGAGTTAGATATTGAAATCGCCAAGTATGAATACGAAGTAGGGCCTGGTGATATCTTAAATATTACTATTTGGGACCACCCAGAGCTCACGATCCCAGCTGGCTCATATCGTAGTTCAGCCGAAGCAGGTAACTGGGTGCACTCAGATGGCACGATCTTCTACCCTTACATTGGCGTTGTACACGTTGAAGGTAAAAACGTTCGCCAAATTCGTGCAGACATTGCCAACCGTCTTGCAAAATACATTGAGAGCCCGCAAGTCGATGTAAGCGTTGCAGCTTTTCGTTCTAAAAAGACTTATGTGACTGGCGAAGTGAACAAGCCAGGGCAACAACCAATCACAAACATTCCTCTTACACTTCTTGATGCCGTGAATAGAGCAGGCGGACTGGCAGCCGAAGCCGATTGGCGTAATGCAACACTGACGCGAAACGGTGTGGTTGAAAATGTCTCTTTATACGCTCTGATGCAACAAGGCGACTTAACTCAAAACCGTCTTCTAAAGCCCGGTGATATTGTTCATATTCCCCGTAACGATGCACAAAAAGTATTTGTTATGGGCGAAGTTAACGATCCGAAGCTACTCAAAATTGATCGCAGCGGTATGAGCCTTACTGAGGCTCTAAGTAGCGTTGGTGGTATTAATGAAATCTCCGCCGATGCCACTGGCGTTTTCGTCATCAGACGTTCAAAAGAAGAAGCTAAAATGGCGGACATCTATCAGTTAGATGTTTCTGATGCTTCTGCTTTGGTGATTGGAACAGAGTTTGATCTCAACCCATACGACATAGTCTATGTAACAGCCGCGCCTGTTAGCCGTTGGAACCGCGTTATTGCTCAACTTGTTCCAACCATTTCCGGCTTTAACGAATTAACCGAAGGTGTACTACGAGTACGCACTTGGCCGTAAAAACGACGTGCCGCAAGAAAGTTATCTCTTGCGGCATGCATTCAATAGTTACGTAGCTCAATTGTGCAATATAAAGAAGCAAGCACTCCAGTTGGGATCATAGGCATACAATTTAAAATAGGGTAAGCATTTGTTTTCTAATATTCTTGTCGTCTGTGTAGGTAATATTTGCCGCTCTCCAACAGGAGAGCGGCTTTTGCAGTCTTTACTACCAAACAAACATGTCGCGTCAGCGGGAATCGCGGTGGATAAAAGTCATTTAACAGGAAAAGCTGCTGATGATATGGCAACCACCATCGCGAACGAACATGGCGTAAGCTTAGATGGACACGAAGCACGACAATTAACACCTGAGCTTTGCGCTCAATACGATCTGATATTGGTTATGGAAAAAGGTCATTTAGAAGCCTTAACCAAAGTCGCTCCTGAGGCACGAGGCAAAACGATGCTGTTTGGACAATGGATAAGTGAAAAAAACATTCCTGATCCATACAGACAAAGTAGAGAAGCCTTCGAACATGCTTATACGCTTATAGAAAAAGCAGCAAAAGCGTGGTCTCAAAAACTATAAGCCGCAAGGCTAAATATATAAACGCCAATGGCAAGGTATTTAAGAAGTTAAAGTAATGACAACACAAACTATTAAGCAATCACGTCAAGCCGACGATGAGATCGATTTGGGAAAGTTATTTGGGATCATTCTTGATGCCAAATGGCTCATTCTATGTACCGTAGTCCTATTTTCAATTATAGGCGTCGGCGTTGCCATTCTATCAACACCTATCTACAAAGCTGACGCTCTTATCCAAATTGAAAGTAAGAGCTCCGGTGGTATTTCAGCGATGGTTGGTGATATGGGAGAGCTGTTTTCAGCAGAGTCATCAGCGACAACAGAAATTGAGATCATTAAATCTCGTATGATTTTGGGTGGTACCGTTGATAAGTTCAACTTAACCACGGTCGTCTCTCCGAATTACATGCCTATCGTCGGTAAGGGCTTAGCTCGACTGCAAGGCGAACAAATCAGTCTGAGCGTTTCACGATTTAATACCCCTTATTACGCAGTTGGAATTCCTCTAACTCTCGAAGTTATTGATTCTGAAAAACAGACGTTCAGACTTATAGAAGATGACAATAACGTCATTTTAGAAGGTAAGGTTGGCGAGCTCATTGAAAAGAACGGCTATCAATTCTTAGCTACAGAAATGATAGCGCAAGACGGCGCATCGTTTACCGTGAGTAAAGTCAGCAAATTAGATGCAATTAATAAACTTCAAGAAAACTTATCGATAAGCGAACGTGGTAAGCAAACCGGGATTATTTCTTTAAGCTTCTCTGGTGAAGATCGCGCTAAGATTCAAGCTATCTTGAACGACATTAGCCAGAACTACTTCTTGCAAAACGTTCAAAGAAACTCAGCAGAGGCAGAGCAAAGTCTCGAGTTCTTGAAAGGTCACCTTCCAGACATCAAAACAAAACTGACCGCTTCTGAAGACGTTTTAAATCGATTCCGTCAAGAAAATGAATCTATCGACTTAGGCCTTGAAGCTCAATCAACGCTGAAAGTGATGGTTGAATTAGAAGCGCAGTTAAATGAGCTTACATTCAAAGAGAGTGAAATCAGCCAGCGCTTTACACAAGATCACCCGGCTTATAAGTCTCTGCTTGATAAACGTGAGACGCTACTCAAAGAGAAAGAGCGTCTTAATAAACAAGTTCAAAAGTTACCGAAAACACAGCGTGAAGTTCTACGCATGACGCGCGATGTAGAAGTAAACCAACAAATCTACATCCAGCTATTGAACAAGGTTCAAGAGCTCAACATCATTAAAGCAGGAACCGTTGGCAACGTTCGAATCTTAGATAACGCTCAATCGTTCTCTAAGCCAATCAAGCCGAAAAAAGCGCTTATCGTTGTGCTAGCAACACTGCTTGGCGGCATGGCAGGCGTGGCTTTCGTATTAATTCGTGCGGCATTCCACCGTGGTGTAGAAACACCAGATCAAATTGAGCAGATTGGTATGCCTGTTTACGCTAGCGTTCCAAAATCTATTCAACAACTGGAATTTGCAAACAAGCTTAAACGAAACAAAGGCAGCAACGATGAGCTAGTCCTTCTTGCTGAAGCTAACCCGGCCGATCTTTCCATCGAGGCCCTGCGTAGTCTTCGTACTAGCCTGCACTTTGCGATGATGGAAGCGAAGAACAATGTTCTTATGATTTCAGGTCCAGCACCATCTATCGGTAAAACGTTCGTATCGACAAACTTTGCAGCCGTCGCTGCGAAAACAGGTCAGAAAGTACTGCTTATCGATGCAGATATGCGTAAAGGTTATTTGCAGCAATGTTTTGGTTTACGTTGGGATAACGGCCTTTCTGATTATTTGAGCGGCAAGACATCCCATAGCAATATCATTAAATCAACATCCATCGACAATCTAGATGTGGTTACTCGTGGCCAAGTACCACCAAACCCGTCAGAGCTTTTGATGCATCCTCGCTTTAAGAGCTTTGTTGACGAAATGTCGGCGCAGTACGATCTTGTGATCATCGATACGCCGCCTGTACTCGCGGTTACCGACCCAAGCATTGTTGGTGCAATCGCAGGAACAACACTGATGGTAGCTCGTTTTGATCAAACGACTTTGAAGGAAATTGAAGTCGCACAAGGCCGCTTTGAACAATCCGGCGTGGAAGTAAAAGGCGTGATTCTAAACGCCGTAGAAAAGAAAGCGTCAAACTCATACGGATATGGTTACGGTTACTATAACTACGCTTACAAGAGCGAGTAATTAATATCTACATGTATTACAAAGCCCTGCTAGACCTAGCAGGGCTTTTTTATTACTGGATCCTGTAATGCATATCTACTAGAAAACGGATGGTCGTTCACATCTACATAGGCATTGGCTGTCAAACTATTCAGCACTTCTTTAATGGGGCTGATATTTTGTGATGCGGTTCTCTCATGAATAGTTGCATGATGGATTGTGAAACCCTACTATCAGTTTGCTCACGCCTAAAGCCCCCAACACTCGCGGAAAGAACTTGGTTCACGGCAACTCTTCCACCCTGCTCTGTATAGCAGGAACAATCTGTTTTTACCTTCTTTTTAGCTTCTATTTAGGCGAGTGTGGAAGAGATAAGAAAGGTGAAAAATGAACTCTACAAATAGCTTCTTAATCAACATTAACCAACAAAAATCCGTTGCTAAAAAAAGGCTCAAAGCTATACGTCAACACGATGATGAGATGTTGGATCGAGTTAAGCGATTTCACTCCAAACCAGAATCATTAGCTCCCAATACAATTCAATTAGCTGACGTTCAACATTCGCTAGCCAGAGAATTAGGTTTACCAAGTTGGAGTAAATTAAAAGCGCATGTCGAAGAGTTAGAAGCTCACAAAGACGCCATCAAAAAACACTTCCCTCCTCTTGATAGCGAACTAAAAACGCTCCATGTCCGCTGTGGGCATGATATTCAGCAACGGCTTAAAGACAGCGGATTCGAGGGGACATTTTTAGCCCTGATAGATCCGCTTTGTATGGGTCCAATCCCAGCAACACCACAAAACTTCCTTGCCATTCGTGCCCAATATGTCGTAGAGACTCTGCTGCCCGTGATGAAGCGTGAGGATTCAGTGCAAGATATTGTCAAATTTGAGCAAGCTAATATTGATACGCTGCTCAGTGATACATTTGAACGAATCGTCTTTTGGGTCGAACATGACAGCTATGACCAATTAATGCTGCTTCGTGCCCTAACGTTGTTAGAGAATGTAGAAAACAAGGTGATAGAGATCATTGAGTTGAACCAGTTCCCTAGCACTGAGCGATTCATCGGTTTGGGGCAGTTGCCTAAAGAGGCTATTCGCGCTTGTTGGCAATACCGTAAACCCGTGACAGCCAAATTATTCAGTCAGGCTAAACATTCCTGGCACGCTGTCACATCACCGACACCCATCTCTATGGTTAATTTGATCGAGCAGCATGATCTAGATTGCTTACCCAATATGCTCAACGTGCTAATACGCCATATGCAAGAGTTACCTCATTCACAAACAGGATTAAGCTTGACTCAGCAGATTGCATTAGAGGTCCTAAGTTCTCAAAATCGTTCAATTCTCATCAAAGATTGGTTTGAGCAATATCAACAACGTGAACCTCTACCTTACTTGGGCGATGTGATGTTTTACGCCTTACTCCTCCCTCTAGCACAATGTCAAACGCCTTTAATCACGATTGAGTCACGTGAAAGGGACTGGTGGGAACAGAGCGTCCATATCACTGAGGCTGGTCAGCATTGTTTGGAAGGCTTCATGCTAGCGAAGCAATGCTATTGGGTTGGGGGTATTAGCAATACCAATCAGAATAATTGGAGTTGGGATCACCTCCAATTATCTACATTGACCAACCATCATTGATTCAGCGGATAGGTAACATAAGCAGGGGCATAGACGGCTCGTTAGCCCCTTGTGTTCAGCCCAATACAAAAACAGTCAAAAAGAGACGGCTTCTAGCCTGAATAAAATCTAGATAGTTATGCAAGAGCAACACTCCTTAAAGGTAATATGCACTCCATTTACTACCAAAAATAAATGTAAACACTCCTTCTTATCGGTTGTATGTTCGATAAAAGTGTTAAAATACAAACTTTTCGACCAGTCAAATAGTTAAGATTTGGTTAAAACTCTATTTTTATTAGTGATAAAGTTCACATCTATTAACCATTTAGAGGATTATTCTTTCGTATTTTCTCACTCCACTGCTACTCTGCTCGCCGCTTTGAAGTGAACTCAAGGTGCATAACTATAAGGAGTGTTCTCATGAATACCAAGAAACCGATGTCGCTAACCAGCCGCGTAATTTTGGGTATGGTAGCGGGTATCTTGACAGGATTTGCAATTCGCACACTTTTTGCCGGCAACGGATTTGTCGACGCATACATTGTTAATGGATTATTTGAAGTTGGTGGACAGATCTTCGTCGCCAGCTTAAAAATGCTCGTAGTCCCTCTAGTGTTTGTTTCACTAGTTTGTGGTACTAGCTCCCTCAAAGACCTTTCTACACTGGGTCGCATGGGTGGTAAAACCCTCGCTTTCTACGTTACAACAACGGCTATCGCGATTACGCTTGCTCTAACTATGGGTACTCTGTTCCAGCCAGGTGCTGGCGCTGACCTAACCGCAGCAAGTTCATTCAAATCAGCAGAAGCACCATCTTTGGGTCAGGTGATCATCGATATGTTCCCAACCAACCCTATCAGTGCAATGGCTGAAGGTAAAACCCTGCAAGTTATTGTTTTCGCAGTGCTATTTGGTATTGCGATCAGCGCAGCAGGCAAACCTGGTGAACGTATTGCAGCGTTCTTCTCTGATCTGAATGAAGTGATCATGAAACTGGTAGCGATTTTGATGAACTTAGCGCCTTATGGTGTGTTCTTCTTAATGGCGAAGCTATTTACTGGTCTTGGTCTGGGCGCGATCGTCAATCTGGCAGAGTACTTCTTAGTACTGGCGGGTACACTTGTCCTACACGGTCTAGTTACTTACAGCTTAATGTTAAAAGGTTTCACCGGTCTAAACCCAATTACGTTCCTACGTAAGATGGAAGACGCGATCATGTTTGCTTTCTCGACCGCATCATCAAACGCGACGATTCCAGTGACAATGGAAACGGCTAAGCACCGTATGGGGGTTGAGAACCGCGTATCATCGTTCACAGTACCACTTGGTGCAACCGTGAATATGGACGGTACGGCGATCATGCAAGGTGTAGCAACCGCCTTTATTGCTCAAGCCTTCAATATTGATTTAACTATGGGCGATTACCTCATGGTAATCATGACAGCTACATTAGCATCTATCGGTACTGCGGGTGTCCCTGGTGTTGGCCTTGTAATGCTAGCCATGGTATTGAACCAAGTTGGTCTGCCTCTTGAAGGTATCGCGCTCATCATGGGTGTTGACCGTCTTCTTGATATGATTCGTACCGCGGTAAACATCACTGGTGACAGTGCAGTTACCGTCATTGTCGCAAAATCAGAAGGGGCATTGGATGAAGCTCGCTTCAACGATCCAATGGCAGGCGTAGCCGAAGAAGAAGTGCATCTTAAACGCGCTGACGCCTAAATCGTTCTACGATTACCATTCTGAAATTATATAGTCCTGTCTAAAAGAAAGCCCCGATGGAAACATCGGGGCTTTTGTTTTCTCCGCGTCTAGAAACGCTCTTTCTAATCCGCCATCGAATTCAGTTTTTCTCTGGCTTGTTCTTCGTGTTCTTTAGTAATGGCATTGCCGACTGAGTTAGCGGCTAAGGTAAGCGCTGCCATGTCATCGGTAAAGCCGACGCCTGCTAACACATCTGGCACCATATCGGTTGGTAATACAAAGTAAGCCAATGCGCCACCTAAAATCGCCTTATGGCGAACGGCGGTGTTGGAATCTGTCATCGCGAGCCATGATTTTATGCCCATTACGGCAATTTCTTCACCCGCTTTCTTAACCGACCCTTTCATTTTTCGCCAGAAGGTTTTCTCATCTGGCGCTTGCATCGTTTGATCTTTGGCGTCTTTCGGCGCCGATTTTACAGACATTGTTGTGCTCATCGTTGCCTCCGAAATTTATGACTGTGGTCAACATATTAATAAATCGAACCTGAACGCAAGATTAATAACAAGAAATGATAGTAAAGTGAAACAAAAACACAGATAGAAAAATCCCCAAACCGAAGTCCGGGGATTATTGTCTTGGGAACCAAGCTTTAGAAGCAGAATGCCTTATTGAGCAATCTTCTCCAGTACACGCATCAGCATTTTGATACGTGGTTCGATAGACTCAAGCAACAAGTACTCTTGGTCACTGTGGAAACCTGCACCGATAGGTCCTAGACCATCCAAAGTTGGAATGCCAAGAATTGCCGTATTGTTTGCATCAGAGCCGCCACCCACTTCTTTCCAGTTGATGTCGATAGCCAGTTCACTTGCGGCTTCTTCAACTAATGCTATCAGACTTTCAGTTTGCGCGCTTGGCACCATAGAAGGTTTGTAAGCTTCACGAACCAACTCGATGCTAACGCCATCAACAAATGGTGTCTCCAGCATGCCGTTTAGCTTGCTATCGACATCATCGTACTCATCGTTATTCCAGAAACGCACATCCACGATCGCTTCAGCGTGCTCAGGGACGATGTTTGCGCCGTTACCGCCAGACACAATACCCACGTTTAATGTGGTACCAGATTCGAAGTTCGTCATGGCATTGATTGCGAGAATCCAGTTCGCCATCTCGGTAATTGCACTGCGGCCATTTTCTGGCTCGTTGCCAGCGTGGGCCGCCACGCCGTTAAACGTGATTTTGTAACGCGCCATGCCTTTGCGCGCTTTGACTAAACCGCCGTCTGCACGTGCTGCTTCTGCCACCAATACGTTCTTCGCGTTTTTTGCAACAGATTGAATCCAGTCGACCGAATCTAACGATCCGGTTTCTTCGTCTGGGTTCATGCAGATACAAATCGACAGTTTATCCAACACCGCTTGGTCGAGGTTACGCATCGCGTACACAATATTCAGCAAGCCAGATTTCATGTCCGAGACACCCGGACCGTACGCTTTTTCAGCGTCTTGAGACATAGGACGTAACTCTGCGGTACCGACAGGGAACACTGTGTCCATGTGACCAATCAGCATCACGTCAACTTGCTCAGCTTCAGGCTTGTTTCGAACTTCAAGACCGATACCCGCTCTGCCACAGTCGATGCGTTTTACGCTCCAACCTGACATCGCTTGGTACTTCTCTTCAAATTGAGAAGCGATGAACTCAATGCCATCAGTGGTGTACGTGCCACAATCGACATTGATGAGAGGACGAAGTTCTTCGAGATATTCATTGAGAGAAAACTGCATGATTGCCCCCTAAACAAACAAGTTCATGACTAGCATTGCGCCAAATGCGTTCAATACGGAAATCGCAATCATAATTGGGATATAACGACCTTCAGTACCGATAGGTCCCATAATTCGCCCCATGTACTGAACCTGTGAGCCCATTAGGTAAATTGCAGGTGCAAGAATCGCAATGTGCGTACCGTTCAAGATGCCTTGGTCAAACAATGTGATAACCACGCCAACTGCGCCGCCCATCGACATCCAAGCACCAATCAGCACCGCAGCCGCTTCACCTGGCAAACCAAAAACCGCCATTACTGGAGAAAATACCGAGCCCATCAAATCCAACGCGCCAGTAATCTGCAACGCTTTAATGATGACAAACGCCATAAGAACGTTAGGCACGGTTGATGTTGTCGCAATAACCCAGCCTTTTTTAGCGCCTTCAACGAAAATATCCGTCACCATCGGCTTACTTACTTTTACGTCACTCATTACGCCGTCTCCTCTTTTAAGTTCTCAGATTTGTTTTGCTCTTGCTTGTCTTCTTTACCTTCTGTGATGTTTAGGTAGATACGGAATAAGTTCGCGCCCACAATTTTAAACAAGAACATCACCACAACCGCCAAACCAATAGAAGACGTTACGGCAAGCGAACCATCCGCCATCGTCAGCGTAAACAGCACCGCCCCTGAGGAGAAAAAGTTAACAATGGTGGCACCAGCGGTGAACTGGAACATAGTGAACACATCGGTTTCGCGTTTGGTAAGATGGCCTTCATCTTTAAGCTGACGAGTCATCGCCGCACCTGCGTCGGTACTTTGCAGCGAAGCGATAAGAGCCAAACCAGAGTTACCTGGGATGCCCATTAGAGGACGTAGAAGAGGAGTAAGAAGCTTACGAGCTGCTTCAAGCGCACCATAGTGCTCAAGTACATTGATCATACCCAGTGCGAACATAACGGTAGGAATCAAAGTAAGTGCAAAAATGAAACCGTCACGTGCACCGCTACCACCAGTACCACGAAGCGACGTTGTTGCAACTTGCACACCGTCAGCCGTTTCGGTAACACCATAAGCCACCTTGCCGAAAGAGCCATTCAACGTGGTGAAATCAAATACGCCATACCATTCGTTCGATTGCATGAGACCAGAGAAGAAGACGACCGCAAACGCCAGTGCAACGTAACACCCCAGCGTAACCTTGCGCTCGGCTTGAACAGGATTTTTCATAACATTACCTACACATGTGGGACAGGACACATATGTTCACCCGAATAATGTGCTAGAGAGATGATCAAAATCAATCCGCCTGCCGAACATTCTGGCGACTCAGTTATGAAGTTTTGTTTTATGATTTTAATCACATTTGAAAGATAATAAAAATTTGTGCTAACAATTAGGTATATTAATCTATACCGATGCCTCTGGACTTCTTCATCAATCAGACCAATGATTCCAACGAATATTGCTTTCTACAACATTCATGACGTACTTCATGCTTTGGCATTGAGGCGATATCGATTAACTCGAAAGTAACATTCCATAATGAAATTTAGGTTAGGATTGTCCGGTCATATGCAAACGGCATAAACCAGAATCAACAGGACTAAGCAGCCCATTGTTACGCTCACAACCTAAAATAGCCAAGTGGACACTCGCCCTCGTGTTTTGGGTGGTGATGGTATGTTTAAGCCAAAACTCCGGCTTCTCGAAAAGCTGCCCTAAGGCTCACCAAATACAGAGTCAGCAAGATGAAAGCGTGAATTTATCACCATCTTGCGACCTTTCAGAGAAGCTAGTTCAAGCGTACCAACACCAGTTGGACCATATTCTTATTCCATTTTTTCTGTTTGCTTTGATTGTGGCGCTGCCGATGGCATCCACAGCAATTCATTATCTGGAATACACAGAACCGATACCGGAAAAGTGTCGGGTTCACCTAAAACTTTGTGTGTTTAGAGAATAAACCTAGCAAGGCGAGAGACCTTCTCGCCTGACTTTTGTACGTATTTTATTCACTTCACATAACAAACAACGAAATCTAAAAGTTTTAGGAAATATTATGACATTCACTCGTACACTTTTGACGTTAATGATGGCTATCGTACCTGCCGTATCTTTCGCATCAGAAAAGACCGCAGAACAAAAGCTAGAGGAAGTTACTCAGATACTAAAAGAGAATCCTCAAATTCTTGATTCATTACACCAAAACCTTCAAGAGTACATTGCGTATCAACAGTCATTTGGAGATACCTTGAAGGAGGTTCGTCACTATCTAAGTGATGGCAAACATTCCTCTTTTGGAGCTGAAAACCCTGAGTTAACCATTATTAACGTAACGGACTACAGTTGCCCTTTTTGTAAACGTTTAGAAGGAGAACTGGTCAAAGTTGGTAAGGAATACCCGCAGATAAAAGTGCTTAACCTCAATGTCTCTTTTAAAGAACAATACGAGAAAAACGGCTACAACTCGGCAAGTTACGCATTAAATGTTTGGCAAAACCAGCGAGATAAGTACGAACAAGTGCATGAGTTATTGGTGAAAAAACCGGGCGCACATGATGCACGCTCGTTAAAGCAAATCGCGAAGAAAACAGGGACAGAAGCGCAGCTTGTCGACGACAAAGAGACCAAAGCGCTGCTTGATAAGAACTATCAGTATTTCACGCAACTTGGTTTACGCGGCACGCCTGCGTTGATCATTAATGATCAAGTCATTCCTGGCTATGTGCCGTTTGACGAGCTAGAAAAAGTCATCGACCAAGAACTGGCGAACTAAAACAACAAAGCCCTTCCTTGATAACTCAAGGAAGGGCTTTTTATTTATCGACATAAAGAGCGTTTAGTTACTTATTACGTCCTACAAACGCCACGACGACTTTGTCATTGCCAAGCGAACGAGAGAACACATACGCGCCTTCTTGTTCAATCACTTCGTGCTGACCCGCACCAATCGCTGGGTGCGCTTGACGAAACTGACCAAGGGTTTGCCAATGTTTCAGCAGCGCTTGCTTCTCATCCGATAGTTTCCATACCATGTCAGAGCGTGTGCCTTGGTGGAAATCATCCGCGTAAGGGCCAATGTTACGACCCACTTCATCACCATAATAAACCTGAACCGCACCTGGGCTAAGAAGCAATGCGTTCGCCGCGTTACGTTGCATGCCGTAATCTTTAAAACGTGAGAAAAACAACTCCGTATCGTGAGAAGACATGTAACTGACTGGGTTAAAGTCTTTCTCGTTCGCGATAGTTTCCGCATAGCTTTGGTAAGTGTCTGCCATTTGGCTAAAGCACGCCGCGCCTTTGTCTAGCTTCTTCTGCATATCGAAGTTGATCAACGCGTCAAAACCATCATCGAAATAAGGGCTGCGATACGCGGTGTGTCCCCAGACTTCGCCCATCATCCAGAACGGCTGACCTGATTTGCCATTTTCTTTACGCCACTGCTCTAGGCTGTTCGATGCCTCTTCTTTCAAGCGTTTCCACACATCACCTTCAACGTGTTTCACCGTATCGACGCGATAGCCATCAATGCCAAAGCGTTTCACCCAATCAGTTTGCCACTCAATTAGATAATCCGAGACGGTGTAATTGTCACGCGCCTTTACGCGAGTACCAGGGTTATCCAATAACCATTGCGCTGGCTTCACGGTTTTGTCTGATTCGGTGATAAAGTCAGGCAAACCCGCCAATGACATAGTGATATCACTGCTACCCGGAGCTGGGTATCCCGGTAGACCTGTTCTTACCCAGTCACCGCCCCACCATTTCGACCAGTTAGGACTCTGATAATCAATATTCTGGTGATAGCTATGCCAATTTTCACCCGCTTTTGGTTGCCAGTCGCCCCATTTCTTGGGCAGATCGGCATTAGGCTTTAACACATCGATACCGTCGAACTGTAGATCCGCCAATGTTGAGTAACCAGAATGGTTGATAACCGCATCCATCAAGACTTTGAGGCCTCGTTTGTGCGCCTCTTCCACCAGCGTTTTTAAATCTTCTTCGTTACCGAAGTTCTCATCAATCTTGGTGAAATCGCGCGTCCAGTAGCCGTGGTATGCATAAAACGGAAATGAACCACTATCGCCACCACCGACAAAGCCGTGCACTTGCTCAACGATTGGCGACAACCAAATCGCGTCTGTACCTAGGCTCTTAATGTAATCCAGTTTCTCAATCACGCCTTTAAGGTCACCGCCGTGGAAAGTACCTATCTCTTCTTTGCCGTCTTTTTTGCGACCATAACTGTTGTCGTTACTTGCGTCTGCGTTGTTGAAACGGTCGACCATCACGAAGTAAATGTTGGCATTGCGATAATCAAATGGCACCGCTTCTTTGGTTTTCTGTACAGGCTCTAAAAGCACTAGGCCGCCAGAGTCTTTGCTTGGCGTCAGCGATACTTGCTGATCTTTCACTTCAACCATTTGCCCCGAGTAAGCATCTCGCAACTTGGTGCCATCCGGGAAACTATCACCTAACGCAATAGTGACTTCTCCGCCTTGGTAAACCTCACATTGCACTTGTGGGATTGGGCGTTTGAACTCTGTCTTGGTGGCTTTCTTGGGTTCGCGCTTAAAGCGCAGTGTTTTCGCTTCCGCATCAAAAGCGAAAGAGTAATCGCCGGTAAAACGGATTTTTAACGGTAGTTCCGTTGGCTTACCGCAGTTCAGCGCAAGAGGTTTGTTGAACTTCACTTTCTGACCATCGGGTGCAACGCAGTCACCTTCAACGCCCGTGATTTTTAGCGTGTATCCGTCTTTGGTTAGAGGCACAACCAAAGGCTGTTCTGCACTTAGTGGGAAGTCACGGCTGTTGGTCGTGGTAGAAATGGTGATGTTAGGCTCGGCGATGGCACTTGCCGACGCAAGCAGTAAAGTAGTGGTAATCAGGTTCAGTTTCATCGTTCAGTCCATTGGCAGCACATGGTAACCATGCACATTTATTAGTTTTATTCACACTAATTGTGCCTAGATAAGAAACTGAACACATCATTCTAACTGCCTACGCCCCAAAGGTTGTGACGCTTCACATTTTATTGATATAGGGGCGTAGTTCTATTTAAACACAATGGATTGAGGGACTTAAAGTTGCACGCTGCCAAGATTGCTCATTTGGTTCATCGCCCATCTTGTGCGGCGAGCAGTGTAATCACTTTGTGGATAGACTTTGATTCGATATGGGTTTGGCAACACCACGGCTAAACGCGCTGCTTGCCACTTCGAGAGTTGCTTTGCACTGACACCAAAATAATTCTGCGCCGCCGCTTCAGCGCCGTAAATACCGGGACCAAATTCAACCACATTTAGATACACTTCGAGAATGCGCTCTTTGCTCCACATCAGCTCCATTAGCAAGGCAAAGTAAAGCTCGTAAGCCTTGCGAGCGTAGGAGTGAGAAGGAAACAAAAACACATTTTTCGCAGCTTGTTGGGTAATGGTGCTCGCGCCTCTCGACGGACCATTATCACCGGCCTCGGCAATCACGTCGAATAGCGATTCGAAGTCCAATCCATAGTGATGAGGGAATTTTTGGTCTTCGGTCGCAATCACCGCTAACTGCATATTTTTTGAAATACGCGACAAGGGTACCCATTCGTGTTGGCTGCTGTCTGGATAGTTCTTTGGTGGCACAACAATGCGGCTTAACTTCCATCCCCATATTGGCGGATCGACATATTTCACCACACCAACCAAAACGATTGGGGCGATCAGTAATATCAACACCATTTTAAATAGAAATGACTTAAGCCTTTTCAACATGTGTGGCTCCCCAATGCATTAGCGATTGATGATAAACAAACCAGCGAGCTTGCCTGATTCAATCAGGAACAACAAGTTTTCGAGGTAAAAAATAGGTCAAAAAAAGCCCGATTTACAATGTAAAACGGGCTTAGAATTTGATTAGACTGAATTATTTATTCAGCTTGTAGAACACGGTTGAAAGTGGTGGTAAACGAAGCTCAAGTGATTGAGGCAGTGATTCACTTTCGACTTTTTCCGTTTTCACACTGGTCTGCACTTTAAAATCGCTGCCGCCGTATTTGCTGTCGTCCGTGTTCAGCAGTAGTTCGTATTGACCTGCATTTGGAACGCCTAAACGAAAACGCTCGTGTGGTACGGGCGTAAAGTTGGTGATGATCAAAATACGCTCACCTTCTTTACTGATACGCTCGTGCGCTAGGATACTCGCATCCGCTTCGTCTTGTAGACGCCACTCAAAACCAGCAGGAACACAATCTTGATCGTGCATCGCCGCTTCATTGCGGTACAAGTGGTTCAAATCGCGCATCAGCTTTTGAACGCCTTGATGACGTTCGTATTCCAGCAAGAACCATTGCAACTGATCATCGTGGTTCCACTCCGCCGTTTGGCCGATTTCCGCGCCCATGAAGTTCAGCTTTTTGCCCGGTTGACCATACATGTAACCGTAGTATGCACGTAGGTTTGCGGTTTGCTGCCATTCATCGCCCGGCATCTTGTTATGGATAGAGCCTTTGCCGTACACCACCTCATCGTGAGAGAGAGACAAGACGTAGTTTTCGCTGTGCGCATAAACCAACGGGAATGTGATGGTATTGTGGTGGTATTTGCGGTGAACAGGATCTTCTTTGATGTATGAAAGACTGTCGTGCATCCACCCCATATTCCACTTGAAGCCAAAACCTAAACCACCCATAAAGGTTGGCGCAGACACCCCCGGAAACGCCGTTGACTCTTCCGCAATCGTCATAGCATTCGGGAAGTGCTTGTACACTTCTTCGTTCATCCATTTTAAGGTTGCGATTGCGTCGTAGTTTTCGTTGCCACCGTCGACGTTCGGTACCCACTGATCGTGGCTACGTGAATAATCGAGATAGAGCATCGACGCGACTGCGTCCACGCGAATGCCATCAATATGGAATTGTTCAAACCAGTACAGCGCATTCGATACAAGGAAGCGACGCACATGTTCACGACCTAAATCGTAGATGTACGAATTCCAATCTTGGTGCCAACCGCGACGTGGGTCCGGGTCGTGGAACAGCGGTGTGCCGTCAAAGTTTGCTAAACCGTGGTCATCCGATGGGAAATGCGCCGGAACCCAATCCAGCACCACACCGATACCAGCTTGGTGACATGCATCCACGAAGAATTTGAAATCATCAGGAGAGCCGTAACGGCTAGTTGGCGCAAATAAGCCAACGGGTTGATAGCCCCATGAACCGTAGAATGGATGCTCAGAAACAGGCATCAGCTCAACGTGGGTGTAGCCCATATCCACAAGGTATGGCACCAACTGCTCCGCGAGTTCGCGGTAGTTGAGGAAATCACCTTTCTCGTCGCGCTTCCATGATCCAGCATGCAGCTCATAAAACGATAACGCTTCATCACGCTTTTGTGTCACTGCGCGGTTTTGCCATTTTGCATCTTGCCATTGGTAACGCTTGTGATCGTAAGTAATGGACGCGAACGATGGGTACTGCTCAGAGTAAAAACCCCAAGGGTCTTGTTTGTGTGGCAGCCCTTCCCCATTTGGCCCTTTGAGCTCAAATTTGTACTGAACGCCTTCTTCTAAGCCAGGAATGAACAAACCCCAAATGCCATAATCTAAACGTTGCATTGGGTGACGACGACCGTCCCATTGGTTGAAGCACCCCACAAGGCTAACAGCCGATGCATGCGGTGCGTAGACAAGGAAGCGAACACCGGAGATGTTTTCACCGCCACGTTCTAGCGTGACAAAGTGTGCGCCCATATAGTGATACATGTCTTTGGGCGTATGCAGATGCTCGTACTCTTGGTAAATATTGTGGTACTGGTACGGGTCATCAATAATTTGTTCAACACCATTCCAATCGACCGCCAAACGGTAGTGGGTCAGGTGTAAATCGCGTTGCTCTTTTAAGATGAAACCGCTGTCACCATCACGCTCAAGCGCCACGCGAGGTTCGCCATTAACAAGCAGTTCAACCTTGTTTGCGCCCGGCATCCACACTCGCAGCGATCCTTCGCCATCATCAATGAATGGCCCCAACGCCGAAAATGGGTCTGAGTAAGCCGCCTCAGCAAGCAGTTCATATGCGCGTTCGTGTTGTTTCTTTATTTTCTTGGTTTTGGTGGTTTTCAAATCTTTCTCCCTAGAGCCAATATCCTTTTCAAGACCAGAAATCTGAATCAAACATCGGTTTCTCCACAGCCAACGTTGTGAACTCACAAAAGACTTCGCTTAAAACATGTATGCATCAAGCGATGTCAAAAACAAAAAATGCCCGCTATTGTCGCGGGCATAATAACGGTACTTCATCCTAACGGATTGTGTTTTCGGAATGAGTGACCTAGACGGAACTTTCGTACCTCTGAGCTAACAAAATTGGTAATCCGCTCATTCATCTACGTCACTCTACGCATCTTATTTGCTCGCCTGTGCGCGAACTTCAGTGAGGCGTTTAGAAATGCGATTCACATCTTCACGGCTGAAGATTTCATCTAGGTTCATCGACAGCTTACGACGCCAGTTTGGATACTCATCCACCGTGCCAGGAATGTTGACCGGTTGATCCATTTCTAGCCAGTCTTCAAGCTGAACGCTAAGCAGTGCAGAGTCACCCGCTGCCACGTGCAGTTGCAGCGCTTCGCTTAGGTACGAGTCCATCGGTACGTACTGAGCATCATGACCAATGCCTTCTGGCAAATAGCCGTGCCAGCGAACGCTGTCTAAGATGCCTTGCTTGCACTTCAAGCGATCAGCAAATAAGCCTTCCAACTGTTTTTCATCTGGGTACAGGCCAATCTCACGACCCATTTTCAAATCATCGCAGTGCCAGAAACCACGCAGGGTTGGCATGTCATGCGTACACAGTGCCGCCATCGATTGCTCTGCGTAGTGCTTCGGAGAAATGAACCCACCGTCTTCTTTCGAAGTTTCGAAGAAGAATACTTTGTATGAGTGCACACCTGCATCGCGTAGGATATCGACGATTTCATCTGGCACAGTACCCAAGTCTTCACCAATCACTGAACACTGATGACGGTGTGACTCAAGCGCTAGGATTGCGAGCATGTCTTCCACTGGGTAGTACAGATACGCACCTTCTGTCGCCTTCTCACCTTTTGGAATCCACCATAAACGAAGTAGACCAAGTACGTGGTCGATACGCAATGCACCACAGTGCTTCATGTTGGCACGTAACAACTTGATGTATGCGTCGTAGCCAGTCGCTTCTAAAACTTGAGGGTTAAGCGGTGGCAGACCCCAGTTTTGACCCAGAGGACCAAGTACATCCGGCGGCGCACCGATGCTGGCGTCCAACACTAAGTTACCGTCGTCGGCCCAAGTTTCACTGCCTGAGTCGGCAACACCGACAGCAAGGTCACGGTACAAGCCCACAGCCATGCCTTTTTCTTCTGCCAGTGACTGCGCTTCTTTGATTTGATCGTCTGCGATCCACTGTAGGTACATGTACAAGTGAACGCGGTCTTGGTTGTCTTTGATGTATTTCTGAGTACCGGCTGCGTCGAATGTGCGGTATTTCTCAGGGAATACAGGCCAACCCCACATGTTTGAATCTTCTGCGTGTAAATCAGCATGAAGCGCATCGAATGCAGCTTGGTGTAACAAGCTGTCGCCACCTTTTTCTACAAAGTCCAAGAATGCACGAGCGCGGTCGGTGTTTTTGTCTAAATGGCGAGCTTTAAACTCACTAAACAGCAGCGGAAGAACGCTCATTTTCAGTTGCGAAACTTCTGTGTAGTTCACCCAATGAGAGTCACGTGCTTTTTGTAGACGCTGTTGAAACTCTGCACTGCCAACACGTTGCTGAGCTTCAGCACTCAGTGCGAATTCAGGTACAGAACTTACGTCGATGTACATGATATTCAACCAACGACGAGAAGACGGGCTGTATGGGCTCGCGCCTTCTGGGTTCGCTGGGAACAGTGAGTGAATCGGGTTCAAACCAATGAAGTCACCGCCACGAGAAGCGATATCGCTCACCAACTGTTTTAGGTCACCAAAATCACCGATACCCCAGTTGTGCTGAGTACGCAGTGTGTAAAGCTGGATACTAGGACCCCATAGCTTTTTATGTTGGTTTAGATCGTCTTGTTTGAAACACGCTTTCGGCGTGATGATCAATGACATCTCGTAAGGCGTTTTACGACGCTTACGGCTGACAATCAATTTGTGATAACCCCAAGCCAAGTTCTTTGGCAATGCAAACACTAGAGGGCCACCCTCAGCACGCTCATCACGAACAATTTGGGACTGAAGATAGCCTTCAAGTACCTCTCCTTGTTCTGTTTCTAAACGCCAGCTGAATTCACTCTCACGAGCACTCGTACCTAGGTTTAGTTCCACTTCGACTGGTTCGCCGTCGCGTAAAACAAGAACAGGGGCTAGTACGTCTTTTTTATGTTTCTTTTCAGCAGAAGCCAATAGTTTTTCATCGCTGCTAGTATCGTAGCCAAGCGAAGCGAGCAAGCGGCGTAGCGTCTCCTCAGACACTTTTGCCTCATCTCCCCAAGCACTGACATAGCTATCAGCCAATCTCGCCATTTCCGCGACTTTCTTTAATGCTGTTTGTTCTTTCATCGCTTTCTCCGAAGGTAATACCAACACCTTCCATGTAGGGTTTTATTGTTATCAATAACTTCTTTTGGAAAATGACCAAAGGTAGCGCTTGGCTACCTTGGTCTTAACTCTGTTCTATTAACGGTGAACCGCTTTTAGTTTCCAGATGTTGTTCACATAGTCGCGAATTGAGCGATCTGAGGTGAACTTGCCGACAAGGGCGGTATTAAGAATGGCTTTCTTCGCCCAACCAGCTTGGTCTTTGTATTGTTCGCTCATGTCTTCGTGCGCTTTCACGTAAGATGCGAAGTCCGCAAGACATAAGTACGGGTCACCGCCGTCTAGTAGGCTGTCGTACGTTGCACGCAGTAAGCCTGGTTGACCTGGAGTGAATTCTTCACCCAGTAGTAGGTCCATAGACGCTTTGAGTAGGTGATCCGCATTGTAGTAATCAAATGGGTTGTAACCTTGAGCTTTCAGCGCTTTCACACCTTCAACGTCTAGACCGAAGATGTAGATGTTCTCATCGCCTACTTCTTCACGAATCTCAACGTTAGCACCATCCATCGTACCGATCGTTAGGGCACCGTTAAGCGCCATCTTCATGTTACCAGTACCTGATGCTTCTTTACCCGCAAGTGAAATTTGTTGTGATACGTCCGCCGCAGGAATAATAATTTCAGCCATGCTCACACGGTAATCAGGAATGAAGACCACTTTCAGCTTGTTGCCGATGCGAGGGTCGTTGTTCACTTTCTCAGCAATCTTGTTAATAGCGAAAATGATTTCTTTCGCTAGGTGGTAACCCGGTGCCGCTTTCGCTGCGAAGAACACAACGCGAGGCACACATTCGAAGCCTGGTTCGTTAATAATGCGATGGTACAGAGACAGTACGTGTAGAAGGTCTAAGTGCTGACGCTTGTACTCGTGCAGACGCTTGATTTGAACATCGAAGATCGCATTAGTATCGAGTTCGATACCCATGTTCTCTTTCACCCAGTTAGCTAGGCGTTCTTTGTTCTCTTTCTTCACTGCCATGAATTCTTTCTGGAATTTCTCGTCAGTGGCGTACTTAGCGATGCCTTCTAGTTGCTCTAGTTTCGCTGGCCATTCTGGACCGACTTTCTCTGTGATTAGCTTAGAAAGACCTGGGTTACAGAACTTCAACCAACGACGTGGCGTAATACCGTTCGTTACGTTGTGTAGACGTGTTGGGTACATTTCGTGGAACTCTGGGAACAGGTCTTTCTTAACCAATTCAGAGTGAAGTGCCGCTACACCGTTTACTGCGTAAGAGCCAATTACACATAGGTTTGCCATGCGAACCATGCGGTGGAAACCTTCTTCGATGATAGAAAGCTTCTGTTGTTTCGCAACATCACCCGGCCACATTGCACGTACGTCTTGTAGGAAGCGGTGGTTGATCTCGTAAATGATCTCCATGTGACGTGGTAGTAGGTGCTGAATTAGCGACTCTGGCCATGTCTCTAGTGCTTCTGGAAGTAGCGTGTGGTTTGTGTACGCGAATGTTTGAGAGCTGATTTCCCAAGCCGCTTCCCAAGTTAGACCTTTTTCGTCCATCAGGATGCGCATTAGCTCAGGAATCGCAATCGTTGGGTGCGTATCGTTAAGCTGGATAGTCTCTTGCTTCGGTAGATCCGCTAGCGAGTAGCCAGCTGCTTCGTGGCGACGTAGGATGTCACGTACAGACGCAGCTGAGTGGAAGTACTGTTGCATTAGACGAAGTGTTTTACCTTTCTCGTGGTTGTCATTCGGGTAAAGCACTTTAGTGATGTTGCCTGCGTCGATCAGTGCGTGCTGCGCTTCGAAGTAGTCACCGTTGTTAAAACTTGCTAGCGAGAATGGTGCAATTGCCTGACATTCCCAAAGACGTAGCGGGTAAACCGTGTCTGATTCGTAACCTACGATTGGTAGATCCCAAGGCATTGCTCTTACAGACATGCCAGGAACCCATTTGCGAACTTCTTTACCGTTCTCGTTAACTACTTCAACGTGACCGTAGAAACCGATCTCTTGAGCAAGTTCTGGACGAGCAATTTCCCAAGGGTAGCCTTCTACACCACGCCATGCGTCAGGTGCTTCTTGCTGGCGACCATCTTTAAAAGACTGTTTGAACAAACCGTATTCGTAGTGCAAGCCGTAACCGACGGTTGGGAATTCTTGCGCCGCACATGAATCCATGAAACATGCCGCTAGACGACCAAGACCACCGTTACCCAATGATGGGTCACGTTCTTCTTCTAGCAGGTCAGTTAGGTTGTAACCCAGTTCAGCCATTGCTTCTGTTACTTGTTCGTACAGACCCATGCTGATTAGGTTGTTACCCGTCAAACGACCGATAAGGAACTCTAGAGAAAGGTAGTTAACGCTCTTCGCACTTTTAATGCGTGGATCTTCTTCAGTAGCAAGCAAATCTAAAGTAGTGAACTCAGCCAGTGCATGACCCATTGCTAGGTACCAAGCGCGGCTGTCTGCGTTTTCAATCGTGTGAGCGTAAGTTACAGATAGGTGTTTCTTTACGCTTTCTTGGAACGACTTCTTGTCAAATTGTTTTTGTTGAGTAGGTTTCATTACGAAATTCTCACGTCTTTTGGTAATTCATCTGCCATACATCGTGCATTTACCTCTGTGAATAAACATCCTCCTAATTCTCCTCCTTTGAAGGAGGAGGGCTGAGGGCGTAGAGGGGGTACCATTGCTAGGTTAGTGATCCAAATCTCAACAAAGTGAACTTTGCTCTAGTTCTTAGTGATTTTGATCACAATGGAATATGAGAAAGGTTAAAACCCGTTCATGACGCTTTTTATAGCCCACTCATCTGATGATGTGAAAATTGCAATATTGGTCACATTAACTTGGTTAACATGGAAGGATTTTTCATAATCGATGTGCAACGAGATCTTAATACACTCGACACAAAAGATATTTAAGTGACAATAATCACAAATAAAGGGCGTAGTTGATGGTAAATCCATCAACCCTTGAGAATTAGGAAGTGGATCAAAGTAACGGACATTTCTGATGTCGTAACATCCCACACGGCTCACAGGATTGTACGCTTTTTATACAAACTAGAATTAGGCGGTGTGAGTTATTTCTAGTTTTCGCTAGCTTTTATATCTAAGTGACCGTATGGAATGGTTTTTCAGACGGATGCAAGCCCCAACAAGAGGCGACATTAACCGCATTCAAGCAGTTTTTGATGCTGATGGCATCATTCAGTAAGACGAAGCTTTCGAGGGGGCCTTACTGAAATGATCACGTCGCAATCACTTGGGTATACATAAATAAGGACATAATTACTAATGTGGATTCCATCTAAGCTTACTCGACCAGGACGCCTGCACAATGCCATCGTGCGCCCACGAGTGTTGGACTTACTACAGCAAGCGCCTTACTACAAATTGGTTTTATTCCGCTCCCCAGCAGGTTACGGAAAAACCACCATGGCAGCGCAGTGGCTATCCGATAAACCAAACGTCGGTTGGTACAGCATTGATGACAGCGATAACGACGGCTTTCGCTTTGTAAATTACCTGCTTCAAGCATTAAACAAAGCCACCAACTTCAGTTGCTCTAACGCACAAAAACTGGCGGAAAAACGCCAGATCTCTTCTCTACGTTCTTTATTCAGCGAAGTATTCGCGGAAATGGCTGATTTTCATCAAGAGTGCTACGTGGTGCTAGATGACTATCACTTGATCACCAACGATGAAATCCATGAATCCATGCGTTTCTTCTTAAAACACATGCCAGACAACCTCACCGTTGTGGTAACAAGTCGTGCAGCGCCGCCTCTGGGTACTGCAAACTTACGTGTTCGTGATTTAATGATCGAAATAGGCAACGAGATGTTGGCGTTCGATACCGAAGAAACGACTCGCTTCTTTAATCAGCGTATTGCCGATGGCATCGACGAAGACATGGCAAACAACCTCAGAACCTATGTGGAAGGTTGGCCATCGGCGATGCAGTTGATCGCGTTACAAGCGCAACATCAAAACCGTACATTGGCGCAAACCGTAGAGTCAGTATCACAGTTCAATCACGCGCATTTGTGGGATTACCTGGTCGAAGAAGTATTTGACCTACTCGATCACGAAACTCGTCATTTCTTGATGCAAGTTTCCGTGCTTGACCACTTCAATGATGAGTTGGTGTTTGCCCTCACCCAACGCGAAGATGCGCTTGGTTTGATCGAATCATTAAACCGCTACGGCTTATTCATCTACCCACTCGAAGGGGAGCAAAACTGGTTCCGATTCCATAACTTATTTGGCGAGTTTTTGTCTCATGAGCGCCAAGCGCGTATTCCTCAGCAAGAAAAAGATCTTCACCGCAATGCAGCTGTTGCCTGGTTACAACAAAAAGCACCGCACCAAGCGATTCACCATGCACAAAAGTCGAACGATAAAGACTTGGTGGTAGAAATTCTAAACGAATTCGGCTGGAAGATGTTTAACCAAGGCGAGCTCAGCACACTGGAAAGCTCAATTAATAAGTTGGATGCTGAGCTTCTGTTCAGCCACCCAAAACTTACGATGCTCCGAGCTTGGTTGGCTCAAAGTCAGCATCGTTATAACCAAGTAGGCCACCTGCTTGAAGAAGCGGAAGAGGAGCATAAAAAGCGTAACATTGAGTTAGATATTCATTATCAAGGTCAAGCAAACGCGCTGCTTGCTCAAGTAGCTATCAACAGCAACCAACCAGAGAAAGCACTCGAATTAGCGGAGCTAGCACTTAGCCAACTTGATAACACGATTTACCGTAGCCGCATTGTGGCAACTTCGGTTGTTGGCGAAGTTAACCACGTGCTAGGTAAACTCGACCGCGCGTTACCGATGATGCAACAAACCGAAAAATTGGCGCGTCAGTACCAAGTTTACCACCAAGCGTTATGGGCGATTTTACAACAAAGCGAGATTTTGATTGCGCAAGGTTACGTACAAGCCGCCTTTGAGCTGCAAGATTCCGCATTCCGCCTGATTGAAGATCAGCAACTTCAACATGTTCCTCTGCACGAGTTTTTGCTGCGTATTCGAGCGCAAGTGCTTTGGTGCTGGAACCGACTTGATGAAGCAGAAGAATGTGCCTACCGAGGTCTGCAAATTCTCGAAAACCATTCGCCAAGTAAGCACTTACACAGCTACTCGATGCTGGCGCGTATTGCGGTTGGCCGTGGCGAGCTAGACAAAGCCGGTAAATTCATTGAGCACATTCAACATTTGATGAAGCAGTCGACTTACCACGTAGATTGGACAGCAAACGCTTCACTATCGTTGATCCTGTTTTGGCAAGCGCGCGGGAATACCGATGCAATGCAAGAATGGCTCAACACTGCAGTTCGTCCTGAATCGGCATGCAACCACTTTTCACAATTGCAATGGCGCAACATTGCACGAGCGCACATCAACTTAGGTCAATATACCGAAGCGCGCGCAGCATTAGATTTCCTCCAAAGTGAAGCTCGTCGAACCAACCTAATCACAGATACTAATCGCAACTTAGTGGTCGAAGCGGTGTTTGCTGCTCGCCAAAAAGACGAAGAGCAAGCAAAAGCTTTGCTAAAAGAAGCGTTAGTGATGACAAACCAGACGGGGATGGTAGGTAATTTCCTCATTGATGGCGCCACCATTGGCGGGCTACTGGAGAAGTTAAGCCTCCGCCATGAGCTAGGCGATCTAGAACGTCACCGCGCTCAACAATTGATGAAGGATATTTCCTCCAATCAGCGCAGCCGCTCTATTCACTTTGATGAAGACTTCATTGAGAAGCTGGTAAACCACCCTAACGTACCGGAACTAGTTCGCACAAGCCCACTGACTCAACGTGAGTGGCAGGTGCTTGGTTTGATTTATTCTGGTTTCAGTAATGAGCAAATCGCGCAAGAGCTTGATGTGGCAGGCACCACGATTAAAACCCACATTCGCAACTTGTACCAAAAGCTCAATATCGCCAATCGTAAAGAGGCCATTGTGACAGCTGAAAATTTACTCCAGTTGATGGGGTACTGATCAGTTCAAGAAAACAGATTAAAACCTAAAGTGAAATACAAGGGGTTGGCGTGATGCGTCAGCCCTTTTTTATGAGTCTAGAACGAGGAAAATGCAATTTGCAAAGCACGTAAGTAACGTTGTTCATATAAAAAAATAGCCAACCGCAATAATCGCGATTGGCTTATATTTAGTGTGAACAAATTGTATTCACTAACAACGTCAGTTGGCTAGGTGACCCTCGGCTTAAGAAGGGTCGAGCAGTATTATGCATTAATCATGCCAAAATGCAAAGACTTATTTTTGGGCACAGGATCTCATATAAAGTGAATTTGCCTATATAAAATATAGCAAAACGCAAATTCAATTATCAAATTGCATTTGCATAATGCAACAAACGTAGCCATTGATAGTACAGTTAATCATCTCAATAATGTAAACCAAACATTAAGATATCGTTGCATTAGAATCACCTCATAACCTGTAACAAAAATAAGCAATTACTTGGATATAAAACCCAGTAGCTACAGCACTATTTCATACTTTTTTCGTCGCAATGTTTGTATACTCTGTGCCATCGAAACGACTTAGCATTAGAGCAATGAACTACTTAATTACTTTCTTCAAAGGAATCGCCATGGGCGCAGCAGATGTTGTTCCTGGCGTATCAGGCGGCACCATCGCGTTTATCACCGGCATTTACGATACGCTGCTTGAGAGCATTCGACGCATTAACCCATCACTTTTCTCTATTTGGCGAAAAAAAGGGGTTAAAGCCGCCTTTAATCACATCAACGGTTTCTTCCTTATCGCTCTGTTTGCCGGTATTTTCACCAGCATTGCTACGCTAGCAAAGTTGATCACTTGGCTTCTTGACACACACCCGATCCCACTTTGGTCATTTTTCTTTGGTCTGATTTTGGTATCGGTCTATCACATTATTCGTCAGGTTGAACAACGTGATCTTATCCGCTTTGTGACTCTACTTGTTGGTGTCGGGTTTGCTTACAGCATCACCGTGCTTAAACCTCTGCACATGGAACCAACGGCCATTAACACATTGTTCGCTGGGGCTATCGCGATTTGCGCGATGATCTTACCGGGCATCTCTGGCAGCTTTATCTTGTTATTGATTGGGATGTATGCGCCAGTATTAGCCGCCGTGAAAGGCTTCCAAGTCGATACATTGGCGCTGTTTTTGTCAGGTTGTGTGATTGGTTTGCTGTCCTTTTCGCATCTATTGTCGTGGTTACTACGCAAGTTCCGCGATTTCACTCTGATGTTTTTGACTGGATTAATGATTGGTACGTTGCCAAAGATTTGGCCTTGGAAAGAAACCATCACTTGGCGCACCAATTCAAAGGGTGAGCAAGTGCCCTTGCTACAGCACAACCTATCACCATTTGAATTTGAACACGTGACGTCACAACCTTCTCAGTTAGTGCTTGCCGTTGTGATGATGCTTGCTGCCATTGTGCTGGTTTTGAGCCTCGAAAAATTTGCAGATTCAGACAAGTAACTGCGGTATCGAATCAATACGGAATCAACAAACAAGAACGGAGCCAATTGGCTTCGTTCTTGTTTGTTGGCAAAGAGAAAATCATCGCAATTGAAAATCTTTATGGGCTTGATTCAACAACCCCTACACCGCGCGGTTATTTTGATCTCTGTCATCGAGGCACAACGCACAATTTATCTAGGCCACGAGTTGGCGAATGACGCTTCTGTGCTACGATGCAGGTAATGTTAAGTGATAAATGCTGAACCTTAATGAAAGTGTTACAAATCGCCGCTGTTTCAGCCGCACTGGTTGCGGGATTTTATGCCCCAACTTTACTAAAAAGCTTTTCTTCATCCACTCCGATCAAACCGATAGATGAGTATTGCTTTCTCTCTACTGCCTCGTGCGTTCAAGAGAATGTTACGATGACGCTCAACGCAGATACTGCTCAACCCTTGGTCCCTACTACTCTGAATGTTGAGTGGCACACAAGCGATGCTGAGCAACTCGTCCTAAGCCTTTCAGGAAGAGAAATGGAGATGGGAGAACCCAAGTTTTTACTGAAGCAAGTCGCTCCCGGTCGATATCAAGGTGACATCATTCTGCCGGTTTGCACTCAAGACGCCATGACCTGGGTTGGTGAACTCAGTGATGGAGAGAGTACCGTTTACCCTGCTATAAAAATGCAAAGATAAGGAATCGTTATGAGCCGCAATTGGTCCCTATTTCTCGTAGTTGCTTTCGCCCTCGGGTTTGGCGTAAAAAGCTATTTAGATAATCAGAAAACGAAGCCAGAGCAAGTGGATAGTTCCACCTCTCAACAAACGGTATTGTTTGGGGAAAATAACCAAGCCGTCAATATCTTCGATGTGAATGACCCTCGCATTCGAGTCGTCTATTTTGGTTTTACTCGCTGCCCAGATGTTTGCCCAACTTCGCTTGCTATGCTGGCAGGAGCCCTAAATCAGATCGATGAAGCGCAAAAAGCGCAACTGCGCCCAATGTTCATTTCTTTAGATCCAGAGCGTGATGAGGCCGATGCCTCGGCGAAATATGCCCATTACTTCCATCCAATGATTGAAGGCCTATCGGCACCGCTTGATGTAACCACACCTTTGGCACACAACTATGGTGTTATTTTCCGCAAAACCGAATTGGAAGGCTCGGAGCTCAAATACACGCTTGATCACAGCTCTTACTTTTACTTCTTGAAGCCGGATGGCACGTTAATCACCAAGGTACCGCATACACTCTCGCCGGCACCGATTGTTGACGCCATTTCAAAACTGACGACTGAAGGCTCCTCAAATGACAGTTAAGTCAGTGCTGAAACAGTTTTTCAGTTTCCTAACTCAAACCAACCCCAATGTCGAACAAGACGTCGATACGATCATTGACGCCATTGGGGGGATAGAAAACCTGCTAGAAACTGGAGCATGCGCGACTCGGCTACGTCTTACCCTCAGAACGACGTCCATCATAGATAAAAATGCACTCAAAAATCATGGTGCACATGGCGTCGTGATACTGGATGAGCGTCATGTCCAAATCATATACGGCTTAAAAGCCAACACGTATTCGCAGGTAATGGAAGAGCGCATCAACAAACAAAGCTAATATTTTCGCAGTATAGCTACCCTCTAAGAAAAAGGGCGGCTATACTCTCTTGGCTTAATTAATTCACTTACTTATTAACCAACGAAGAGGACACATGATGATTGTATTGAATAACACTAACTGGGCATCGCAAGGGTAACCCTAACCGCACCTATTACGTGGCATAGCCACAACTCCCCTTCTCTGCCCGGTCTTCACCGGGGTCAACTCTATCCGAATTAGACCCTAATGCGATTTGTATTAAGGCGCTTTTTTGCGTCTGGGATAATTCAACAATGAATCAAACACATACTTTTTGTGACACATTAATTTCAACTTCAAACCCACTAAAACGATTGGGTTGGAAACCTTTTTTTCAGCAACAACTGACACTAGACGATTACGACGACACTATCTTTGCACGTGTGATTACGCATCACCGAAGTGGTTACCTATTGGCGACAGAAACGGGGCAAGTCCACCTCAATGCCCACCACGCTCTACCCAATATGACCGTCGGAGACTGGGTTATCTTAAATGACGATCAGCAATTTGTTCGCTTACTGGATCGCTTGAGCCTCTTTAGCCGCAAAGCAGCAGGCAGCAAAGTGACAGAGCAGCTCATCGCAGCCAATGTGGATACCGTTTTTATCGTCTGTTCCCTTAACGACGACTTCAATTTAAGTCGTATTGAACGCTATCTCGCCTTGGCTCATGAAGCCGAAGTCGAACCCGTCATCGTCCTTTCCAAAGCCGATTTGTGTGACAACATTGATGAACTAAAAAGCCAAGTACAGAAGCTCGACCCTCTATTAGTCATAGAGACAGTCAACGGCTTAGAAACAGAGAGTGCTTCTAAACTCATGAGCTGGTGCGAAGAAGGACAAACCGTCGCTTTTATCGGTTCTTCAGGCGTTGGCAAATCAACTCTTGTGAATGCATTACTCGGGCAGCAAGAACAGGCGACTGGGCATATTCGTGAAGACGATAGCAAAGGGCGACATACAACCACATCGCGCTCTATCCATCTATTACCTGATGGCGGCATCTTGATTGATACTCCGGGAATGCGCGAGCTTCAACTAGCAGACTGCGAAGTGGGCCTCAGTGAGGCATTTTCTGACATTGAGGTTCTCGCTCAGCGTTGTCGCTTTGGTGATTGCCAGCATCAAACTGAGCCGGGTTGCGCAGTTCAAGCTGCGATTGAAAATGGCAAACTGGAGGTTCGTCGTTTCAATAACTATCAAAAACTATTGCGAGAACAAGCCTTTAACGGCGCGACTTTGGCAGAACAACGAGCTCAAAGTCGACAGTTCGGGAAACTCACTCGAAATGCCATGAGTGATAAGCGCAGGCGCCAACAAAGTTATTGATTTGTTACGTTTGAGTTGTCAATAAAATCAAAGGAGACGAAAGTCTCCTTTTTAACAACTTTATTAAAAACCATTACTCATAACTAATGATAATTTTCAACATAAAAATCTTATTTAAATAACATTGAGCAAACATTTAATCCAAAAACAAACTAAAACTAGACACAAAATATTACCAAGCTAAGATATGTGATATTCAGCAAGAAAATGGCTGAATTTATAAAAACAGGATAATTGATAATCATGTGTCTTAGTGACCAGAAGCAATGCTCACCCCTTGCAATACAAGGGCATTATCGCCGTGTAATGATGGACTATTGCCCTGCTCGCTCTGGCATAAAATTGCAGGAATGATGTATGCAACACAACAGCCTCGTTGCCCGATTTGCTCGTGGTAACCTCGTCGTCCAGATCCTTGTCGGTATTGTCTTTGGTATTTTGCTCGCCACAATTTCCCCAAGCCATGCCGAAAGTGCAGGATTAATTGGTAGCCTTTTTGTTGGTGCTCTTAAAGCGATCGCGCCAATCCTTGTGTTTATTTTGGTTGCCGCTTCAATTGCGAACCAAAAGAAAAACCAGCACACGTACATGCGTCCAATCGTTGTACTGTACCTGATGGGTACGTTCTTCGCGGCGCTATCAGCAGTGGTTCTAAGCTTCCTTTTCCCGACCAATTTAACGCTTGTCACCGGCGCTGAAGGTGCAACGCCGCCTCAAGGTATTGCTGAAATTCTACGCACACTGTTGTTTAAACTGGTCGACAACCCAGTAAATGCACTAGTAGAAGCAAACTACATTGGCATTCTTGCTTGGGGTGTGGGTCTGGGTCTTGCGCTACACCACGCATCTGCAACAACGAAAGCCGTGTTTGAAGATCTCAGCCACAGCGTGTCTCACATTGTTCGCTTTATCATTCGTCTTGCACCATTTGGTATCTTTGGTCTGGTTGCTTCAACGTTCGCAACAACAGGCTTTAGCGCACTAGCAAGCTACGCACACCTTCTGGCGGTTCTTCTTGGCGCAATGATGATCATCGCACTCGTTGTAAACCCAGCGATCGTGTTCGTTAAAACTAAGCAAAACCCTTACCCACTTGTATTCCGTTGCCTACGTGAAAGTGGTGTAACCGCGTTCTTCACTCGTTCAAGTGCGGCGAATATCCCAGTAAACATGGCATTATGTGAGAAGCTAAAACTGGACGAAGATACGTACTCAGTATCTATCCCACTAGGTGCGACCATTAACATGGCTGGTGCTGCAATCACTATCACAACGCTAACGCTTGCAGCTGTGCACACTATGGGTATTGAAGTTGATCTACTGACTGCGCTACTGCTCAGTATTGTGGCTGCGGTTTCTGCATGTGGCGCATCAGGTGTTGCAGGTGGCTCGCTACTACTTATCCCACTTGCGTGTGGTCTGTTTGGTATCTCAAACGACGTAGCAATGCAGGTTGTAGCGGTTGGCTTCATCATCGGCGTGATTCAAGACTCTGCTGAAACTGCACTAAACAGTTCAACAGACGTTGTCTTCACAGCAGCAGTTTGTAAATCAGAACAGCAAAAAGCTCAGTAAGACTGACAGAATAAATAGAAAGGGGAGCCGATGATGGCTCCCCTTTTTTATATACTAATTATTTGCGCTCAATTACGCGGTGGCCAGAGCCACCTCTTCAATTGAGAAATGCTTACTTGGCTCAACAAACTCTTGCTGTGCCGCGATAGTTTGCAGCTCCCACTCCCCTGCATGGTAAGTGGCGCTTAATACCCCGTAGCACGCGTCATGGCAGTGTTGGAAAGCTTGCTTAGGAGACCACCCCTTCAATAATCCAGCGGTGAAGATAGCCGAAATAAGGTCGCCTACACCCACAGGTTGTTTGACAAACTCAAACTGAGGGCGCTTCGCTAAGTAAATGCCTTCTTGCGTTGCCAGTAACATGTTGAAGCTGCCATTCTCTAGGCAGTAAAGGTGCTTCACTAGCACTATTTTTGGACCTTTCGCTAGTGCACGTTGGCATGCCGTGATCGCATCGTCTAACGAGTGGATTTCCATCTCTGCAAATTGGCTTAGCTCGAACTGGTTAGGCACGATCACATCTGCCATTGGCATCAAACGAGTCAGAAGATTTTCAGCAATACCCGGAGCTACAATGCAGCCTTTGTCTGGCGCGCCCATCACAGGGTCGCAAACATAAAGTGCCTTCGGGTTCGCTTGCTTCACCTTCGTCACGGTTTCTTCAACAGCAAGGCACTGCTCTGCGCTGCCTTGGTAGCCCGTCAACACCGCTTGGCACTTTTCCAGTGCACCGATGTTACTAAGACCACGCACTAACTCGCTGATGTCTTCAGCCGCAAACGCTCGCCCAGTCCAACCTTCTTGATACTGCGTGTGGTTAGAAAATTGAACGGTATGAATCGGCCATACTTCGAAGCCCATGCGTTGCATTGGGAAAACGGCACTGCTGTTACCAGCATGACCAAAAGAAACATGAGATTGTATAGAGAGGATACCTTGCATAGTACCTTACCTCTTATTGTTGTTATCGATAGTTCAAAGACAGCGGCAAGCGCCAGTTTTGCGAAACCAGTAGTGTATCCGACAAACTAAGATTCTCTAACTCAATTCTCGTTAACTTCTTCAGAGTAAGTTGGAGCGCTGGTTTTCAACACCATCTTCTTGATTTCCATTTTGTCTTTATTCAGTGCGATTTCTAGGGTATCTCCTTCCCTTATCCCGAGTTGAGTCAGGATTACGCTTGGAATGACTACGGCGGTATCGTCACCGATTTTAACAGGTTGACTTATCATCTTTCGTCCTCCAAATGTCGAAAATGAGTTTTCACATCATTGGATATTTATTCCCAAGAGCCTTGTTCTGACTTGGGCTTGGCATAAGCGCCTAAAAACAAAGAGCCTTCCACACCGCGTTTGGGAAGGCTCTTTCATTATTATTTTTTAATTTGCTAAAGGCTCATGCTTGGCAGCAATCAGACCGTAAGCACTCCAGCCTAGGAAGGTGACAATTGAGCCCCACATCATCGCTTCGTAGCCAGAACCATATAGCGCGTAGAAGCTGTATAGGGAACCAATCAGAGCGATAATGTTGGTGGTTTTCATCTCGCGCTCTGGCACGTGCGCCACTTGCTGCATGATGAAAATTGCGCCCATACATAGGATGTAAGGAATAACGTTCGTTACTACCGCTAGGTTAACCAGCGCTTCGAACTGCTCGTTCAGCGTTGGAGAAATAGTCATTAAAGACAGCACCGATTGGATAACCGTGATGGCCACCATACCTTTGATTGGCGTACCACGTTTGTCCACTTGAGAGAACAATTTAGGGAAGAAGCCCGCATCAGAAGATGATTTGAACACTGACGCGATAGTGAACTGCCAACCTAATAGAGAACCCGCACAAGCCAATACCGCCATACCAGCAACCGCTTTACCTGCTGCTGAGCCAAGCATCACAGACCATACGGTTGAGAATGGTGCGGTAGAAGCGGCAAGCTCAGAGTTTGCAACGATACCAGAACAGATGTTTGTCGATACAATGTAAACCACCGCAGCAATCAACGTACCGCCCAATACTGCGATTGGTACATTCTTCTCTGGGTTTTCTACCGCTTCTGAGTTCGCACATGCCGATTCAAGACCAAGAAACGCCCATAGTGTCATGGCAATAGAAGCACTCACAGCTTCACCAAATGGTAGGTGGTGTGGGTTCCAAGCTTCTATGTACATGGTTGGGTTAAACCAGAACCAACCAACAATACCTAGCGAACATACCGGTAGGATCACACCCCATACCGTGAAGGTACCGATTTGACCTGTGATTTTCGCACCACCGAAGTTAGCGAAAGTACAAATCCAAAGAATGGCGATGGTATACAAACAGGTTTCGACCGGAGATAGGGTCACTTCAAAAAATGCGGAGCCGTAACCCACACAGGTAATCGCGATCGCAATATTCGCAATAAGGAGCGACAAACCGTAAGTCCAGCCCGCCATAAACGCACCCGATTTACCGAATGCGTAAGACGCGTAACCGTTCATACCGCCGTCACGTTTACTAAAGCGACCACATTTTGCAAACACATAAGCCAACGCCAAAGAGCCCGCTGCCGTGATCAGCCAAGATAACACAGAAATGGTGCCCACTTGCGCCAGTTTACTTGGCAGCATAATGATACCGGAGCCAGCCATGTTGATGAACGTCAGAATGGTTAACTGCACCACCGACATTTTTTTAGTTTCAGTACTCATAAATTATTCTCCACGAATAAGCGGTTCGCACCGACGCCGGAGCGTGGTGCGAACGGGTAGATTAATCTTTTAGGACATAGCAATGTGCGGTAGTGCGACCGTCGACATCTTCAAGATACACACCTTGAATTTCTGGCGCGAAGCCTGGGAATCGGTTGATGCCTTCTTCTAGAGATAAGAAGTAATCCACCACCTGTTGAGTCCAGATTTCACCAGTGATCACACAGATAATGCCTGGAGGGTAAGGCAGTGCACCTTCGGCGGCTACGCGGCCGACGGCCTCTTTAAGTGGTAGGTAATCGCATTCACCGCGGAAGTATTTACGTGTTGCCACGTCTGGTTTGTGAACCATTTGTGGGAAGTATTCACTGCGGAACATCGCTTTTTGTAGCTGTTTCACGTTCAGCTCTTTGTACATGTCATGCATTTCCTGACATAGCTGACGGATGGTGTAACCACGGTAGCGCTCTTTGTTCGCTTCGTAGACGCCTGGTAGCACGATACTGAGAGGTGCATCATCACGAATGAATTTTTCAAATCGGTTGATTTGCGCGACAAGGTGACGGATCTTACCCATATCTTCAGCAGGAGTGAGTAGGAACAAGATGGAGTTCAAGTCACACTTCTCAGGGATGATGCCGTTTTCTCGAAGGAAGTTCGCCAATAGCGTTGCCGGAATACCGAAATCTGCGTAGCTGCCGTCTTCTGCAATACCTGCCGTGGTTAGCAACAATTTACATGGGTCAACAAAGTATTGACCTTCGCCATAACCTTCAAACTTGTGCCAGTTTGCATCTGGCTCGAACATGAAGAACTTCTTGTTGGTCGCGATCACATCAGTGTCGTAACTGCCCCAAGGTTGACCTTCAATTTCATTTGGAATGAACGGACGAATTAACTCACAACTTTTGAGAATTTCTTTACGCGCTTCGATACCGGTCTTAACCGCGTCGCTCCATAAACGTAAGCCTGCTTCACCATCGTGGATCTTCGCGTTCACATCCAATGCAGCAAACAACGCATAGAAAGGAGATGTCGATGCGTGCATCATAAACGCGTTGTTAAAGCGTTTGTGATTGCAGTAACGAGCTTGGCCTTTGATATGGCGGTCTTTTTTGTGGATTTGCGACGTTTGAGAGAAGCCAGCTTGTTGCTTGTGAACAGACTGAGTCACGATCACACCCGCATCTTCTGGTTTCAGATCCAGTAGCAGTGGCGAACAGTCTTTCATCATAGGGATGAACTGCTCATAGCCTACCCATGCCGAGTCAAACAAGATGTAGTCACAAAGGTGGCCAATCTTATCCATGACGTAACGAGCGTTATAAATTGTACCGTCGTAAGTACCCAACTGGATGATGGCCAGGCGGAACGGACGTTCATCTCGTGCACGCTCTGGAGATACTTTCGCGATTTGAGCACGAATGTACTCTTCATCGAAACAGTGCTCATCCATACCACCAATGAAGCCCCAAGGGTTACGCGCTGTTTCTAGATAAACTGGCATACCACCCGCTTGGATTAACGCGCCGTGGTGATTCGACTTGTGGTTATTGCGGTCGAACAATACCAAATCGCCTTCAGTTACTAGCGCGTTACACACCACTTTGTTTGAAGCAGAAGTACCGTTGAGTACGAAGTAAGTTTTGTCCGCGTTAAATACTTTTGCAGCGTGTGCTTGCGCTTGGTGTGCAGAACCTTCGTGGATCAGTAAGTCACCTAAGTCCACGTCCGCGTTACACAAGTCGCTACGGAATAGGTTTTCGCCAAAGAAATCGTAGAATTGTTTACCAGCAGGGTGTTTTTTGAAGAACTGACCACCTTGGTGCCCTGGACAGTCAAACGCCGAGTTACCCATCTCAACGTAGTGCGTTAATTGCTTGAAGAAAGGAGGGAGCAGACGACACTCATATTTAGTCACGGCTTCATTAATTTGACGGCAGTAGTAATCGATAGATTGTCTTTCTAAATCAATAACCCCCGTTAACCAAACGTAATCTTCTGCCGAAACTGGAGTTTCATCGGTCACTAAGAAAACAGGAATTCCGTACCCTGTTTCCGAAATCATTCTGTGCAGACCCGCTTTAATGTCTGCTGACGTAATAATAGCTGCACCAACGTCGGTTAATTCAACTTGTTCTAAAGGCAGTAAGTGACGATTAAATTGTTCATCTAAAGATTCAGCTAATAAGCTAAAGTCTTCAGGCATGTAATTACTAACACCTATAATTAAACGTTTCATTTGAAATATCTCTTTTTTGTTCTTTAAAAATGACAAGGACAGATATTACAAACGAAATATTTATTTAAAATTCAAATTACAAATTTCGTGATTAAATTTTCATATTTAAAAGACTTATTTTATCGAATTAAAATTTAGAGACTTTCATCACTTTCCAATTTCTATCTCAATGATATTGAAACGCACCTAAAAGGAAAGATCCTTCAATAATTATGTGACAACGCCCATTATTAAAAAGAAGGTTATTATAAGAAAATAAAGTTTTGAGATTTCCATCACTATATAATAAGTTAAATTATATTATTGCAGTTTAAAACACCTCGATTTTAACCAAATTTAAACACATAATAAAAAAGCCATCAACACATGTATTGATGGCTCTTTACTTTGGATATAAAGAAAAAACAACTTAATTGAATAAATGGCTATCTAGCTTGACTCCACCATTCGACCATTGCTGATAACGCTTTACAGACATGCCTGACGAGTACATGGTATGTTTACAATCCATACACTCAACAAAATACAACCCACTCATTCCTGCCATAACGTGCAACCTTCGGCTATCGCAGCGCTTGCAGGACAGGCGCTTTACTTTGGTGTTGACGTCAATACGCCGAGCAAAGTTTAACGTTTCGTGAGAGCATAAAGCGTCAACTGCACTATCTTTAAAAGGATGCTCACTAAGTAAATAATTAATGGCGTAATCGTACACCGGGGGGATTGAAGATTTTCCACTTTCAATATTACTTATCTTAGCAACGGAAACGCCTAATAAAGAAGCGAACTCAGCCTTGCTGTACTCTAAGATAAATCTTGAAGAGATGAATTTATCTGCACTAATGATTCTCAACATACACAAATCTCTAATAGAAATAAAAACAGAGCAAACTAATTCGCTCCATTTCTGCTGAAACATGTAATGAAAAAGTTACTTCCTAGTGTAATTCTGCATATTATCTATGCTATTTTATTTTGTACGTCATCTTGCGCCTAATTAATTATAAAATCAATAATCCATGCCTAAATATAAAAACACAATTTAAGATTTATAATACAATTTTTAATTTACATTATTAGATAAAGTAATGAATACTATTCACCTATTACTCTGGGCATCAAGTATTGCTCTTCAATCATTATTACTATCAATTGAAGAGACTTGATTTGAGCCCAACAGGAGAAGTAGATAAAGAGGGAAACCCCTCTATTTGAAGATAAACATATCCCACCTTAGCGAAGTACTAAAAATGTGTTGAAAAATCGCATAAATAGTATGCAATTCAGTAAATAAATCGCTTAGATAAGTTTACAGTCTGTAGTTGTGATCGACAGAGATACTGAGACAGGAAGGCAAAAGAAAAGCAAAAAAAAAGCCTCACTTATGAGGCTTATGGATAAGATAAATTATGGTTGAAGGAAATTCTGCGTGAAATCGAGCGCCTCTTTAGAGAGCTTTTTTTCGGTAGACGATGTGGTTGTCTGTCCTTCCGTCGTTGCTGTGGTCATGTCTGGCTGGAAGTTCGGCGCCGATGCTTCATCCCATGCGTTAGCATCGTCTTTATTTTCGTCACTCAACACCGCGTTAAGTTCCTCCTCTGCAGGAAAATACGCTTCGCGTTTGTACACCTTGTTCAGCGCCCGAATAATGGAATGCTTTCTTACCATCCCTGACGCCAGCTTTCTTTGCAACGGTTTCGCTATAGATTGCAATCCAACGACGACGTCAACACCAATATTGGTCGCCACTTCGTCACGCAACGTACGCGCTGGCTGATACCCCATATTGGCAGCAAGAAACAGCCAAACATAAGCAATCGCATTGCCTGTTTTACCTTTGTCCTTCCACGCTTCGCCAGCATGATACATCGCCTCGGCGCTGCCACCTTCTGCGGCCCTTTCAAGCCAATAGCAGCCTTTGACCATGCTTTTTTCTGTACCAACACCATTTAGGTAACATAAGCCAACTTGGATCTTTCCGTCCGCACTGTCTTTTTCAGCCGCTTTCATAAACCAATAAAGTGCATCTGCACTGCGTCCTGCACTATTGTCTGGTGAAAGTTGCCACTCACCCATGTAAAGCATGGCATCAATGCAGCCTTCCTCGGCTGCGGTTTCAATCAGTTGGTTACCTTTGGGAATATTTTTTTCCGTTCCGCGACCAAAAACCAACGCTTTGCCTGTCGCAAATTTCGCTTCGGTATCCCCTTCCATTCCGGCAATGGCGGTACGCCAAAAGTTTGCCTGCTCTTTTAAAATCACATCTTCACGCATGCGCTCACTCAGGCGAACAATACCGTACATTCCCGTCACGTTGTCCAACTTAGCGGCTTTATCATACCAATACAGCGCTTGACGAATGTTGTCCTTCTCGGCTTCTTTCGCTAGAAATAAAATGGTGGGGATATGCCCGGTTTCTGCTTTGAACTCACGCTCTTTACGCTCTTGCTCTCGCGCTTTTTGCATCGCCTTTCGATAAGCGGCTTCGCGAGCTTTCCTCTCTGCCTCGAGTCTCTGTTTCCGCATCGACAACGAGATCATCCACACAAATATCAGGACGAGTGAAAGGCCAGTTGCCGCAATGGCAATGCCCATACTACTCATAAATAGCCTCTTTTGGTTTCAGGGCCCAATTCATCTCCCTCTCAGGGAAATATTAAGATTACGCGCCGACATAACGCCGACTACCTTCATTATATAACGACCACTTAGCGAAAATCTGAAGCTTGCCAATACTTAATGGCGGTATTTTATGCAATATCACTGCAACTTATTTTTAATTGAAAAATATCACTGTGATTTTTATAGAACTTAGTCACGGTTTTGGGGCTGAGATATTCTCCTCCCCTATCATCCCCCCTTGCTCCTCCTATAAAAATTTACATTTTAATGATGTGCAGAAGCTCTCACTATGCGTCTGTTTTATTATTTAATTTGTGAACAAAATCGACTGTGACAGAAAATTTTCACTTGTAAAAAACTTAACTGCCTGCTCTCACATTTTGCTGATGATTCAGTGTATTAGCATCTAGTTGAACATTTCCTTTTTCGGCATCTGCCTTTCTAGCGTGTGCGAAACCTTCTTGATGACTGAGTCAGCGAAGGCAGCGCGCAGCTCAATATCAATTCAATAACAATGGATTTGTAAACGTGGACAATAAGACATTTAAATTATCAACAATTGCCAAAACCGTACTGCCTTTGATTTCCGTCGCAGTCATCAGCGGTTGTGGTAGTGATAGCACGAACGAAGATACGACGAACCCAGGCTCAGGCTTGTACCCTGCGGGAGAGAACGAGGTCGTCATTTATTACAAACGCGATGTGGCGTCCGCTTCAACGGCCAGCGACTACGAAGGTTGGGGCTTGCACCTGTGGAACGGTGAAGGCTGTACCAGCACAGATTTAGACGCAATGGGCATTCCTGGCACAGGAACGGATTGGTCGGCACCGCATCCATTCGATGGCATCAACGACACCTACGGTGCTTACTACGTACTGAAAGTGAACCCAGATGCCTCTGACCCACACGAATGCATGAACTTCATTCTGCACAAAGGTGATGAGAAAGCATTCGGCAGTGCAAACTCAAAAGTGGAGCTGACGAAAATCGGCGAATCTAAAGGGTTGTTTGGCTTCCACGGCAGCAGTGAGCTTTACTACGAGCCAATCGAAGAACGCCCTGTTGATATTGATGGTCAAAAAGCGCATTGGCTAGATGCCAACACCATCGCGTGGGAAGCGGCGGCCAATGCGGATTCCATGAAGCTGTTCTACAGCCTCAGCAACGACATTAAAATGGATGAAGACAAGCAAATCTCCGGTGGCACGGCGGTTGAGTTGACGAAAGCAGGTGATTTATCTGATGGTCTGAAATCACGCTTCCGTCACCTTGCTAGCCTCCAAGCTGCAGGCATTGATGTCGATGACGCGACTCTACGCACGATCCTGAAATCACAAATCGTTATGATAGCTTACAACGCAAATGGTGACGTCATTTCTGCAACTGAAGTGCAAAAGCCGGGCGTTCTCGATGCAGTATTTGCCGATTCCAAGGCAGGTAACGCGATTGGTCAAGAACTCGGCGCAATTGTGGAAGGCGGTGCCGCAACCTTCAAACTATGGGCACCAACTGCCCAAGATGTTGATCTGATAATCTACGATGAAAACTTAGCAGAAGAAGCGACCGTTGCCATGACGGAAGACCCAGCAACAGGTATCTGGGTTTCTGAGGCACAAAGCAACGTTGTCAACAAATACTATCGCTACCAAGTTAAGGTATACCACCCAACAACTGGCGTCGTTGAAACGCGTTTGGTAACAGACCCATATTCAATGAGCTTGTCTAAGAACTCACGATACTCGCAAGTGGTTGATTTAGATGATCCAAGCTTAATGCCTCAAGATTGGAAAAACTACGCACGCCCAACGGTTAAAAAAGACGAAGACCACGTCCTTTACGAGTCACACATTCGTGATTTCAGCTTTAACGACAGCAAAGGCACACCAAGTCTTGATGGCAAATATCTGGCGCTTACAGAACCTGAGCGTGAGTCTGTATCTCACTTACAAGCTTTAAAAGATGCTGGCCTAACAACGCTGCATATCCTGCCAGCATTTGATATTGCAACCGTGGATGAAGACGCTGACCAGCGAGTCGATATCACCGACACCGTGGGTAAGCTTTGTGGCATCAAGCCAGAAGCCTCCATTTGTGAGACCGAAGATGACGGCAAAGTGATTGAAGAGGTATTAAATAGCTACGACCCAACAACGGGCAAAGCACAAGCGTTGATGAACGATCTTCGCATGCTAGACAGCTTCAACTGGGGTTACGACCCATACCACTACACCGTGCCAGAAGGCAGTTATGCGACCGATCCTAACGGGTCTAAGCGTATTCTTGAGTTCCGCGAAATGGTTCAAGCGACGCATAAAATGGATCTGAAACTGGTCATGGACGTGGTGTACAACCACACAAATGCATCTGGTGTGAACGAAAAATCAGTACTGGATAAGATTGTCCCTGGGTACTACCACCGCCTAAACGTCAACACTGGCGGCGTAGAAAACTCAACCTGTTGTGATAACACCGCCACCGAGAACTTGATGATGGGTAAACTAATGGTTGACTCATTGATGGTATGGGCGGATGACTATAAAGTCGATGGTTTCCGTTTTGACCTTATGGGCCACCAGCCGAAAGATGTCATGGTCTACGCACTTGAAAAAGTCCGTGAAATTGATCCGAATACTTTGTTCTACGGCGAAGGCTGGGACTTCGGTGAAGTTGCGCAAAACGCTCGCTTCGATCAAGCAACACAAGTCAACATGGCGGGGACAGAAATCGGTACTTTCTCTGATCGTCTGCGTGACGCAGTTCGTGGCGGAAGCCCGTTTGATGGCGGTGTAGATTCTGAAGGTAAGCACCCACTTCGCTTCAACCAAGGCTTTGGTAACGCCGCTTACCCGAACGAAGAAACTAAAACTGATGCAGAATCTGTGAATGGCCGCCTACACAACCAAGATCTGGTTCGTCTAGGTATGGCTGGTAACTTAGCTGACTACGTCCTTCTGGATTACAAAGGCGAAACCAAACTTGGTAAGAATGTTGATTACAATGGTGCTCCAGCAGGCTACACAAAAGTGCCATCAGAGAACATTTCCTACGTGTCTAAGCACGATAACCAAACGCTGTGGGACAACAACGCTTACAAGATTGCGACAGGTACTTCATCTGCTGAACGCGCACGAATGCAGTCTGTATCACTATCAACGGTGATGCTAGGTCAAGGTATTCCGTTCATTCACATGGGTTCTGAGCTATTGCGCTCTAAGTCAATGCAGCGTGACTCGTACGATTCTGGTGACTGGTTCAACCGTGTATTCTTCGATGGAAGCGACAATAACTGGAACGTTGGTCTACCACGTGAAGACAAAGACGGTGCAAACTGGGAGTTGATCAAAACCATCGTCGGTGACAGCACGGCGAAACCAGACTCAACGGACATCGAGCTGACTAAGCAACAATTCCTAGAGCTACTAAAAATCCGCAGTACAAGCGAACTGTTCCGCTTAGACACCGCGCAAGAAGTGATGAACCGTGTTGACTTCCGCAACGTAGGGAAAGACCAAGTGGAAGGCTTGATTGTGATGTCTATCGACGATGGCACATCAGCAGGTGCCGATTTGGATTCGAACTACGATGCGATCGTGGCCGTTGTGAACTCAACATCAACTGAGAAATCTTTCAAAGTTGCTGGCGCTACTGGTTTCAAGCTGCATGAAGTTCAACAAAACTCTGCGGATGACATCGTGAAAGGTGCAAGCTTCGCCAATGAAACATTCACAGTGCCAGCACTGACAACAGCGGTATTCGTACAGCCACAAGACGGCGCGCAAGGTGCAGGCCTACCAGTAAACACGGACAATAAAGACGTATCGAGCATTCCTCCTTACGGCGAAACTGTGGTTTACGTCAAAGGCACCATGAACGAGTGGTCAGATAGCAGTGACTGGGCGATGACCTTTATTGGCAACGGCATGTACTCTGTAACTGGCGTTCTTGAAGCAGGTGAACACGAGTTCAAATTTGCGGACTCAGGATGGGCAAATCCAAACATCGGTTGTGATGCTGCGGATTTGGCTTCTGGCTCACTAGACTTAGGCTCTGCGGGAAACTGTACGTTGTCTGTCGCTGAAACTGGTAAGTACAACTTCACTCTGAACGCGTTACATGTTCAAGATGAAAGCGTAGAAAAACCTGTCGTTTCAGTGACGAAGTCAGCAGATGCACCAACATTCGGTGAAACAGCACTTTACCTACGTGGTACTATCACCACATGGGATACGCCAGCGCAAGACTCCACTGCGAAGTTCAGCTATGTAGCAAATGACGTTTACTCGCTAGACATTGACCTAGCGGCGGGCAACTACGAGATGAAAGTTGCGAGCGCAGACTGGGCAGCAGACACCAACTTCGGTGGCGAAGGCAGTGTTGAGCTTGGTAAAGCGCTAACGATGGAAGTCGGTGGCGGTAGTGCAAACCTCAAAATTGCGATTGCAGAAGCGGGAAATTACAACTTCCACTTCAACGCGGCTGACAAGTCGGCGCCAATCGTGACGGTAACGAAAAACTAGTTTCATTTAAAAACATCCGTAATGAAAAAGGGGAAGCATCGCGCTTCCCCTTTGTTTTGTTGGTGTCACTATCACTAAATGGTGGATACCAAAATCAAGAAGGTGTTAGTTTCCCCAAATCTGTTCAACAAACTCTGGGTGATCAACGAATGGATTGCGATTGCCCTGAAAATCAAACACTTGTTGATTGCGGTTTTGTTCTTTTTCACTAACAGGATCATTTTTGTGCCAACGTTTCAGCATGTTTAACATCCAAGGTTCAAAAACCGTTGAACTTGAACCATCAAGGACAGCATCCGCATTGCTTGAATTGCCTTCCCAGTTACCTACAACATTTTCATAGCGGGTTGCCATGTAGAAATAGGCACGAGCAAAGTCGCCTTTAAACTCATCGATCGGCTCAAACACCGTACCGGAATAACCTAGGCCTGTGCTTGCTTGACCAAGTTTAGAACCATTACTAGACACGTACGTCGCGGTGCCCACTTCACCAAATGGCCAGTTACTGCGCTTCGCATTCACATAGCCATCGGTCGCAAACAAATGGTGACCATCTGAGTTCATCGGTTCAACTTTACCGCCAAACCAGCTTTTCGGGAACGAGTGTTCACGATTGTAGCAATCCCCTTCTTGGCTATATTGACCACATTGGTCTGTCACTTTCGTGAAGCTGATAGCATCACTGCCCGCAGGTTTCTCTGAATACATATCGAGAATAGAGCCATCATTTTCGTAATAGCGATCAATATCAGCATCTTTTACCAAGGTCCACACCGCAGAATAACCTCGGCTAGTGTGGTTGTTGATGATGTTAAACAGCGCCGTTTTTAGAGCGTAGCCCGTCTTGCCAGACGCCGCTTGGTAGTAACCATCAACCACTGGTGGGGTCGTGGTTGAGCCACCTAACGTAAAGTCGGTGGTTTCGCTTTTCGCAAATTCAGCGCCAGAGGCAAGCGTATTATCCCCCACCTTCAACGCGTAAGACCCCGAACCATTGCCACAGCAAATGCCGTCGCCATAGCTGTCTTGAATCGTAAATTGGTAGTTACCATCGGCTAAACACATGGTCTTTTCAATAGTGGTTGACGACTCATACCCCTGACCAGAGAAAAGCACTTGCGCTTGGCTATTTTTCAACTCCCAGCTAGTTTCTGAGCCATAGTTGTCCGTCGTGAGTGTAAGAACCACTTCATGATCGCTACAATTTTCTACAGGAGGTTGTGTACTTGTCTCGGTCGGTTGAAAATTATCGACGTAGACAACTTCTGAGCCATCAAACCCGGCCTCATCATAAAAACGCAACCCGACATTGATGGTCTTGTTCGAACTCGCAGTATAGTTATGCGCCAGCTCTTGCCACTGGTTTACCTGCTGCGGATCTGAGTAATTGTGATAACCATCAACCACCAGACGTGCTTTTACATTTCCTTCGGTGTGATAAACCGAGACAGAAAACGGATAGGTTTTCCCTTGCTCCACATTAATGGTTTGCAAAAGGTCAGTGTTGCTTTGGGTACCTGTATTCACGACGACTTGAGCAGCCAGGCCGCCCGATTTGATTTGTTCGCTGCTTGGCGACACCGCGATGCCAGCGTCAATCACTGACCACTGCGTAGGCGCACTGCCATTCCACTGTTCAAAGTCACCATTGAGAATTTGGCTATATGCAAGCGGAGAGCTAATAACAGCAAGAAGACAGAGGGGTTTCGTTATGGATTTCATTATACTTTTCCATTAGTTATGTAAATCCCAAACACGATAAACATATTAGTAAGGCATAAGTAATCCTTCGGTCACACTTTTACGTTGCACAAGTGTTAATTTACTTTTTAATGTGCAGCTTATCTCACAAATATCTACCTGCCGAAAACAAACGCCAATGCAAAAAGCGAAGCAACCTGTTGGCTACATCGTTGGAAAACCATTAAGGGAAAAGTAAAACGGACGGAAAAAAGCCAAGTGTGCGCCTATGGGGGTCAGCAACAACACTTGGCTTGTGTATGAGAAAAGCTTCTGGTCAGCTCAACTGATGAGCGGTGATTCTGGATACTTCCTAGGGTGTAACCGCAAAGAATCGACCTTGTAATGGCGACATCGGAATTTGATATTGACCATTGCTTGGCGTAATTTTTTCATTCGTGAGCAGATCCACCAACTCACCAGTACTAACACTTTCCTGATTAAGAATAATTGTTCTCGCGCTTTTCGAAGTGTTTAGCGCAAACAGTACTTTGTCTGTACCAGATTGTTTCAAGTCCACATAACTGCCGTTACTCGCAACTAAATTCGTGCGTGACCCCTGATACAATGCTGGGTGCGCACTGCGCATTGTCATCAGCAATTTCACGTAAGCTTTGAGATCGGCTTGGTTTGCGTCAAGTGTCGCCGTCACACCTTCAATTTTTGCACTGCTACGCGCAACGTGATCATCACACAAACCTTGAATGGCGCAGGTGTTGTTGTCTTCTTTTGCGGCAAAACCATCCACTTGATCCCCGATTTCATCACCGTAGTACAACGTGATTGGCCCGGTGTACGCCGCTTGGAAAGCAAACGCGGCTTTATGGCGTAACCAATATTCTACATCATTCACATCCGCCAAGTTTCCGCGCTGTAACAAGTCACCAAAGCGCACTAAATCATGGTTGCCGATCATCAAATTCGGCTGCGCATGTGTTGGATATTGGTTGTGTGTGCTGTAACCGTTGTCTAGCCAATCCACACCGCGACCACCCACGCCACTCTCATTCACGGCCAAAGTTTCAACGATGCGATAGCGCATAGGAAAATCAAATGCAGAGCACAGTGCCGGATCGCTGTTCGATCCATACGCCTCATTCGCGATCTCAGACTCCCCTTTCCAAATCTCTGCCACCATGTAACCCAACGGATTCACTTGTTCGCCTTTGCTATTGGTGTACGTGACACCTTGCGAGGCTTCATCGACGGCTTTACGAAGTTGTGTCCAAGCGTCTGTCGGAACTTGATAGGCTTGATCTAAACGCCAGCCGTCAATCTTGAGCTCTTTGATCCAATACGTCGCCACTTCTTTGTAGAAATCGAGACTGGCCGGATAATCAACCGGGTTGCTTGATCCAGATGGCAGCAAACCGGAAGGTGAGGGTTTGATCAAGCCATCTTTGTGATGACCAAATACGCCATCAAAAAATACGTATAAGCCGCGTTTGTGTGCTTCTTCGACTAGAGTTTTCGCGGTCGCTAAATCACCAAATTTGGGGTCAATCTTAAAGTAATCTGTCGCAAAATATCCCGTGGCATCCAAACGATCGGCCCAGTGATCTTGTCCTGCGATCGCTTCAGACTCAAAAATCGGCGTCAACCAAATCGCGTTCATCCCTAAATCTTGGATGTAATCAAGTGAATCAATCACCCCTTGCAAATCGCCATTATGATGACTGGTGCCATAGCCCGTACCGTGACCAATGCTCGCATCGCCATCCACAAAACTCTCGACCATGATTTGATAAGTACGAAGTTGGTTACTTTGCGCCATGACATTGGTTTGGCAAGCATAGCTGGTATCCGGTAGCGGCGTGCTGCTATTAGTATCGCCACCACCAGAAGAATTACACGCAGATAAAGCCCCAATCACACTCAAGGCTAAAAGCGATTGGCCAAATAGTTTTTTATATCGTACGTTGCGCATTAAACTCTCCCAAATAAAATTAACCCCAACATGTTTCCCATGCAGGGGTTAATAAATAAAAAATAAACTTTAAATAACTGAATGTAATATTATTGGCACTTATTTACCATAACATGAAGCGGTTTGCCTTTTCCTTCAAATTGAAGGCTCCAGACATATTTACCATCTTCTTTAATATCAACTGAAGTATCTGTACCGTAACCACCAAATGTTAGTGGTGTTAATTCACCAACGTTCATTCGATTCCCTTTAGCGGTAAATTGTGGGAACCACAACTCGGTCGCATACTGCATTTTGTAGGAACCTACTTTTTCTTGAACTACAGCTTGGTAGAAGTTATTCCCTTTGTAGGTGTATTGACGTTGAGGCACGTGTTTCCAGTCGGAATCCGCAAACGTACCCACCACAAACAGTGGTTTAGAAATTGGTCCTTTCGCCGTGCTATCTGGGTTGTCACACGCTTTCATGAAAGCAACCACTTCGTCTTGAGACATATTCACAACTGGCTCTGCGGCCGCTTCTGGTTCTGCAGTCGATTGACAACCCACTAAGGCAACAAGTAGGGCAGCAGCAAGAGAGGTCTTCATCATGTTCATTTCACGTAATTCCTTTTTAGTATATCCAAAGCAAAATAAACTCAACGTTTAAAATAAATATTAATCGTTATTAAAATAAATATTAATCGTTATTAAAATGGAAATATCAAACGCTAAATAAATATCGTCGGATTGCGAATTTAAATTACTTCGAGAAGTTTATTTATTTCCTAAATACAAAAAATAAGTTAGGAACTGTCAATAATTATTGATCTAACCAATATAAAAAACAAAACAATAAAAATAATTATGTGAATAAGATAACTCTATGTAGGGGTATTTTTTATTGGTTTATATTCTATGAAAAAAGGCCAGCATTTTGCTGGCCTTTTATATTCAATTATTTTTTATTTACGGCTTTCACAAACACTTGTTGCGCACCTTCAATACCCAGTTCTTTTGCTTCATCGAGCAAGGTGAGTGCTTTCGGAATATCGTTCGCTGCCACTGCCGCTTCAATTGAGCTGTGGTAGTAGCTAGTGAGATCCGTACCTTGAGGAATGTTGTCGTTTTTCGCAACAATCTTGGTATTCACGATATCATTTGCGGATACCGACAAACGGAACTGACCCAGTGGGCTGTGTTTCGCTAAAGGGTCTGCAATATCTGGCGGCTGAGTGTGGCGCGCCATGGCGAAGGCTTTTGCAGGATGCAGAACTTGCGTACTGCCTTTTAGATCAGCGGAAGTCGTGTACACCAATACATGCAGATCGTTACCTGTCATGTCTGGAATCACATTGAGATCAAGTACGAATTTATCGTTGTCCAACAGTTTTGCTGGTTCGTACTTAAACTTTGAGAAATCTGCTTGGTAAATGGTTTCTCCTGCCGAGTTCATCACTGCGACATTAGGAGCATAAAATTGAAGTTCTTTACTTACGAATGTCTCTAATTTGATATCGAGACTGCCACGGTTGCCCGGAAGAGCAAACGCTGCAATAGCGCCAGCACTGTTACCATCCAACAGCATTTGGCTTTTATCAGTCAAAGCGAATTCAGTAACCACAGGTACATCAACCGTTACCCATTGAATATCACCCGATTGAGTGATCACTTGTTGCTGACCTTTTGGACTCATCTCTACTTGTTCTACGGACGCACAACCAGTAGCCAACATGCCCAGCAGTACGGGAGCAAGCCATTTTTTCATTACTGTCTACCTCGACTCTTTATTGTTTTTTAAATAAATACAGCCAGATAAGTTCTGGCTGTATCATTCTAGGACAATTTAGGACTTAGTGGTTAGATGATTACCACCAAGCTTCAGCTTGTACACCGAATTGGAACGTATCGTCTGAACGACCGTTGTCAAATGTGTTAGAGTTGTCTTCTTTGTCAGCCGTTAGGTAAGAAGCGTAAACACGGATTTCAGGACGAGCCCAGAAGCTAGAACCAGCAGACCATGCTTGAGCAACAGTTAGCTTACCGTATTTGTTTTCGTCGCCGTCGTTATCATCGATAGCGTAACCAGCTTCGAAGATAGTTTTGTGGTTGTCATCCCATTTGTACATTGGACGAACTACAACAGACATTGTTTCCCACTTGTCTTGGCCAGCCCACATGTCTTCACCAACACCGTAAACTAACTGGTGACCCATTTCCCAGCTGTCACCCATGCCGATTACACCCCAGTTGATTAGGCGGTAACCAGATGCACCGTTATCAGCTTCTGCGCCGTACCAGCTACCGTCGCCGTAGAATGCCATTGTTTTTGAGTAGCCTTCAGTACCGTACTGAAGCACTGTTTTGTTGAAACCAGCGTCTAGACCTTGAGTCAATTCTGCTGTGAACATTACGCCGTTTTTCGCATCTTTAGTGCCGTTTGGCGCAGCGTCAGTTTCGTTAAGGATTGCGTAGTTCAAGCCCATTTCTAGAGAACCGTTGTCCCATAGAGGAAGACCTGCATAACGTACGTCTAGAGTGTTAACGTTTGTATCGCCGCCATCGTTACCTGGATCTGCGATATCGCCACGGTCGTTACGAACCCAAGCGAAAGAAACTTTACCTGGACCAGCTTCGATACCTTCAACACCAGCGCCCGCGCCAGAGATGTTCCAGTAGTAGAAGTCAGAGATATGAATGTCGTGACGTTGGTAGTAGCGCTTACCAGCCCAAAGTGTTGCTTCTGGAGCAAAGTTTAGTAGGCCTTTAGCTTGAACGTTGAATTGACGTAGTGCGAATTGTGCATCGTCAACACATTTCACTTCGCCGTTATCCAAACCACAGTTAGCAGAAGTGCTTTCCCAGTCGTTTGAACCATTAGAAGTCATTGCAACCATAGAGTCTACGTAGAACGTTTTGCCGTTGTTGTTGTAAACTTCTTTACCTAGTTGAATCTCGCCGTAGATATCGCTTTCATTACCTAGACGACCGATCTTGTTCTTTTCGAATGTTAATTGTTGACCACCGTCAGCGTTCACGCCAACGCCAGCACGCATGTAACCGTGGAAATCCACTGCGAACGCAGAACCAGCAGCTAAAGTTGCAGCCACAGCAGCAGCAATTGCACTTACTTTTTTCATTCTTAACTCCATTAAGGGTATTTATAATTCTGTCTTCCCTGCTCACTCTTTTAGGTGAATATAGGCAGTAAAAACACACCTAAAGAAAGAGAGGTAAGATGGGAACGAATCCCCGTTTGTTTCAACAGTTATGAGATTACCCGAGGCGTACAAGGATGACTTCCTCCGCCCCAAACTAATTTAGGGGGGATGAGAAGGGAGTAGAAAATTTACCGAATGGTGTTTTTTCGAGTCAGATCACCAATCTAGGGAGGAATTAGTAAGTTTATTCGGTTTTGAGCCGCTACAAAGTGATAGCCATTTCATATTTTTGACTCTAAGCCGTCACATAAAGTAATTAAATTACATGAATATTTTTATATTTAGGGTGGTTGACCTTAGTAAGACAAAGTTTTTAACTTATAGTTTCCTAAAGGTAGCAATAAATATTAAATAAAGTATCTCCGATGACACGACTTCTCTCTCGCCCTTACCCCTTGGGTGCAACTGTAAATAAAGAAGGTTGTAACTTCTCTATTCACGCACCAGGGAATAAAGACATAAAACTCGCCCTGTTTGCAGACGATGGCAGTTACGCGCTTCATGATTTACCGAATGAATACGCTGGCGTACGTCATACTTTTATTCCGGATATTAAGCCGGGGCAAAAATACGGTTACCTTGTCTCCCACAAGGAAGAGCCACTATTAATTTCTGACCCTTACGCAAAGTCAATTGATAAAGCCCTCCACTACCACCCTCCCTACTCTCCAGCCAAAAGTTTCGATATGCCGAAGTGCATCGTTATCGAAGATGATTTTGACTGGCAAGATACGGATCATCCGCGTATACCCAGAGAAGAGATGGTGTTGTTTGAGACACACGTCAAAGGGCTTACCCAACTTCACCCAGAAGTTGAGGACAAGCTGAAGGGGCGCTATTTAGGTCTTGCATCACCTAAAATGCTGGCCTTTTATGAACAGCAAAACATCAACACGCTGCAATTGCTACCTGTCGCTGCGTGTATGCATGAGCCTCACCTACTAGAGATGGAAAAGGTCAACTATTGGGGGTACAACCCTTATCTCTTTATGGTGCCTGATCCGCGCTATGCAGAAAAAGACGCCGTCACAGAGCTCAAAACAACGATTCGAGAACTGCACAAAAACGGCATCGAAGTGATTCTCGACGTAGTTTACAACCACACCGCAGAGGGGGGGGAAGGGCCTACAATTTTCAACCTGAAAGCGCTCGATTCCCGTTTTTACATCAAACATGGCAACCACTTCGCAAATTACACTGGTTGTGGCAACACGGTCGATCTCACCTATCAACCCGCTTTAAACCTTGTAATGGATACATTGCGCTACTGGGTTAGCGAATTTAAAGTCGATGGCTTCCGTTTTGACTTGGCTGCAACGTTAGGTCGACAGGGCGATGATTACAACCCAGAAGCAGCTTTCTTTAAAGCCGTCGCGCAAGACCCAATTTTGCGTGAAACCAAATTGATTGCCGAACCTTGGGATATTGGTCCAAATGGCTACCAAGTGGGTAACTTTCCATTTGGCTGGAACGAGTGTAATGACAAACTGCGTGATATTTCCCGCAGTTTTTGGCGCGGAGATCAAGGCTATTTAAAAGAGTTTGCCACTCGATTAATGGGCTCTCGTGACATTTATAGTGCAGCGAACTGGCCATACAAACTCACGGTGAATTACATCACGTATCACGATGGCTTCACACTGCAAGATTTAGTGTCTTACAAGCACAAACATAACGAAGCTAATGGCGAAGAAAATCGCGACGGCCACGGTGACAATCGCTCAGAAAACTACGGTGTCGAAGGCGAGACGGAAAACCTGATGATCATCGCCACGCGTGAGAAGCAAAAACGCAACCTTATTGCCAGCTTGCTGTTTGCTTTTGGAATCCCACACATCCTCACTGCTGACGTGCTATCTCACACCCAAGGCGGTAACAATAATGCCTATTGCCAAGATAACGAAACCAGTTGGCTTAACTGGGGAGAAACGGAGCGTAAGCAACATTTCAAAACGTGGATGTCACAAATGGTCGCCAACCGAAATCAATACATGGTGCCATTTATCCGAGCTTTCAGTGGCGAAAACCGCAATAACAACCGCATTTTCTGGCGCCGAACAGACGGTCGCTTAATGGAGCATGATGATTGGAACCGTTTAAGCTCTGTCGCACTTCACCTTGGCATCGGTAAAGAAGGACAAGAGCTGGTCTATCTCATCAACCAAACTAACGCCACAGCGCGCTTTAAGCTCCCTAATGAGCGAAAGCAAGAATGGGTAACGATCTGCGACACAAACGTACGTAACCTCAATCCAGGACATGCTGAAGGCGAGGTTTTGCTATCACCTACTTCGATGGTAATTTTGCATTACCAACCGAAATCAGAGCAATCATAGAACAATAACCCGGAAAGCTTACATACACGACTTTAATAGTAAAAGACCCGAAGTCCGTTAACGACTTCGGGTCCATTTAGTGTTGTAAGCATTAATGAACCTTTGTATATTTATGAGCTATTACAGTATATGAACCAAATTAAAAAGGCGTATAGTCCATATGGCTACTTATCTTTACACACGTTACTCGCCAAAGAATCGAGCTTATCAAGAGCACCTCGGTGTCTTAAAAGCGTTCGTGCCTGACGCCCAACATTTTGAGGATAAGGTTCGCGGTTGCATGCCTCCAGCAGAACGAGAAGCTTTCCAACAGCTACTCAATATCGTCAAAGCAGGTGATACGATTGTGCTCTGGTGGCTAACGGCATTTGGTCGAGATTTTAGTCAGGCGTTAAATACAATAAAAGTATTACTAGCAAAAGGGGTCACACTGAAAACCGTTTGTGAACCACTCACATTTGAACCGGATTCTGTTCAAACTCAAACGCTACTCACCGTGTTATCTGGATATGGAAAAGTGCAGACTGAACATCGCCTGTTTGCCGCAGAGCAAGGACGGCAAGCCATTAAAGATCAACCAGATTTGTGGAAACAGAAATTTCGCGGACGCCCAGCAGACAAAACTAAACACCAACAGATCGCAACGTTGCTGTTAGAAGGCTATACGTTGAAGAGTGTTTCGGAGCAGTGTGATGTCAGCCTATCTACCGTAAAACGCGTCAAATCTAAGTTAAATGAAGTTGATGATGAAGGCTGCCTCAGAACACGAAAGCAAAGAGGTTATTCTGATGGTGATCCATCATGAGTCGCCCAATCAACTTTCGCACTATCTTACTCGCCTGTCTTATTATCAGTGTTGGCCAATTGAGCATGGGGCTTGTTATGCCCTCTTTGCCATGGATCGCAAAAGACTTTTCTATCTCCCTTGATCAAGCCCAACTGCTCGTGAGTATTTACTTACTCGGCTTTGGTCCCTCTCAGTTCATTTACGGTCCGGTATCGGATGCTTTGGGTCGAAAAAAAGTGCTGCTGACGGGCTTGCTCATCGCGATGTCTGGTCTATTAATGATCATTTTCCTCAGTGACACCTTCACAGGCATGGTGATGGGGCGTTTTCTACAAGGCTTAGGAACTGGGTGCTGCGCGGTACTCGCGAGAGCATCGACTCGGGATAGATTTAGCGGTGATGAGCTCCCTGTCGCCATGTCTTATATCGCTATGGCAGCTTCGATCACGCCACTCATTGCGCCTGTGATTGGCGGCTTTATCAACTTCCACTTTGGTTGGAGTATGGTGTTCATTTCACTGCTAGGTTATGTCTCACTCGCTTGGGTAATCATCGCCTTTAAGTTTACAGAAACCATAGCAAAACGATCTGTTATTCCATCACCACGCAACATGCTTTTCCAGTATCGAGACTTGGTGACGTCACGTTACTTTATGAGTTTTGCCAGCATCAGTTGGTTAAACTTCAGCCTGATGATAACGACCGTGTCCGTGATGCCATTTATCATGCAAGACCAAATTGGCATGACATCCGATCAATACGCAATGTGGGCACTCATTCCCGCTTTAGGTATGTTAGGCGGCACCACGATTTGTAACCGAGTAAGGCCAATTATCGGCAACAAAAGAATGCTACTTTGTAGTCCATTCCTGCATCTCAGTGCTGCAATATGGTTGTTCTTCTGCTCGGTAGAACCGCTGTATTTAATGTTGGGCCAGCTATTAATGATCTTAGGTAACGGCATTGCTCTACCTTGCGCGCAAGCCATGGTAATGCAACCCTACAAAAAGCAGGCTGGTGCTGCAGCAGCCATGTCTGGAGGTGGACAAATGATCGTATCCTCATTGGTCAGCTTAACATTGGTACAGCTTGGTTTAAGCCAAGCCTGGCATCTATCAATCGTTATTGTGGTGTTTGCAGCAATAACGCTCACCAATATTCAACGAGGTTTTGGAGCAGAGCAACCTTCAGAACAGTAACGAAAAGACTTACTATTGTCCTTATAATTAAGAACACATCGTATAAGCTTTAACTAAGAATAAGTTGGCGGGTACTAACATGATGTTGCATTTACGAATTGGCGCGCTACTACTCGCCACTTTTATATCCGCTGGCACCGCCGCGAAAGCCAACGAGTACTGGCAATTTGATAGTGACGATAACGGAATCACTATCTACTCTCGAGAGCATACCGACGGTTTAGTTGAGATTCGTGCTCGGATGTTCACACCCACCAGCTATGGCGCATTTTTAACGCTATTGGAAGATAGTGACAATATCCCGAACTGGATTGACAATGCCAGTCATAGCCGGGTTTTAAATCAAATATCAGCCACCGAAAACATCGTTTATACCCGATTTACGGCACCATGGCCTGCAAAAAATCGTGATATGCTCACCTACTCTAAATATTGGGTCGATGAACTTGGGTTCACGATAAAAATCAAAAGCGCACCAGACTCATATCTTGCTGAACAAAAGGGCTATGTTCGCATTCGTTCGGTTGATGCAACTTGGGAATTACAAAAGCTCACTAATGGCACGACACTCATTGACTACAAAGCGTTTGCTGACCCCGGAGGCCTTTTGCCAATCTGGCTAATCAACAAACTATCAAAACAAAGTGCACGAGCAACATTTAGTAACCTAAGAAAAGAGTTACCAAAATATCAGCAATACTCCCATCCTCAGATAAAGGAGTAAACTTCACGTTTGCTCTTTAATTACGATTACGGTGTTTGAAAAAAGTGCCCACAAAAGAGGCGAAGGCTAACCCCAAAAAGAGCCAAAACAAAGGGATAAACCCAAATGACTCTACTAATAAGCCATTTTCATCTACGTAAGAGCCCTGAGCGTGGTACGCAATTAAACATGCCACACCACTCAAAAACAAAACTATGCTCAGTTTATATTTACGAATAAACCCCATCTAAACCTCAAGCAATCAATTGATATGTCTTCGACATATTGCCACCGTATATAGTTCACTCAAAAAACATAGTGTCTCTATGTTTGCTCCAATCTTTATTAGAGGTCTTTTAGTCAGAGACAAGATAAAAACCCAAACATAAAGAATAAAAAGTCAAATTTAACTCAAAATATTATATGCGTTCTCAGAACTATCTTGACCTTTTTTCTCACATATACAGTGTAATTGTTATCATTTTGTTTGCTCAATGCTGCCAAAAATCGTTCACATCTCTCCCAAAATAATTAGTGTTCTAAATATTTTTATTACTCTACGCAAAAACAAGCCAAACAACAAAAAAAACTTTAAAATCAAAACTTAAGGTTTAAAAATCAATTGTAAAACAATAATAACAACGAGTTAACCTCTTCATCTCTTTCGCTTTTTTAATTGAACGTCTAATCAAGTTAACGCACAATGCCATCGACAACTCACATAATAAATCATGAAAAAAAGGAAGTGTCTTCATGCATAATTTTTCAAAAAGTGCAGTGGCAACTTTAATCTCTGGCCTTTTGCTTGGAACTTCAGCGCATGCGGGAGTGAGTATCACACAGGGAAAGACCACGATCCCCGATGGCGAAGCTACACACGCTCAAGACATTACCGTTCAAAACGAACATGTCGCCTTCGCTCTCGCTGTTGAATCCGCACCACCATGGGGCGTACCGCGAGGAACATTGGTCGATTTGGCAGCAGTAAAGGATGGTAAAGTAGATCTTGACCGGGTTGCCTTTGCTGACTTCATTCCTAACAGCTGGTCCGCATGGCCGAATGATCGCAAGTCCATTGAAATTATCGAAGACAGCGACAATAAAGCGGTCATCAAAGTGAGCCGCAACTTCGATAACGTTGATATCACAACGTGGTATACGCTCGCTTCTGGATCTGACTCAATTGCGCTTAAAACGGTCATGACCAACCAAGGTAAAAAAGATCTCGCGTTAGAATCAGGGCACACCATTTGGCCAGACACTGGCTACCAATTTGCCGTGCCGGGGTTGGAAGGGAAAGAAGAATCCATGGCCGACAATGCCCTCGCCGATCGCATGGTCGCTTATGATCGAGACTGGGCCTTTGCACTTCATGCTCCTTATTTTGATCGCGTCAAATACAATGGTCGTGACATGTACCTAGGGCATACCTTGAAAGCAGGTGAAAGCCGCACTTTCCAATCCCGATTACAAGTGGTTCCAAATGGAGACATGGCCCCCATTGTCAAGGCAGAAGCTGACCGATTAGGACAAGCGACAGGCATCATCAACGGCCAATTACGCGCAGATAATGGTCGTGTTCCTGAAGATGCCATCGTGATGATCAAAAAAGAAGGACAACCCTATGCCTGGACATTGGCCAAAGATGGCCAGTACAGCATAGCGCTGCCAGAGGGTGAGTACCAAATCTACGGCACAGCGACTGGTCACGCAAACAGCAAGCTGCAATCGATTCAAGTGGCGAGAAATAACGAGCAAACACTCGATTTTACGTCGCTAAAACGCCCTGCAACTCTCTCACTTCAAGTTGAAGAGGCAACATCAGGTCTGGCCAAAGATGCGAGAATCACCATTCTTGAAGGTCAAGCGCCACCGGTTGAATTTTTAGGTAAACGCACCTTCTTTACCGATCTGCTGCCTGCAGGTCATGCGGAGCTAAAACTGGCACCCGGTCAATACAAATTAGGTATCAACTCTGGTGGAGGCTTTACAGCTAAAACCCAAACATTAGACGTAACCCTAACATCCGGTAAAACGACGAAGCAACGAGTAGAAGTGCCTCAAGTGACGTTTCCTAACCGTCAGCATTGGTATGGCGCAGATTTACACCATCATGGCAACGTGTTGGAAGGCGTTACCCCGCCAGAAATTGTTGTGCGTGCTCAATTGGCAACGGATCTTGACCTGACTTTCATTAGCGATCATGACTCAACCATTAACCACCAAACGTTTGCAGAACTATCTGCGAAACGTGGCGTGCCTTTTATTCCGTCGATCGAAGTTTCGCCATCATGGGGACATATGAATCCATTTCCTATCGATAATGGCGCCGAGCTAACGGTCGATCCTGGCACTGCTGACGTTCACACGTTACTTGACGCCGTACATGAGATGGGGGCTGAAGTCGTACCGATGAACCATCCATACAACGATTATGGCTACTTTACGAATATCGCTAAAAATGCAGTTCCTGGTGGTAAAACGGATCGTTTCGACCTTATGGAGCTTAATGCGCGCGTAGACAATGAACCAACGTTGAAGAAAGCACATAAACTCTGGGATCAAGGTGAAGCAATGTACTTTACGGCGGGAACCGACACCCACGATGCGTGGAACCAACTCACGGGGCAGATTCGAATGATGGCAAGAGTCGATGGCGAGCTAACGCCGTCGAAGTTTGCGCAAGCACTTAAAGCCGGCCATGGCTACGCAACACAAGGCCCTATTCTTTATCCGCAAAACATTATGTTTGGTGAAACAGCAACAGCTGGAGATACGTGGGATATCCACGTCGTTGCAGCCGATGGTCTAAAAGAAATTCGATTGATCGGTAAAGGCGGCAAAGTGCTGAATACCCTGACGATTAACCCGAAAGTTGATACTCAACGCATAGAGCTGTCGCTACCTATACCTAGCGACGCAGAGGGATGGATAAGTTTAGAAGTCGAAGATAAAGACGGCAGCACGGCCTGGAGTAACCCTGTTTGGTTGCAGTCATAGTCTTGATGGAAGTCCGACTCGATGGTAAACAAACCTGAGTTCGACGATGAAATAAAGGCGGCACTGCGCCGCCTTTTTTCTACTCGATGTTTTACTGCTGTGCAACCGCCACGGGTTTGGTCGCACCACGGTAATCAAACTCAAAACCAATACCTTGATCTGTTACATCCATCGTCATACCACCAACAAGCTCGCCTTGTAAGCTTTTCATAACATCATCAGGTAACGGCTCACCAGTCACGGCTGACGCACTTTCCAACACTTCCAAAATGCGTTCTGAATCGAAGTCAAAACTGAACAAGCCATTTGGAGAAAGTGGTTGTGCCATCACTTCTTTGCTCGCGTCTTCGGCATTCTCACCACTGTAGAGCGTAAAATGGTTTTCGTTTAAGCGAGCAAACACATCCATCTTCAAGCCTGTGTGCATTTCTAGCAGGTCACTGACATTAACTGGCTGGTTATCCGGCTGAATTTGTAATTGAGCAAGTTCAGGGACAAACATTTGCGCGGTTTGAATCAGCATCATTGGATCATTGGCAGATAGAGACAACATACCATCTAGCTGGCTAAATACTTCACCGTGCTGAGCATTAGTGTCAACGTGGATATCAAACATCTGCAGGCTTAATCCTTTCAGGCCGTTAACCATGCCGGAGCCCATGCTCACAGCTGCGGCTGGGTTTTGGCCACCCATCTCTTGCTGCATTTGAGTCAATAAAGAGCATTGGTACTGAGGCTGAGTCAAGTCGCTCCAAATCTGACCAATCGATGGCGCTAGCGTATTAATGTCTAAACCAAGCGCCATGCTAAAGAAGCTCTTATCATTGTTCGATTCTGCCAAAACGCCACGAATCGACTTAAGCGCATCTAGAATCACTTTATTTTTCGATTCAACAACAAAAGCACCTTTAATGAATGCCTGCTCGCCTTTCAACTTGTATTCCGCAAATGCGACGGATTGAGGCCAGTTTTCTGCAACTTGAGTAAGTTCAGTATGACAGGCTGGTGAACGCATCTCCTGAATAGTCGGCTCAGGATCAATGGCATCCAGCATGCTGACTTGACGCGCAAAGATATTGCCATCTTTCGTCGTCAAACCTTTAACCAATTCACGGTGATCAAAGTAACCGAAAGAGTTATTGTTTTCTCCGTATTTAGCCTGCAACGCCGCTAGGCGTCCACTCTCCGCAATGTTTTGACTTGGTGACTCAAGTCCCAATGCCATTTTAAGCGGGTTTTGAACACCCAGTTGCGGAATATCAACCGTTAACGTAAGTACGTTGTCAACCACAGCAACAACCAAGCCAATGCCATCTTGCGGGTCAACCGAATCTGTCATCTCGTAACGACGAAACTCAACCTCACCGAGTTTAACCAGCTCGTGCTTAGCACCGCTCATCTGCTCTTCGTGATCCAATGTTTTCCATAACGCGGCAGGGTCTTCAATCTTCAATTTGTACACTGGTACCATACCGATTGTGTACAACACAGGATTAATGTTTTCTCCGGTACCTAAGTAGGCTTTTAACGTTTCTGGCGATGCAGCGCTCTCCAGATATCCATCAAACAAGTTAACGGCAAACTGTTGCTGTGGAGAAAGTGGTTCATCGGCAAAAAGTTCAGCAATCGAGCCTTGGTTAGCCGTGCCAAATGCATTCATGTATTTATAATGATTAAAAGGTTCCGTCTGATACGTTACCATGAGCGAATCCGCAGGAACTTGCGAAAGTAGTGATACTGAATCACTCGGGGTAGTATTGTTTTGGTACAGGTAGCCAGCGCCCCCTGCAGCTGCGACCACTGCTGTAGCCAATAGTAGTTTTTTCACGACCAACTCCGTTGTCATAGTTATGTGTTCCTAAGCGAAATATCACGCTTAGGTTTAAAGCCTTTGAATAGCACTTTTATATCGACCGCTATCATAAACAAGTTATCGATATAATGAATGTCGGTTTGATAAATTATCCAACATTTATAAGGTAAACCGTGAAGTAAGTTGAATTGCGTGAGGATGCTATTGGCAATATTCACAATCTAATTTCTCGGATAACCACCTTACAAATCAAAATCTTCAGTTCAATAAAGCGATTTGGAGTAACTACGACCAAAAGCGCTAGGATATTAAATCTTTATTGAGTCTTTTATCTAATATCTGAAAACGCCTCACGGCCTGACACTTCTTTCCAGTTTGCCTCTAGCGGTCCCCGTTCGTTTTCCTTACATTCCCATTAACTCAGTGACGAGACGTATACCAGATACGAGCAGTAGAAGACGATGAAAGACCAGTTGACGATCTCTATATCAACCATCAATGGCTCCAGACATTGGTACTTCAGTAAAAGGATGCAACGCAATCTAAAAACGTTTTTATGCTTTTTTGTCATTGCTCTGGCCGCAACCGCGATCTTAATTCATCACTTGTACACTCGCGTCGATAATGCCGCGTTAAAACAAGCTGAATTGACAGAACATTCGCGCACTATGGGTGAAGAGCTCAGCACACTGAAAGCATTAAAATCCGAGCTGGAAAGTGATCTCTCAGAGCGAGAAGAACGAGTACAACTTGTTTCGGAGCGTTTGGGAGAGTTAGAGAAAGTCCTTGGAGTTGGAGAACATACTACCACGGATAATTTGGATGCCCGACTTGATGCGGCGGCGATTACGTCGAACGTTCGCATGGTGTTGTTAAACCAAATACCAAGCGGGTCTCCGGTCGGTAAAGCGCGGCTCTCTTCTCGCTTCGGTAAGCGCATTCATCCGGTGACAAAAGTCGCTAAGATGCATCGCGGGCTCGATTTTGCCGTGAATACCGGTACTAAGGTTTATGCCCCAGCAGATGGGGTTGTGGAAGTCACCCGCCGCAGCAATAAAGGCTCTGGTAACTTCCTCAGGCTGCAACATTCTTTCGGTTTTTCGAGTTCTTATTCGCACTTGAAAAAGTTCAAAGTAAAAAGCGGTCAGTTCGTCAAAAAAGGGCAACTGATTGCAATTTCCGGCAACAGTGGGCTCTCTTCTGGCCCTCACCTTCACTACGAGGTGCGTTTTGTTGGGCGAGCACTGAATCCGAAGCCATTTGTCGATTGGAGCCTCAATGATTTCGAAGACATTTTTACTAAGGAGCGAAGAATACGATGGGAATCTTTAATCAAAACCGTGGAACAACGAGTAGCTCAGCAGCTTCAACTCTCATCGCCAAAGGCTGTGCTGTTAGCGGAGAACTCAAAGTAGAAAACGATGTCCAGATTGATGGCATCGTCGATGGCCAAATTAATGTAGAAGGCACTCTCGTCGTTGCAGAAAGCGGCCGAGTAAACGGTGAGATCTACGCTAAACAACTGATCATCAATGGCATGATGGATGGTAACTGTCACGCAGAACACATTCAAGTACTTGCCAAGGGACGTGTAAGTGGGAGGATCTGGAGTAATAACCTCAGCATCGAACCTGGTGGTAAATTCTTTGGTGAAGCGGCCGAATTACCTGAAAAGGAAGTGGTGACACTGAAAGGGAAAACTCAAGAAAACGCCAGCACGAAAGAAAACAATACCAACAATGAAAAGCGACCTGCGCGTAAATCAGCGTAAACTCTTTGGTTAAAGTGCATAAAAAAGACGGCTTTCACGCCGTCTTTTTTATTACTAGAGACACGAGCTTCGTCAGAAGCTACAGTGATTATTCGGCCGGGTTTAAAATCATCACCGAGCGCTTTGCTTGTGGACCAAAAGCCGCTCTCGCATGCGCTTTCACTTCTTCTAATGTCACACTCTTAGCCGCTTTTTCAACGTCAAGTAACACATCGACGCCGTAATCATGCACCAAGTAGCGTGTATACGACCATGCGCGCTGAGCAGGGTTATCATCTAATCCTTGCATCGCTACCGCCAATTGCTTCGCTGCCGTATCCACTTCTTTTTGCGTGATGTTCGAAGCTAAGTCATCAAACATTTTGCCTAACTTGCTATCTAAAACTGCCACGTCTTCGGGCTCAACTTGAGATTCCAAGAGCCAATCAGAGATTGGTTCGCGATCTTGCGTCACAGTGTAAATATTTGGGCTGTAATCGAGACTAGACTCTTCTCGAACAATATCCAAGACACGCGCATTACTGATACGTTGCAAAATATCTTCGATAACCGTATCCCTTGCCGTACGTTGGTAATCGTTCGTGTTAGTCAAACGCATTACATACAAGGATGAAGGTTCATGACCATCCGCAACGACTGTTCGCGCCGGCACGTCGGTGTTGAACGCAACATGGTAATCAATCGAACGACTCGGTTTCATCTCGATGGAGGCCACATACTTACGCAAGAGTGGCGTAATTTCTTCCGGCTCGACATTGGCCACAATGACCATCTTAAAACCATCATTAGTTTTGAAAAGTTGCTCATGCACCGCCAGTATCTGCTCGGAAGTCACTTGTTCAACATCATCACTGGACACTATACGATGACGACTACCTGGCAAATAAGAATTGCCGTTTGCTTTTTGAATCAGTTTTCCCATCGGTGATTCAAAAAAAGCACCGCTCTGCTGCTTAAACTCTTGCTTCGCTGCCGCCATCTGGCGCTCGTCGACTTTAATCTCCGTCGCTAGATTGTATAGTCCATTCAACGCGTAAGTTAAATGCGTTGTTGGCGCGGTAATTTGTGAACCGTGACTGGTCGCATCAAGAATCGCGCTAAGCGCAATGTTATTTTTGCGTAAGTAACTGTCTAACTCTGAACCAGAAAATGCCCCTAACCCACTGCGTATCGCCGTCGTTGCAGCGATTTCATACGCAGCATATAACGCTGGATCAACGGCGGCTTTACCGCCTTGGCTAGCATAGTAAATATAAGCTCGGCCACCCGCTTTGGCATCTTTTTGGAACCACACTTCGACACCGTTTGATAGCGTATAAACTTGAAAGCCACCCGCTTCCTGACGCATGCTGGTGATGGTACCTTCTTGAGTAGGCTGTAAGAATCCATCCACTTTGTCATACATCTCTAACGGTTTTTCGCCAGTTTGGAGGTAGGCGCTGTATAGATCGGTAAATACATCATTGAACTGAGCTGACGTTTCACTTTTCCCCAACCCAATCACAAAGATTGGTTGCTCAGACAACAAGGCATTCAATTGCGTGTTAATGCTCTCTAGATTCTCGTTGTTGATGAATTCAGACAAACTCTGGGCGTAACTCTCTTTTGATTGACTCACACTGCCTTGGTCAATTTGGAAAACGCGCGCTTCTGCATAACTGTTTGGCTTACGTTGGTCCCAGTCTGAATCAATATTTGCGAGCTCACCTTGCCAATTTGACATGATGCTCTCTAACTCAGATTGCGTCGCACCATAATCTCTCAGTGACGCCAACGTGCTGATGAAAGTTTGATGCATTTGTTCACGACGCTCAGGCGCAAACGAAATACCTGCCGACATCATGCGCTGGTAGTTGGAGTAGTAAGGCTGGGCATAAGCATACTGAAAAGGTTCAGCGGCATCATTAAGTACACGAATCAGACGTTGTTGAATTAGCTGTGTTGCGACTTCATCACGCCACACTTGATGCTGTTGTTCAATCGTAGTGCTGCCACTTAGACCACGCTCAATCACTAAATGAAGGCTTGGTGATTCCATCGTGTTACTTGGCAAGATTCGGTTTTGGTTGTTCACTCGAATATCGCGGCGCTTCTCTATTACGGTATCCGACGTGCTTTCCCAGTTCGAGAATTTGTTTTTGATAATATTGGACAGTGAATCCACGTCGATATTACCGGTCACAACCAACTCGGCATTTTGTGGTTGGTACCACTTGTCGTAAAACGCTTTTAGCTTGCTTGATGAGGCATTTTGAATCGCTTCGCGAGTACCAATTGGGTCGTGTTCACCATACATAGTGCCTTCAATCGACGATTGATAAGCATGCATAGAAAAGGACTTATCATCCGGGTTAGCACGTCGCCATTCACCAAGGATCACCCCTTTTTCTTTCTCTACTTGTTCAGGAGCAAACTGAAGTCCGTTTCCGATATCTCTCATCCACTTCAGGGCATCTTCCAGCTTTGTATTATTGGCAAGATCAAGTTGGTAAGAAGTTTGCTGATAAGTGGTAAAGGCGTTGATATCGGCACCAAAGCTACCACCAGATTGCTCGAAAAGTTTAACAACGTCGTTGCCGGTAAAATGCGTGCTGCCATTAAACGCCATGTGCTCAACAAAGTGAGCGTAACCTTTTTGATTGGTTTCTTCTTGGAATGAGCCGACATTCAGAACCAAACGGACCGATACTTCTTGGTCTTTTGTTGGGTAAAGATGGTATTTCATACCGTTCGATAACTGGTCGACATGCCAATTGGCGTCAGGCTGAATCGGCGTCGATTGTTGTGTCAGAGCACACCCTGACAGTAATAACGCGGGGACTAACAATATACTGCGCATAACTATTGCCCATAACAATGATTAAGCCGATCAATATAATCCTCGTTCGATGACCTTCACATTTTTAATGGATTATTTACCACTCAAACGTGATGCAAATCACCTTTTAATGAAATCAATTATCATTTACAAAAATAGACATATCCTTACTTTACAAATAGATAAATAACACAACTTAAAAGCCTTTTTCTTATTTGATGTAAAACTCAAAATCGCGACATGGAGTCAGTATTTATTTTGAGCAATAAAATATAATTATTGAACAGATTCGAATCTGACTTTCTGCTGCATATTCAACGGCTCGGTGAGTCCTGATGAGAATAAAAACACAACAACTATTATTCAAAGATCTATTATTCGCTTTATGTTCAAAAATCTATCATTAAAAAACAAACTGGCAATCTCTGCCAGTGCTGCCATCATTCTCGGGGGAGTGCTGGTAGAAGGGCTGTCTTTTCGAGATTCATTAAACAGACTGGATGTCGAAGTCGCGCAACGACTAGAAAGCACCAGCGCATCTTACAATCAATACGTAAAGGACTGGTTACTCTCAAAAGAGCGAGCACTGACGTCACTCTCTTCCGATTCAGAGAAGCGTTCTCTAGTTACGCACTTGAAACAAGTCCGAGACTCTGGCGCGTTTGATAACGTCTTTCTCGCTTACCCAGACGGCTCACAAGACAACGCCAATGGGGTGGTTTTGCCACCAGGTAATAACGACCCACGCAAATGGGGTTGGTACACCAACGCCATTGCCAATCCATCGAAAGTCTTTATGGATAACCCAACCGTCGCAGCGGCCACGGGGGCCAACGTCGTGTCGCTTGGTAAAGCCCTGCAACTACATGGTCAAACCGTCGTTCTGGGTGCTGACGTCGAGATCGGTGATATTCTGAACAGCCTCAACCAAGTTATCCTACCGGGTGAAGGCTATATGTTTATTGCCAATGAACAGGGCAATATTTTCACCCATAACGACGGTAAGCTGCTGAATCAACCTGTTAGCAAGCTGGGCCTAAACAACAGCGATATTACCTCTGCTGCACGTTCCGGTACAGAGCGTCGCGTCTCGATTAACAACACCGAATATGTGGTTTACGCGCGCCAAATTGAGGGCACCAAACTCACAACGGTCACAGTGTTAGATCAAAACTCGTTAGTTGCCCCTCTCTACGAAGCCGTTTGGGATCAAATCATCGCAACCACTATCGTCGTCGTCATCTGTGTGGCTTTGTTTAACCTGCTATGTAACATCTTGTTCCGTCCGCTCTACAATGTTTCGAATGCGCTCGCGCAAATCGCCAACGGTAGCGGCGACCTGACTCAACGCATCAAAGTAGAAAACCGTGACGAAGTTGGTGAACTGGCTGAAAACTTCAACCAGTTCGTTGAAAGTTTGCAGCAACTTATTGGTCACATTCGTCACCAAGCGGAAGAACTGGGCCAACAATCGGAGCTGAGCACGACTCGCGCGAATCAATCGGTTTCTGATCTGAACCATCAGCAACAAGAAATCACTATGGTGGCGACCGCTGTGACTGAAATGGCATCGGCAACGCAAGAGATTGCAGCGCATGCAGAGCAGACGGCTAAAGCCGCTCAAGACTCTTCAGCGAGCACACAAAATGGTCATGAATTGGTGATCAACTCCAAGTCGTCCATCAACAATTTGTCTTCTGAAGTCAACCAAGCGAGCGTTGTCATCGGCGAGCTAAACCAGCACGCACAAGACATCTCAACCGTGCTATCGACCATTCGAGACATTGCAGAGCAAACCAACCTACTTGCGCTTAATGCGGCAATTGAAGCGGCACGTGCAGGTGAACAGGGTCGCGGTTTTGCCGTCGTTGCTGACGAGGTTCGCGTGTTATCACAACGCACTCACACCTCAACCGAAGAGATTCGCTCGACAATAGAAACCTTGCAGCAAACCACACAACGCGCTGTAACCATCATGGATAAAAGCTCTCAGCTCGCACAAGGCTCGGTGGAAGATGCCGATCGCGCAGCACTGGCTCTGGATGAAATCAACGCCGCCGTTGCGCTGATCAGCGATATGGCTACGCAAATTGCCACCGCAGCTGAAGAACAAACTCACGTAACCAATGAAATCACGCAAAACGTCACGTCAATTAAAGATGTGACCGATCAGTTGGTGGTTAGCGCAGCAGAATCGATGAATCAATCTGCTGAGTTGAAATCGCAGGCAGAAGATCTCAACTCGAAAGTGGCGACGTTTAAACTGGCTTAAACGGTCAAATCTACAACACTCTCTAAAACAACAAACCCCGCTAGCAAATTTATTACTAGCGGGGTTTATTTTTTATGACGCTGCGTTTTTATCGCGGAAAGTGTTGGGACGATTTACACCGCCACACACATCGGCGTGCCTGAGATTGGGTCATTAAATACTCTGGCTTGTAAATCAAACACCGATGCCAACATGCCTTCTGTCAGTACCTCTTGCGGCGTTCCCTGCGTAACTAGCTGACCTTTTTCCAACACCACCAAATGATCGCAGTAACGGCACGCTTGGTTTAGATCGTGCAGCACCACCACCACGGTTTTGCCTTTGTCGTTCATCTGCCTCATCAGCTTCATCAGCTCAACTTGATGGGAGAGATCCAGATAAGTGGTAGGCTCGTCGAGCATCACTACGTCAGTATCTTGCGCCATCACCATTGCAATCCACGCTCTTTGTCGTTGACCGCCAGACAGCGATTCAACCGGCTTGTCAGCAAACTCAATCACGCCAGTATCTTGCATTGCTTGCTCGACCAAGGCGTTGTCTTGTTGACTTAACCGACCCCAATGAGAGAGATAAGGCGAGCGGCCATATTCGACCAGTTTTCTGACTGTAATACCTTCAGGACTGACAAGAATCTGCGGCAGCAAAGACAACGAGCGTGCCAAGCGTTTATCACCGTAGCTGCTTAGTGGTTTGTCGTCATACAACACTTGGCCGGACGCTGGTTTATTGATGCGTACCAAGGTTTTTAATAGTGTCGACTTACCGCAACCATTTGGGCCAACAAGCGCGGTAATTTTACCTTGAGGAATCGACAAAGAGAGATCCGGAATGATGGTCTGTTTACCGTACGCGACGGATAAATTCTGCGTTCGTAACATGCTTACCAACCTCGATAACGATACAAAAGAAAAATGAAATATGGTGCGCCAATAACAGAAGTCAGCACTCCCGCTGGCAGCTCAATCGGCGGCTGTAAGCCTCTCGCTAGACCATCGGCGCAAATCACCAACAGCGCGCCAAGGGTTGCAGAAGCAGGAATCAATAACTTGTGGTTGTGACCAAACAACAAACGCGCAAGATGCGGCGCAAGCAGGCCAACAAAGCTGATCGTGCCGGCCACAGACACGCTGATGCTCGCCAGCAGCACCGCAGCAATCAACGCAAGAATTTGGATCTGTCTTGGTTTCGTGCCAAGTGTAGTGGCACTTTCTTCTCCCAGTCCCATCACATCTAACCGCCATGCCAGCCAAAACGCCAATGGCAGTAGCAGCATTAGAGCACTCCAAATAAACGGCACTTGTTGCCAGTTTCGTCCCCACAAACTGCCCGTTAACCACACCATCGCCGTGTTGATTTCGATAGGGTGCACAATCAGAAGAAAGTCGATACCGCTGGCTAAAAATGCGCTGACAGCAACACCAATCAGCGCCAAACGCGCAGGTGTTGGCTTCGACCAATAAGCCAGCACAGCAATAAAGCCTGCGGCAAGCAAGCCTCCCGCCATGGCGACCATCGGCAACATTGCCACTGGCGCATTCGGGTACAACACCAAGCAAGCGGTAGCCGCCAGCCCTGCCCCTGCGCTTATCCCCATCAAATCTGGGGAGGCAAGTGGATTACGGATGACGCCTTGAACTAAGATGCCAGACAGCCCCAACCCAGCGCCCACGCCAATGGCGAGCAACATTCTCGGCAATCGATATTGGTGAATCACAAAGTCCGAATCAGAAAAAGAAAACAGCAATGCAAAAACCTGTTGAGCCGACAGATTCGCCGCGCCAACAAACAGCGTCAGAGAAGACGCAATCAGCAACAATCCAAGCAGTGCCATCAGTTTGGTTTGATTCATCATGATGATTTCCTCATTGCAATTGCGATAAAGCAAGGTGTGCCCAACAGCGCGGTAATCACGCCCACCGGCGTTTCGCCCGGAAAGGCAATCGCGCGAGACAAAGCATCTGACCACGTCACCAATGCCGCGCCACACAAAGCGGAAACCGGAATGAGAATGTGATAATTGTGACCAACAATCGGGCGAACCAAGTGCGGCACTAACAACCCGACAAAGCCAATGGGCCCAGCAATCGCTACGCTAGTACCCGCCAACAGCACAACCGATAAACCGCTGATTAATCGCGTAAGACGAATGTTACCACCCAGGCCGACAGCAACTTCGTCCCCTAGCGCGAGTAAATTTAAGTTCCGCGCTAAGCCCATGGCGAGCACCAAACCTAAAGTCGCAAAAGGCCACAGTTGCTGCCACTGCTGAGATTCCACCGCAGAGAGTGAACCCGTTAACCAATGCAACACGCTGTAAGCCATGTCATCCGCCAAAATTACCGACGCACGAGTTAACCCTATCAGCAGCGCACTGATGGCAATGCCCGCCAACACCAAACGCAACGGGTGAGAACGCGCAGAGAAAAAACCACCCAACAACATGACCGCACCACCACTTAGTAGCGCGCCGAATACTGCGTTGATGATTGGGTTCAATTGACTAAAGAATGGTACGCCGATGGAGGCCAAGGCCATAAAACACGCCGCACCAGCATTAATGCCGAGAATGGATGGCGACGCCAAAGGGTTGCGAGTTAACCCTTGCATCAGCACACCGGATACCGCAAGCGAAGCACCAATCAATAACCCAGCATAGGTGCGAGGAGCGCGCAACGTCGCAAGAATTTGATGCAGCATATTGCCCTCATCAAACGCAAACCAATAGCTTGTCAGGTCATTAACACTCAAGGAAAAGTTAGACCAGCCAATCATTGAGGCGGTATAGCCTGACAGCGTACACAACGCCATAGCACAGACAAACAAGCTCGCTTTCCAATGCGATTTGCTAACCGAAGACGCGCTTTCTGAGCTTATCGCCGCACTCATGAGCGCTCCAATAACGCTTCAAGGTTGCGAGCAATTTCTTCCGCAGCCAACATGCCGCGATTTAATGACCACAGCTCCGGAGAAACTTCTACCAGTTGCTGCTTTTTCGCCGCAGTTAACAGCTTAAATAATGGATTTTTGCGCCATTCATCCACGATATTTGGTTGAGAGTAAAGTCCAACGAGTAACCAATCAGGGTTGGTTTTTAGTAAAAGTTCGAAGCTGGTTGGGATATACGCATTGCGCTCAGATGGAGCCAGCGGGCTTTGGATGCCTAGAGTGCTCAAAACGCCTCCAGCGTAAGAAACCCGGCTATGCAGCCACATCCCTTTGTCGGAAACCACACCAAACTGAATGGTTTCTTGTGTCGAAAAATGCTGTTTGAACTCCGCCATGGTCTGTTTGTGCTGCTCAATTCGTTGTGTCATTTGCGCTTGTTTGCCAATTGCCACGCCGATTTTGTGTGCGGATTCGAGATTTTCTTGATATGTCTCACCACGGCTTTTTAGCAGCAAAGTTGGCGCAATTCGCTGCAAATCTTGATAAATCGCGCGATGACGTTCGGCATCGGCAATGATCAAATCAGGCTTGAGCACCGCAATCGCCTCTAAACTCGGTTGTGAGCGCATGCCGACCGATTGCCAAGGCTCAATCTTGGCACGAACAGCAGGAATGACTCGTGTGGCATCGTTGTCATCGGCAACGCCTACCGGTGAGACATCGACTGCCGCTAATGCATCGACAAACGAAAATTCTAAAACCACAATACGTTGTGGTATCGCTTCTAGCTCAAAAGTGCCTTGCTCATCTTGCACGCTGCGCGCCTGAGAAAATGCGCTAAATGACATCAAAGCTGAGCTCAACAGCATCAACAAAACGGTTGAAAAGTATTTGATCGTAAATTGTTTTTTATTTTTCATCTTGCTTTTTCCAGTGCTAAGAGTTTTCCAGTACCTAAGATCGGCAAAGTCGCCAAGGTAAATTGGCGACTTTTCTTTTCAAACTCGGTGAACGAAACGCTTAAAACTGATAGTTCAGATCCAGCGTGTAGGAGCGCCCCGGAGCTGGGTACCGACCAACTGGGCTTGTATCAATCCCGCGGAAGTAATACTCCTCGTCAAACAAGTTGTTCACCGCAACATTCATGCGTAACTTGCCTTTGTCGTCTTTGTATAAATCCGTCCCCAAGTTGAAGTTCCACACCATGTAAGACGGCACCTTACCTTTTGCGCCTGTTGCGTCTTCGGCACTGGTGTTGGCGTTATCGGTATACGAATCACTGAAGTAGAAGCCCGATAGCGTGGTGTCCATGCCGTAAAACGCGTAGGTTGCATCCCAACCAAGCTGATGCTTAGAGGTGTAAGGCAGTTGATTACCTTTATTCTCACCTTCTTCTTCAAGCGTAGCGTCTAGATAGTTGTAGCTTGCGCCTAAACTCAGTGCAGGTAGTGCTTCAGGCACGTAACGAGCAGAAAGCTCTATGCCTTGGTGAAGTGTTTTTCCGATGTTATCGAAGGTCTGCGTTGAGCTTTGCCATTGCAATTGATCTTCAAAGTCGATGCGATAAAGTGCAGCGTTAAAGCTGGTCGCATCTTGGGTGTAACGCGCGCCGACTTCGTAGTTCCAAGCCAGTTCGCTACCTTCTTCACCCAAACCTCGGATGTAGGCAATTTGTGGCGCACGAAGTGATTTTTGCGCGTTCGCATACGTCACCCACTGGTCAGTTAAGTTGTATGCCACCGTCAAACCTGGCAACCATTCCGTCACGGTGTTGTCTGCCGTTTGTTTTTTACCACGATCGGTAAACGTCATTCGAACCGACTCAACACGCAACCCAGGCGTTACCTTCAATGTATCATTGAACAAACCAATTTCGTTGCTAACGTATCCAGCAAACGCGTCCGTATCTAGATGCCAATCACGCGGAACGCTGGTTGCACCACCGGCGATTGGAGTCTGAGTGAGTTTGTAGTCAATGTCTTCATTAACATAACGGGTACCCACGATCCAGTTTTGAGTAACGGATTTACCTTCGCCAAAGTACATCGCCATTTTTGGCTCTATACCATACACGGTAAATTCACGTGGAGAGGTACGAACGTCCGTCGCTGGCAGAGCCGGATCCGCCCAATGGCCACCCGCGCTGTTAAAGCCCCACTTGAAAAGACGCTCTGACTTATGGCCAAACGTTAGCACTTCTAGCTCAGCACTGTCGGCAAATGGCAAATCGTGAATGTACTTAACACTCCAGCGTGTCGACTTACCTTCATAATCATCGTAAGGACGTTTCGATTGGTGACGATCTTGTTCGTAGTCTTGTGGCGAAAGTGCGCCCGGCATTTGCGTTTCAGCATCGTAACGTTGCAGGAATGCTTGAATCTCTTGAGCATCACTCAGTAGCCACTGTGCTTTAGCTTGAAAGTTCTTCACGTCCGTATCGGAATGTTCACGGAAGCTTTCGCCTTTTAGGAAGTTACCTTCCAACTGCAGCGCGAATGTGTCGCTTAACCAGCCACCCGTGCGTAGGTAAAAATCATTCAGCGGCGCATCACCACCGTCAAACACGGTAAGGCGGTTGCTGATTTCAGTTTGCCAAGTGTGTGGAATCGGTTTGGTCACTAGGTTGATCACACCACCGACGTTGTTTGGACCGTACTGCACTGCGGCACCACCGCGTACAATGTCAATACGATCAAGCATCGACAGCGTTGCTGGGAAGATAGACTGACCAGTATGACCGTAAGGCGCGAGCGTTAGCGGCACACCATCCATCAAGAACTGAGCATGACCACTGCGGCTTGCTTTCAAACCACGTACGGAAATGTTAGGCAATACGCCTGTTCCGCTTTCATCCTGAACTTTAATACCCGGCACGCGCTGTAGCGCATTATCAATCGAACCCGCTGCGGTTTTCTCAATTTGATCACGGGTAATGACGGTACGAGCACCTGGGTACTCTTTGACGTCTTCAATGTCAGAGTTGCCAATCACGCTGCCAGTGACAACCACCGTTTCCATCACGGTGGTTTCGTTTTTTGCGGCAGGAGCGGCAACCGCGCTCATGGAGGTGGCAGAAGCGATAGCAATCGCGAGCACACTGTAAGTGGTAGACAAACCAGCACGTACACGCACTTTACCATCCAAATTCTGGTAAGACATTAAGGTCTCCTTTGCGAGAAATTGAGCCTCGGGCAGAACATTTCCCGTAGGCTCTCGGGGCTAAAACATCCTCAATAAGAGGCAAAAAATCGGCTAACGTGCGCCAACTACGCACAACAAGCCTAGAACTGGTATCCGTAGCTAAGCATGAACTCGGCTGGTGCGCCGTAGCCAATCTGGTTTAGGCCAGACGTGCCGTTTGTTGCGCCAAGAATGTATTTCTCATCCAAAATGTTGTAAGCGTTCGCTTGGATCTTGTGACGACCAGTGGTGTACGCCGCCATCAAATCCACCGTGGTGTAATCGCCAAGTGCGACGGCTTCGTCGTTACCTGCATAACGGTCGCCCACGTATTTCACGCCGCCACCCAAACGCCAGTTGTCATCCAATTGGTAAGTGCTCCAAAGGGAGAACAAGTGGTCTGACACATCATTCGGCTTTTTACCTGTGGCTTTGTCTTCTGCGTCCAAGTAGCTGTAACCAACAGAGATATCCCACTGTTTGGTGATTTGTCCGCGAGCTTCTAGCTCAATGCCTTGGTGACGTACTTCAATTTTGTCGATGACATCGCCGTCTACGTTGGTTTGTGGCTGCTCTTGGTCGATCTGGAACAGTGCCGCATTCAACATTAATGCGTTATCCAGCAGGTACGCTTTCGCCCCCACTTCTTTTAGGTCTGTATGGAAGAATTCCGCCAACTTTGGATTGATGTAGATGCCTGCGTACGGCAACTGCCAAGAGCGCGCTAAACTGGCGTAAACGGATGTGTCGTAATTGATGCGGTATACCAAACCAGCGCGATAGCTGACTTTGTCATCGTCCAATTTTTCCTTTCCTGCGCCCGCTTTTTGCTGTTCGAGATCCATCGAGTCGTAACGCACATTACCGATCACAGAAAGGTCGCCCCACGTGTACACATCTTGTACGTACACACCCGTGGTTGTGGTGGTATTGTCACGGAATGGTTTGAAGCCCGGATCGGGTGTTGGGCCCACAACTGGGTTGTAGATATTTTGCGGAGGAAGCGTTTTGTCACTTGCCAACGTCAGGTCGATATCAATTTGGTTGAAATCTGCACCCACCATCAATTGATTGTCCCTGGTTTCCCAAACCAACTCAGATTGCAAAGTGGTCGTAGTACGTGGATCGTAACCAAAGTTGTTAACGGTTTGAGACACTTCATTACCCGTCACTTTGCCCTGACGCGTGCCTTTTTGCTCAAGTTCGATATGGTTGAACGCCGCTCGGTTGTTCCATACCCATTGATCATTCAGACGCCATTCGTAATCCACCGCAATACGGAGACTGTCTGACTCCTGATAGTCGTTTGTGCCGCCAAAGTAAGTACTTACTGGTAAATCAACTGGCTTGCCATTTTTTGATGGCACACCACGATATGGCACTAGTTCTTGATGGGCGTATTCCACGTCAATATCAATGGTGTGACCATCCGCTGGTAGCACACGAATGGTCGGTGCAATGAAGAAATCGTTTGAATCAACATGATCAACGTACGAGTCGGCTTGACGGTATTCCAAGTTAATACGCCCGTTGACCTTATCTGAAAACGCCATTGAGCTGTCGACCTGACCGACATACTGGTTGTTGCTGCCTACACTACCGTTTACGTGAGTAAAATTCTCACCGTTAGCGCGTTTCGTCACCAAGTTGATGATGCCCCCAGCCGAACCACGGCCATACAAAGCACCCGCAGGGCCTTTGACAATTTCAACGCGTTCAACGTTCGCTAAGCTGCGGTAAGACTGCAACGTACCGTCATCTCGCAAGCCATCACGGTACATATCGTTGAGTGAATCAAAACCACGGATCATGAACTGATCGCGGCTGCCTTCGCCCAAGGTGTTATTGACCCCGGCTACCCCATCTAGCGCATCCACTAAACGCACCGCGCCTCGGTCTTGCATTTCTGTTTTCGTTACTACGGATACCGCTTGTGGCACATCAAGCCATTCCACATCGGTTTTGGTGCCTGATTGAGGCATGTGTTCAGCATAACCTTCGTACTGATGCCCGAAGACTTGAATCGTTTCAGTTGCTGATGAGGTTGAGTTCGTCTCTTCTGAAGCCACTGCGCTTGGTGCTACTAGTGAAGAACCAATCGCGACCGCCAAGGGGGTCAGGGTCAATAATTTATTCATTCCATAATTCCGTTTAGTTGTTATAAAGCCAACGGATGGAAATAAGAACAAATATTATTTCTATTTGCAATGTTAATTTTATGCTCTATATTTATTTACCCTAAAAACACAACTAACAACAAAAAAAACCAAACATAATAACAATAAACACTAAAACTTCTGCCCTCCGTCTCGCGAGAGGCACATTGGAAGACGACCGTGAGCGACTTTATCAACGTTAGAAGAAAATGTTAGAAAATTAGGAAAGCTCATGAAATCTACGATGATTATCGTAAGTCATGTCGTTAACGATGCAGTCACTCACGGCTTCGTGCCTGCAGCTAAAGCGATGGACCTTCACGTCGTTCTTATCACCGACCATAAGCTCAGCCATTTAGAGCTGGCGAGTCGTGATAGTCACTTTAATCCGGATACCATTCTAGAATGTGATGTCTTCAACCCATTAGAACTCATCGAAACCATCACGGAGCATGAATTAAAGCCAGACGCTATTTTCAGCAATAGTGATCACTTACAAACTTCCACCGCCATCTGCGCGCAATTTTTTGGCCTCCCATCCAAAGATTGGTCTGTCACGTTAAAAGCCAAAAACAAACACTTAACTCGACAAGTGTTAAATGAAAAAGCCCTACCCAACACACAAAGCTGTTTGCTGCACCGCCATTCGAATGTGGCATTAGGCATGGCCTTTCCTGTCGTAGCAAAACCCAAAGAAGGCGTGGCAAGTTTAGATGTGCAGCGCTGTGACTCCCAAAGCGAGCTCGACGCATACTGCGATGCGTTTTGGCAAAAACACCCAAACGCCGCCATTCTGGTGGAGCAGTTTCTTCAAGGGCCGTTGGTTACGCTAGAAACTTTAGGAGATGGTGAGCGCCTTATCGCCGTGGGCGGTTTTGATGTGTCGCTCTCTGAGCCGCCTTACTTTATCGAAACGGCCGCAGACTGGAACGGACCAAACGGCATTGCTCACCGAGAAGCTTGCGTGGCTCAACTGAAAGCGTTTGGCGTTGGTTTTGGTGTTTGCCACAGCGAATTTATTATCACTGAAAACGGCCCAGTCCTAGTGGAAATTAACTACCGCAGCATTGGAGATGGTCGCGAATTCTTGCTCAACAATCTCGCTCACTTCGGTTGGTTTAGCACGATTTTAGGTCTGCATTTAGGCCGAAGATTGGACGGCGATTACCAAATTCATGGGTCAGCGCACGTGCACTACGTAGTTGCGGAACACAGTGGTGTGATTGATGGAGATTCGACGTCGTTCATCCAACACGATGACGATATCATCACCCAGCAACAGGTACTAAAAACCGCTGGAGAACACTTCCAACAGAGTTATTCCAATAAGGATTATCTCGCCCGAATTTCGATTGTCTCACCATCAGGGCGAAACCTCGACCAAGCGCTGCAGAACGCGCTTAGCAATTTCGATCTAGCTCCGACTCGTGAGGTGGCAGCATGAATGACAACGCTTTGTATCTAACGCAACGATTGATCGACACTTGCTTACGCGAAGACATGTTTGGCATTTTGTCGAAAGCCAAGTTCAGTAGCGACGCGCCAAAAGGGGTAATTGTTCCTCAAGGCGAGCAAGTCTGGCTGATATTTGCCAACTCTGATTTCACGTTGTATTTACCCGTTGCGCCAACGTATTACATGCAGCACTGGCGCTACGGCCACGCCTATGACGAAACACCACAAGGTTGGTGGGTGGAGAAAAATAGCCAAGTCGAGCATCAACAACATTACAAAGAGTGGATTGCACTACTAACGACACTGGCGCATGAGAGCTCTCACGAATTGTTGGCGGGGTATCTTCAAGAACTGGAATGCGCAGAGAAACACAAAGCACTGTGTGACCAAGCGTTTCGTCACCACGCCGACCACATTTCTCAACCAATATCCGAGCTTGGTTCTTGGCATCAAAAACTGCTGCTTGCCGACCAGATCGCTTCTTACCTAGACCACCCGTACTATCCAACTGCGCGGGCGAAGTTTGGTCTGAGCGATGAAGACCTTGCTAAGTACGCGCCCGAGTTCGCACAAAACTTTGCTCTGCATTGGATTGCGATTGAAAAATCACTGGTGACATTAACCAGCGGACAACCTGATTGCTGGCCAACAATGGAGCAAGTGGGGCTTCCTGCTGATTTTGCACTGAGCCACGTACTGTTCCCTGCGCATCCGCTCACCCTTCGCTCTTTAGAAGCCTTACCCGAAGGCATGATAGAAGCGCCGTTTACGTACCTAGACGTGACGCCAACGCTTTCCGTTCGTACTGTGGTAGTCAACGACGCGCCGCATATTCACATCAAAGTTCCGCTGATCATGCGATCGCTAGGCACGAAAAACATTCGCTTAATCAAGCCTTCAACACTGTATGACGGCCACTGGTTTGAACGCCTACTCAGCCACCTTGAACAAACGGACGCAGACTTAAACACTCGCTTGTTCCATTGCAACGAAAAACACGGTGGACACGTCGGCGAGGATAAAACCTTCGCGTACATCGTACGTGAGTACCCACTTACTCATTGCGAAGACAAAGCGTTAGTTCCGGTTGCAGCACTGGCAAGCCCAATGCCTGACGACCGCTTGTTCTTAGAACATTTGGCGGAGCAGTACTATCAACAAGATACGCTGGCGTGGTTCCAAGATTACGTCGACCTTCTTTGCCAAGTGCACCTCACCTTGTGGCTTCGTTATGGCATCGCATTGGAGTCCAACCAGCAAAACGCCATCGTTGCATTTGATCAACAGGGCAAAATGACGCTCGCGATGAAAGACAACGACGCGGCGCGAATTTGGCCTGAGCGCTTCCACTTTGCTACAGAGCATGCTGCCCAAAAACACGTCGCAGGAACAACTCCCGTGGATTGTGATGAACTGCTCGACCAACGCATCAAAGTCGACAATGAATTGGCGCTCGGTCAGATGTTTACCACCATCACATTACAACTGGATATCGCAGCGATTGTAGAAGCCATGGCAGCGAAGGGCATTGCCTCTTCAGCATCGCTTTACGCCATCGTGGCCAAAAGCATTGCAGAGCAACTCAACCGACTAGAAAGCGGAGGGTTAGAGACAAAACTGGCACGCGAGCTACTGCAAGAGGCGCCTGATTTGTACGCCAAGTACTTGTTGAGTTCTGGTAGTTTGCTCTCGAAAGAAGCCTCCGGCGCGAGTGACATCAATAAGTTCTATGGTTTGTCGGCTCCGAACTTCTTGCTGCTTTCTAGCGAAGAAGCGCAGCGCGCCTACTTAGAAGCCATCAAAAAAAGCGTACGTTAAACGATTATGACCAAACTCATCTACAGTGTGTTGTTGTGCCACTTTATCGCTGCGTTTGCCGCGTTAGGTATGCCGCTATTTCTACCCGTCGTATTGCCAACGTTAGGCGCAAGCATTGATGCGGACTGGGCAGGGGTATTGTTTATCCTACCTACGTTTTGTACTGCGTTGGCGGCGCGATTTTGGGGCAACTTTGCCGATCGCTACGGTCGCCGCCGCTCACTCTTGCGTGCGCAACTTGGCCTTGCAGCAGGGTTTGCGCTGTGCGGCTTGGCAGACAACCTCGCCATGTTTGTGTTTGGTCTTATTGTTCAAGGAACCTTTGGTGGCACCATGGCCGCCTCGAACAGCTACTTATCTAGTCAAATTAAAGAAGCCAAAACACTCGGCAAGTCACTCAATAAAACCCAACTATCTGCTCGCTTGGCGCTGATCGTTGCGCCCATAGGGCTCGGCTGGAGCTTGTCAGAGACCGACCCACTCAACGCGTACCTGTGGTTATGCGTTTTGCCTTTGATTGCTATGGGCATCACGCTAACACTGCCAGCGGATAAACCCGCCGACCAAAACCTCGAAAAGCCAAACTCAGAATCTCAGCAAGAACAACCTGTTGCAAAGAAAAACGCAATGCATGCCATTCGCTGGATCTTCTTTGCTCAGTTCGGGTTTGCGTTTTCTATGGTGGTGACCTTTCCTTATTTCTCGCCGTTTGTGCAGCAATATGGCATCACTCACCACGCATGGATCGGTTTTTTGTACGCACTGCCGCATGGCGTCTATCTGTTGCTGGCAGGCAAAATCCACGTGTTGTCAGATGGGTTGAATCGCCATCAACCGCTGCGCACGTTGTGGCTCGGGTTTGCATTGCTTGCCGTGAGCTCTGCCTTGCATTTGATTGCGTCCGAAACCGCACTCATTGCTGCGAGAATTATCTTCGGCATCGCGATGGTGTGTTGCTATCACGGATTGCATCAGCATCTTGCGAGCAATCTGGATCGCAAACTCAGTGGCAAAGTATTTTCTCGCTTTGATGCCATGTCCAAATGGGGTGGCGTGGCAGCGGGATTTTGCGCTTCTTTCATTTCTAGCTTGGGGCTACTTGAGGTTCCTTTCCTACTTTCTGCGATAGTCAGCGTAATCACCTTGATCGCGCTGGTTCTCCATTCAAAATTTGGAAATCAACATGTTACAAACTCAATCCTCTCAGACTAGCGAGTTGCGCGCGCATGATGTGCAGCTCAATCGGGAGAAGGCCCAACTCAACACGATTATGGGTGTTCTTAATTGTTACTTACGTGAATTTGCGCTACCGAATCAACAAGTGGAATGGCACTACCAATCGACATCGCTACCCCAAACGTTAAAACGCAACTATTCCGCCAAGCAACGGGTAGCCGTTCATCTTTCTCAACAAAATGGCGTGCTGGTTTTACCGATTCACTACGCGAGCAAACTGGGCAAAATCAAATTAGCAGAACTGCCTTGGGCAAAAATGCCGGGATCTGGTTGGGCGAAATCGGATGCCACGCAAACTCTTACGCTTTTGCTTAACTATCTCAAGCAGGTGTTGACGATCCCGTTTAACCATGAGCTGATCGAACAACTGGAAAATAGCGTGCTGGTTACCGAGCAGTTTCTCAACGTCGCGCCCAAATCGCATCACAACGAGTTTATCGCTTCGGAACAATCTCTGATTTGGGGGCATACTTTCCATCCGACCCCGAAAGGTCGTTCGGGCGTCACCATGGATGATCTCTTGGCGTTTTCTCCAGAAGTCGGCGCGCAAGTCCCGTTGTACTGGTTTGAAGTGGATACGTCCTTACTTGATGTGCTGAGTTCCGACGGAGACGCTAACCCTGCGCAGCGCATGCTACAACAGCTCGCGCCACAACACGCCACCAGCAATGGGAAGACCCTCTACCCTTGCCATCCTTGGGAAAGCTACACCATTTTGAGCAACCCAAGCGTGAAGCGTGCCATTGAACAAGGCAAGATCACGCCACTGGGTTTAGGTGGTGAAAAGATGCAGCCGACCTCTTCAGTTCGTACCCTCTACCACCCAGATATGGACTGGTTTGCGAAATTCTCCATCAACGTACGATTAACCAATTGCGTGCGTAAAAACGCGTGGTACGAACTCGACAGCGCCGTGCAGCTCACGTCGATTCTCAAACCGATTCGAGAAAACGAACAGCTGCACAACCCTGTATTTAAAGTGATGACAGAGCCTTACGCCACCACATTAAATCTAGAAAGTGTCGCTGAGCGTAATTGGGATGACAACACCAAAGCGCGCGAATCGTTTGGGATTTTGTATCGCGAAAATTTCTCGCTGAGCGAAGTCGATATCTTAAAACCAACCCTCGCTGGCGCTCTGTTTGCTTACGACAAAAACGGCAACAGTTGCATTGCTCAACGCCTTAAAAACAAAGCGCGTACTACGCAAAATCGCTATTCCGACATCGCGACACTGTGGTTTGAACGCTATTTGCATTGCCTAATTCCGGGCGTGTTTAATTACTACTTCAAACACGGGGTGGCGTTTGAGCCGCATTTGCAAAACACCTTGATTGGCTTTGAGCAAGAGATGCCGTGTTGTGTTTGGATTCGTGATTTGGAAGGCACTAAATTACTGCCAGAGTTCTGGCCAGCAGAAACATTAACTGATTTGTCTGAACGCGCGCGACAATCGGTTTACTACAGTCGCGAACAAGGCTGGAATCGCATCGGATACTGCACCTTTATCAACAACATCAGCGAAGCGATTTTCTTCATCGCAGAAGGTGATGAGCCACTAGAGCAAACGCTGTGGAATGCGGTGCAAAGTGCCATTGTGCGTTGGCAATCAGTGAATGGAAAACAGCCGGAACTAGAAGCGTTGCTGAATGGCGGTCACTTCCCAAGCAAAAATAATTTCACCACGCGTTTGATGCAAAAAGCCGATAAGGAGTCGGGCTATACCCAAGTCGCCGCGCCTTGGCAGCAACACGAAAAAGGAGCGCAACATGTCTAATTCACTCTCCCTACCGACACGCGTTAGCCAGCAAGTTCACACGCTCGCACAGCAGCAAAATCAACCTTTGTGCGCGTACGTGTATGACCTAAAAGCCTTAGGAGAACACATCAAACAACTGCGTCACGTTTTGCCGAAAAATGTCGAGCTATTTTACGCAGCCAAAGCCAATCCATCAGGCCCTATTCTCAAAACGCTCGCGCCGTATGTCGATGGTTTTGAAGCGGCATCTGGCGGGGAGTTGACACACCTCCACCAGCAACAACTCGATAAGCCATTGATCTTCGGTGGCCCAGGAAAAATGCCAAGTGAATTGCAACAAGCGATTGAGCTGGATGTTGATGCAATTCATGTCGAAAGCCTCACCGAGCTGCAACGCATTGGAGCAATAACCGAGCGCCTCAACCGCCCTGCTTCGATCTTTTTGCGTATGAACATTGATATTGGCGACATCACGCTCAGCAAGTTGGCGATGGGCGGCAAGCCGACTCCTTTTGGTTTGGACGAGTCCGAACTGAGTAATGCTTTAATGTTGCTGCGCGATTTCCCGCAAGTGTCACTGAAAGGTTTCCATTTTCACTTGATGTCGCATCAGCTTGATGTTGAACGTCACTTAGCGTTAATGCAGCGCTATTTCCAAGTCGTGAAAACGTGGCAACAAGAGTTTGAACTCGGTGAGCTGATGATCAACTTGGGCGGCGGCATGGGCATCAACTACCAAAACCCTGAGCAACACTTTCCGTGGATGGAGTTTTGCGACAAGTTGGAATTCCTCATCGCTAAAGAGCAAGTGCAAGATTGGACACTGCGTTTTGAATGCGGACGTTTCATCACGGCGGCATGTGGTTATTACGTGATGGAAGTACTGAATATTAAGCAAAATCTTGGCGAAAACTTTGTCATCGCGCGCGGAGGAACCCACCATTTCCGCACGCCAGCAGCGCAGAGCCATGATCATCCATTCGTCATCCTGAAAAGCGAGCAACACCATGAGATTTCTCACCCAATTCAGCATGCACAAGCAACTTTTGTCGGCCAGCTTTGTACGCCCAAAGATGTGCTGGCACGCAATCAACACGTCGCCCACGTCGATATTGGTGATTACGTTGTGTTTACCTTAGCGGGCGCGTATGCGTGGAACATCTCCCATCAAAACTTCTTGATGCATGAACCACCGATCTTCCACTATTTTTAAACGGCATACTTCGCTTTACTCAAGCCCCAATCATTGGGGCTTTTTTATTCCACTCGGCACAAATTCATTGCCATTAACCGCTTTGCGAAATAGCAATAATGCGTTTTATCAGCTCGTCGGGTTCCATCTTGGGATTGCGGTAAAAACGGAAGATTTCCGAGTTTATCGCTTGCTGAGCAACCGGATTGACCGCCATCGAATCAATCATACTCGGCACAGCGAGGTTGTGTTTAACGCCGTAGTGAAAGTCTTGATATGACTGGACCTGACACGGATTAAAATCGCTGATGTCGATATCGGTACGTACCGGAATCGAGCCTTTTACCTTATTGAACTTAGCTTGAAACTCGACGTCTGCCAGCGCGCTTGCGGTTTGCTGAGCAGCCTCGGCAGAAAACGACTTGCTCGACATAAACACCAAGCTGTCCATGTTGTAGAGGAATACACCATCGCTGTCAGGCGTTGGGTAACAGCCGACCTCTTGCGGGACTGAGACTTGATTGGCGAGCAGCTCACCCAAAATCCAATCTCCACCGATTTGAAACAGCGCTTGACCGTCGGCTAGCGCTTGGGTCGCCGTATCCCACTTACTGTCGGGTAATTGGTTGTCTATCAACAAACTCAGGCGGCGAAATTGCGTCAGAGCTTGACGCAGTGTATCGCTGTCGATGCTGTCGCGTTCTAGTTTAACCATAGCATTGGTGTAGAACTCAACGCCGCCAGTGGAGATCACTAAGTTCTCGAAAAGTTGGGCGACTTGCCACGGCTGCTCACCGACCGCGATCGGCACGATGCCATTTTGCTTCGCAAGCTCCATGGCGGCGAACATTTCTTGCCAATTTTTCGGCGCGGAAAGATTCAGTTGTTTAAGCAGCTTGTGGTTGACCCACAACCAGTTCAAACGGTGCAGCGTAAGTGGCAGGGCGATATAGCCGTTTTGTGTTTTATTGATTTCGATAGACAGCGGGTAGAGCACCTCGTCCCAGAGCTGCTCATCGGCAACCACGTTGACGTTGTGCAAAATACCGATGGCATCCCACGCTTTAATACTTGGCCCTTCGATTTGCGCGAAGCTCGGTGGATTGCCCGCCAGCGCGCGAGCTTGCAGTACCGTCATCGCGCTGTCGCCACCACCGCCTAACACCGGGCTTTGCAGCAGCTCTATATCGTGCCGTTTTAGCTGAGCTTTAAGTGTTTGCAGCGCTTGCTGTTCGCCGTCAGAAGTCCACCAATGTAAAAACTCTACCCCTTGTGGCGACTCAGCGTGAGCGACGCAAGGGGCGAGCAACAGTGGGAACAAGAATGCCAGTTTGTTCATAGTCAGTCTCTCGGGAAAGTCAGCGTGGCGCAGAGGCCGCCAAACTGAGAATGGCTCAGCAACAAGTTGCCGCCATGAGCCTTTGCAATGCTCTGTGAAATGGTTAACCCCAGCCCACTGCCTTCTTTATCGTTGCTAGCGCGGAAGTATGGCTGGCAGAGCTTTTCAAGTAATAAATCGTCAACACCGCCACCGTGATCTTCAATTTCAATCTGGATCGACTCTGGGCTTTCACTCAGCGTAATATCTGCTTGATTGCCGTATTTGAGCGCGTTATCGACCAGATTCTGAATGCAGCGCTTAATCGCTAACGGTTTACCAGCAAAGTGGGTGCGGATTTCACCGTGGATGCGAATTGTGTCCGGCGCATCGGCGATATTGGCGGAAATGTGCTGAATCAGTTGGGTGAAATTGATCGGCTCGATTTCCTCGTGGATATCGGTCTCTTTAATGCATTGCAATGCGCCTTTAACCATCAAATCTAGGTCGTTACTCAGGCGGATAAAGCGTTCTCGGTCGGCGTCGTCATCCAGCATTTCCGCCCGTAGTTTTAGGCAAGCAATCGGCGTTTTCAGATCGTGTGAAATGGCACTGAACAGCATCTCGCGGTCTTTAATGTGGCTGTCGATGCGTCGGTTCATTTTATTAAACGCACGTACCGCCGCTTTCAGTTCGTTACTGCCTCGTTCAAAAACTTCGGGCACGTCTAATCGGCTCGACATCAGGGTTGCGGCTTTTGCCAGCTCTCGAATGGGTTGAATCTCTTTGCGAACGATAAACCAGGTGCACAGCAACAACATTAGCGCGGATAGCAATAGTGTCAGCCATTGGCGCAGCTCAAAATAGTTAGTCTCTAGGTTGATGTAAGGCGCGGGTAGCACCGCCGCGAGATAAAACCATTCGTTCTGCGCGACTTCGACCTGCATCACCAGAATGGGTGGATTGAGGTCACCAAACGAAAGCGAATAATGCGCCCACAATAGCGGCAGTTCGTCGATAGGTAGCTCGTTGTTGAATACTTTGAGTTTGTCGCGCTGGGTGAACTCCACCTCGATATTAGGAATGCCGCTCAGCTCGCTTTCTAATACCTCGCGAACTTGGTTGATGACCAACGTTTTGCGTTCGCTCTCCGGCAGCGGGTCGACGTCAATCTGGTGATTGTTGAGTGAGACGAAAAAGCGTGTGCCGCCCATATTGCGTAGTTGATTGAGCACCAAGTGGCGGTATTCCGAAGGAAGGGTTTGAAAGAAGGCGATGGTGGAAGAAGCGCTCAGCGCTAAGCTTTTGACTGTGGTGGTCAGGCCTTCTTTATCGCGTTCGCTGGCGTGTTGATACCAGATAATCCCGGATAATACCTGCGCCAGAATGATCACCAGCAACAAGAACACACTGGTACGAACGACCAGTGAGCCCGTCCAGCGTTTAATTCTCATAATGCACGTCCGTGGTCAGCATGTAGCCTTTATTGCGCACCGTTAGGATCAGCGAGCGGTCTTTATCTTCAAGGTGATGACGCAAGCGGCTGATCTGCACGTCAATGCCGCGTTCAAACGGGTCGGCATCGCGTCCCCAGATCTCGCGCGCAATGTCATCGCGAGACAATATTGATTGCGCGTGGTTGACGAACAAACCGAGCAGCGACAAATCCGCGCCACTAAGTTGCTTAACTTCGCGGCGAGCAACGTGGGTCAGTTGCCGGGTTACGGTATCTAACAACCAATCGTCAAAACGCACTTTACGCGTCAGTTTGCTATTGGCGGTCGTTTGGCTGCGTCTCAGAATCGTTTTGATGCGCGCGAGCAGTTCACGCGGACTGAATGATTTGGTGATGTAGTCATCAGCGCCCATTTCGAGCCCTGCGACTCGGTCGGCTTCTTCAGTGACGGCGGTCAGCATGATGATCGGGATATCGGAATTTTTGCGCAGTTTCTGGCACAGGGTAAAGCCGTCTTCACCGGGCATCATAATATCGAGGATGATCAAATCGGGATGGTGATCGTTGAGCAGTTGCCACATCACGCCGCCGTTTTCCGCGCAAAGCACTTCAAACCCTGCGCGGCCAAGGTAATCCGACAACGCTTCGCGAAGGTCGAGGTTGTCATCGACGACCAGTATCTGCTTGTTTTCCATCCTACTTTCCCTGTGCCTGCCCCTGAGTTTGGCGCTGGCCAATATGATGCATTCTTATACGCCCATGCACAATCGAGCCGATTACAATTTTCACTTCTCGGTGTAAGAGATTTGTAAGCGGCCACTTACAAACTGATTGCCTTTTGTAACCTTAGGCGCCGCCTTGCTCGCTATGATCATCCTGACCTTACGTGAAACAACATGACCTGAAGGAATCAGGCCCTACAACACTGGCATTCGTCAGGAGGAAACCATGTTTGCAAGTATATTTGGACAACTACAAAAAATAGGGCGGTCGTTGATGCTGCCTGTGGCGGTGTTACCGGTAGCCGGCTTGATGCTGGGTATTGGTAACGCGGGTTTTGCGTTTATTCCAGACGCGGTCAACAAAGTGATGCTCGCCGCCGGTGAAGGCGTGTTCGGCAACATGCAGTTGATGTTTGCGGTCGGAGTGGCGCTCGGGTTATCAAAAGGCAATGACGGTGCGGCTGCGCTCGCTGGCTTAGTTGGCCTAATTATTATGAACGCATCGCTCGGTATCGTGACTGGTCTGCGCGGCCTAGAAACTGACGCCACCATCATGAGCGTTGAGACGCTACAAACCGGGGTGTTTGGCGGCATCTTTATCGGTGCGGTCGCGGCAATCATGTACAACCGCTTCTACAACATCAAACTGCCGGAATATTTGGGCTTTTTCGCGGGTAAGCGATTTGTGCCCATTGTCACCGGTCTATCGGCGATCGTCGTTGGTGCGATTCTCGCGTTTGCATGGCCACCTGTCGGACAACTTCTTGATGCATTCTCTCATTGGGCAGCGTACCAAAACCCTGTACTCGCGTGGGCGGTTTATGGCGCGGGCGAACGTTCATTACTCCCGGTTGGTTTGCATCACATCTGGAATGCGCCGTTCTTCTTTGAAGTCGGCAGCTATGTAGACCCAGAAACAGGCAAAGAGTTTACTGGTGAGCTCACTCGCTTCTTCGCAGGCGATAAAACCGCGGGTTATCTGTCTGGTGGCTTTATGTACTCCATGTGGGCGCTCCCAGCAGCGGCACTGGCGATTTACCACTGCGCGTCTCCAGAGCGTAAGAAAATCGTCGGCGGTTTGATGATGTCTGCGGCGTTGACCTCTTGGTTGACTGGTATCACAGAGCCAATCGAATTTACCTTCCTATTCGTCGCGCCAGTGCTGTACGTGATCCATATTTTCCTAACTGGTATCGCGTTTGCAATCACCGCATTTTTGGAAATCAAACACAGTACGGACTTTGCGCACGGTGCGATCCAGTTCTTCCTTTACTACCCAATGTCGACCAACGCGTGGATGTTCATCATCATCGGTCCAATCTGGGCGACGCTGTACTACGGCTTGTTCCGTTTCCTAATTGTAAAGTTGGATCTGAAAACGCCGGGTCGCGAAACTGACATTGCAGAAGTGAAGATTGCCGGACAACCTGATGAAATTGCGGTGGATGTAGTGGCTGCATTGGGCGGCAAAGCCAATATTAAGTCAGTCGATGCGTGTATCACCCGTCTGCGTGTCTCAGTAAAAGACATTGCCAACGTTGATGTTGCTAAGCTAAAAGCGCTCGGCGCGCGAGATGTGTTAGTGATTGGCGACAGTTTACAAGCGATTTTCGGTACGCAGTCTGACTCAATTAAGTCAGAGGTGCACAGCGTACTCGCCACCTCCTGATCTTACCTCCCCCAATCTAGGTAAGATTTGCCAACCTCCTTGTGAGGTTGGCTTTTTCGTTTTCGGAGTAAAAAAAGCGAAGCCAATAACCAGTCCTACTTCGCCGCCGCGTTGGTTAAATTGCCCAGCACGCCGCTGATTTTGTTCAATACCTCGTCGCAGCCTTCAATATGATGGCGCTGTTTTAAATACATCGGATCGTTGTAAGCTAACCACGTTTTGCCTTCATCATCTTCATACACCAACACTTTTTGGGGTAAATCGAGCGCCACTTCCTGCGCACAGATCATCAGTGGCGTGCCCACTTTAGGGTTTCCAAACACGATAACTTCGGTTGGTCGCAACGTCATATCGACTTTCGTGGCATTCTCTTGATGGTTAATGCGCGCAAAGACGTTCAACCCTTTTTCTTGCGCGATAGCGACAAATTTATCCGCCGTATCTTTTGCTGAATGCGTGCTCGCAACGGTTACCACACCCTCACCAGCTAACGCACTCAATGACGTCAACGCCACGACCAACCCGATGATTACTTTTTTCATTTGTCGTCCCTTCCTCTCTCTGAGTCGAAAACTAAATATAGAAAAACCAAGTGTAGGAAAACTATAGAAGTCAGATTCCGCTATCGCGAACTGCACTCTACCCACTCAAGAGTCGACCGTGTAACACGGATTAATTGATTCAGATTAATAAAGCATTAACTAGCTGAGCATCAAAAGCGTGAAATACGTAACATTTGCAGCCTATTTTAGTAAGACAGAGAAAAGTAGTGACACGCGATCAATTTGAGTTATTAGCACCCGGTGGTGATTTAGATTCCATCAAAGCCGCCATTGCCGCTGGCGCCGATGCAATTTACTGTGGGCTCGACCGCTTCAATGCTCGTAACCGAGCGACCAACCTCACCTTAGATAACTTAAATGGCGTGTTAACGTTAGCCCACCAGCACAGCTGTAAGATTTTCCTAACGTTGAATGTGCTGATTTTAGAAAGTGAAATTCCAGCGATTGTTCGCTTACTCAGCCAACTGAACACCACCAAAATCGATGGCGTGATCGTGCAAGATCTCGGTCTGGCCTACATTCTCAAACATCACTTCCCCGATTTGGATGTGCACGCTTCAACGCAACTGAACACGCATAACGAAGGCCAGATCCTCTTTCTCAACCAGCTCACCGCAAGCCGAGTAAACTTATCTCGCGAACTTAACATCGATGAAATAAAACATCTGGCGCAATTTGGTCGCGAGCACAACGTAATGATGGAAGTGTTTGTCCACGGCTCATACTGCATCGGATTCTCCGGAATTTGCTATATCAGTTCCGCTCGCAATGGTGCATCAGGTAACCGTGGACGCTGCAGCCAACCTTGTCGCGAACAGTACGAAACGACCAAAACGGGCAACAACTACCCACTCAATATGAAAGACAATTCCGCCTTTGGGGACTTGAAAGCGCTTGCCGATGCTGGCGTGTATTCATTAAAAGTGGAAGGACGAATCAAGAAATCGCACTACGTCTATACCGTGGTCGACAATTGGCGTAAGCAAATAGATCGCTTCTGCGATGGTGTCGAGTTGTCGAATGATACCACTGAGTTGTACACGGTATTTAACCGCGATTTCTCCAACGCATTTTTGCAAGGCGACTTTGGTAAAGCGATGTATATCGACAACCCTCGCGATCACGCCGTCAAACACTTCTCGAAGATCTACAAATGTGAATCCGCCAATGATGTACAAGGCGTGAAGAAAAAGCTCTACGACGATAAAACCGCGATCATTGAGAAAGTGGCAGAGCAAACTAAGTCGTTCGATGTCACTTCGACACAAGTATCCGGCAGCAGCTTGAAAGGGTCGATTGATGTGCCAACTCTGCCAGCGTTACCTCAACCAGAACCTCGCCAAGGTGCGCCAAAATTATCGGTTCTGATCTCGTCAGCACAAGAAGCCATGCTGTGCGAATACCACGACATTGATGTTTACTATCAATTGCCAATGGGATTGTCTGGCGAACTGAGCGCGATGATAGAATTGTTCCAAGCCAACCCAATGCTCAAACCTTGGTTCCCTGCCATTTTGATTGGCGAAAACTACCAAGCCGCGCGCGTATTTTTGGAAACCATCCAACCTGAGTTGTCGATCACCAACAACTCAGGCGTCAGCATGATCGCAAAAGAGCTCAGCTTAGGCTGGGTGGCAGGCCCACAAATGAACACGGTGAACTCATACGCGTTTAAATGCCTTCAAGACGAGTTCGCGGCAAGTGGCGCGTTTATTTCTAACGAGCTGAATATGAAGCAGATGCGCCAGATAAAGCGCCCGCAAAACATGCGCTGCTTCTACAGCATTTATCATCCAAATACCCTACTCACGAGCCGCCAATGTTTGTTCCAACAAACCGAAGGATGCCGCAAGATTAAGGTCAACAAAGGTTGTTTGAAACGCTGTGATAAACGTACGTCTATCATCAACTTAAAAGACAATCCGTATGTGGTGCAAAAACAAAAAGGCAGCCACAATTCGATCTACAGCGAACACAACATCTTAAACCTGCAAGTGCTGCACGATCTGCCGCAATTGTTTACCGATGTGTTGATCGATCTGCGTGATATCCAGACCGAGACGAAAGTCTCAGCAAGCAAACCTGAGTTGATTGACGCGTTCTTAGCTCTACTTGAAGAACACAGCGAACAAACCGTCCAAACGCTGAATGCCATGATTCAACCAACAGCCAACGCGCAGTATTTAAAGGGGTTGTAGAATTTTTCTAACGAGGCAAACAAAACACTAAATTATCCTACACTCTACTAGAGGGAAGCGTAACGCTTTGTAAGTCAGATGGTTGGCTGAAGAACATAGTTCATCAATAGAAGAACTTCCTGGCCATTTGAGATAATTTATTTGAGTACGCCATGAAAATATCTAAAGGTATCGAAGAGCAGGGGATCCCTGTCGGAAACTATTACGACAAATACAATACTCAGAACCCCATCGCCAGAAAAATGATGAGCAATTTCGATCATCATTTATCGCAACTGGTTGATATGGTCACACCAAAGTCGATACACGAAATCGGCTGCGGAGAAGGAGTCTGGGCACTTAAATGGCATCAACAAGGGATCCGTGTGAAAGGGAGTGACTTCTCCCAACAAGTGATTCAACTAGCAAGAGACAATGCCCAAGCACACAACTTGGAAGACATTTTGTTTGAACAAAAAAGTGTGTATGACGTTGCTAGAAAGACTGATTCTGCTGACCTTGTTGTTTGTTGTGAGGTCTTGGAACACCTAGAGCATCCCGAGCAAGCACTAGCAACATTGCAAGATCTCGATACTGACTATTACATTTTTAGTGTGCCAAGAGAGCCGTTGTGGTGTGCGTTAAACATGGCAAGAGGTAAATATTTAAACAGTTGGGGCAATACTCCCGGACATATCCAACACTGGTCCAAGAATGCCTTTCTGACTTTGCTCAATCAACACTTTGAGATTCTCGAAGTACGCTCTCCCATTCCTTGGACCATGGTTTTATGCCAGCGTGTGAATCATGAAACATAATAAGAGTAAATTCATATTAAGTTGGGTTGGGCGAATCATTACTATTTTTTCCATCGCCTTTGTATTAATCAAGCTCTCTACATACTCGCAGCAACTGAATATTCAGGATATTCCCTCTTACTCCTATCTGGTATTTATTTTTTGCATAGGCCTCTACGCCTTTGGCAATTATGTTCTTTCTATGGCGTGGCGACTTTTAGTCGCGAACAGTGAATATACTTTGTCTGCATCAACTGCCATTTGGGTGTTTGGCGGATCTCAAATTGCTAAGTATCTACCTGGAAACATTTTCCAATTCGCTAGCCGACAAGTAATTGGCGTACAACACGGAATTAAGAATAATGTATTACTGAAATCGACCTTATGGGAAATAGGGTTGATGGGTATTGCGGCTGGTTCGTTCGGCGTCTTTCTGCTGAATGAGTACTTCCCTAGTTTAATGGGGTACGAGATGACTTTATTCGCTGGACTTATCGTGATCACCGGATCAATATTAAGCTTGATAGCCAGTCGCAATTACCTAAAAGCTTGTGGGCTTTATCTCTGCTTTTTTTTGGTATCGGGCGGCATTTTCTCACTCATATTTTTTACGCTAAACGACAATCTAACTCCAACTTTAGAGACATTTTTACAAACATCTTGTTACTTCATCATCGCATGGTTAATAGGGTTTGCCACCCCAGGTTCTCCTGCAGGGTTGGGTGTCCGAGAGGCTGTTTTAATCACACTTCTAGATTCGCCGAGTATTGAAGATACACTCTTAGTTGCCGTCCTTGTTTCCAGAATCGTCACGGTTCTAGGGGATATGTTGTTCTTCGCTATCTCGAGTTTATTTAGGCCTAAGCAAGCCGTATCAAATAACTCACTTCTTTAAAGTATCGAGGTAACTCGCTATTACTCTCCAGATCGTTTTCGCTTGGTTTCAAACTGATAAGTGGGCAACTTTTCCTGATGCTCCAGCTTTTCTTCCAATACCTCAATTCGGTGCAATATTTTTTCGGTCAGCTTTCGATTGAACCCTATTAGATCGGCCACCAACCCCATCAATAAAGTGATGAAACCCAAGATAAGTAGCGTTGACCCCAAGACCAATGACTGAATATGGCCATCTCCCGCTCCATTTAAAAAGAAATACAGGAATCGCATAATGGGAATCACACCACAAATCATCGCCACCGAGCCAATAAACAAAAACACTTGCAGAGGTCGATACATGGTATAAACCCTGACCAAGGTAGAGAGCGACATTTTTAGAAACTGCGGAATGCTCTTAAACAGACGGGACTCTCGCGTTTTTTCATTAGTTCGGATTGGCACCGAAACCACACCAATCCTTTTTGCACTTGCTTGAATCAACATTTCTATTGTGTAGCTAAAATCCGATACGATATTAAGTTGTTGTGCCGCACTTCTCGATATTGCGCGAAAACCACTCACAGCATCTTTAACATCCAATCCCGTCGCTTTGGCAATAATAAAGCTCCCCGACACTTGTAAACATCGTTTAAATACAGAGAAATGTGTATTGCTATACCCTCCTCGGTCACCAACAACAATTTCTGCTTTGTGCTCGATAATAGGCTTAACCAAGTGCGGAATATCGGCCCCATTATATTGATTATCGCCATCGGTGTTCACAATGATATCAGCATGAAGACGAAGGCACTCCTCAATCCCTCTTCGAAATGAGTAAGCAAGCCCCTTATTGCCCTGGTTAGTAATAATGTGCTCAACACCACACTTGCGTGCGACTTCTGAAGTACCATCCGTAGAACCATCATCGATGATTAGAACCTCTATCTTAGCGATACCATCAACGCGCTTTGGTATTGAGCGAATAACATCAGCAATATTGTCCGCTTCGTTAAAGCACGGAATTTGAACAATTAACTTCATGCTTGCTCCTCATGTTCTGAATCAACATTACTGTGCGTATTAGAAGCCGGTAAATAACCTCTGCTTCTCTTCAAGATTGCGAGGTCGGTACAGGTTATCTCCCCAACGCAGAACGACTTTACCTGGCTCTTTCGACACTAATTCATAGACCCCCCGCGCCAAGTACCGTGCTTGACCTGCCAACCAAACCTTGCCATTAATCAGAAGACTATTGCTAGCTTCAAGCGTATATACGCCCTCGATGTTGACCTTAACTTCCCGACTAAGAGAGTTGGGCGTCAGTTCAAACGTCTTTCCTGCAACATACAGATGCGACCAATGATGAATGTAGTTCTGCCTTAACGCTTGAATATCTTGCCTTAATAGCCCTTTATCGGTTTTGTCAGGGCCAAACACATCTAAATAGTGCGAATTAACCAGTACAAAAGCCGGATTGTCTTGCTCTATTGCATTGCGAATAACGGGGATGTTTCTCGCAATATAATCTTCGTAACCCCACGTACTCATGAAAAAACCTTGTTTTGAAAAAGTCGGAACCATGGAGCATCGATCAATATAAGCAACAGGCTGAGGAAAGATTTTATGTACTTCATCAAGAAACTGACGCTGGTAGGCCAAGTTGCTTTTTATCGGTAAAACAAAACCATTCACCACAATGGATACCGCAAACAAGCAGGGAACAATAAAATTAAAAAATTGTGCAACTCTTGCGTTAGTGAAATTCTGGATACCAACCCAAGCCACAGCAAACAAAGCACTCACTGGAGCAAGCATAAAAGCGTAATAGTATGGGAAAGCGTTGCGATAAAAGAGCAAAGTGAAGAGTAATAAACTTAGGCACAAAAACTTAATCGATGACTCCCGGCTTAATAGCTTTTGCGAAAAACACGCATAAACAGCAGTACCAATACCAATGAAAAGAGCTAACCAATACCATGAGTTCGTCGAAACTGAATGAACAAAGTAAAACAATCGAGGAAAAAGCTCGCGCTGGTTTAGTGTCTTATCCGCAGCACCGAACATCGTTCCTGCATCACCAACCGAACTCGCTCCATGTATAGAGAAGTAATGCCAACTGTATAGCATCGCAAAGGCAACCAGTATTGCGACTCCATACATGAGAACTTGCCTAAAATAACGCTTACGATTTCGCGACCAATAAAGCGAGGTTAAAACTATGCCTATAAAAGTCGGGATATACAGAGCGGTCTTTAAAGTGACGAGCAAGGCGACAGCCGTAAGGACACCAGCAAGAATGGATACACGCCAAGAAAATGTTGTACTAAACACATAATACAGCGCCGCCATAATCATACATGTCGCGATAGGATCAGTACGAAAACTGGCCCCCATACGAACATTATAAACAAAAGAAAAATAGGCAAGCACCGCAAAAAGTGCCGCCGATTTGTTGCAGTACAATCGACATAACTTGTATAGATAAAATCCCGTGAGTAATTGAAAGAACACCATAACGACTCTCGCCACAATGATCTGGTCAACATCGTTATCTGATACACCACTCAGCCAAGTAAAGAAGTGAATGTGAAAGGTTTGGAAACTATTAATCACCTCGCCGTTAATAAACCGATGCACAAAAGATAGGTAATAAAACTCGTCCCAATTTACTTCGTAATTAAACGCAACAAAAAACCGAGCGATTACAGCTACTACGATTAGAATACAAAGAAAAATAGAAGTGCTAGAGGTAGTATCTCTATCCGATAAATGACGTTTATTAACCTGTTCAACAGTTTCCATTCACCCTTCCTTGTTAATCGTTTCTCGACTAGTGGCCTGCCCTGAGACATTAAGTTGTATGAATAAGGTTAGAACTGCCAGTAATGAGTATAGTCATGATTCAAAACCAAATAAGGGGTGGCAGGAGAAGTTTCGAGAGCAAAACACCTTTGAGCAACGAGACCGTGTTTTTATTCCACACTTTGAAAGCGGGAAACTTTGCATTATTTCAAAAGGCTTTAGTATTAAGTCTCTCAACATATCTTGAACACTCACTGTGCACTGACTACAATGGCGCACTTTTTACGGAATTTAGGTCACAAACATGACAGATACAGCTAAACCAGCTCTACCAGATCGCCTAGCGGGTAACCCACGTAGCCCATTCTTCATCAAAGAATGCTTCGAGCACCAAATCGGTATTCGTATCAACGGCCAAGAGCGTACTGACGTAGAAGAATACTGCATCAGCGAAGGTTGGGTAAAAATTGCTTCTCCTAAAGCAAAAGACCGTTTCGGTAACCCAATGCTAATCAAGCTTAAAGGCGAAGTTGAAGCGTACTACGTGTAAGCTGACCAAGCTGAATTTCTTTGAAAGCTCGAGTCTTACTCGGGCTTTTTTAATGCCTGTCATATCCCTTCCTCATTTAATCTCTTCCCTCTTCTTTTCAGTACAAGTTATTAAGAAATCGATGTAAATCGCTGTTTTTATCTGATTGTTGTCTAAAGTTTCTAAAGAACGAACTGCAATAGCCATTGCCAAAAGAAACGACACCTTTTGATTGTAGGGAGAGGAAATGGAAAGCCCACTTGTCACACTCAAACACGCCAGCAAAAGCTTTGTCGATGGCAAAGAGACACATCGCGTGTTGGAAGGCGTCGACTTTACGTTGAACACAGGAGCGAGTGTTGCGCTGACGGGCGCCAGTGGTAGCGGCAAAAGTACCTTACTCAATGTCATCGCTGGCTTTGAGCCGCTTTCCGAAGGTGAGTTGTGGTTAGATGGCGATAACACGGTGGCTTGGAAAGACCCACAATGGAGCCGCTTCCGCCATCAAAAACTCGGGGTTATTTTTCAGCAATTCAACCTCTTAACACCTCTTAACGTAAAGAAAAACATCGCCTTTCCTCTCAATTTGAATCAACAGAAATGGAATGACTGGTGCGATTATCTGGTCGAAACGTTAGGCATCAGCCAGCTTCTCGACAGGCATATTTCTGCTCTTTCAGGCGGTCAACAACAACGCGTCGCGATTGCCCGTGCACTTGCCCACAAACCCAAACTTCTGCTTGCCGATGAACCCACAGGAAACCTTGACCAAAAAGCGGGCTTAGAAGTGATGAAACTGTTGAATGAAATCACCACCCAAGGCAATACCGCTGTGCTCTTGGTGACCCACAGCCCTGAGTGTGCCGAGTTCATGCAAACCCAATTACGTTTAAAAGATGGGCGTTTGAAGGATGGTCGTTTGCAAAGCGGACTGACGCAAAATCAGAGCGATGTAAATGAGCAACATCATGAAGCAAGCTAAGCAACCAAACACCAGATTCACTCATACTCGACTCGCCCTGAATCTGTTTGCGGCGCACTATCGGCAGGCACCACTGCAAGCCGCCGCGATTCTGATCGGTATTGTGCTGGCTGTGACCTTGTTTGTTGCGGTGCAAGCCATCAACCTCAATGCCAAGCGCAGTTATGCTGAGTCTACCGAGCAGCTTAGCGCACAAGCTCAGAACTTAATTATTCCACCAGCAGGGCAAAACTATCTGCCCGAATCGCTCTACTTCACCCTTAGACAAAACGGACTCAGTGCAGCGCTACCTATAATCGAAGGGAGAGTGAGAGACGAACAAGGGCGTCGCTGGTCAGTACAAGGTAGCGAGTTGATTGCCGCCATCTCTTCACGTTCTCGCTATTCATCAGAAAACCAGCAGAACGTATCTTTGTTCGACAGTGCTTTACCTTTACCAGAGCTTTTGGCTGGCAAGCCGATCGTGATGATGAGCCAATCTCAACATCAAAACTTAGGAGAGGTAGAAACCCTAACTTTAGACGACATTCCAACCCAAGTGGTGGTATTACCCGATGATTGGCAGTTAGGTAGCCGAATGTTGATGGACATAGGCTTCGCCCAGCAACTGCTCAATAAACAAGGACAGCTCAGTTACATTGCGGTTTTCCATTCGGGTGATAAAGGGCATAAAGACACGCAAGCAAATTGGCAAAGCATCATTGGTGAGCAAGGACAATGGATTTCCAATAATCAAAGTACAGACCTTGGTTCGCTGACCGACAGCTTTCACCTCAATCTCACAGCAATGAGCTTACTTGCCTTTTTAGTCGGGCTGTTCATCGCTTACAACGGCGTAAAGTACAGCTTGCTGAAACGCAATCGGCTGTTAGTGCAGATTCAACAGGCGGGTGTTGCGCCGAGCATTGTGTTCTCTGCGCTGTTAGTTGAACTCACTATCCTCGTTACCATCGGCGCTTCCCTCGGTTTTGTGTTGGGCATGCAGCTTAGCCATTGGCTACATCCGACCGTAGCACTGACTTTAGAACAACTTTACGGCGCGACACTACTGCCCGGCACTTGGCAGTGGCAATGGTGGGCGCAAGCCCTGCTGCTCACGTTAGCCGCAACCCTGTTGGCGTGTTGGCAGCACTTTAAACAGCGAGTGCGCCAGCCGCTCTCCTCTCATGGTGGATTTTATCAAGCACCTGAAGCTTCTAACGAAAACCAATTGTTCGTGATAGGTGCTGTGTTGACGACTCTCGCACTCGCAGGGTTATGGCTGAGTGAGCATCACCGCTTTACCATGGCGTGGCTCGGCGTGCTTGTGGTGTCGATTCCTTTGTATCTACCCAAAACGCTCAGCGTCTTAGCTAATTGGTGTGAAAAACGCACCACTTCCGGTTTGATGCAGTATCTGTTTGCAGAGCTGCGTGAGCTGATTTCTCCGCTTTCTCTCGCCATGATGGCACTGCTACTCGCCGTTACAGCCAATATGGGGATGAATACGCTGGTGGGCAGTTTTGAATCCACCCTAAAACAGTGGCTAGAACAGAGGCTACATGCCGATATCTACGTAAGTCCTGCCCAAGGAGAAATCGCCAAGGTGGAGCGCGCGTTAGGGCAGTTCGACAAGGTTGAGACCGTCTATAAGCAATACTACGTCGACGATAACCTGCAAGGTTTACCGATTTTGCTTGGCACCAAAGACAAAGATACCTTAGAACAAACCATGGTGTTCAAATCGTATTTGGAGAACTTCTGGCAGCGTTTTTACCAAGGTGAGTTAGTCGCCATCAGTGAACCAACCGCGGTCAAACTGGGTTTGTCACTGGGTAGCGAGCTCACGCTTGATGCTGTTCCAAATAAGAACCTGCTTGTGGGCGCGATATTTCACGATTATGGCTCACCCAATGGTGAAGTGTTATTGGCACCCAAATTATGGCAAGAGAGTGCCTTTACCGACCTGCCAACAAGCCTTGGTATTAAAGTTTCGGGGGACCCACAAATCGTCTACGACCAACTGCGCGAGCAATTGAATCTGCATCCAAGTCAACTCTACGATCAGGCGCAAATCAAATCCATCGCGTTAGATATTTTCTCGCAGACCTTCGCCATTACGCGCGCACTCAACGGCGTGACTTTGATGGTCGCCGTGATTGGTTTGTTCAGTGCTTGTTTTATGTTGCTCGACGCGCGTAAAGCCGCCATTGCAAGGCTGTATGCACTTGGCGTCAGCCGTCGTAAATTAATGACCATGGTGGTCGGACAGATCGTCGCTCTGGTCAGTTTTACTCTGGTTATCGCCCTACCTTTAGGAGCCATGGTGGGTTATGTGCTGACAGACATCGTCACCTTGCGCGCTTTTGGTTGGAGCTTAAATTATCTGTGGAATTGGAGTGATGCGCTGAGCATTGCGGCGATCACCATCTTCGTGGCAGTGATTGCAACCTTGATTCCTCTGTGGCGATTGGTCAGTAAGCCTGTCGTGTCCAGTTTGCAGAGCGAGGTGTTGTGATGGTTCGATTAGCAAGCAAGCTTACTCTACTCATAAGCAGTCTGTTCCTATTTGGATGTGAAGATCCCCAACAAAAAAATATGGGCACGTTGCTAGGCAGTGGAGAAACACAAAGCGAGAGCAACCTATTCACACCCGTAGAAAAAGGGGTTGAACTCACCTTTCCTACCGATCATCAAGCGCACCCAAACTTTCGTCATGAATGGTGGTACTTAACCGCTAACTTAATTGATGAAGATGGCACTCCACTTGGCGTCCAGTGGACACAATTTCGCTTTGCTGCTGCGCCGCCAAAAGGCGAAGATGACGTGAGGAAAACCGAGTGGCAAACGCAGCAAATCTACATGGCGCACAGCGCGGTCACTACAACGGACAAACACTACGCCGATGAAAAATGGTCGCGCGACCAAGCCTCTCTCGCTGGCGTCGACACTTCACCATTTCGGGTTTACCTCGATGATTGGCAGTGGACTTCTTCAACCACCGACCTCTTCCCTGCCACATTGAAGGCGAACTCCGAACAGTTTGGCTATTCGCTGACGCTTACCAGCACTGCGCCTTATCAAAAGCAAGGCGAGCAAGGTTACAGTACCAAAAGTGGCGATGGTCAGGTGGCTTCGTATTACTACAGCCAACCGTTTATTGATGTCTCCGGTGAGGTCACTATCGACGGCAAAACCCATCAAGTGTCGGGCAAAGGTTGGATAGACCGAGAGTGGAGCTCGCAATTCTTACTCGACTCACAACAAGGCTGGGACTGGTTTGCTCTAAGGTTGAGTGACGACACCAGCTTGGTGGTGTTCCAATTGCGTGATTCCAAAACCGGATCAGCCAGTTACTCCAGCGCGAGGCTGATGCAGCACGATGGTTCTGGCATCGCCATTTCTCAAAAAGACATTCAGTTAGAGGCAACCAAGCAAACAGAAATCCAAGGGCGAAAGTATCCAACCGAGTGGCAAGTGTCGATTCCTAACCAGCAAATCGAGCTTACCGTTTCTGCTCTCAACCCGAACGCGAAAATGCCGCTTTCTGTGCCTTATTGGGAAGGTCCAGTGCGTATTGAGGGCTCTCATTCTGGGACTGGTTATATGGAGCTGACGGGATATTAAGCGCTCTGAACGGATTTCAATTACCGTTGAGAAGCCATCTTAAGAACCATCTCCTACCCGCAACAGAATGCATCACAATCAGAAATAAATGACTACGACGCATTTATTCAATACTAGCCTTGAATCCTTGCTTCGTTGCGGTACGCTTTGAGCAAATCAAACAAGGGTGGCCCCTCTCATGCGTGTCGATTATCACCAACGACTCGTTCCTGTTATTCGCTATCTGGAACAGCACTTTAACGATCCTCTCAATTTGCTCGAAGTGGCAGCGCTAGCCAACCTCTCTCCCTATCATTTTCACCGTACCTTTAAGGCGGTACAAGGCGAAACATTAGCCGACTTCATCCGACGTTTACGGCTAGAGGCGGCAGCAGACGACCTTTTCAAATCAAAGCAACCAGTGCTGAACATCGCGTTAGAGTACGGTTTTTCTAGTTCGCAAAGCCTAGCTAAAGCGTTTAAGCAGCATTATGGCGTAACACCAACCGCCTTTCGCGATTGTAAAAACTACCAGCAATTTTCTGAACTCGCGCGAAACAGCAAGATTGGACACGCACTGCGCAAGAATGGAAACGAACGAGCCCTAAGCGATTCATATACTGACTCTGAACTCACAACATGGAGCAACAATATGGAAACGCAAAACGTTGATAAAGCAAAATTGGCTTACATTCGCGTTAACGGCCCTTATGGCCAAGGTTATGAAGAACCATCAGGTCGCTTGTATCAATGGGCAGGAATGAAAGGTTTGGCGGGCAATACCTGTATCTTCATTTATCACGATAACCCAGAAATCACGCCAGACGAGAAGTGTCGTACTGACATCTGTCTAATGGTGCCAGAAGATACCGAAGTACCAAAAGGCATTGAGCTGCAAGACTTCCCCGGCGGTCAATATGCGGTGATGCGCCAGCAAATTACCGAATTCAGCCAATACCCTAAAGCATGGGATGATTTGATGAGCAAAGTGGTTGAATCTGGTATTGAAAACGACTGTCGACCTTGCTTCGAACTTTATCATAGCTACGATCCACAAACGCACCATGCAGACGTCAGCTTCTGCACTGCCATCAAATAATCGAAAAAAGCCTGCACGTTCGCAGGCTTTCCTTCTATTAGAAATAATGTCTAAATCGATTAGATCGCTTCGCCGTTTACTGTAACAGCAACATCAATATTGCCACGAACGGCGTTTGAGTATGGGCAAACTTGGTGTGCAATGCGCGTTAGCTCTAATGCTTGTTCTTGTGGCATATCTAGCTCTACCGCTAAGCTCACTGTTAGTGCAAAGCCGCCGTTATCGTTCGGACCAATGCCCACTTGCGCTGTTACGGGTGCACTTTTCAGGTTTACTTTACCTTCACGTGCTACGTGCAGAATCGCGTTAGAAAAACATGCTGAATAGCCCGCTGCGAAAAGCTGCTCAGGGTTAGTTGCTGCACCTGTGCCGCCCATTTCCTTCGGGTATGACAGCTCTAGATCGAGAAGACCGTCATCTGTTTTTACTTGACCATTACGACCAGCCAAAGCAGTAGCTTGAGTTTTGTATAGAGTAGTCATGCGATTGTCCTTCTTAACTTAAGTTGCGCACAATTTAATTGCCTGCAATCTTATATCGAAGTAAAGATCGTTTGCAACTATATTGTGCACAATTTATTTTGTTACTCTCTTTCTCTGTGAGCAGGTAGGCAACGCCAATGAGCCAGTGTTACACCGACAACACCATGACCAACGACGATAAACTCTTACTCGAAAACCAAGTTTGCTTCCCGCTCTATAGTGCAGCAAATGCGGTGATCCGAGCTTACCGCCCTTTGCTGGACGAACTTGATCTGACTTATTCGCAATACTTAGTGATGATGGTGTTGTGGGAGAAAGACGGTGCCAGTGTTAAAGAACTGGGCTCTCAACTGCATTTGGATTCAGGCACGCTCACGCCGCTGCTTAAACGATTAGAAACAAAAGGCTATGTAGAACGTGGTCGCAGTGACACCGATGAGCGCGTACGCGTACTCAACCTAACCGAGCAAGGTCGTGACCTCAAAGAGCAAGCCAAGTCAGTACCAAACGCTATGATGTGTAAAATCACGTTGGAGCTGGATGAAATGATCATGCTGAAGAAGTTGTGCGGCAAGGTGCTCGACAATCTGAACTAAAAAATAAAAGCATCAGCTTCCCCACTTCCTATTAGAAAGAGCCTGCCGAGATGCAGGTTCTTTCGATCTTAGCCAGACGATCTCTTAAAGGTCATCATCGGTATTCTCTATTACCACTCGGCCTTCATCTTCAATAAAGCCTATCAAAGCAAACTCACTTACATCGGTTTTCCCTATTAAGAAAGATAGGAAATGACTATCAATAGGATAGTTACAAGCGATTTTCCTTAAACACGTTCCAATGCGAATATACTTTCCGAAAGCAAGAACTGCTCACCCTAAAACATTCTGAGGAAAGTAAAAATGATTAATACAAAGATCAAACCATTTGCAGCTACAGCATACAAAAACGGCGAATTCGTTGAAGTAACAGAACAAGATGTTCTAGGCAAATGGGCTGTATTCTTCTTCTACCCAGCAGACTTCACATTCGTATGTCCGACAGAACTAGGTGACCTAGCAGACCACTACGAAGAGCTACAAAAACGCGGCGTTGAAGTGTACTCAGTATCAACAGACACACACTTCACTCACAAAGCTTGGCACGATAGCTCAGAAACAATCGGCAAGATCCAGTACTACATGCTTGGCGACCAAACAGGCAACATCACAAACAACTTCGGTGTGATGCGTGAAGGCCAAGGTCTTGCAGACCGTGCAACGTTCCTAATCGACCCAGAAGGTACTATCCAAGCAATGGAAATCACTGCTGAAGGTATCGGTCGTGACGCAGAAGACCTACTACGCAAAGTGAAAGCAGCTCAGTACGTAGCAGCACACCCAGGTGAAGTTTGCCCAGCGAAATGGAAAGAAGGCGAAGAGACGCTAGCTCCTTCTCTAGACCTAGTAGGCAAAATCTAAGCCACTGAATTTAAGCTCAATTTGACATGCTAATTGACGCTTAACTTAGAGAGCATTCCAGGTTAGATACCTTGACGACCTTCTGCCTGGTTTGCTCTCTCCCTACTGATTTTATCCAGAGTAACCACTCTTTTGTTTATTTAAGGTAACAACAACTATGTTAGACCAAGCGATCCAACAACAACTCAAACAATATCTGGCTAATGTAAAAGAAGACGTTCGTCTAGTGGTTAGTCTAGATGAAAGCAAAGCATCGAATGACATTCTGTCTCTGGCGAACCAAATCGCAGAGATGAGCGACTTTATCACCGTTGAACGTGACGACAACGCAAGCGCACGTAAACCAGTGATGACGGTGACCAACCCAGTAAAAGGCACAGCACTTCGCTTTGCTGGCCTACCAATGGGTCACGAATTTACCTCTCTGGTATTGGCATTGCTGCACTCTGGTGGTCACCCAATCAAACTAGAGCCGGAAGTGATTGAACAAATCGCAGCGCTAGATAAAGAGTTGGAAGTTGAAGTGTTCATTTCACTGTCGTGCCAAAACTGTCCAGACGTCGTTCAAGCGTTCAACATGATGGCGGCAATCAACCCGAAAGTGAAAGCAACCATGATCGACGGTGCACTCTTCCAAGATGAAGTGAAACAACGCGACATCATGGCCGTACCAAGCGTATTCGTGAACGGTGAGCTATTCGGCCAAGGTCGTATGTCTCTGACTGAAATCCTAAACAAAGTGGATGACGGCGCGAGCGAGAAAGCAGCCAAAGCACTGAGCGAAAAAGACCCATACGACGTGCTAGTTGTCGGCGGTGGCCCTGGTGGTAGTGCAGCAGCACTATACGCAGCGCGTAAAGGTATTCGCACTGGAGTTGTCGCTAAACGCTTCGGTGGTCAGGTGATGGACACCATGGCAATCGAGAACTTTATCTCGGTAAAACGTACTGAAGGTCCAAAACTGGCGACTGACCTAGCAGAGCACCTAAAAGAATATGACGTAGACGTCGTGACTGAGCAACAAGCGCAAAAACTGATGGGCGCAGCGCACACAGATGATGGCTTGATTCATATCCAACTTGAAAGCGGCGCAACGCTGAAAAGTAAGAGTGTCATCCTTAGCCCTGGTGCACGCTGGCGTGAAATGAACGTTCCGGGTGAGCAAGAGTACCGCAACAAAGGCGTCGCGTACTGCCCACACTGTGATGGTCCACTGTTCAAAGGTAAGAAAACTGCGGTTATCGGTGGTGGTAACTCAGGCATCGAAGCAGCTATCGACCTTGCTGGTATCGTAGAACACGTAACGGTTCTTGAATTCGCAGACGTACTTCGCGCAGACCAAGTGCTTATCGACAAAGCGAACTCACTACCAAACGTAGACATCATCACGATGGCGCAAACTACTGAAGTTGTGGGCGACGGTACTCGCGTAACAAGCTTGAAGTACAAAGACCGCAACACAGATGAAATCAAAGAGATTGAACTGTCAGGTATCTTTGTCCAAATCGGTCTAGTACCAAACACAGAATGGCTGAAAGATTCAGAAGTAGCGCTTTCTGAGCGCGGCGAAATTGAAGTTGGTAGCCGTGGTGAAACCAGCCTAGAAGGTGTCTTCGCAGCGGGTGACGCAACGACGGTTCCTTACAAACAGATCATCATTGCGATGGGTGAAGGTGCAAAAGCAAGCTTAGGCGCGTTTGACTACCTAATCCGTAAGCAAGGTTAATCTCCAATTTCTTGAGCACAAAGCGCACGGTGCGGTGTTTTCTTCCCCGGAAAACCAATCGGGGCACCGTGACAGCGATGAGTAACAAGAAATAAAATCAAAAAACCTAAAAGCCCAAAGACTTTGCCAGCAGATATTAACTATTAACTGCTGGCTTTTTTGGTTTTTGGGGAGGGGTGTAAGTACATCCCCCAGCACTCCGTGCTTAAGGTGGCAAGTTCTACAGTCACGGATAATTCAATTCACACCACCAGCATCAAAACGCGCTGCAAATAGATTCTGAATACTCGCTTAGGCTCCTTCAGAATGACGCTGTTCGTGTAGCGCTCTCTTCGCGTCATTCCCGCGAACCTAGGTGAGACTGGGAATCTACTCACAGTAAGCTTGAACGAAAGAAATTCACACACATAAACGTGAAGCATCAACGGTTAGAGAATTCATGAACATGCTCCTCCTCTCAGCCTCAAACCACCAACCCCACCTAACCTTCGCTTGTATCAAACTCTAAAGATCTCAACACTCCGAGCTCAAGGTGGCAAGTTCTACAATCGCGGATAATTCAATTCACACCACCAGTATCAAAACGCGCTGCAAATAGATTCTGAATACTCGCTTAGGCTCATTCAGAATGACGCTGTTCGTTTAGCGCTCTCTTCACGTCATTTCCGCGAACCTAGGTGAGACTGGGAATCTACTCATCACAAACTCGCTCGAAAATGATTAGCACGAACAAACAAAAGATGAAAGAGGGTTGCAAGCACCTAACCCAACTCATAGATTCAAAGTACCACCCCACCGAATCTCTCCATGTACCAAGCTCCAAAGACATCAACCCTAAAAAATTTTAAAAAAGCCCTTTACCTCGACTTAACTTGAGGTTTTAGCATGTTCATCGTTGGCTAGGAAATGACAAAAAGGAGCACATCATGATCCAACTAGAACATATTAATTTAGTCGTGAAAAACATCCCTGAAATGCTGAAGTTTTATCAAACTGCATTTCCACATTGGTACGTGCGTGATGAGGGGAAAGGCGAATGGAGTGGTAAGCCAAGAAACTGGCTACATTTTGGCGACGAGTATCAATACATTGCGATGAGTGACCACGGTGAAGGAGAGAACCGCGAGTTGGGCGGCCACCAAGTAGGGCTAGCGCATTTTGCTTATGTGACCAACAACGTCGATGCCATCATAAAAAGACTGACCAATGCAGGTTATCCGATTGCCCAACCTGGGGCTGATGAGCCATATCGCAAGAATGTGTATTTTGTTGACCCTGCAGGTTTTGAGATCGAATTCGTTGAATACCTGACGGATGATCCAAAACTTCGTAACCTGACAAGCTAAAAGAGACGTAAATAATAAAACGCCAGCAGATGGTTACTGCTGGCGTTTTAGTTTATCTATCAGGTTTCTTTATCGCATTAGCGCTGTTTGGCAAAAACCTGAGTCCAGTAATACCCGTAGCTTGCCGAGTGATTTTCGACAAGCGACGCGCCCATCTGATCAAAATCCGCACTCATGATATTGAGGCAGTGACCTTCGCTCGATAACCAAGCATTAACGACGGCGTAAATGGAACTTTGCCCTACGGCGACATTCTCACCAATAGCGCTCCAAGCATAGCCCGTTGCGTTGACTCGATCTGACAGCGTGCTGCCGTCAGAGCCTGTATGACTCATGAAATCGCTGTTCGCCATATCGCTCGAATGTCGATAAGCCGCGCTTTCCAAATCGTAGCTCCAAGTCAGGGCCCCAACAGGTGGCATGGTGGTTGCCCCACACTGCTGTGTAGTAGAGCGAGCACTGTTGACAGCTGCGAGCATCTGCTCGGCAAATGTGCCTTGTGACGATGTGGAACCTGTGTTTTGAGAGCCGCTGTCTACAGGTGCTGACGACTCCCCGTCGCCGCCACATGCGCTGAGAAGTAGAGCCAAAACTGGCACTAAGATCTTAGTTGGCATTGTCTTTCCTTTATGAGTGACGAAGAGCAAACTGCGCTTGTCGATAATAACGCCCAATAACCTAACAAAAACCCATAAAAGCACCATATGGCTTGGAGTGTTTTAACCAAAGACTCACATGAAGTTTTCAATCTCCTTGGTTCGGTTGGTAAATCGGCAACGTTTCAGCCCACGTATGGAATGGCGTTTCATCCATCTCCTGTATTGCTTGAGTGATAAAATCGATGAACACCCTCACTCGGGCGGGCACATATTCCCGGTTGGCATAGAGAAGATACACGCCATTTCCTGCTTGGCGCATACTCGGAAATATCGGCACTAAACGCCTCGCTTTGAGCCAATCTCTCGCGATAAAGTGAGGAATCTGAGTTAACCCTAAGCCTTCTGCGCAAAGCTCTGCCATGGATTCGCCGTCGTTTACAATAAAATTTCTCTCGGGGTTATACTCACTTGCACCGTCTGGTTCTGGCATCCGAATCGGCAACAGTTTCCCCGTTTGTTTAAAACGAAAACGAACCCAAGAATGGTCATTGAATACATCCGGGCCACTCGGAACACCATGCCGCGCTAAGTAATCCTGACTGCCACAAATAATAAAATCGATAGGACTCAGCTGGCGCACAATCAACTGGCTGTCCTGAACGACACCAGATCTAATCGACACATCAATCCCTTGCTCAATAATATCAACGTAGGCGTCATCGTAATGAATATCGATCGTGATGCTGGGGTAGCGGCGACAAAACTCTTTTAATAAAGGGCGAATGTAAAGGCGACCGTAAGAGACCGGCACATTAATCTTAAGCAGTCCTGAAAGCGCATCATTGTGGCTTTTCAATGAATCCTCACACGCCGTCAGTTCGTCCAGTACAAACCTAGCGGTATTTGCGTATCGACGACCGGCTTCTGTCAGACGGATCTGTCGCGTAGAACGTTGGAAAAGCTGTATTCCCAAGTCGCTTTCAAGACGATGGATGGCCTTACTCACCGTAGAAGGGTCTGTGCCATACGCTTTGGCGGCCGCAGCAAAACTGCCACCTTCTAAAGTGGCAATAAAAAATCGTAGGGACCGTATCTTATCCATAAAACTCGTGCACTCCATTCGTGAACTTTATTCACTTTAATAAAGACAAAGTGGCTCTTCAATCACCAATCAGCCCAAATATAATGAATCTCAATAACTTGATGCTCTGTTAGCGAGGAAAAAACAATGGGTAAAAATGGATTAAAGAATGCACTACAACTATTAATAGCGACCTTAGTCCTATTATTTGGGATGCTTCAAACGGCACATGCGGCGGATAAACGCATTGGCATTCTGGTTTACGACGGCGTACTGACCTCTGATGTTACTGCGCCTTTAGAGGTCTTTGGCGTCGCAAGTCGGCTGACTTGGTTTAGCGATTATGAAGTAGTCACTATTTCCGTCTCTGATCAGAAAACCATCACCACTGAAGAGGGATTAAAAATTGGTGTGGATGCTTGGATTGGCGATCAGCCGGAACTCGACGTGCTGGTTTTAACATCCAGCTACGACATGGATGCGCTAATCGAAAACAAGGATCTCATTCACTTTATTCAAACCACATCAAAGGCGGCAGATTGGATGGCAAGTAATTGCTCTGGTGCGTATCTATTGGCCGAGGCTGGCCTGTTAAACGGTAAGAAAGCGACGACATGGGCAGGAGGTGAAAGCGGATTACAAAAAGACTATCCAGCAGTTGATGTACAGGTCGACCAGAATTTTGTTGTTGATGAGGGTGTCATCACCTCAAACGGCAGCCTAGTTAGCTATCAAGCCGCCCTTAAATTGCTGCATCTCATGACTTCGGAATCTAAAGCTCAAGAAGTCGCAGACGCCCTTCAATACTCACGTTTTTCTACCCAGCCATTTTAAGCGGGCAAGGACGAAACCGCAGGTAACCTTTGAAGCTTCAGAGGTTACCTTGCTGCTCAGCTCTACACTTCTGATCTTAATCCTATGGAAAAACACAAACGATACGAAGCACTGACGAAGGAGCGATACCAAGATATCTATCGTCTCGCATATTGGCTATGCAAAGATCATCACCTTGCTGAAGATTTGGCGCAAGACACCTTCCTGAAAGCGTGGCGATTCTTTGATAACTTAAATGATCCCAATGCCGCGAAGCCTTGGCTCATCACCATTTTGCGTCGTGAGAATGCTCGGCGCTTTGATAAAAAGCAGTACGATTTTGTCGATATTGATGAGTGTGTAATACAGGCAAAAACCTACCCTGGCAGTGACCACGACATGGCACAAGATTGGCTTCAAAAACAAATGATGATTCTCGAACCCAAATACCGAGAGCCATTGGTCTTAAAACTCGTAGTCGGGTTTAATCATAATGAAATTGCTCAAGTATTAGAGCTTAATCACAACACCGTGGCGACTCGATTATTCAGAGCACGCAATCAGATCATTGCGCAGAGGGAGCGCGATTAAGACACAAAAAAAGTAGTCAATCATGTCAACTAACTGGCTATGCTCCGGTCTATTTCATAAGTCGTTACACAACTCGGCGCTTTAACGCTTTACATCAAGCGCGACTAGATGAACACTTCTCGTCAAAGTACAATAACAGCCGACATAGAGTAGAGTCAGTAAAACATTATGAGTAACACAACGGCGAAAAAGCCGAATCCCCTATTCGAGATTCTTTTTAACGTATTCATCCCTTCCTTTATCTTGATGAAGTTTAGCGGCGATGAACACCTAGGAACAGCAATGGCGCTGGTTGTCGCTTTGCTATTTCCTATCATTTACGGCGGTATGGACCTTGTCCGGAACAAGAAATTTAACTTTATTTCTGCACTTGGCTTTATCAGTGTTTTATTAACTGGCGGCATTGGCTTGTTAGAGCTCGATACACGTTGGTTAGCCTTGAAAGAAGCCCTGATCCCTGGCCTGATCGGTTTAGCGGTTTTGGGCTCAACGTTTACCCGCTACCCACTGATGCAGAAGTTAGTACTGAATGACACGGTATTGAATTTATCGCTGATTAACGAACGCTTGAAAGAGAACGGTCAATCAGAGGCATTTGAACGTTGTCTAATGTCATCAAACTATCTGTTTGCGAGTACTTTTGCGTTCTCATCCGCGATGAACTACTTCCTTGCGACTTGGATCGTGACCAGTCCTTCGGGCACGGCTGCCTTTAATGAAGAGTTGGGTAAGATGACGCTTTACAGCTACCCGATGATTGCAATTCCAAGTATGTTAATGATGTTCGGTATTTTTTATTACATTTGGCGTCAAGTACGTACGATGACATCGCTCGAAACAGAACAAATTTTCCATCTAAAATAGTCCCATCATTACAAATAACCCATCAAAAAAGGGAGGATTTTATCCTCCCTTTTCTCAACAGACTCACTGTAATTCATAGCGTCAAAATGATTTTTCCTGACACCGCCGATGAGCGTTGCTCAACCATTTCAATCGCAGTTTGAAAATCCTCTAGAGGCAGCTCAGACGCTACATTTAACTTTATATCGTTGGCAATAAAGTGGTCTAACATTTCAGCGAATACCGCCTTTCTCACGCTTTTACCTACCGATTCTTCCCAATACCGCAAAAAGAAGGTGCTAAAGTCGATGTTGTTGGTCTTCATCGATTCAAAAAACGCCGGCGTATAAGGCGCCAACGACAACGTTCCGTAGTTGATGTATTGACCGTTTTCTTTCAAGGTACGAATGAGATACGTGCCAGCCTCACCACCTATCGCATCCAAAGCGGCCGTTGGTTGTGGCAGTTTGCGCGTTTGCAGTTGCACGTGTAAGTCTTGCTTCGCGTCCAACACTGGAATCGTATCGTATGGATACTCGTCTGGCTTTGAAGTCACAGCAATCAGTGTAAAACCCAGTGAATGAGCAAGCTGGGCAAATATCTTACCGATCGCTGACCCTGCCGCATTGATGATCACCACATCACTTTTGTTCAACTTAGCCACTTTCGTGGTGATAACCCACGCGGTTAGCGCATTGATGTACAACTGGCAGGCATAGCCGTTATCCAAACTTTCAGGTAGCGGAAAAAGATTCTCAGGCGAAGCATCTATGCAGTATTGCCAAGTACCACTCATCGCCACCAACACTTTTTGCCCAACTTGAAGGCCAGTTTGACCAACAGCACTGACGTCCACCACACGCCCAACCGCTTCAAATCCCGGCACGCGAGGTGGTACGTGAACGCGGCGGTATTGCCCAACACCATAAATGGAAAGCAAGTCACTTGGGTTAATGTTTGTAGCTTCGAGCCTCACCCGAATCTTGCCCTGAACAAGCGGTTTGAGGGGCTCTTTTTCCAACGACAGCGACGTTTTGGGCTGACCAAAACAGAATTGATTCACTCGAGTATTTATCGTTGGTGCCATTGTTATTCATACCATGTAATTGAAATTAAAAAGGGACGTTTCGCGACTTCTTCTCAAAAGCATTAAGTGAAGTCGAAGCTCTGTATTTCTACCTGCGCGATGCGCCGTTCACTCTAAACTGTTGTGGCGTCATATCAAAATAGGCTTTAAATGCTTTGATGTAGGAGGAGTCGTTTTGATAACCCACTAGGTCTGCAATGGCTTGGATTGGCAACGATTCATCTAACAAAGAAAGCGAGTAAATCAGCCGAATTTGTTGCCGCCAAAGCAGAAATGAAGTGTTGAATTCCTTGGCAAACAACCGTGATAAAGTGCGCTCAGACGCCCCAATTTTCTCCCCCCACTCTTTTAGCGAACAGCTCAACGCGGGCTCGTCAGTCAGTTGCTCGAAAATCAGTTTGAGTCGTCTGTCTTGTGGCAGTAATAACTGAAATGTCTGCACGTTGCTTTTCAAAATTTGATCATGCAACACCGCCAGCAAATGCAGCACTTCTTCATGGCTTGTCTCATTTTCACACTGTCTGCGGATCTCTTGTAAAAGCTCATTTAAAAACGGCGTTAAAGCAATGGTTCTCACTTGTGGCTCGTACATTGCGCCAAACGCAGGGTTAAGGTAAATGCCAACAAAGATCGTGTTACTCAGAGCAATCGACTCGTGTTGAACACCCGCAGGAACAAATAACGCAGAAGTGTGCGGAACCAAATGCTGATAATGCTCCGTTTGCGTTTGCAATAACCCTTTGATAGGAAAGATGATTTGATGCCAAGTGTGTTGATGCAGCGCATCAATGTAACCTTTTGGCATGTCGATGGTTTTCACCAAAACAGGAGAATGGGGATTCGCGGCCATCATCTCATTGGAGGTCATGACGCCTGACTTCGAATCAATTTGGCGAGTTAGCATTGTTGATTGTCTTTTCATCCCTATTCCGACACAAGTTCACTAGGCTATCATGCTCCGCATCGCGAATGAAGGTAAACACTTTATCTCTCATTCAAATAATAAGGAGGTTACATGAAGAAAATCGGCGTCGTAAAAGCTGTGCTAGCAGGGAAAACCGTCCCTTATGCTCATGGAGCGCAAAGCGCTATCAACAAACAAGTGCTGCCTGAGCGCCAGCACGCAACAGAGCTCGGTTTTACCAGTGATGAGCAAGGCGATCCGCGCTTTCATGGTGGGATTCAAAAAGCGCTTCATATTTACCCAAGCGAACACTACCCAATCTGGCAACAACAATTAGGCGAAAGAACTATTTTCCAATCCGCTGGCGGCTTTGGCGAAAACATCAGCTCCGAGGGCGTCACCGAATCCACGATTTGCTTGAAAGATAAAATCCGTATCGGCTCAACACTACTGGAAGTGTCGCAAGGTCGCATGCCTTGTTGGAAACTTAACGTACGATTTGACCAACACGACATGGCGAGAAGACTGCAAGATACGCTTCGAACAGGCTGGTATTTCCGAGTATTGGAAGAAGGCGATATCGGTGCAGGTGACGAGATTATTCTGTGTGAAAGACCTTATCCTGAATGGCCACTGGCTCGCATCATGGGCGCGGTTTTCACTGGCTGTTTAGATAGAGAAGAACTCACTAAGCTGTCTGAACTGCCGTTAGTCGAATCTTGGGGCAAGTTGGTCGAGCGCCGTCTAGAAACTGGCGAAGTCGAGGATTGGGAAATGCGCTTGGTTGGCCCAACAAGACAATAAAAAACGCAGAGTAAAAGCTCTGCGCTCGCTATAAAAACGTGGCCTTTGTTATTGCTGTCCTGCTGCATACTGCTCATCGGTGACCTGCTCTTTCCAGATAACGTTTTCACCGTCTTTTGACGCCGTAACCACTAGGTGAGTCATTGGCGCATTTGGTGTTGCACCGTGCCAATGGTCGATACCAGGAGGACACCAGACACTATCACCAGCAGCAAATCGAATTACATGCCCATCACGCGTTCCTGTAAGTGCGGTACCGGAAGTGACGATCATGTGTTGTCCTGCAGGGTGAGTATGCCAAGCGGTTCGAGCTCCTGCATCAAAAGTGACATAGGCGGCGCTGTAGTTTGCAACTTCGTTTTCAGGAAACAACATCTCGACGTTAACTTTCCCGGTAAATAGGTTTTCAGGTCCTTGAAACGATTTCTGATCAGCAGAGCGATAAACTTGCTGCGAAGATGAGTTACCATCGGCTGCTTGAGCGATTGGAAGCATAAATCCCGTCGACAACAGCACAGACCAAATAAACAATGATGATTTATTTTTCATAAAACGAATTCCTTTCTAATTGATATGATTGGCCAAGTAATATTTATTTTTCCAAAACTGTTTTTAGGACCGATTGAGCATTGTTAGACACGCTTTCACCACAGCACTCACTTAATACAACAATAAATTCCTCTAACTCTTTAAGAGAAACATTGTTATTCATACTGATATTATAGTGAGCTGCTAATTGGCTATTAACACCGTTCATATTTGCTAATGCTGCAATCGTAGCAATTTCACGCTCTTTCCAAGTGAGCACATCGCGTTCAAAAATATCACCAAACAAATGTGCTTTTAAGTATTCATCAATTTGTGGAGAAAAATCGAATAGCGCGCCTTTTACTTCTGCACCAACAAGTTGTGTTTGGTTTTCAGCGCCAAATTCTAAGCTGGTTTTATCGTTAGGTAACGCGCTTGATTCTCGCCCTAAGATATCGGTAATACCTCGGCTTTTACGTTCATCCAACACTGTCATAAATGTTGCTAGTCCATTCAAACTGCGCGGAAATCCAGCATACGCGTACAACTGAGCCAGCACTTCTTTTATCTCGTTGACCGTTAGGCCTGCGTCTAACCCATCATTAAGGCTTTGTGTTAGTTTTTCTATTTCACCACTCGCAGTAAAAGCAGAAATAGGAATAATAGCTCGCTCTTTATCACTGAATATTTCTGATGCTGAAGCGATATTCGTTGTGCATAGCGTTGTCATAGTGAGCACCAATATTAATATTGATTTAACAGATTTGTTTAATGATTTCATATCAAAATTCCATTATGTAACGGTGTTCTAATCCATAGAAGTTCTAGAAATATATTTATTAGCGTTCTGATTTCTACATTAATAATTCACATTGTTAACTGGGTCATTAATTTACTTTTTCGATCGTGACACTGTTTGTTTCTTTCGAAATAAAGCAATGAATCCCATCATCGATTTGACCTAATTTAATTAACCCAGACGCGTAACCAAAGTCTTTATAAAAGATAACTAAATTTCCCCAAGGGGCGTAATAAGAGATGTCACCCGCTTTTGATTGAGTTCCAGAAGGTGCGCCTTCGCGAGTTAGCTTATTCGGTAAGTAAGCAATTTTCTCTGTATTTGCGTAGTCTTGTAGATCTAATGTTAGAGGCAATTGACGAACAAAATCGTCTGTACTCGCACTGCTCTTCAATGTGCCTAAAACACTGCAATCATCGAAAATAAAACGAATTTTCACTATATTTTCCTCCAATCCAGCGCTATTAACTTCTGCGTTTACAATGCAGGGGAACATCCAGGCACTACTCACCAAAACGCATCTCACCCACTGATTGAAACGGTATGCTTGTCTCATCGAGATTCCCTTTTCTCACTGAAAACTTGCTCGGGCTACTTTAGTTGCATGTACTCTTGATCAGAGACTGGTTCGCACCATTCATTACTTGCGCCTTCAGCCGGTATTTCTATTGCTACATGTGAGAACCAACTGTCTTTAGCTGCGCCATGCCAATGCTTAGTACCTGGCGCGATATGCACGACATCGCCAACATTCAACTCTTTTGCTGGTTGGCCAAATTCTTGATACCAACCTCGCCCTCCTGTCGCTAACAGAATCTGCCCACCTTCATGATGAATATGCCAAAAATTGCGACACCCTGGTTCAAACGTTACGTTCGCCACGATAAGACCAGGCTGATTGAGCAACGCCAGATAACTCGTACCGGTAAAGTAATCCGCATACGCTTCATTCTTTTCACCAAACTCGAAAATGCCTCGACCTTGAAATACACCGGCTTGCAGTACGTCAGGGATTTGAGTATTGCTTTTGTTATTCATCATGACTCCAAATAGTGTTCTTGAGTGCTTTCATCACCCTACAAACGTAAGGCATGGTCATTCACTCACCAAACCATAGGTTCACTGTATTGCGCTTTGATAGATGACCGTTAGCCTATTCTTTGCTAATACTTGCCCAATATTCCAAACCAATACAAAAGACAACCATACTTGAGGCCGGTTAGAAAAAACGGAATAAAAACTCATCTATACATAAGTATTTGACTATTAAATAATAAAATTCATGACAGACAATTGACCCGCTCAAAAACCAACCAGAAAGATCACTCTCTGATCGCTTAACCTCGAAATAGACACTTGCCCAATATTCTTTACTTAAAGAAATGAACTGTTATAACTATGCTTAATCAAGTCGCTTAATTGACTCCGAAGAAGCGTTAACTACAAAGACAGAAATCGCATGCCGTTAACACCGAACCTGAGGCCAACCAGAGGAGAGCACTGACTTATGCAAGAGGTACCGTCAAACACTTCGTCAACCCTGGCCAGTGCAATAGAAAAGCTTGCCAAGCACATTGAGAAATGGGCAAATGGCGCGAACCAATATGACACAGAAATTCCAGGATTAAGGTTCAGTCGCTGGGCAACCCCAACACCACCGACAAGCTACACCCACAACCCAAGTATTTGCTTAATTGCTCAAGGGAGAAAGCGCGTGTTGTTGGGTGAAGATAGCTTTGTTTACGATGCGAACCACTTTTTGATCTCCTCTGTCGACTTGCCGATTATCGCCAATATCATTGAAGCCAGTGAAGATAAACCTTATTTAGGGGTGATTATGGAGCTGGATCTGACTGAAATATCTCAACTTATTGTCGATAGTGAGCTGACGTTTAATCAAAGCAAAGAAGCACAAAAAGGCATAGCGGTTGGAGAGTTGTCGGAGCCATTACTTGACGCCTTTCTGCGTTTAATAGAGCTGCTGGATGAAGGACAAAGCATCAAAATTTTAGCGCCGATCATTAAACGAGAGATTTTTTATCGACTGTTAATCACCGAACAGGGCGCTCGTCTTAATCAAATCGTAACTGCAGGAAGTCACAGCCATCAAATCGCGAAGGCCATTGATTGGTTGAAGAATAATTTCGTAAAGCCGTTAAGTGTCAGTGAGTTAGCCGCCTACAGTGGCATGAGTAAATCGGCGTTTTATACCCACTTTCGTTCTATGACATCCATGACTCCACTGCAATTTCAAAAGAAATTAAGACTCAGCGAAGCTCGGCGTTTAATGCTGACAGAAAACCTCGATGCCATGGCGACTACGTTTAAAGTGGGTTACGAAAGCCCTTCTCAATTTAGCCGTGAATACAGCCGTTTATTTGGTGCGCCACCATCCAAAGACATCAAGTCTTTGCGCGAGAGTATGGGTTAAGCTCGGAATATCCTAGGAAGAAGCTATAAAGTGAAACCTTTAGCCTCGTACTGCCTCGAGGCTAAAGGTTTTATTATTTGGGAGAGAATGAACGTCACCTGCATTTGCAAGCAAAACTGCGCAATATTGTTTATAACACCGCTTGTCGACTAGGCAAAAATACCTCACCCAACATACAGCGAACCGAACCACCACCAATAGATTCTATGGTAGAAACGTCGAATGGCAGCAATTTACCGTGCGTCGCAAGTTGATTTCTTTGTGCAGGAGAGAAAGCATCGTATGCCGATTGCGACATCGCAATGACTTTGTCTCCATTGATGGTTTCCAACTGAAGAATGTTGCCACAGAAGTGGTTCATTTGCTCAATCGAAATAGAGATCACTTGCTTATCTTTAGCGAGAGACTTCATGACAAAACGACGCTCAAATTCTGGGATCACTTCGTCACAAATCACGCAGAACTGCTCACCCACAGCCATCATCACGTTGGTATGGTAAATAGGCGCACCAGATGGCAAACGAGTTTGGAAAGAGATCACTCGTTCATAGCCAATACGATCGGCGTAATCTTCTAAAACCAGACGATCACAACGTTGTGAGAGTGCGGCATAGACCGTTTTATTTAAGTGGTCAAAGACCATCACACCCGTGCTTTCTAAATACGCTTGCTCATCAAGATATTCAGTTAGGCTGCTACGTCGATGAACTTCTCGCCCAGCTTGCGCTAGTGCCGCCACAAGCGCATCGGGACGCACTTCTTTTTGACGGTTTTCACAGGCCATTGGAAAGGTGTACAACGTGCCATCTGGCGTAGTGCTAAACCAGTTGTTTGGAAATACCGCATCTGGCGTCGCAACATCTGAAGCTGGATAATCAAACTCAACAACTTGAACGCCCTCTTGACGCAGCGTAGCTACCATACTCGCGAACTCGGCCATCACTCTACGCGAGACTTCTTCTTGGCTGAGTGACACTTTATGTTGGAACTCATTATCTTGTGCGGTTTCTTCATTAAAACGAAACTCTTTCGGTGGCACCATCACTACGCAGTTTACGGTTTGGCGCTGAGCACTTTGCGTGCTTTCTTCTTTCCCATTAGCAAATTGGGTTACTGATTCGTGTAATAGCATCCAATACATTCCTTATCACTAGAATGGGGAAATTGTAAATTTATTGTTAACTTCAGTTTTGCTGTTTTCACAATTAATTTAATTATCTAGAAGTAATTTTCACTGCACTTAGCTTATTTCTCCCGAAATTTTATTGTCACTATGCAGGTTTAAGGTTTTATGGCATCGCGATGAACATGCGAAGAATTCATCATAAGAATCAGAACCATAGACAACCACACCCATAAACAACTAGTTACATTTAAAACACAATCGGTTAGACTATTTTTTCGCCCCTCTCGTCAATCCGTCTGCTTTCTCGAGGAGCAGCCAAAAACTCTTATACACGCGGCTTCGTCCAAAGCTACGTGAATCGATGGATTTAGCCACCCCAAATGGCACTGTTTTAACTTTAGGATGAGTTATGTTTAAACGATTTGAAGGCTTTACAGAGCCGTTCCCCAAATCCACACCGGATCAGCCTCCTTCAGGGATGCTCGCTTTTCTACGTTATTACACCCGCGGCTACGAAAAGCCTTTGATCATCATGTCTTTGATGGCCACGATTGTTGCTGTCGTTGAAGTTATGTTGTTTGGCGCGATGGGACAATTGGTTGATTGGTTGTCCACCAGCAATCCAGAAACGTTCTTACAAGACAATAAAGCAGATTTAATTTTCTACGGAACCTTATTGTTGGTTGTCATGCCCATTTTGGTGATCGTGTATTCGTTGCTCGTTCACCAAACATTATTGGGCAACTATCCAATGTCTATCCGCTGGCTTGCACACCGGTATTTGCTCAATCAAAGCTTAAACTTCTATCAAGATGATTTTGCAGGCCGAGTTGCAACTAAAGTCATGCAAACGTCACTAGCTGTGCGCGAAACCGTCATGAAAGCTATGGATGTGTTTGTTTATGTTACGGTTTACTTCACCAGTATGATCATCATGTTAGCGACAGCAGACTGGCGTTTGATGATCCCAATGATCGTCTGGCTGCTCGCTTACATCGCTATCCAAATCTATTTTGTCCCTAAGCTCAAAGACGTCGCTTCAGCGCAGGCCGATGCTCGTTCGACAATGACAGGACGCATCGTCGACAGCTATACCAATATTCAGACGGTCAAACTGTTTTCTCATAGCCAGCGCGAAACCCAATATGCTGAGCAAGGCATGAAGGGATTTTTGAATACGGTCTATCGTCAAATGCGCCTAGTGACCGGCTTTGACGTTGCTGTAGAGATCTCAAACTATATTTTGGTGTTTTCCGTTGCTGCTTTATCGATTTACCTGTGGTTGGATAGTGCCATCAGCGTTGGCGCGATTGCGATTGCTGTTAGCCTTGCATTACGCGTAAATGGTATGTCGATGTGGATCATGTGGGAAGTTGGCGCCCTCTTTGAAAATATGGGAACCGTAGTCGATGGAATGAAAACGCTCTCTAAGCCAATTGATATTAAAGATAAACCAGACGCAAAAGACTTAGTTGTCACTGAAGGTGGCATTCACTTTGATAACGTCAGCTTCCATTACGGTGAGAACAAAGGCGTGATTAGCCACCTCGATCTCAACATCAAACCAGGAGAGAAAGTCGGCTTGGTTGGGCGCTCCGGCGCCGGAAAATCAACTCTGGTCAACTTGTTACTTCGTTTCCACGATGTCGAAGACGGCAGCATTAAGATCGATGGACAGAACATCTCTGAAGTCACACAAGACTCTTTGCGTTCAAAGATCGGTATGGTGACCCAAGATACTTCTCTGCTGCACCGCTCTATTCGCGACAATATTTTGTATGGCAACCCAGATGCGACAGAAGAAGATTTGCTGAAAGCCACTAAGCAAGCGCATGCCCATGAGTTTATCGAAACACTGACCGACCCATTTGGCAACGTCGGATACGATGCGCAAGTTGGTGAGCGCGGAGTAAAACTATCTGGCGGCCAGCGTCAGCGTATCGCAATATCTCGTGTGCTACTCAAAGATGCACCATTGTTGGTACTGGATGAAGCAACATCGGCTCTGGATTCAGAAGTCGAAGCAGCGATTCAGGAAAGCTTGAATGAGTTAATGCAAGGAAAAACCGTTATTGCGATTGCGCACCGATTGTCGACCATCGCACAAATGGATCGCCTCATCGTGCTAGATAAAGGCAGTATTGTTGAACAAGGTTCTCACCAAGAGCTCATCGCGAACAACGGTATTTATGCCCAGCTTTGGGCGCATCAAACTGGCGGATTTATCGCTGAAGAGTTAGAAAATCAACACGTTTCTTAATTAGCGAGAAACCCAGTAAAAACGGCGCATGAAGCGTCGTTTTTCATTTTTATTGATAATCCTATACTCATATAGCCATTACAGTTTCTCATATATGAAACACCCTCCATGATAAAGCTCACATTTTTTCTGCTAATATACCGCCTCGTTGCGTATCCATTGCAATGAACACAATACAGAGTTTTGAGCCGTCTTCATTTGTCATTTCACTTTTTGAGAAACAGCTATACTCAATAGATGGCTTAGTTATTAGATTAACAATAAGGTAATTAGCTTATGTGTAAATGTGGTTCAATGCAGATCGTACAACTCAAACCAAGTTGGGCTGACAAGCTATTCGGCTACTCAGAAAGATGGAAATGCCAACTTTGTTGTAAGATCTACCGCATCTAAAATTAAAAATAGAATCTTAGTTTTTCTAAGAAAAAGCAGTGGCCCGACAGTAATTGTCGGGTTTTGTTTTTCTGCACATCCACTTTTATCCCTTCGCAACACGGTCACTCATCACGGCAAAACCTAGCATCTCAATGTGACTTAGGTATAGAATCAGGCCCACTTATTTATTCCGATATTCACATATAACTGGTCACTATGAACAAAAGTTTGCTAACGAATGTCCTCGCTATCGCTTTGATGGCTGGAGGTCATCAATTACAAAACGACTACCTTTGGTATGCGGGGTTGTTTGCGTTCTCAGGCGCCATCACTAACTGGCTTGCCATCCACATGCTGTTTGAAAAAGTGCCTGGATTATACGGTTCTGGCGTGATCCCCGCGCGATTTGAAGAGTTTAAACTGGCTATCAAAAACTTGATGATGGAGCAGTTCTTTACCGAAGCGAACATCGATCGATTCTTGAACAAAGAAATGGCGGGCGGTGTAAACATCGATCTTCAACCTGTGATTGAGAAAGTGGATTTAAACCCAGCGTTTGACTCTTTGGTAGAAGTGATCGAAGGCTCTCAATTTGGCGGCATGCTAGCAATGTTTGGCGGCGCGGAGGCATTACAACCTATGCGGCAGCCTTTCGTCGAAAAGATGCAAGAATCCATTATTGAGTTGAGCAAGAGCGATAACATCAAAGAAGCACTGAAAGAGCAGTTCGAATCTCCTGCTATGATGGATGAGATCAAGCAAAACATTGAAGGCATCATTGATCAGCGCTTGAGCGAGTTAACACCCGCACTGGTCAAAGAAATGGTGCAAAAAATGATTAAAGAACACCTTGGCTGGCTAGTCGTTTGGGGCGGTGTTTTTGGCGGTTTAATTGGTGTTATCAGCACCTTTATCGGCGCATAGTCGCTCACCGATTTATCAAAAAGGAGCTTCGGCTCCTTTTTTGATCTTGAAAAAGTAATACGCCAAGTCACGTTAAATAATATGCTCAACGCATAAGCGCTGCAGTCATAGACATCAGCCTCGCCTAACCAAGGAGCTCCGGGTTCACGCCAAATCCTGTTTTATGTTCTTCAATTACCACTTCACTACGAGTCTGGATCACGCCCGGAAGCGTGCCTAACTTACTCGACATAAACTCCTGATACGCTTTCATACTCTTAACACGAACCTTTATCATGGTATCGAAGTCCCCAGAGAGCGAATAACACTCTTCAATTTCCGGCATCAATTCGACGGCTTTCGCAAACTTTTCAAAAATGGAAAAACTGGTTTGGTCTAAGCGAATATGGATGAATACTTGCACATCCAACCCTAATTTTTCCGCATTCAGCTCAGCATGGTAGCCATTGATATACCCCTCTTTTTCTAGCCGCTTCACGCGGTCAGAACACGGCGAGGTCGTTAAGTTGATCTGCTTTGCGAGTTCAACAACTGGAATTCTGCCTCTTGAATGAAGCACTCTCAAAATGTGTAAATCAATCCGGTCCAATTGGTAACTCATTAACCACATCCTTGTAACCACTCAGGAAGCATCACATTAATCGTTGCTTAAACAATTGCAAACCATCAAATGCACAGCATGTGAAATTCAGCAGAGAATAATTCGAAAATAACTAAGGAAGGAAAGGGCTGCGATTACTGCCGCTCTCTCCATAACCGAGTATGAAGAACAAAAGTAATCTAGCGGCTCCCGTAGAGTCGCAAATTTGAAAGCGTGTGATACGCCTTTATAGATCTGGCGTGCGGGGCAAGCAAGCCGCCCTGTTTAGCTATTAATCATAGCTATCGCTCTGAATTAGAGAGCTGCCGACGTATGCCTGGTAGGATGAGGAATCACTTCTCCAATTGCACGATGATTACAGCATCGGCAGTAGTATTGTGGTTCCATCTCGTAGTAGTGTTCACCTGATACAAATTTCGCCATCAGCTGTGTAAAACTCACCACTTTACCTGTCAACGAATCAACGGGCTGTGGCTCGCAACGCTTCATGATCACTTTATGTTGCGTTGATTTTCTACAAGCTGCGCAATATATATCCGGCATTTCTCTTCTCCCTGTTTTTCAGTACTACTGACAATTGACATATTTTGTTCAAAATAATTCCACAATAAAAAAGCCCCTTTAATTTTTTGTGTCCTATCTTCAAAAAATTGGACGAAAGTATCAAAAAATTGAGACATTGGTCAGACCTCAACTTTTGTACCATTATTATGAACGAACGCGCTTATGTGTGTAATAATACGACACATCACACATAAGCAATTGTTGCTACTCGCTATTTCAATCTGCAATGATCAATTTTATGGCGTTTTAAATATGGCTTTCACTCACATTTTCGATTCAGGCATTACTTGGTTGTTTAAACATGCCTGATTTACAGTGTGAATCTGCAATTTCCACGATACTGACTCATCTCAAGGACGCACGATGACGCTTCAACCAACGCTCACGACACAAAGGCTTATTCTTCGACCATTTCATCCGACAGACAGCGCAACAGTCGCACGACTCGCAGGAGACAAGAGCATTGCAGATATGACGGCAAATATTCCTCATCCCTATGAAGAGCCGATGGCACAAGTTTGGATTAAGAGCCATGTTGGCGTATATCACCAACGTAGTGGGGTCATATATGCCATTACTCAACGTCAAGACGAAGCGTTAATTGGTGCTGTTAGTCTGCTAAACATCTCGGAGGGAGTCGGCACATTAGGGTATTGGCTTGGCGTCGATTATTGGGGGAATGGGTTTGCTCAAGAAGCGTCAATGGCTTTAATTCAGTTTGCCAGACCACATTTTGAGTTATCGGGCCTAAAAGCGATGCACTTGGTCGAAAACAGACAATCCCAATCAGTCATTCAAAAGTTGGGCATGACGTATATCGACAATCACATCATCAAAATGCAGGGAAAAGAACGAGAAGTCTGCGTATACCAGCAAATATTTTCGCCTCAAGTAACCGTAGCAACCTCTCAAAATTAAGGCACTAAAAAACCAGCCTCTCAGCTGGTTTTATCTTTCACCTTGAAAGGCAAAAATACTAGTCTTGTGCGACTTTCACACGAATCTTGCTCTTATGTACTGAAGACAGGTTTAGTGCCTCCAACGCCGCAACGGCTTCGGCTTCATCCGGCATGATCACAAAACCAAACCCTTTTGATAAACCCGTCTCTTGATCAAGCACGACGGTGCAAAGCTCAACTTTGCCGTAGTTTGAGAACAGAGTACGGATGTCTTGCTCTGTCGTCTCACGAGCTAAGTTTCTTACTAGAAGTTTCATATTAAACCATTTTATGTTTATAACGCCTCAATTCTCTCAGCTTCTCCCTTACAAACCAAGTGAATAATGTTCTTGCAAAGGCTAGATGTCTCTAAGTGTTTCTGTTTAAATGATTTTTAGTGATAACGCTCTGAATCCTGCATTACGAGACGATTGGAGTATAAAAGCCTAGGAGATTCGACATGGAAACCAAACGTTTAAAGCTCATCCCAGCTTGCTTGGAACGTGCAGAAGAAGCACATCAGGCCGTTGTTCGTAGCCAAAGAACGCTTGAAGTTTACCTGCCATGGGTACCTCACGTGCTCACTTTAGAAGCGATGATTGCAGGGACAGAGAAAGCTATCGCAAACTTTGAAAACTTCGAAGAAGAGTTGCGCTACTACCTAATCGACAAGGAAAGCGATCGTTTACTCGGCGCCATTGGGTTAATGATCCATGATCAAGAGATACCGGCATTTGAGATTGGCTATTGGCTTGATGATCGCGCGGTAGGCTACGGTTATATCTCTGAGGCGGTAGCGGCGATTGAAAACTATGCATTCGAAGCGTTGGACGCGAAAAGAATCGCGATTTTAGCCGATGCGAACAACCGCAAAAGTCGTGCGGTTGCTGAGCGCTGTGGGTATGAGTTTGAAGGTGAGCTACACAATGCTCGGCGTGCGTCTTCTGGCGAGCTGAGTAACACCGTCATTTACGCCAAAGTTCGTCGTGACTAACACACTCACAAAGAATAAAGCGACGTGAAAATCTGGCCTCAAGCAATCACCATTAACGTTTATTAAATTCAGATAAAACAAAGCCCGCTGTATAAGCGGGCTTTGTGTTCGTAAAGGAAGTAATTAGTCTAGTTCAACTAGTTTCTTCTCGTACGATTGATGTTGGTCTAATACGTCTTGCGCTGCACCGCCTGTCGCTTTGCTGATAACAACGATAGCAAGCGTAGAGAAGATGATGCCCGGTACGATTTCATATACATCAAACCAACCGCCAGTTAGCTGCTTCCAAACTACGATAGTGATACCACCAACAAGGATACCTGCTAGTGCGCCGTTACGGTTCATACCGCTCCAGTAAAGGCTAAGTACAACCGCAGGACCAAATGCCGCACCAAAACCAGCCCAAGCGTAAGATACAAGACCAAGTACTGAGCTATCAGGCGTCATCGCTAGGAATAGCGCAACAAGCGAAATAACGATAACACCTATACGACCAATCATTACGATTTCTTCAGAAGACGCTTCTGGCTTGAATACTTGCTTGTAGAAATCTTCTGCAAGCGCCGAAGATGAAACAAGGAGCTGTGAGTCAGCGGTACTCATTACCGCAGCTAGGATTGCTGCTAACAACATACCCGCAACGACAGGGTGGAATACTGCGTTAACCAATAGCATGAAGATCTTCTCGCCGTCTTCTAGTTGAGTACCCGGATGACCCGTAACCCAAACCAGACCAACAAGACCAACAAGCATTGCACCAACCATAGATAGTGCCGTCCAAATCACTGCGATACGACGTGCAGTCGTTAGATCTTTGTTTGAACGAGACGCTTTAAAACGCGCTAGGATGTGTGGCTGACCAAAGTAACCAAGGCCCCACGCCGCTAGAGAGATAATGGCAATCGCAGACAATGGTTCGCCTTTCGCGTCATTCCATAGCGTTGCAAGTTCTGGGTTGATGTCATGTAGATCAGAACTTAGCTGACCTAAACCACCGTCCATTACCGCTATAGGAACAATCATTAGCGCAGCCGCCATTAGCAGACCTTGCACTAAGTCAGTCCAAGATACCGCTAGGAAACCACCGAATAGTGTGTAAGAAACGACACACACCGTACCGATGATAACAGCGTAGGTGTAATCTAGACCGAATACCGTCTCAAACAGTTTGCCCCCTGCGACCAAACCTGAGCTGGTGTAGAAAAGGAAAAATAGAAGAATGAAAAACGCAGAGATTGTCTGGATCAGTTTCGACTTATCGTTGAAGCGACGTGACAGGAACTCTGGCAACGTTAACGCGTCAGTTTGGATACTGTAGGTGCGTAGGCGTTTTGCACTGATGAGCCAGTTTGCCCATGTACCAAGAAGTAGACCGCCGGCTAACCAGAAGGCCTCGATACCCGCAGCGTACGCATAGCCAGGCAAGCCTAGCAGCAACCAGCCACTCATATCTGAAGCACCTGCAGATAATGCAGCAGGCCACGGACCTAGGCTACGGCCACCTAGGAAGTAATCAGATGAATTGGAAGTCCTCTTATACGCGTAAACGCCAATAGCAACCATAATCAGTAAATACGCCACAAAAGTGGACGTGATAGCAAAGCTATTTTCTATCATTAGATAGTCCTCGTTATAATTATTTCCTTCCTTGCCTGCCCTGATATTTTACCGTCTCAGCAATACATCAGAGTATAAGAAACCAATCTGGACCGGCTCTCAGTCCAGTTACTCCAGATTGGTATCACAAGTCAGGTTAGTGAGTTTCGTTCCCCAACTCGAGTAGAGTCGCGTTACCACCCACCGCGGTAATATTTATCGTTCGAGTGCGCTCGGTAATGAAGCGCAACGAGAGATGAGGATCATGAGCCAATTTCGGTGACTCTAAATCCGTTTCAGAAACTAAGCCGACGATTGCACCGTCACGCTTAGCTAGTTGAAGATTGAGCGCATGCTCAACCTGTGAACGCCCAACATAACCCACACTACGTACATCGCTCTCAAGCAACGGGGCAGACGCATCGTACGCAACAACCTGGACTAAGTTAGATGGGAAGTTTGCCAACGCTACAGCTTGCTTAACCAGTTGGTTTAGCTCTGCATTGTCACTGCAAACGACCACACTGTTGCCTGCAATTAAGGCACAGGTGATCATCGCAAAAGCACTGTATAACGCATTATCAGCAGGCTCGATGTTGTTTTCACAAATCACCAAAGCCACACCGCGTCCTGCGGCATACAGTTCGTTAGTTTCCCCTGTAGGGCCAACTAACTGGTGAGTTTCTGCAAGAAGAGTTGATGCTTGTTGCAAGTGGTAAGAAACCACTTTGGCAACGGTAGACTGCTGCCCTTCTAATGCAGATTTAAATGCCAGAACATGCTCGCATTTGTAATCAAAATCAGTCAGATTCCACTGCTCCCACGCAGAGAATGCATCTTTAAAATAGGTGATCTGATGAACCATAATGCGACTCCTTATGCGTTTTCTGCTTGAGCAAGAAGATGTTGAGTAAAGCGGAATAGGTAGTGTGGACCACCAGCTTTCGGGCCAGTACCCGACAAGCCTTGACCACCAAACGGCTGTACGCCAACCACAGCACCAACTTGGTCTCGGTTGATGTAGCAGTTACCCACTCGAGCGTGTTTCTCAATCCAACGGTACGTGGTTTCGTTACGGCTATGGATACCCATCGTCAAGCCAAAACCCGTCTTGTTGATCTGCGCAACCACGTTCGGTAATTCAGAGGCTTTAAAGCGAACAATGTGCAAGATTGGACCAAATTGTTCTTCTTTCAGCACATCGATGCCCGAGATTTCAAACGCACTTGGTGAGACAAAGTCACCATGCTGGCACGATTCATCCAGCTGTAGCTGAGCGACTTTAGTCTGTGTTTTGCTCATTTGCTCAAGGTGAGCAAGGAGTTTTTGTTTTGCGTTGCTGTCGATAACCGGACCAACATCTGTTTTGTGTAGGTAAGGTAAACCAACATGCAGTTCATTCATCGCACCTTGAATCAGGTTGATCATACGGTCTGCAACATCTTCTTGTACAAATAGAACACGAAGGGCAGAACAACGCTGACCGGCAGATGCAAACGCTGAACGAATCACATCACGCACCACCTGCTCTGGCAATGCAGTACTGTCCACGATCATTGCGTTTTGACCACCTGTTTCCGCAATAAACGGAACCGGTTTCGCGCTGCGCTCCGCAAGCGTGACGTTAATGCGTTGCGCAGTTGCCGTTGAACCAGTGAATGCCACACCAGCAATGGCATCATGAGAAGTCAGTGCATGACCAATCTCAGCGCCGCGACCAGTAAGTAACTGAATCACACCAGCAGGGAAACCCGCATCAAGCATTAATTCAATAGCGCGAGCGGCAATTAGGCTTGTTTGCTCAGCAGGCTTGGCAACCACTGTGTTACCCGCAATCAGTGCTGCCGTTACCTGACCAAGGAAGATAGCCAGCGGGAAGTTCCAAGGGCTGATACACACAAACACACCAAGACCTTCACGGCTAGAAATGCGTTTCACACCATCGAAACCCTCTAGCTCAAATGGCTGTAGGTTTTGCGCTTGTTTCGCGTAATAACGACAGAAATCCACTGCTTCACGAACTTCATCAATACTATCGTGAATCGTCTTGCCCGCTTCTTTGTGACAAATCGCCACCAGCTCAGCCAGATTTTCTTCCATTAAGTCAGCAAGCTTTTCTAAACAAGCCGCTTTTTGCTCAACAGGAACACCTTTCCAATCAGAGAAAGCAGTTTGCGCCGCATCAATTGCAGCGGAAACATGATCAAGAGTTGCAAATGCCACCTTGCCGACTTCAATTCGGCGATCGTACGGTGCGGTGATGATCTCAGCCGCATTTTCCTTGATCATGCTTTCGGCAAAACGCTCACCATTGATCATCGGGCCTGCAACCCACTGATTGTCCATGAAGCTTTCTACTTGCGCTTCAAATGGCTTCGCCTCACTGTCGATATCAATGTTGACGCCGTATGAGTTCTTACGCTCAGGGAAGATGTCGGCAGGTAATGGGATCTTGTCGTTGTGTAGCGTGTCAAAACCCGTCAACACATCAACAGGGTGATGAGTCAACTCGTAAATCGGACAACGCGCATCAACCAGACGGTGTACAAACGAGCTGTTTGCGCCATTTTCCAGCAGACGACGAACCAAGTACGGAAGAAGATCAGCATGGCTACCGACAGGAGCGTAAATACGTACTGGCTGACCATACATTTCCATAACATGGTTATACAGTGAATCACCCATACCATGTAGACGCTGGAACTCGTACTCTTTGTGCTCAGCCATAACGGCGATTGCCGTCACCGTGTGGGCATTGTGGCTTGCAAATTGCGGGTAGATATTACCGCGAACACCTTCGCTAAGTAGGAAACGAGCACAAGCTAGGTACGCAACGTCCGTCGCTTCTTTGCGAGTGTATACCGGGTAATTAGCGTAACCTGCTTGTTGAGACCACTTGATTTCGCTGTCCCAGTACGCGCCTTTAACCAAACGCAGCGGAATAAGGTCACCCTGCTCTTTTGCGAGTGCGTTTAGCCACACCAAGACTGGTAGAGCACGTTTTGAGTAGGCTTGAATAACCAAACCAAACTTGCCCCAACCTTTCACAAGATCGCTACGGTACACTTTCTCAAATAGCTTCAGAGAAAGCTCAAGGCGATCCGCTTCTTCTGCATCGATTGTGATTGCAACGTCGACTTCAATTGCACGTTTCAATAGCTGCATTAGTGAGTCATACAACTCTGTCATTACACGTTCTTCATTTGCGACTTCGTAGCGCGGGTGTAATGCAGAAAGCTTGATGGAAATCGAAGGCGCAGGACTGGTGTCATTGCCGTAAGTCTCTCGACCTACCGCTTCGATCGCCATTAGGTAATCTTTGAAGTACTTGTTCGCGTCCGCTGTAGTTAACGCCGCCTCACCCAACATATCAAATGAGTAGGTGAAACCTTTGTCGCGCATTGGGCGACCATTCTTTTGCGCTTCTTCGATCGTACGACCACGAACAAACTGGTGACCCATGATCTTCATTGCCTGATACATGGCTTTACGAATCACAGGCTCAGAGAATTTATTTACCAGACGGTTTACAGCCTGACCTGGGCTCTGGGTGCCTTGCTCACCAAGACCAACCACTTTACCTGTTAGCATGAGGCCCCATGTTGATGCGTTAACAAACACAGAGTCAGAGTTTTTCAGGTGAGATTTCCAGTCTGCGACGCTCAACTTATCTTTAATCAAAGAATCTGCTGTCGCGGCATCTGGGATGCGCATTAATGCTTCTGCAAGACACATCAGCAAGATACCTTCTTGAGTATCTAAGCTGTATTCCAACAATAGAGCATCTATCATCTGGATTGACTTCTTATCGGCACGAATGGCTTCGATAAGTTGGGTCGTTTGGGTAGTGATCGCCGATTTTTCATCCTCTGTCGGCGTCGCTAGTGGCAATAGTTGCTCTAGCCATTGAGACTCGTCCACCATATATAATGGCGAGATCAGTGACCACAACTTATCAAGCGGCTGCCCGATAAATTCCGGTGTCAACACGTTCGTAGCTGTAAACATGTGTGTTCCTCAATCTCACTCCTCGAAAACCGCTTCGAGGATTATCAATGGCTGGCAGTGTATTTTGAGGCCGATAAGAATACTTGTCAAAAACTACGACATTTTTGCCAAAAACTCGCTTTTATAACAAAACATCCACATAGTCACATTCAAATAGGTAATATTTTGTGTTGTAAATTTTAATTTTTTCATTGCATTCACAACAAAATGTCAGGAATATCAATAAGATTTTTGTGAAGCGCTCGTTCTAAGAGAAAATGTAGGATCAAGTGGCATATCAGTCACACCAAAGGAAAGAGAATTTAACAAAACGAGAGATAGGTCACGTGAATAAAACACAAAAAAACCATGCATATTGCATGGTTTTATTCTGATTGCTGCTAATTTGACCTAAAAATACGCGTTGTTATCCAACTTGTTTTTTATAACGGGATGGCGAGATTCCCTGTAAGCGAGTAAAAGTATGAGTAAACGTACTCTGGCTTGAGAAACCAGTAAATTCGGCAATTTGCCCTAAAGAAAGGTGGCCTTGCTCGATTAATTCACGAGCCATGTCGATACGCTTTCCGAGAACATATTGATGAGGTGTAATCCCCATCTGCTCCTTAAACAAGCAATGGAACTGACTTTCCCCAAGAAACACTCGTCCCGCTAACTGAGCCACACTGATTTTATGGCTAAGGTGCTGCTCGATGTAGCGATCAATCGCCTCCAAATCAAAGCGTGACTCTTTTCGGCTAGTCTCAAATGCCGAGATATGGCGCTGCATCAGTGCAATCACAGTGTCGTTGCACGCACGACTTAACAGCAGATCATCCGGATGGTTTCGCATTTCCTGAACCAACATCTGTATCAGCTTCTGAATTTGACCGTCTAACTGAAAGTAGACATGGTCTCTCTCCAGATTATTGATTTTCTGCAGCATTTCAGGATCATCATTTGTCGGTTTTGGCATATTCAACACCAAAATATCCGATTGGTTAATAACGCCACCGAAAGCATGATCAGAGCATGCGGTTACCACACAACCTTGGCCAGGACCGACAAGATTACCTCGTCCACGCACTTCAAATTCGGCTTGTCCTTTTAAACCAATCACGATCTGTGTGTAAGAATGATCATGGCAATCCATATAAGACGGAAGTGTGATCAGTTCTGCTGGCTTAGGCAGCATAATCTCTTGATATGGCAGGGCTTTGGGGTTATCTGAATCACTCATTTTAAACAGTCGTCTTTACACGGTCAGCTTACGTCTTGGCATCATATACCTTCCTTGTTGGGTTGCAACTTTTCCCCAACTCAATCGCACAAGATCAAAACAGCATGATCAAGTTCGTTTACATGATCATAGTTCCGGAACGATGATCATGCGAGGTTAACTTACGGTCAATGAGCAACCAATTTTATTAACAAAAACGGATAGATAGAAGCACCTTACGTATACATAACCAATAGATATAAAGATCCTTGTTACCGAACAATCCGTTATTTGGTAGAACACTGCGGTTCAAAATAGATAAATCGCCTCATAAACAGATCAAAGCCACCTCTTGAAATCAACATAGAGGGATTTCCCCCCTTACTAATATGCTTCTGATTCAATACATTAGTCCTCGAGCTTTAAGATGCATACGATCTAAAGCTCTCGGTATCTCATTGATACCTCTAACTTACTTAGCAGACCCTCGCTAGGTAATTTAGAACCTCTTCTACACGTCGACAAGATTATATCTTGTGTTGCCAGCCCGTCTTCAGGCTGGCTTTTTTTTCGCTTCTCAACAATGAAAACAATGGCATAAGCTGATATTATAGCTTTCGTCTCACTGTCCCTCTCATATGACTTAGGCGCCGTTCTCCCTCTCGATGAGTGATATGAACGCCAACTAAATTACAACTGAGTTGTAGGAAGCATGATCAAGGACGATACGAGTTGTAAGCCGAACATCAGGCGGACATCCGTGAGCGCACATATCTGTAATGAAACAGACCATTTTCCCAATTAAATTCTTCGTTCAATTTCGTTGTTGTTTGTCGCTGTGTGACGAAAATATCGAACACCATGAACTTAATTGGATTGAGCGCCAATCAACGAACGTGTTCTAGCAACGTGACTGCCTACTTGGCAATGTCAATATTAACAACGCAACACAAACGTCTCTGTATTGGTAAAAGCAGTATGTAGTGAGTCCTTTTGTGAATATTTCAGTCGATACCATAGAACAATCCCTCCTTAAACAGCTACCAGGTTGTTGGGGATGCAAAGATAAAGATTCGGTATTCCGCTACGTAAATCAGGAATACGCAGAACTGTTGGGACACACGTCGCCCGAGGAGTGCGTCGGTAAAACTGATTTTGAGATGGCAAGCCCAACCACTGAATGTGCACAAGAATTTCAACGCCAAGATAAACACGTTATCGAAACTGGTGAGTCACTCAAAATTCTTGATATCCACCCTTATCCAGATGGCCGCTGGCGAGCGCATATCTTTACTAAAACACCGTGGCGAGATGACAATGGTAACATCGTAGGGACCATTTTCTACGGAAGAGAACTCACCGACACCGCCGTGATTGAAGTCGGGTATTGGGTTTGTCGTGCAATCAGCACCAACCCTAATCAGCAATCCATCTTTCGTTTCTCTGACTTACAGCCAAAACCAGAGAAGCTCACATGTCGCGAGCAAGAAACGCTTTTCCTCTTGCTCTACGGCAAGAAGCCACAATTCATCTCTCAGGTCATGGGTATATCAACAAAAACCGTTGAAGGTCACGTCGCACGCTTACGTAATAAGTTTGCAGCGAACAGCAAGAACGAACTAATAGATAAAGCAATGGAAGCTGGCTACGGCTCTGTTGTACCCAAAACTCTGCTTAAGCATCAATTATCGGTAGTGTTGAATGGAGAGCGATAATTCGCGCCACTTTCCACCTACAAAAACACCGCCCAAGTGGGCGGTGTTTGTTTATTCATGAGGCACGAGAGTTTATGGCGCAAGACGGTCAATGTCCCAACTTCCATCATGTTGGGAGAAAAGAAAACGATCATGAAGACGGTGTTCACCACCCTGCCAAAACTCAATACTCTGTGGTTTTACGCGAAAGCCACCCCAGAAGGTTGGAACCGGTATTTCACCCTTAGCAAATTTCTGTTTTAGCTCTAAAAACTTACCTTCTAATACGCCTCGAGCAGAAATACGGCTACTTTGCTTGCTCGCGATTGCGGCTAATTGGCTCTCTTTTGGACGAGAAGTAAAGTATTTCATATTTTCTACGGCGGTGAGCTTTTCCGCCACACCAGTAATATGAACCTGGCGCTCTAACGGATGCCAAGGGAAGTGCAAACTAATATTGCTGTTATGCTCAAGCTGCTGGGCCTTGCGACTGCCTAGGTTGGTGTAAAATACAAAGCCATTTTTGTCGACGTTTTTTAATAGAACAATGCGTTGAAACGGCATGCCATTTTCATCAACCGTTGCAACTGTCATCGCAGTCGGATCCGTTAAACCCGCTTCAACTGCTTGCTCTAGCCACAGATTAAATTGATCAATAGGATCAGCTTTCAAATCTTTACGACGTAGCCCACCTTTGGTGTACTCACGACGAATATCAGCAAGTTCCATCTTTACTCCTTCACTCGTTTTTGTCGATTGTGCTCCCGATACTGAGGAAATACAAGGACATCATTGTGCTTGTTATCGTTGCCGCTCACAGCATCACAGTGTGTCATTTGATACCATGACACAAAAAACCAGTGAGCGATCGTGAACTTACTCAACCCTAAAGCCCTACGCCATTTTCTATTGCTACTGTGTGCCGTTGGCATTTCAGGGCTCGCGCTTACTCATCATTACGCAACTCAATACCAACATGATCAGTGGCAACAAAAGCTAGAGAGACAAGCAGCGCAAGTGTCGCAAGAAGTCGACTACGAGCTGGCAAAGTTTGAACAGATACCAAACCTATTAAGTCACGATCCGAGATTACTCAAAGCAGTAGAACGCGGAGCGCCCTCTCACGAGCTCAACCTATTGTTAGCAGATTGGTTGAAACAAAGTTTGGCCGATACGATTTACGTTCATGACCGCACAGGGTTGGTCATTGCCTCAAGTAACTTTCAGCAAGAGGATACGTTTGTTGGTTCCAGCTTTAGCTATCGTCCCTATTTTAAAAATGCGCGACGCGGTGAACCTGCTCAATATGTCGGGTTAGGCGTTCGTTCAAATAAACGTGGGTACTTCTTCTCATCTCCGCTTTGGGTAAATGATGAGGTCGTTGGCGTGATCACGGTAAAAGTGAATTTGGAGCAGTTAGAACAGCGTCTTTCGCAAACCACGACGGACGTACTCATCACGGATAAACACAATGTCGTGTTTATGAGCAATTTGCCTAACTGGCGCTATCGTGCACTTTTCCCGCTGTCACCGAGTGCGATAAACGAGCTTACCGAAACGCGTCAGTATGGCGATACCTTACCAGAGTATTTTGGTGAGCTTACCGCGCAAAGTGGCGTCAGCGAGTTTGCTGATAATCAATTGCTCCTCTCACCCAATTACCTCGCATACGCGACACATGTATTGGATAAAGGATTTCGCGTCGTGGCCTTGATAAACCACAACACCGTCCTTGCCGCCGTGTTACAGGCTGATGTCGTCTTTCTGATTCTATATGCGCTCATTGCGCTGATTGCGTTGGCGTGGTTCCAAACACTCGTGAACAAGGCTCGCCTAGCCGACCTTAATGTGAGCCTAGAAGAAAAAGTAGTGCAACGGACACTAGTGCTGAGTGAAGCCAACCAAAAGCTACAGCAGACCATCCGCCAATATGAGCAAAGCCAACAAGAGCTTAAACAAACACAACAAGAATTGACTCAAGCCGCGAAATTGGCACTATTGGGCGAGCTGTCTGCCAGTATTAATCATGAGATAAATCAGCCACTTTCCGCACTAAGAACCTATACCGAAAACTCACAGCGTTTGTTGGCAATGGAAAAATACCCAATGGTCGCCGACAATTTGGGCAAAATGCTGACACTCAATGACACCATTTCGGAAGTGATCGCACGCTTAAAAGTCTTTACTCGGAAAGCCACGCACGATTCACACAATGAAATCGCGGTACTGCATGACGCAGTACATACTGCCACCAGCATTTTGAGCAACAAACTCATTAAACAAGGGGTGACATTAAAAGTCCCAGCTATCGATTATAATGTGAAGCTAGCAATTCACAGCGTTGAGTTAGAGCAAGTTCTGATCAATCTCTTCCATAATGCTGCACAAGCGATGGAAAACTACTGCATTGATCCGCAAATATCTATTGCCGTTCAGTGTCATGATGACAACTGTGACATTCTTGTTTCCGACAACGGGCCCGGCATGTCGGACGAAGCCCTAGCAAAAGTCTTTGACCCATTTTTTACGACTAAGCCAGAGGGCTTAGGATTAGGTTTGACCATCTCCAAACGCATTTTAGAAAGCTATCACGGCTCACTCAGTGCTTATAAACATCAGAACACGGAACAACAAGCAGGAGGCATGACCTTTATCGTAACGCTGCCAATCGCTATCCAAAACCAACGCAACCCAGAAGTGGAAAACAACCATGAATAATCCCGTTTTCTTTGTTGATGATGAACCACATATTCGTGATGCCGTATCTCAAGCACTACTTATTGAAGGGATAGACGTCACCTGCTTACCAAACGCCGTGGAAGCCTTACGCGTTATCGACCCAAATACGCCAGCGATCATCATCACCGATATCCATATGCCCGTGATGGATGGATTGGAGTTCATGCGAACGTTGCGAAGTAAAAACGATCACTTTCAATTTATCGTACTTACCGGACATGGAGATGTGAAAACCGCGGTAGATGCGATGAAAAGCGGCGCGTACGACTTTCTCGAAAAGCCTTTTTCAACAGAACAACTGATGAAGTCGCTCAATAATGCTGGCGATAAGTTGAATCTATTGCAGGAAAACATCTGGCTTAAAAAAGAGCTCGACATGCAAACTCATGTTGGTCCGAAAATGATTGGTCACAGTAAAGCCATGGTGAGCATTCGTCGCGCTTTGATCAGCGCACCAACGAACCAGCCGATCATTTTTGTTGGTCAAGATGGCACAGGTCGCCGGCTCGCCGCACAATTTGCCCACGACATACATGCAACGCCAGACAGCGAGTTAATCGCCGCTTCTGGTGAGGATCTCTATGAGCTTTCATTAGAAGCTCTCGATAAAGCCATACATCGCTTGATTGAAGGAAAAAGCCATTGCAGCTTGTACTTACATAGTGCTGAGCATGTGTCATATGAACAATGGCAATGCTTATTTAACCACCCGAAACTTGAGCGTGTTTTTGGTGCAACAACCCAAGTTGATCCGTCTATCAAAGCCCTGGCTAGTCTAATTCACTTGCCGACACTCGATGAAAGAAAAGAAGACATTGGACCTTTATATAAGCACTTTGTACGCCACGCAGCGAGCCGTTATCAGCTTCAACCGCCACACATTAGCTTAGAAGAAGTCAAACATCTGACCGATTTAGAATGGCCAGAAAATATTAAGCAGCTGCGCCAATTTGCAGAACTTCGCGCGCTCAAGCCAGATACCTTCCGAATGGAAGATTGGAACAGTGAAAAAAGTATCGAAATTCAGAGTATGACTCAGCGCACAGAATACTTTGAATATTGCTTATTATTCGATGCACTACAAAGACACCGAGGCAGACTCAAAGAGGTTCAACTAGAATTACAGGTATCACGCAAAACCTTGTACGACAAACTAAAAAAACATCAGTTGGATAAAACCAAGTTCAAGGCGCAATAGCCATACTCTGACGATATCTTCACTTTTCTTTTGCTAGAGAAGCATTGAAAACGCTCATTCGGAGAGAGAATGGTCTTCGTCTCATATTTTTATTCGCCGAGCATACTGACATGATCGGTTAATAATAATAAGATCAAAAAGATAATCAGCATTTATATAAGCAGGGACTGTGATGAGCCGAGATAACTACAACAAACTCAACAATGAAGAGTTGGATTTTGTTGACGACAAAACTGCAGCATTGCTCCTCAACACCCCCAACAGCGCACGTTTGATGCTCTGGGTGATGGTGTTGTTTTTTATTGCTGCAATAGGCTGGGCATCTTGGGCTGAAATCGACCAGGTCACTGTTGGTCAGGGAAAAGTCATTCCCTCTTCACAGATTCAAGTTGTACAAAACTTAGAAGGTGGCTTAGTCAAAGAAATTTTAGTCAAAGAAGGTCAGTTGGTTGAAAAAGGTCAGCAGTTACTTCTTATCGATGACACTCGCTTTCGCTCTGATTTTCGTGAGCGTGAACAACAAGTTGCCAACCTAACTGCGTCTGTGCTGCAACTCTCAGCTTCGATCAACAGTGTTGCCGTGAATCGTGATTTTGAAACGGAAAACTGGCGCCAAAGCGTAGTACTCGATTATGGCAAACTGACCTTTCCGCCAACTTTAGAAGAAACTCAGCCGAAACTCACTCAGCGCCAGAAAGCTGAATACCGCGAAGATTTAGACAATTTACGCAACCAACTTTCGGTGATTGACCAACAAGTTCAGCAAAAGCAGCAGGACTTAGTAGAGATTGAAGCGCGAGTAAGGAACTTACGTCAAAGCTATCAATATGCGAAGAAAGAATTAGACATTACCAAACCGTTGGCTGATGAAGGTGTTGTGCCTCGTATTGAATTACTCAAATTACAACGCCAAGTCAACGACACCCGCCGCGAAATGACGTCCAGTGAGCTCAAAATCCCGGTATTAAAGTCAGCAATTCGAGAATCCATGCTTAATCGCATTGATGTTGCGCTCAAATTCCGCTCTGAACAGCAAGAGAAACTCAACAGCGCCCAAGACCAGTTATCTGCCTTGGTTGAATCAGCAGTGGGTTTAGAAGATAGAGTCAATCGAACCGTTGTGAACTCGCCAGTAACAGGCAAAATCAAAACGCTGAACATCAACACCGTTGGGGGTGTTATCCAGCCAGGCATGGATATCGTCGAAATTGTACCAACTGAAGATACGTTATTAGTAGAAGCGAAAATTGCGCCAAAAGACATTGCATTTTTGCGCCCGGACCTACACGCCATCGTGAAGTTTACGGCTTACGACTTCACTAAGTACGGCGGCTTAGAGGGTGAGTTGGAGCACATCAGCGCAGATACAACCCAAGATGAAGAAGGAAATAGCTTTTACATCGTTCGTGTCCGCACCGATAAAACGAATTTTGGTCAAGATGCAGATTTACCAATCATTCCAGGAATGACGGCATCGGTCGATATCATCACAGGGAAGCGAACCGTTTTGGAATATCTACTTAAACCGATTTTAAGTGCCAAAACGAACGCCTTGAAGGAGTAAATCACACCAAGGTACTCACAACGGCGAGTATTGAGCGATAAGTGATTAAATAAAAAGCATTTGTTTCTCACTGACGAACCCTTTAGAAGAGTATACTTGTGATATGAGTCGAATATGCGATCCAATTTGAAGCGTAAAGTTACATTATTAATCAGTTTAAGTTGTTTTTCGTTCCAAATTGGTGCGTTAAGCAGTAAAGAACAACAATGGGTCAATACGGTCACAGCGGTGTACGGCGAACGTGCGGGATTGCGCGTAAATACATGGCGAAAAAACCTCGACTTATTTAAACAATTAGAGACACATGAACAGCTCGCTGGCGTCAACGACTTTTTTAACCAGCTGTATTTTGTTGACGACATAAAACTGTGGGGAAAGACAGATTATTGGGCTACGCCACTCGAATTTTTAGGGAGTAATGCAGGGGATTGTGAGGATTTCACCATCGCCAAGTACTTCTCGTTACTCGAGCTAGGAATACCAGATTCTAAGATGCGTTTGATCTACGTAAAAGCCATCGAACTGAATCAGTTTCACATGGTATTAGCTTACTACCCAACCCCAAGCTCTGAGCCGCTCATTCTCGACAATATCAACCCTGATATTGTCCGAGCCTCTAAACGTAGCGACTTGCTACCGATATACAGTTTTAATGGTACAAACCTGTGGTTGATGAAGTCTTCTGCTAGCACTGGAGAGCTGGCAGGGAAAGCATCACGGTTGAGCCTTTGGAATGACTTACGCTCGCGCGAACGTAAGTTGCAGTTAAATAAACCTAAAATTAACTATGACGAGTGAGAAACATGACCCTATATAAGAAGCTTGTAGTGGGAATGGTTACGGTCTTTATACTCTTGTTGGCATCAGTATTCGTAATCCAATTCAACACGACTCGAGACAGCTTGGAACAACAGCAACGTTCAGAGGTCAACAACACCATTAACACCGTAGGTTTGGCATTGGCTCCTTACCTTAAAGACAAAGATAAAGTCGCGGTAGAATCCGTTATTAATGCTCTGTTTGACGGCAGCACCTATTCGGTTGTTCGCCTTACCGCTTTAGATTCTGACTACCAAATCGTGCGCACTTACCCGGTTAAACCAAGTACGGTGCCACAATGGTTTATCGACATGAATCTATTCAAAGCCATTCACGATAAGCGCGTAGTGACCAGTGGTTGGATGCAACTTGCTGAAGTGGAAATCATTAGCCACCCAGGAGCTGCTTACGAGCAGCTCTGGCAAGGCTTTATTGGTTTGTTATCTGCGTTCAGTATCATTTTCCTGGCTGGTTTAATTGCGATTTCGTACATCCTCCGTCGCTCACTAAAACCATTAGCGGCCATCGTGAAGAAAATGCATGAAATCGCTAATAACCAATTTGGTGAACCACTTGCTCGTCCAAGAACTAAAGATCTGATCGCGGTGGTAGATGGCATTAACATGATGTCTGCTCAAATTGAGCTGTCATTCAAAGAGCAAGCGAAAGAGGCACAACGACTGCGTGCTCAAGCTTACCTCGACCCTATCTCCAAACTGGGTAATCGCTCGTTCTACATCAACCAAATAGACCAATGGCTTGCAGAGCAAACGCAAGGGGGTATCGCGCTACTCCATGCAGAATACATTGGTGACATTTACGAGACAAAAGACTACCAACGCGCCGATGCCCACGTAAAAGAACTGTCTCAACGTCTGAAAAACACCATTGATGTGCCGGGAGCTACCATTGCACGCCTATCTAGTGATGAGTTTGGCCTGCTTTTCCCACACATGGATGAAAGCGAACTACGCATTTTGGCGGACAGCATCGTGAACTGCGTTAACGGGTTGAACACTGATCCAACCGGTCTAGCCAAACCAAAAGCAGCCTTAGGTGTTGCGCATAGTAAAGACCAAAAAACGCGCTCTGAAATCTTATCTATGGTGGATAATGCGCTCTCGAAAGCCAAAGCTCAACCAGACAAAGCTTACGGCTTTATCGGCAGTGACACACCTTCTAACTTAATGGGTAAACAGCAGTGGAAAGCGCTGGTTGAAGAAGCGATTCATAGCGATTGGGTTAAATTCCGCTTCCAAGCAGCGAAGAACACTTGGGGTAAAGTGTTCCATAACGAAGTGTTCTCAAGCATCGAAAAAGAGGGCGAAACGTTCCGTGCCAACCAATATTTATTCGCACTAGAGCAGTTAGACGCCACCAATATTTTCGACCAATACGTTATTGAGTCGATGATTAAGATGTTGGAAAGTGGCGAGCTAACCGATCCTGTCGCGATCAATATTGCGCAAAGTAGCTTGTCTCAGCCATCGTTCATTCGCTGGACCACCAGCATGTTGGAAAAACACGCAAAAGTGGCCTCTAAGCTACACTTTGAAATTCCAGAGGAGTGTTTTATTGATCAGCCTCACCACACGGCGCTGTTATGTAATGCCATTCGCCAATCCGGGGCTGAGTTTGGCGTAGATAACTATGGACGTAACTTCCAATCATTGGAGTACATCCAAGAGTTCCGTCCTAACTATGTGAAGCTCGATTACCTATTCACACACAACTTACACGACGAAAAACAGAAATTCACGCTAACGTCGATTTCTCGTACTGCCCATAACCTAGGCATTACGACTATCGCGTCGCGTATTGAAACTCAAATCCAGTTGGACTTCCTCACCGAGCATTTTGTTGAGGTATTCCAAGGATTCATCGTCGACAAGGAATAAAAAGGTTTACCACAGATGAAAGACCCTTTACTGAATTCGCTCATCTACGTTAGCCGTTACTATGGGTTAGCTAACTCGCCAGAAGCGCTGGTCAATGGCCTTCCGCTTTCAGACGGCAAGCTAACTCCATTTTTGCTACCAAGAGCAGCGGAAAGGGCCGGATTGGTTGCCAAGGAAAACCGTGCAGAGCTGGAGAACATCTCCAGCCTGATTCTGCCGGCAATCTTAGTTCTTAAAGGCGGTGACTCATGCGTTCTCAACAGCATTAACGCGGAGACACGCGAAGCCGAAGTCACCACCTTAGAAAGTGGAATGGTGCCAATCTCCATTCCATTAGAAGACCTACTTGAGCAGTACACTGGTCGCTACTTTTTAGTTAAAAAACAATTCCGTTTCGATGAGCGCTCTCCCGAGGTGCTCAAAACCAACGAAGGTCACTGGTTTTGGTCAACCTTGTGGCAGTCAAAACGTATCTACCGCGATGTTTTAATCGCCTCACTTCTCATCAACCTCTTTGCCGTTGCCGCCCCGCTGTTCACTCGTTTGGTGTACGACAAAGTGGTACCAAATCTCGCGTTTGAAACCTTATGGGTATTGGCAAGCGGCATCTTTGTTGTCTTTCTATTCGATTTCATACTCAAATCGTTGAGAAACTACTTTATTGATGTCGCAGGAAAGAAGTCTGACATTCTGATTTCCTCCAAACTGTTCAGCAAAGTGATGGGGATTAGAATGGAATCGAAGCCGCCTTCGGTCGGTGCCTTCGCTCGCCATTTACAAGAATTCGAATCTATTCGAGAATTCTTCACGTCTGCAACCGTCAGTGCCCTAATTGACCTGCCTTTTGCCATTCTGTTCTTGGTGATTATATGGCTAATGGCTGGCGATCTTGTGTATGTTCCAATGGTCGGCGTGGTCATTTTGATTGTTCATTCACTACTGATTCAAGGACCGCTACGTCGCTCTATAGAGGAGGGGTCACGCTTAGCATCGCAAAAATACGCCAACTTAATTGAGAGTCTAGCGGGGCTAGAAACCGTAAAAATGCTCAGCGCGCAAAGCCAATTCCAATACCGTTGGGAAGAAGCGGTGGCGCACATGGCGAACTGGAACATCAAAAGCCGCCGCATTACCGACAGCATCCAGAACGCGGCTGGCTTCGTACAGCAAAGTAGTAACGTTGGGATGATCATTCTCGGTGTTTATCTGATTGCAGAAGGCGAACTCACCATGGGTGGCTTAATTGCCGCAACCATGTTGAGTGGTCGCGCCATAGGGCCTTTGGTTCAGTTGTCTTTGCTCTCAACGCGCTACAACCAGGCGAAGTCTTCTATGACGATTATCAATCAAGTCATGGAAATGCCGGATGAGCAAGAAGAAGGGAAACGCTACATCCATCGCCCAATAATCCAAGGTAAGATTGAAATTGATCGCGTAACGTTTCATTACCCAGACTCTCCTGTCGCGTCTATACGTAACATTTCTCTCACGATAAATCCTGGTGAAAAAGTCGCGATAATCGGTCGGATTGGTTCGGGTAAGACAACGTTAGAGCGCTTGATTATGGGCTTGTATAAGCCAACAGAGGGGCACGTACGTATCGATGATACTGATATTGCACAGCTTCACCACGTTGATGTTCGACGTAACATCGGCTGTGTGCCTCAAGATTCGAATCTATTCTTCGGTTCGATTCGCGACAATATTACCTTGGGTCGTCCACTAACCGATGACCGAGACGTGCTTGATGCAGCAAACCGTGCAGGCGTGACCGCATTTACACAATCGGATCCAGCTGGTTTAGAACGTCAAGTTGGTGAAGGTGGTACGATGCTTTCTGGTGGTCAACGTCAAGCCGTCACGATCGCTCGTGCATTTTTGGGCCGTCCTCCCGTCCTACTTATGGATGAACCAACCAGCGCGATGGATAACCGCTCTGAAATGCATATTAAGCACCAGCTATCTCAGCTCAAACCGAGCGAAACATTGATACTGATTACGCATAAAACGTCGATGCTCGACATCGTTGATCGAGTAATTGTGATGGAGAAAGGCAGCATCATTGCTGATGGTCCTAAAGCGCAAGTGCTGAATGACCTAAAGCAAGGCAAAGTACGTGCGGTTAGCTAACCGAAATTAGCATTTAGAAAAGAGAAAGGCCCCGTTTGACTCATGTTTAACGGGGCTTATTTTATTGAGAATCCAAGATAGTTAAGCTCTTCAAGCACTATCCAAACGAGTACAAGGCCAACAATCACGAATAAAATCATAATCGCCTTTTCATCTTCTTCCATTTGATAGATATCCTAGCAAGCCATTTCACTCAACACGTCTTAGGTTATCAGGACAAAAATCATATTCAGCACGTTTATACGATCCTAGCCTCATACAATACCGGATATGAGATACAGCTCAAACATTAAACACTTTAAAACCGCATCAACTTTGGTTGAATATATGCGGTGAGCGCAAACAGAAGTAAAGCTCTGCACACTATTGATAAAACTCTACAACTCTCCGTAGGCTCTAGGGCGAAATTCCTAGGTAGAGAGACGAAAATGGAGAGAAAAATTTGTGATTACTTACATCAGAAAATCAGCTATAACAGCGGTTTTCTTAATATCGTCGAGTTGAAGAAATGAATGATTGGATCCATCTAGATCAAGTGAGCCAGTATTTCACCGCTGGCTCTCTCGGGTACAAAGTCTTAATGGGCATTATTGTCCTGATTGCTTATCGCATTCTGAAGAGAATCGTCAATCGAGCCATTTTAAACTTAGCGACCTCAAAAGGTGTAAAAAAGGCCCGCCTGAGTTTTATTCAGCGTTGTTTTAACGTCGTGCTTTTATTTTTAACCGCGTCTGTTTTTGCCATTATCACCGGTATTGGCTATGGTGATGTGTCATTGTTCCTATCGTCCATTTTCGCCGTATTGGGTGTAGCGTTTATCGCGCAATGGTCAATTCTAAGCAACATCACTGCCAGCTTTTTGATCTTTTTTGTCTTCCCATACCGAGTGGGCGATCGCATTAAAGTCGTAGACAAAGACGAAGACATCAGCGGCGAGATTCAGGAAATCAGCATGTTTCACGTGTTAATTAAGCACGACAACGGAAACTTGATTACTTACCCAAACAACCAGATTTTGCAAAAAGCAGTGCTAAAGCTGGCGAAAAACAAGCCAGAGCCAAGTAAAGCAAAATCTCGGATTTATACTCGCAGAAAGAAATAACCCACTAAAAAGCCGATGTATCTACATCGGCTTTTTAGTATCACTTGGTGGTCACAAATAACCCAAAGTTAATGGCGAAAAACAGTGAAGAGACAAAACGTATAAGCTGAAGGTCACCACTGTATTCTTTCATGATAAAAACATGACACATCGCCGAAACCAAAAGCGCCACTTTAACCAAAGGAAGCTTCTTATTTACGAACCTTAAATAAATACAAAAAATAGAGATGGTGCAAGCAAAGAAAAAATCGTCACTAGTTCCATCTTCCTTAAAATACAAGGACATGGTTTTAGTTAAGCTTATATTTTTAGCTTCATTATGAGCCACCCACTAATATTTAGCGAGATAAGGGCATAAAAGAGGTAAAAAACAAGACTGACCGAAACAAAAAGTAGTGCATGCACTTTTTCTTCTAAGCTCTCTGGATGAACATTCATATCCACATCAAACACCCCCGCTATAAAGTGTGCAAATACCGTGGAAGAGGCTGTAGAAAGGCCTCCTACCATAATGATAATAATCCCTCGCCTTAAGAAACGATGAAATGTACTTTTCCCGCCTTGGATCAGGTCTGAGTTTACATATTTTAATCTATTTTTCCGCCTATTAATCATCACTAGCATCGGTACCTTTATCATTGTTTCCAAGAGAGTTTTCTACATCTTTAAGATCTTCCTTTAACGCTTTTATACACGACATTCATCGTCGTTGCATTCACTGTAGTTATGCCGTCGACTTACCCTATAAGAAAGCTCTTTAGATACCAATTCGTACTTTATCTATCTCAAATCTCTTCTTGACCTCAACTTAGCTTGAGGTTTTAGCCTTAGTCGCACGATTAAAAATCAACAATGAAAAAAGGAACCATTGTGTCCAAAATTGCGATTATTTATTTCTCTAAAACCGACGTTACTGGTCAGCTTGCTCGCGCGATTGCCGCAGGCGTTGAACAACAAGGCATTAAGCAGCAAGATGAATGTGAAATCCTCTCTCACCGAATTGAAGGCAGTGAGATTATTGAGGGACGTTTTGTGAACCCTAAACTAATGGATGAACTTGCTGAGTGTGATGCGATTATCTTTGGCTCACCGACCTATATGGGCGGTGTAGCAGCGCAGTTTAAAGCATTTGCAGATGCAAGCAGTGAATCTTGGTATTACCAAAAATGGGCGAGCAAAATCGCGGCTGGCTTTACCAGTGGTGGGGCAATGAATGGCGACCAATCTTGCACATTACAATATCTACAAACGCTCGCTAACCAACACGGCATGATGTGGGTCGGGTTGGATAAGATCAGCAATTCTGGGGAGCAAAACCTGAATCGTTATGGTGTACAAGGTGGTATTGTTGCACAAGGTGGTGAAGGTGGTCAGTTGCATGCTTCTGATGTTGCAACAGCAGAGTATCTTGGCAAACGAGTCGCTATGCTCGTGAACAAGCTCTCCACTCGCTAACAATAAAAAGAAGCCCCGTAAGATACATCTTCGGGGCTTCATATTTATCGCTTGTTTTGAGCGCTACTTCTTGATGTAGAGGTCTTTCGAGTAGATACGACCTTCTACGTTGTTCTTGGCAAAACCGCCAACCGTAGGACGAACCAAACGCGCTTGCATGTAGTAGTAAATCGGTGCGATAGGCATATCTGTCGCCAGCAACTGTTCAGCTTGGTCGTAAAATCCTTGGCGCGCTTTCTCATCGGTTGCAGCCAATGCACTGTTCATCGCGTTGTCGTACGCTGCATTGCTGTAACGTGCAAAGTTACCCGAAGAACCTGAGCGAAGTAAGCTCAGGAAAGTAGACGCTTCATTGTAATCACCGCACCAGGAAGCACGCATCACATCGAAATTGCCTTGTTTACGCGCCACTAAGTACGACTTCCACTCTTGGTTTTCTAACTCCACGTTTGCACCGAGATTTTTTTGTAGCATCGACGCTATCGCAACCGCGATCGATTTGTTTGCCTCACTGGTGTTGTACAGCAATTTAAAATCGAGCGGCTTGTCTTGGCTGTAACCCGCTTCTTTTAACAACTGACGCGCTTTCTCGTCACGTTGTTGCTGACTCCACTTACTGTATTCAGGCGGCGTCGCATCAAACCCTGCGGTGTACTGATGCGCAAAAGTATAAGCAGGAAGGTTGCCCACTTGCGTGACACCATTTGTAATCACATCGCGCATGATGGAGTACGACACCGCTTGACGCACTCGCACATCATCAAATGGCGGACGAGTGGTATTGAACGCGTAGTAATACGTGCACAACAATGGCACCACCGTGTAAGCCTGCTTGTAATCTTGTTTAAGCTTCTGCGCCATATGAGTCGGCACATCTGACGTGATATCCAGCTCTCCTGCCGCATAACGATTGATCGACGCGTTTTGGTTTTCAAACGGAATGTAAGTCACTCTGTTTAAATGCGTATCTGCGCTGTCCCAGTAACTTGGATTCTTAACCAGTTCAATGCGCTCATTCACGACCCACTTATCCAATGTGAATGAACCATTGCCAACAAATTGGTCTGGATCGCTCCACGGCTTGTCGCGGTTTTCCACTGTCGCTTGATGCACTGGCATCATGGACGTGTGCCCAGTCATGGCAACAAAGTACGGCACTTGACTGTCCAACTCAAAACGTAGGGTGTATTTATCTACCGCCTTGATACCGAGCTCGTCCAAAGGCTTTTTGCCCTCTGCTACATCGGTGATGTTTTTGATCTTGGTGAGTTTGAGATACCAAACATTTGGAGAAGCGGTTTTCGGATCTACCACTCGGCGCAGTGAATAGACAAAATCATCCGCCGTCACAGGCTCGCCATTCGACCATTTTGCGTCTTTGCGTAAGTGAAAAACAAAGGTTTGGTTGTCCTTGGTTTCCCATGATTCTGCCACACCGGGAATGATATTTCCGTCACGATCTTGAATCACAAGCCCTTCAAATAAGTCACGAATCACATGCATTTCTGGCAGACCTTCGGCTTTCGCTGGGTCAAGCGTCGCCGCCTCTGCGTCATTCGCACGTACTAAATGCTGTTCTGCGGCAAGTTGAATGCCTTTAGGTAAGGTCTCCGCAGCAACCGATGTAGCAAGAAAAGGGGTGAATAAAGAGGAAATCAGCAACGCCGTTGAATGTTTTTTAAAATCCATATCGTTTTTCGTTCTCCTAACGCGTCTTGTGAAGCAAGTGCCACAATTAACATTTCAACCGTTGACGAGTTTAAACGGTTCGGTTTAGCTAGGTTTAATTAGCTTAGATATTGATACTACTTCATCAATCAGGAGATTACGGTGAGTCTAATTCCAAGAACGGAAAGAGCGGCATTTTTAATTCGGCCAACAATATACGGTCAATCCGTGCTTGGTGCGCCATTACTGTATTTTCCGGCACAAGTCGAAAGTGCTTCGCGAGGTTTGATTTTAGCAGGCACTCACGGGGATGAGACGGCCTCGATTGCAGGTTTGTCCTGCGCGCTAAGAAGCTTGCCTGCTGAAAACTTACGACATGATGTGATTCTGTCACTGAATCCGGACGGCAACCAGCTAGGCACACGCGCAAATGCAAACCAAGTGGACCTCAATCGCGCGTTTCCAACCCAAAATTGGACTGAGCATGGCACAGTGTATCGATGGAGTTCTCACACACCCGTTCGAGACGTAAAAGTGAAAACTGGCACTAAAAACCAGCTAGAGCCAGAAGTTAGCGCATTAATTAACTTGATTGAACTGCGCAAGCCAAAGTTTGTGGTGTCGTTTCATGAACCGCTTGCGTTTGTAGATGATCCCAAACATTCCAACCTTGCCAAATGGCTCGGCGAGCAGTTTCAACTGCCAATCGTTGACGATGTCGACTACGAAACACCCGGCTCATTCGGCACTTGGTGTAGTGAACGTGATTTACCTTGCATCACGTTGGAGTTACCGGCAATTTCTGCCGATCTCACCATTGAAAAGCATCTCCCCGCCTTTATTGCTTTACTGATGCACGATCCGGATCTTTAGTTCGCTGTTGGTTAAGCGATCATGTGAGGATCTGTTTGATGTCGGTACTGATATCGCTGATCAACTGACGGGCACTGTCGTCTCTTTGCTGAACCAAGATGATAAACAGCAAATCGGTGATCACGTTTTGCGCGGTGCGTGAAGCAATGGATGAGCTGCGATGTTCCGTTTCATTGGCAATCGTATCAAACGTAATATCGGCAATACCGCGCAAGCGGCTTCTCCCAGGCGCAGATAACGCAATCACCTTCGCGCCCTGCTCTTTTGCCGCTTCTGCCGCGACGAGAATTTCTTTGCGCTCACCCGAAAACGAGATTGCGATCTGAACATCTTCTGGAGAGAGCGTGCGGGCAACAGCAATCTGCACGTGGCTGTCTTGTTCAGAAAGCGCCGTAATACCAAGTTTAAGCAGTTTAAAGCTTAAATCCTTCGCGGTCAGTGCAGAGCCCCCAATCCCGACCACTTGCACTCGACGCGCTTCACTCAACCATTTCACCGCTTGGTGACACGCTTCATAAGACAGCGCATTGGTGGTTTGAAACATAGCATCTGTTTTTGCTTTCACCAGTTTCTGTGAAATAACCGCGATGGGATCATCTGCCAAAATATCACTGTGCAACGGTGTCGACTGCATCGCATGCTTACGGCCAATCTCTTCATTCAGAGCTAACTTAAACTCGCTGTAGCCTTTAAAGCCGATACGCTGAGTAAATTTCACAATGCTCGATTGACTCACTTTTACTTGCGCCGCAAGTTCTTGGCTGGTGAGCAGCGCCGCCTTTTCTGCGTTTTCAACAATCCAATCGCCGACCAAACGACCACTTTGCGAAAGCTGAGTACGCCTCGCGACTATCTTATTGATAACTGACACAACAAAAACCTCAAAAATTTTAAATAAATTATTCCAAAACAAAAATAATAGGAGTTTAATTTAACCCACTGATTATTCTAACCAAGCCAGTTAATCCCGGATGTAATAGACGTATATTTTCTCTCATTATTCCAAATTTCTCCTGCATAAAGAATAACCTCAAGTGTGATTTTTATCACCAAACCTGAATATTTTATTCCATAAAATCGCCCTCAGATTAAACATTACGAAGAGTGCAAAACATGAAAATTGATTTAAGCCGATTGGTGACAGAAAGCCGTAACCCAGCCAGTGCCGAGATCGATACGCTTTCGACCATCGAGATGCTGCAAGTCATTAATGAAGAGGATCAAAAAGTCCCGCTCGCGGTAAAAGCGGTGCTACCACAAATTGCAGAGACAGTTGACGCAATTACCCAAGCTTTTGCAAATGGTGGCCGTTTAATTTACATGGGAGCCGGTACGTCAGGTCGCTTAGGCATTCTTGATGCGAGCGAGTGTCCTCCTACCTACGGCACGCATCCAGATATGGTGATTGGCTTAATTGCGGGTGGACATCAAGCGATTTTAAAAGCGGTAGAAAACGCCGAAGACGACGCGCAAATGGGTCAAGACGACTTAAAAGCGCTTCACCTCACCAGCCATGACGTGGTTGTAGGCATTGCAGCGAGTGGCCGTACACCCTATGTACTAGGTGGTTTGGAGTACGCTAAATCCATCGGAGCTACGACCGCATCTATCGCCTGTAATCCAGAATGTGCCATGGCAAAAGCGGCCGACATCGCGATTCTGCCGATTGTTGGCGCAGAGGTCGTTACTGGATCTTCTCGCATGAAAGCCGGCACCGCACAAAAACTGGTGTTAAACATGCTCACGACAGGCGCAATGATTCATAGCGGTAAGGTATTTGGTAACTTAATGGTGGATGTAGAGGCCACCAACGCCAAGCTCATCCAACGCCAAACCAACATTGTTGTAGAAGCAACTGGCGCATCAAAAGAAGAAGCAGAGCGAGCATTAAATGCCTGCGATCGCCACTGTAAAACCGCCATCTTAATGATTTTGGCCGATTTGGATGCCGAACAAGCCAAATCACGCCTCGCCGCGCACAACGGTTTTATTCGCGCAGCACTAAATAATAACTAAATAATCCGAGTTCTGAAGGATAGACCCTATGGCAAAAATAACTTCAAACACAGTATCGCAGTTGCTGTCCGCAGTGGGTGGCAGCAGCAACGTAAGCAAATGTGGTAACTGTATGACGCGTTTGCGTTTATCGCTCACCAACAATGGCTTGGCTGATCAGTCAGTTATCAAGCAAATTCCCGGCGTAATGGGTGTGGTGGAAAGCGATGAGCAGTTTCAGATCATTCTCGGTCCCGGAAAAGCTCAACAAGCGGCTGAGATGATGAATCAATTGATCGACAGCTTAACTTCTGGTGACAGTGAAGAACCAGATATGCCGCAACAAGATCTTTCTGCCGTCGCGGCCGAGCAGAAAAAACAGATGAAGAGCAAACAAACCAGTGCGGTTCAGCGTTTTTTAAGCAAGTTTGCCACCATCTTTACGCCGTTGATCCCTGGCTTTATTGCCGCTGGTTTGTTGCTAGGTTTTGCGACGTTATTGGAACAGATGTTTGTTCTCGACCAGACACCAAGCCAGTTTATGTTGGATTTGATCGCCTACATGAAAGTCTTTGGTAAGGGTCTGTTTGCTTTCTTAAGTATTCTGATTGGTTACAACGCGCAGCAAGCGTTTGGCGGCTCTGGTGTTAATGGTGCTATTCTCGCCTCTTTGTTTGTGCTGGGTTACAACCCAGAGGCGACATCCGGCATTTACTCTGGCATGAACGAGTTTTTCGGCTTTGCGATTGATCCGCGCGGCAACATTATCGGCGTACTTTTAGCGGCGATCATCGGTGCGCAAGTCGAGCGTAAGGTTCGTCAATACATGCCAGATGATCTGGACATGATCTTAACGTCCGTTATTACTCTATTGATCATGGGTGCGGTAACCTTCTTGATCATCATGCCGATCGGCGGCGAGCTGTTTAAAGGGATGTCTTGGTTGTTCCTCAACTTGAACGATAACCCATTAGGCGCTGCAATCTTGGCAGGTTTGTTCTTAATTTCTGTGGTATTTGGCATCCACCAGGGTTTTGTTCCAGTGTATTTTGCATTGATGGAAGCACAGGGTTTTAACTCGCTGTTTCCTATCTTGGCGATGGCTGGTGGCGGTCAGGTTGGCGCGTCAATGGCGCTGTATTTCAAAGCCAAAAAAGACGCTCTACTACGCACTCAAGTTAAAGGCGCTATTATTCCGGGTCTTCTAGGCATTGGCGAACCATTGATTTACGGCGTGACATTACCACGCGTAAAACCATTCGTTACCGCTTGTATTGGTGGTGCTGCAGGCGGCTTCTTTATCGGTTTAGTTTCTTACCTTGGCTTGCCAGTTGGTCTTAATACGGTGTTTGGCCCGTCCGGTATCGTGGCGATTCCTCTCATGACATCTGAAAATGGCATCTTCCCGGGCATGATGGTGTTTGTTGCTGGCCTGCTTATCTCTTACATCGTCGGCTTCCTCGCGACTTACTTCTTTGGCTGCAAAGACGTCGATTTAAGCTAAATCATTCTTCCCCTATAGGAATGGACTAGCTCGCGCCCTTGGCAAACAAGGGCGCACCCTCTCTCTACTTCACGACAATTTTTCTTATTCCGTTACTCGGAAGGGGCTTTGTCGTACCTAAAACAATAGAAATGAAAGGTCGTTAATCATGAAAAAGCACATTTTGACTCTACTTCTCCCAACATTGATGGCATCAAACGCAATGGCAGCACAGCTGTATCAAGCGGAAGATGGGTCAGTTTTAAATATTTACTCTCGTCTTGGTTTCAATGTCACCAGTAAAAATGATGAGCACGGCGATACAAATGGCGAGTTTGATGGCCGTATTGGTTTAAACGGTTCACAAACCATCAACGAGTACGCGTCGATCATCGGCCAAGCGCAATACCAAGTGGGTGCCGCTGAATACGCAAACCAAGTAAACGACAAACCGTCTCTGACCGCGCGTTATGTATGGGTGGGGGTTGATGCGAAAGATTATGGTCGCATTACTGGTGGTCGCGTGGCATCTGGATTGATTATGTTTACCGACATTGGTGATGTGTTCGCCTCTTCCGATGTTGCTATGGCGCGCCAAGCGAATAAAGTCGACAAAACCGCGACGCAAGTTTTCCGTCAAGATGGCACGCTGCAATACCAAAACAGCCTAGGTAATTTCGATTTTTCTGTCGCGTACATTTTAGGAAACAACACTTCTGAACTCGACTACGGTTACAACACTGCACTGCGTTATACGCTAGATATGGGGAATTTGGGTACCTTGGCGCCAGTGGTGGCGATGCAGAAAAATAAAGGTGATGCACGTGAAAGCAACGACACCGATTACACCTTCTGGGGCGTAGGTACGCGTTACTACCTAGGTGATTTGATGTTGGGTGCGTTGTACTCGGAAGATGAACTAGAGGACTATTACTCACAAACCAGTACCGACAAAGTGATGGAACTAACGGCGGTTTACAGTGTAAATGACAAATGGGTACTGCGTGCTGGTTATCGTTCTTTAGAAAACAGTGATGGTGACGAGCTAGAGCTGAAAGATACAACGCTAGAAGTGCAATACAAACTGACGCCTCGTTCTTCTATCTACACAAACTACGTTGATCGTAACGGCTCGCGTGGCTACAGCAATGGACAAGAAGTCTCGTTTGGCGGTGCGCACGCAGACGAAAGCTACTACCACTTAGGTCTGCGTTACGAGCTGTAAGCACGATACTTAATGTAAGTTAGCTGAATCCATGAGCTTCTTCTGTGTCCGGTCAGTAGTTATTGCCTTTAATGCTGATTTGAAGAAGCTCACCCTCGTAATATGTTTTCTCCGTTACCTGTTTTGACCAACACGCCTGCATCAGGAAAACTGGTCGCAGTAGCTAACAATTTTCCATCAACAAAGTGCAATGCCGCATAATCTTGAATGCCATAACAAGTGATGCTCGGTTGAGAACGAGCAAAGGCTTGGAAAACCTCGAACTTCTCACCTACATGAGAAAAATGCGCCGCAGCCAAACCGTCAATGAATCCAAGACAACGCATAACTTGGTATGCTTCGGGATCACTGTCTGTCACCGCAAACTCAAACCAACAAATTGCACCAGCGCTCATGCCACAAATGATGATGCCTTGTTCATAGCACTGCTTGAGTATTCTTCCCCATTCGCGCCAAATGGCCAACATCGAACGCGTATTACCGCCACCGACGTAAATGATGTCTTGTTCAAATAGCGTTTCTTTCCAACCAGCTTCAAACTTAAACAGCGGAAAATGGGTCACGTTCTCACTAAGCTTCGCATCGTAAAAACGTTCAATCACTTCATCGGCGTCTCCCGTGGCTGTCGGTAGAAAACAAATGTTTGGATTCTCCTTACCAGACAAAGACAAAATGTATTGATCGAGCGGGCTCGGATTCTCTCCCATCATCCAGCCACCACCACCAATCGCAATACAGTGTTTTCGCATTCCTTTGCTTCCTCAATTGTTACTAAGTTTGCTGTCGCTATTCGCCGACAGAATATATGTTCCTATAGTGATCAATGAACGCTCGCGTTCTTCTTGGTAAGTGCTCACGTTTTGGGTAAAGCAGATAAAGCGGCAAAATCGCATCCGTTTGCCATTCTGGCAGCAAACTCACGAGTTGTTCTTTTTGTGCAGGTTCGAGTTTAGCCAATGCAAATTCATCTAACATGGCTACACCACAGCCAGCCAAAGTAGCATCCAACATGGACTGGACAAGATTAAAACTCAGCGTACTTTCTAACCTAATACTGCACTGCTGCTGAGTTTGCTTATGCGTAAACGTCCATTTATCTAACACCAAGTCACGACTTTTATAAAGGATGTGCTTTAAGTCACCAAGATCCTCTGGCGTACTTACATTTGGTTTATCAGCTAAATACGAGCGATGAGCGATCGGTTTACAGTGTAAAGTGCGTAGCTGATGGCCGACGTATCCCTCTGGAGGAGTATCGGTAAAGTAGAATGCGATATCAAACCCAGCCTCAATCAAGTCGAGAGGTGTCTCTGTGAAGATCACTTCGACGCTCACTTGTGGATGTTGCAATCGAAAGTCGATCAATGTTTGGCTGAGTAACGCGGCTCCGAAAGAAGCAGACGCCGCTATTCTCAATTTTCCCGATACGATCTCGTTTGCCATGACTTGCTCATTGATCTGCTCAGCGCCTTCGAGCAGTTGCTTTACCTGCTGATAAAACCGCAAACCATCGTAGGTCAAATTAAACTGGCGCGTAGTTCGCTGAATAAGCTGCACCGACAATATCTCTTCAAGCTGTTTAAGTTGCCGACTTACATGCGCATTCGAACAATTCAGGCGCTTTGCCGCGCCAGCAATACTTCGCTCCTCGCACAAAGCGACGTAAAGTGGTACGTAGCTGAGCCATTTTATTTCCATACAGTAATTCTGAATCTCTAAAATCAAACTACTGGAAATAATAGAAAGCATCTAAACTCTGTACAACCTAAATTTGAAAGGATGAGTTATGAGTGTTTTCGACACGTGGTTAAAAGGTCAAGTCATTAAAGATCACATCACTAATCCCAATATCATCGTTGGCGATTACAGCTATTACTCGGGCTTCTATCATCAAAAAAGCTTCGAAGAGCAAGCGGTACGCTACTTGTTGGGTGACCCCGTCACACTTCAAGAATGGCAAAGTAGAGAACCCGGTAGCATCGACAAATTAATCATTGGCAAGTTTTGTTCCATCGCTTCTGGAGCCACCTTTATGATGGCAGGAAACCAAGGTCATCGCATTGACTGGATTTCAACCTTCCCCTTCTCTCCTGAAGAATTTGGAGAGGGCGTACAAGACGGTTTCGAGCGTGCCGGAGACACGGTGGTGGGGAATGATGTTTGGATTGGCAGCGAGGCGATGATCATGCCCGGAGTAAACATCGGCGATGGAGCCGTCATCGGAGCACGCACCGTAGTGACGAAAGACGTCCAACCTTATTCGGTGGTGGTTGGAAACAACCAAGTCGTACGTCAACGATTTAGCGATAAAGAGATTGAAACTCTACTCAATATCCAATGGTGGAACTGGCCAATAGAACACATTAAACAAGCAATGAAAGTAATGTGTAGCAGCCAAGTCGGTGCGCTTGCGGACTACTATCAAGAGCACATTGTCGATTTGTATTGTAGATAAACAAAAGCCCACACATCTTGTTGCGGCGTGTGGGCTCAGTGAGTAAGAAAGCTTAAACCGCAGCGACGTCCTCTTCTTCCAAGTTCGCCGAGACTTTAATTTCGTATTGATTGAAACGGAACGAACAACCGCCATGAGTGCGCTTTGTCGTTACTTGTTCGTCGCCAAACTGCACCGTCACGCGAGTGAAGACACGCTCTTTGGCTTCGACAATATTTTCTTCTAACGCGACTTCAAAGTCATGTTCCGTTTGTTCTAGCTTTTGCTTTATCGCTTCAAGCTGCTCGTTGTTTTGTGTTTTCATCACATCAATCTGAGCTTGTTCTTCGTCGGTACGTTCGGCTTTAGGACGTTTCTTAAATTCGAGCTCTTTACGAATCACATCCATCGTTCCTTCTTGAGCGCGTTTGTATTGATCTTTGAGCTCAGCTAATCGCTCCTTAAATGCAGAATAGCGCGCGAACGCTTCTACCTTAGTGACGGTGTCGCCTTCTACGCCCAATTGTAAGCACACAACTTTGTCACCGACTTTTGCATCTCCGCCGCTGAGCGTGCCGTTCCTACCGTTCGCATCCAGCACCGTCAGATTGCGCCCACAAACAATATCGTTATTCATGCTGTGCACCGCCAACTCAATATCTTCGCCGGCTTGCAAATCACAATATTGGGCGTAGCTGGCACGAATCGAACCTTTGGCTTTGACGTGACAACTTTTTGGCTGGCCATCACTCACGGTGTGGCCAATGATACCTTTACCAACTTGAATGTCGTCTTGCGCTTGTACGTCAGCCGATTCAATGAAGCCGCCTACAGTAATAGAGCCCGTTGCTTTAACAATCATTCCGGATTCAATATTGCCACCGATAATCACATTCCCTTTAAATTTCACGTGACCTGTATTTACGCCAACGCTATTGAGGCAAAGTGCGTTATCAACTTCAATGGTTTTGTCTTTAATCAGAGGCGTACCGGATACCGATGCAATCAATAGGTTTGGGTCGTGCTTGCTTATCTCGGTGCCCTTGCCTGGCTTCATTGGGCTGTCTTTTCCAGCTTGTGGAGGAATCACTCGCCCTTGAACAGTAAAACCAGGCGTACCTTTGGTCGCAGGCGTGCGGCGCATCACCTCATCGCCTACGTCAACCGCGATAGTTTCACCGAGGTTACGTAAATCAATTTTGTCGCTAGCAGATTGGCCGTCTTTGGGTTTGAGGATGCGTTTGGTGATGTCTTTAACGAGAGGAGTAAAAAGAGCGTCTTTGCCTTTGATAGGTTGCTTACCTACCGCTACAGGTTGAGAAAAAGTTTCGCCGGGTTTGAGCTGAGTGCTGACAACCAACACTTTCTTCAAAGCCAGTTTGTTGATGCCTTTCGAAACTCGCGCTTGAGCAAGGGCTTGAACAATCTCGGGGCCACGTAAACCTCGGCCTCCGTACGCGCCGACAACGTTCATACTGGCGAGCATGTCATTATTCGATAATTCAACCTCAACTTGCGCGTTGCGCTTTTCCGCAATGACGATGCCTTCGTAAGCCTCGGCTTTACGTTCTTTGGCGCAGTTCATGAATCTCACGACTTCCCCCTCAACAACAAACATCTTTTCAGCGTTCATTGCGACGAGCTGCTCGTTTAATTCATTTTGATTTAGCTCACCACCGAGGTCCACTTCTCCCGGAAGACGGGCTATCACCTTGGTCTTATCTTCAGATAACTCAAGACACAGCTTCCACATACCCTTACCACTTTGCTTCCCATCAACACTTTCAGTCTACCCAAATCCGTTTTCTGAACAAACCTCGCATTTCTTATTATAGGGCTCACGTCACTAAAGAAAGTAATCCATCAATAACGGTTAAACAGATAGTAAGAGAGCATTTCGATTTAACCTAAAGCTCAATCAAAATACACACTGAAATAAAAAGGAGCTGGATTTACAGTGTAAAATCAGCTCCTAATAATTTCATTTACAGTGTAAATCTCACCTTATTGTTTACAGTGTAAATCGTTCCAAATGTGCTTTACTTCGTCCCTTAGCTGCTGCTCAACTTGCTTTCTTCCAGGTAGCCCAAATTGCTGAGCACATTCAGTCCAACTACGGTTAAGAAAAAGCTTACTGATCATCAAGTCGGAAGCGGAGTTCAAACCTAAGTTAAGTAACCACTGCTGAAGCCAAGCAGACACGGACTCATAACTGTTACCACCATCAGCATAGCATTCAATTAGTAATAACTTAGCGGGATGAAGTGGACTCATTCCCAAAGGTTGCGGTAATAGAGCTCGAAAAATTGAGGCTTCTAATTTTGGATAGACGTCAGCCACATTGTTAGACAACATTTCTTCAAATAGCGCCTGAGATTCATCGACCCAAGCCGTCTGTTTGGAATCACGAGCTTTGACCATCAAGACTGAATAACAACCGCTAGCAGCATCGCGCATTGATCCTAAGCGAATTGTACGGAAGTTCGATTGTCGCCAAAAATGGACCAATTCTTCAGTCGCACCGAAACTCGTGGATAAGTAAGCAATGTGTTTAGCAGCCATTTGCTCAAGTTTCTGCAGCATTTTTTGACCAATGCCTTTTCCTTGCAATGCTGGATGAACAGCAATTCTCATGACTCGCAGCGTCGATAGATTCGCGACATTCGGAAATCCTAGTTGGTTTGCAATCGTAACTGGGGCTAAGTGTCCTTTAGGACGACGCTTACCAAGCTGAATTTCTTCAACCAATTCAGCGTCAAGCCCCCCCTCTTCGACCGCTAATATTACCCCCACAACCGCATTATCTTGCTTAGCAAAATAGAGCTGACTGTTGTCGTCCTGCAAAAGGTGAATTAAATCATTCGGCGAGGTCTGATAATGAGCATTAACCAAAAGAGCAAAGCACTCGCGCAGCAAACTAGGCTGCGATATCAAATCGTCCTTATCGGCTTTAGAAAGGGAAATTGAGTCGACCTGGTTAAGTTGATGGTGCGTTAACTCCGCATCCAACAAAAACGCGTCATAGAGCCATGATTCGAGCGCATCATTCATGCTCCAGCGGATGGGCTGTGTCATGTGCCACGTTTTCATTCCCGAACGCTGTTTCTGAAGCCAATCAACAAATTTAATCGTAAAGCCCCGGCCACAACCTTCATAACCGTGAATAGTCGTAGAAAAAACGAGTCGATGATAATGTTCGGTAATGCTTTTAAGCATAGGAACTGGAATTGCAGCCGCTTCATCGACAAGTAACAAATCACATTCAGGTCGGCTCGATAGAAGTTCGTCAGGAGCAATGAATTGAATGGCTCCCTGCCCTGATTCTAATCTGTCTTTCCTAATACGCTGCGCATTAGGAAGTAACCGCAAAGCATGTTGGTAAACAGGCTCAACAGCTTTTATAGATGGTGCCGTAATTAAGATTCTAAATGGCTTCTGCTGTAATAAGTTCGCACACGCAATACCAAGTGCGCTTGTTTTTCCACGCCCACGATCAGCGGTCAAAATTAATGGTCGCTTTCGATGTCCTGTCACCACCTTTTCAATTAGAGAAATGGCATGTTCTTGTTCCGTGTAGTGGCTTTCTTTTTCTGCTTGCTTGATGTCTGGAGCCGTTGGCAATGGTTTGTCTTGCTCAATAACAACGAGCTTCTCCCATTGTTTGTGCATCCATTGCTGAGCAAAATTCGTAGGTTGTCGCGACTCAGTAATGATAATAAGAAGGCCACCGCCAACCAATGAGCCAAGCGCGGCGGTAAAGCTATTTGCGTCAAAACCATTTCGAGCATCAAACAATAGAACGTCACACTCTCTGCCTAACAACATGTGCCCTTGTTTAGGCGAAACACTGTATGCGTTTTCCAAACCAAAATCGCCGACACAAAACCAACGTTGATACATCTGTGTTTTATGGAACTCTGACACCAATGCATCTTGCCAAGAAGACTCGCCTTGAATGACGATGCCGAATCTTTGGAAAGATTGGTGAGCTTGTTGTTGAAGTGATGAAAGGAAATCAGATTGTGTCTGCATTTTGTCTATCCAACGTTGAACTGACGCAATGGTATCACATCTTTAATTTGACGCTTCGCAGATATAAAAAAACCGCCCGGAGGCGGTTGATTCAATCATCTTTTGTTATTGCAGCTTGTTTTGCACAAAGGCAAGAATCTCTTCCATCAAGCTGTCGTCAACTTTCTTCAAGTTCAACGCCAGACTGCTACCTTTTCGGCTGTAGCTTGCTCGACCTTTTACTAAGTCGACTTTTTCGGTCTTCTTGCCAGGTTTTGCTGGTGCAAGCTCAGCGATCCAGTTTTCGATGCTTTCCGTGACTTCTTTTGTCAGACGAGCAACGCCTTGAGCTGTGCTTCGCTGCCATAAAAACCCTTCGCTAGAGCGACACTTATTTAACAGCTCTTGCTGCTGCTCTGGCGTTAACGTTGAAAACTGTTTGTGCAGTTTCACGATAGTTGGACGACCAAGATCGCCGACATTGGGATACGCTTGAAGCAGTTCTAACGGTAATGCCGCCGCTTTTAAAGCGCCACTTACTAACGCTTCACTGCACTGGAACATTTTCGCCAATGCTTTCTGATCTTCAGCTTCACCGCTATCTAGTTTAGCCTGCATCTCTTTACCTTTTTCGTACAAAGAGAGCGGCTTATGAGCATTTGCCACATCAGATAAAAACTTAGCATGGTCAGTATTGATGTTGTCAGCAACATAAACCAAAAAATCTTGTTCAGCGAGGATACAAGACATGCGACGACGGCTACCATCTAAAACTTCAATCTTGCCATCTTTAGTTCTACGACCCACAGCTGGATATTGTTGGCCACGCTCTTTGAGTGTGACTAAAACATCAGATAAAGCATGTTCGTTTAAGAACGATTGCTCACGAGCGTTATCAACAAACACCGTTGTTTCTGTCGCGACTTTCTCTGCAGGAATACGAACAAGTTCAAACTGAACAATATTTTCACCTGCGACAGCTAGCTCAATCGTTTGAGCTTTTTCTTTTGCCGCGGTTTGCGCCTCTTGTGGAGTCACAACACGACGTTTATTCGTTTTGCCAAATAATTTCGCGTTTAATTCAGACGTTTTCAAAGCCATTTACTTATTACCCCTGATTCAATGACGGCCAATTAGAATGCAGCACACGCTCTAATTCCAGTGCGCTTTTATGAACAGCATCTTGTGCGGTGGCTAGCGTCTTCTTACCGCCTTCAAAATCGCTTACTGTCAGATCAAATACTGTGCTGTAGGTATCGGCACAGGTTTCAAACGCACGGCTACGAGGGATAGTAGCCATCATAACTTGGTCACCTAGAAGATAGTTCATTTCAGTTAAAACAGAAACTTGCTTCTTATTGTCGTCCTCAAACATGGTTGGCATCAAGCGAACAAACTCAAGACCATTCCAGTCTTCCGGAAACATTTCATATACCGTAGGCAAATGCTGGAAGAAGTTTACTGTTGAAGCCCAGTCCAGACGCTTAGCCGCACAAGGGATTAACAACGCATTTGATGCATACATCGCATTCCATACTAGTGGGTCAACGTGTGGGCCGGTATCAATCATGATGATATCGAAGTCATCAGCAATTTTATCAATCAGTTGCTCTTTTAGCAGACGAACGATATCGAGTGATGGATCTTCAGATAGCGTTTGCCATGCTTCAGCATTAAACATTGCGTCTTCTGGAAACGCTGAAATCGACTTTAAGTTCGGGTATTGCGTTGGCAGCAATACGTTTTTACGCAAAAATTCACTATCAATTTCTACACCATCAGGCACGTTACCCAACATAATGTCTACAGCAGAATAGATATTGTCATGCTCTGCCATGCTGATTTGTGGGTTGAGGAATAAACGTAGCGAGCCTTGTGGGTCTAAGTCGATTAAACAAATACGGTAGCGTTTATCCAAATTTAGCGCTAAACATGCCGCTAAATGGACCGCTGTCATTGATTTGCCTGTACCACCCTTCTGGTTCTGCACGTTAATAATCCAAGGTTTGTTACCTGAATTCTTCTTACGCTCATGAAATTTAGGCACTTCAGCCGCATCCATAAGCATATGTGCTTCTTCTAACGTAATTGAATAGTGATTCGCGTTATTTTTAGTAAATTGATGGCCAGCCGCTTCCATCTTACCAATCGCGTCATCGAGCTTACGACGAGTTAAACCTGAACGGGTTTCCATCATCGCCTTAGACATTGGTGGGAAGTAGTTATCGCTTCGCTCTTCTAAAACAATTTCAATACGGTCAGCTTGAACCTGCTGAGTCAGCTCCGCCAACTCAAGAAGGTTTTCAATCGTTTTTTCTCTTTTCATGCCAAATTCCGTTGGAAGGATTTATGCTTGCAATTGTACAGCAGTAAAGACCAAAAACAACAAAAAGGTGCACGAACATTTTGAATAACCATCACATAAAAAAACACTCAAATCGACGCTTTTATGATTTATGGTAAAAAACATAACTATTTTTAATTAAATAATCTTCGAATAAATGGACACCTTAAACTTAAAAATAAAAGTGTTACAGCGTCACTCATTTACAATGTAAATCAATTTTCTACCGGAACGATTATATTATTAAGCTAAATTACGGATTGTGTTAGGCCAACCTAATTTAAACAAAAAATAGAAAGCAATCTTTCAACATGAACGCTAATAACAACCTTGATCATGTATCCGAGCCAAAAAGGGCTGTTCAAGTGATGCTCTTATGGAAGTATGATCAAGGTATGCTTATGATCATGCTTCCATGATAAAACACAAATACGAAAGCATGATCATGGAAAAATAGAGTAGATGAGGGTGTAAACTCGCGGATTAAATAAGATCCATCAATCGGAAATATGATCAAGCTATAGAATCTCTCGGAAGCATGAGTTTTTGTCTCTAATTTACGGTTGAATGCAGTCAGAATGGGGGATGGAGAAGAAATTAGTGGATAGAGAAGCCGGAACAATGAAATTGTTCAAGTGACTATGATAAATCTCACTCTCATGATCATGCTTCCTAAGAATAGCCCGAAACTAGGTTTTACTGCGGAATAAGAGCTACTTGGATGCATTTTCATCACATGAGTAATTTATCATCAATATTGTCTCCAGAACGATAGCTATCTCAGCTCTTGATCATCGATCCGAGTATCAATAACATCGACAATGCTCAATAAAATTCTCATTAAGATCATTATTAAACACAGCATCTGTGGATAACCTGTAAAAACATCATGATCATCGTTTCAAGACCCTTTTGATCATCTTTTCATAAACTTAATGATCATGCTTACGAGCAAATGTGATCATGCTTTCAGGCTATTGTTGATCATAGTTTCAGAATTAACATGATCATAGTTCCGACATGCATGAAAATAATCACTTTATAGAACATGCACTTAGCGGCAAAACAATAGCCAGATCATTAGATCATATAATCAATTAAGATCAGATTAATCAAAAAGATCAGTTATTTAAAAAACAATCTTTTTTCTTTATTTATGATCTGTTTTTCTTTATTCTTCGGAACCATAGCACAACTACGGCTAGTGTGATCTGGATCTAAAATGACGGCTGATGAAAAAATTCTGATTAAAGCACCTAGAAGCCATAAGGATGGCCATCTTTTTGAGGTACATGAATCCTCTGCAGATTGGGTAGAGCAGTACCAACATTTCAAAGGGGTGACCAAAAGCATCTTAGAGTTGCTTAATCTGATCTCATTGCGAGGTTTCAGCAGCAAAGATGGATTGGTTTCAACCACAGAGATTGTGGAAGCAACGGACGGACAACTCACTCGTGCAGCTCTGCAACAACGCTTACGTGCAGCAGTAAACATTGGTTTGTTTACTCAAACTCCAGTGCGGTTTGAAGAAGGACTTGCTGGTAAGACGATGTTACATAAGTTTGTTAATCCTAATCAGCTTATTTCAGTGTTGGGTGCAACAAGTCTTGTTACAGACAAAGTACGCCAAAACGAAAAGCAAAAACGTTCAAAAGCATTGGCTCAAACCCAAGTGAACAAGCGTTTGTTGAATGAACATGGGTTGAATACCCCTCCAACGATGAAAGATGAAGCCGATCAATTTGTCGTGTCTCCAACGAATTGGGCTGGGATCATTGACCAAGCACTTGCACCACCAAGAACTCGAAAAAGTTATCAGAAATCCATGGTGTCGATCTCTGGTACCAAAGCGGTTATTGAAACGCGATCATCCAAAAATATCATGACTGTGGATGATCTGATGACCTTGTTTGCTCTGTTCACGTTGACCGTGCAATACCATGATCATCACAAAGATCAGTATCAACTCGACGCAGCACACGTGCCAAACAAGACGCCGTTATACATTACTGATATTTTGTCGCTTCGAGGCAAAAAAGACAGTGGTCCAGCACGTGATTCTATTCGCGACAGCATTGATCGTATTGAGTTTACCGATTTCCAGCTGCATGAACTTACTGGTCGTTGGCTAAGTGAAAACATGCCAGAAGGATTCAAAAGTGATCGTTTTCGTTTTCTTGCTCGAACCATCACTGCGTCTGAAGAAGCGCCTGTAGAGGGAAGCGATGGTGAAATTCGTATCAAGCCAAACTTGTACATTTTGGTTTGGGAGCCTTCGTTTTATGAAGAACTATTAACGCGTGATTATTTCTTCTTGTTCCCACCAGAGATCTTGAAGCAACATACTTTGGTATTCCAACTGTATTCTTTCTTCCGTAGCCGCATGGTGCGTCGTCATACTGACTGCATGCTGCTGAGTGAATTAAACCAGAAGCTGGCACGTAACATCGAATGGCGACGATTCTCGATGGATTTGATCCGAGAGCTGAAGCGTTTATCGGATGGTAAGGGAACGGATGAGCTGTTTGTCGTGAATTTGTGGGGTTATCACCTGACGATCGAAACTATGATCGAGAATGACAAAGTGATGGACTACCAGATCGATATAAAATGCGATGTAGAAGAAGTCTTACGTTATTCACGTGCGCGAACAACCAACGCAGGAAAGCGTAACATGGCGCCTACGCTTCCAAACCCACTTCGTAATGAGATGGTTACCCGACAACAGCTTGAAGAGCTCTCAGGCATCATCGACGGCGAATTTGAGCCTATCCAACGCAAAGCGCCATCTCCAAGAGGGAATTTAGGCCGCCGCGTGAAGCAAAGAAAACACCTGGTAGAGATCAATGCAGACGAGATCACCATTACTTTATCTAAATATACCTCACCAGAGGCTCTAGAACGCAGTATAACGGCTTTATCTGCGATGACAGGGCACTCGTATGCCTCAATCAAAGAAGAGTGTTCTGATTACATAGAGAAGCTTGATTGGCTAAGGGTAGGGGATGAGCCAATTCCTTATGAGACATTAAGCAAAACCGTCGAGCTGTTTAACACTCAAAATGATATCAAGCATCTTACCATTGAGCGCTTGATTGCTGGATTAGCGGTACGTCGGAAGGTGTGCCGTCAAATCTTCGATGGCCACATGGATGAAATGGTATTCCGCGCTCTGGATGAAATGGCGATTTAAAAGCGTTGCTTGATACACATCAAGCAATAGGCGTGGCGTATTGATTTGAAATGTAACAATGTCTTTCGATGATAAAAAACAGACTTAACTCTAACAAATCACTGACATTAGGAGCCAAGCCTGAGACTACTATTTATCACGAATAGACAACCTTTTGTCCTTTCTGATGATTAATAGATTGGCTCATATTGTTACATTCATTCTGAATAGACTTCGCGAGTTTCTCCTCAGGAAACTCGCTTTTTTTTACCTCAAATTCCTCAAAGTAAGCCTTGATCATTTTTCCAGATTAATGAGATAAACCTTGATCATGCTTCTTGGCTTCATTCCAGTGTAAAGAACGCATCAAAGCAACATGCGACTCGATCAAGTTATGTGCTTGTTGTTGCCACTCATTTTGATCGCATTGCTGATTACAAAACTCTAACGCTAAAACGGTAAGGTGCTGAAGTCGCTTTAAACACCAATCTTTGATCAGAATATCGGTCGATACCTGACATGCCGCTTGCTCAAGCTTTGCGCTCGTGTAAAGCAAGGTTTGATACGCTTTTTGAGGATCTTGGTACCTAGCATGTTGAAACACACGTAAACAACCGTCTAGCCAGCAAGCAATCGCTTTGCTTTGAACTTCGTTCAGTTCTGGGCCAAACACGCCGTCGGGCGCTTGATATAAGATCGCTTCCAGGTTTTCAACTTGATCATGCTTCCGATGTTCATACCACATGGCGATCTGATCTTGCCAAGTCCTCAATTCCATTACGCAGCCTCAGTCCATTGTTTTACATAGTGATTGGGTCCTATTTGATCAAATTCGTCGACAATGATGCTGCTACGACTACGAATTTCATCGGCATCTATCGAATAGTTTGGCTCACTTTTCACTAAGTTACCAAAAGGAAGATCTGGATCTGGAACGGCTGAAATCAATAGTTTGGTGTACGGGTGCTGCGGATTCTTTAGTATTGAGTGTGTATCACCCCATTCAACGATTTGCCCTTTGTACATCACAGCTGTTTCTTCCGCGATGTAGTGTGCGGTCGCCAAATCATGAGTAATGTACAAAAAGCCGATTCCTAGCTCTTGCTTCATGCGCTGCATTAGATTCAGTACGCCTAGGCGAATGGAGACATCCAACATCGATGTTGGCTCATCCGCAAGAATGATTTGCGAACCGACGGCGAGAGCACGTGCTAAGTTTACTCGCTGACGTTGTCCACCACTAAGCTCGTGAGGAAACTTATTTAATGTCTCTTCAGGTAGTTCCACCAAATTTAAAAGCGCTTCCAAACGGGCAGGAATGTCACGCTCGCTTTTGATTTGCTTATGAATCTTTAAAGGGCGTGTGAGGTGATGGCGAATGGTATGAGTTGGATTGAGTGAACCAAACGGATCTTGAAACACCATTTGTACTTTACTGCGATACTCTTGGAGCGCTGAGCGTGACGTAATCTCATTGATATTAGTGCCATTGAAAAGGATCTCGCCTTCTGTTGCCGGATAGACTTTAGTGATCAAGCGAGCACACGTACTTTTACCACAGCCTGATTCTCCAACCAAAGCCAGCGTTTTTCCTGCATACAGATCAAAGCTCACGCCTTGGAGCGCACGGAAGGTTTCCTCTTTCGCTAAACCACCGCCTACTCTGAATTCTTTAATCACGTTTTTCATTTGGATGATAGGCTGATTCATGATTGCGCTCCTGGTCGTTCTGGTTGTTTGTGGACGTCGTGGATGTTTGGAAAAGAAGCCCATAGCTTTTGTGTGTAGGGATGTTGAGGATTATTGCGAATTTCGTATGCCTGATTGACTTCGACGATTTCTCCATGCCGCATGATGGCAATTCGATCACACAATTGGCTCATCAGCGCCAAGTCGTGCGTAATAAAGAGTACTGAGAAGCCAAATTCATCTCTAAGCTGATAGATTTGCTGTAAAATCTCCCTTTGTACCACCACATCTAAAGCGGTTGTGGGCTCATCCATAATGATCAGCTTAGGGTTCAAAGACAAAGCAATAGCAATCACTAAGCGCTGACGCATTCCACCTGAAAATTGGTGAGGGTATTCCGTTAACCGTTCTCGTGGAATATTGACCAAGTCCAATAGTTTTTCTGCTCGATCTTTCGCTTGAGCGTTGGTGAGTCCTTGGTGATGACGCAATACATCTGCGAATTGCTCTTGGAGCGTTAAGACAGGGTTGAGTGAGTTCATCGCGCTTTGAAACACCATGGCGATTTCACTCCACCTCAGAGCGGTTAGCTCAGAATCTGAGAGGTTAAGAATGTCTTTGCCATCAAATAATATTTTACCGCCAGAAATGAACGCTGGCGGCTTATGGAGACGATTGATCGAGAATGCGATCGTGCTTTTGCCACATCCCGATTCACCAGCAAGTCCAAATACTTCTCCTTTGCCGATATCGAAGCTGACGGATTTTACCGCATTGAAATCACCATTATCGGTGATGTAATCCACGCATAAATCTCGGATCTGGATGACCGGATTATTGTGGTATGCATGATTTAAGTTAATACCATCCATATAAACACCTTACCAATGTAAAAGATAATTATTATCATTATCAGGTGTGGTGGTTTTTAGAAAGTGGCAAGCGGCGAATCAGTGAAGTGACTCGAAAGTTAGGCGAAATAAAAAGTGGTATCCGGCGTTGTTAATGAAGTCAAGGAAGACGAGAATTGAGAGCTGGATCAGCACACTTTTTTTAGGGGGAATTATTCAAATTTAATCGTAAATTTGCCCCTTGGCAAAACTTAAATGATGGATCTATTAAGGAGTTAACGAAAGGGCGGGAGGGGTCACATTTCCCTACAGTTTTTCTTACCACCTCGTTCCTGTTTTGCTATAGATTACGCATCGAAAACATGGTGTGTTCGGAGGAAATATGTCCATTAATTCTATCGACCATGACGAGATGACCAACATCGCTCACAAATGGGAATTACCTGATGAAGAAGCCGTTGTGAAGCCTGAGAAAACAGTGAAATCAGCAGAAGCCAGAAGACGCATTGAAGCGCTACGTGAAATCCGTGAAAGTGGATTGACCATTGAAGAAGCAAGGGAGCTTGGCTTGATACACTGATTGCTCTAGTTTGGTATAGCAATCCATAGGGTAGTCGTCGGGCTGCCCTTTTTATTTTTCGCTCCATTTTAGCCATTGCGTCTTACCACAACATCTCACATCTCTTTATTTTTCTTATCCAAACGTTCTAATTCACCTCTATTTCACCTAAAAAGTTCTAGATCCAAACTCATTTTCATCTGTGTAGAAGTTTGACAATCTTACCTAGCGTTACTAAAAGATATATCAATAGCGATATGCTTTTTGTTGATTATCGCGACCACAAAGCAAGGAGCGCGAGTATGGTTGACCAAATCCTTTTTTATGAGCCCGATGAGCCCCACGGTTTTCTTTCCAATTTTTGCCATGCCCCAGTCAATATATCCTCCCAAACTTGGCCCACCAGCGAACATTATTATCAAGCCCAAAAGTTCCTCGATGCGCAGTTACAAAGCAAAATTCAACACGCGAGCACTCCCGATGAAGCATTCGCCTTAAGCCGAAAATACGAACATTTCGTCAGAAGTGACTGGGAGGATATGAAGTTGGCCGTTATGGCTTTCATCGTTAGAGAAAAGTTTCTGCAAAATCCACCTTTAGCGCAGCAGTTAATGAGAACGGGTAACGCTTGTCTTACAGAGCATTCTCACAAAGATGCCTTTTGGGGGGATGGGGGAGACGGTAAAGGAGAAAATCATTTAGGAGAAATTCTGATGAACGTTCGGGCTGAGCTGAGACATGTCGAGCCCTACAATCTCGTGAAGTTCATCGATAAAGCCAAATTGCCTACCCAATGGGGCACATTTATGATGTATGGCTTCGTTGAAACTGCCACGAACAAAGAGCATCTTGCCCTCGTGTATGGAGAGCCTGCAAACAGCGCAGCACCGCTTATTCGGTTGCATTCGGAGTGCCTTACTGGCGATGCCTTGTTTAGTACGCGTTGCGACTGTGGTTTTCAGCTCAATAGGGCGCTACAAAATATTGTCGAAGAGGGATGTGGTGTACTGCTTTATTTGCGTCAAGAAGGACGTGGTATTGGCTTGATTAATAAAATTCGAGCTTATCACCTCCAGGACGATGGCGCCGATACTGTAGAAGCCAATGAACGTTTGGGCTTTGCTGCCGATATGCGTGATTACGCATTCTGTAAAGGGATGTTAGAGCATTTGGGCATTGATGCGGTGCGACTAATGACGAACAACCCACGTAAGCTGGCTGCGTTAAAAGCGGTTGATATCAACGTCATTGAGCGTGTGCCCTTGCAAGAAGGTAATAATCCGAGCAATCAACACTACTTGCAAACTAAGGCGAGTAAATTAGGGCACATGTTTGATCCTAAGTTTGTCAATCACACCAAGTAAAGCATCATCTATGTCTCAATAGATGAAAACGCCAACGATAGAATCGTTGGCGTTTTCATTCGTTAGGTCATTTATTGATACCTTTGAATGATCTCATCAATTTCACCCGATGTTTTTAACTCAACCAAACGTGTATTGATGTAGTCCTGAGTTTCTGGCTGCATTTGGGGCGAAAAGGCCAAATAGATCGAGTAGTCAGGGATAACTGAGTCGAAAGATTGGATCTGAAAATCTTCTAGCGACAAATTGAGGCGTTTTAAGTTGTACATAACACGTGATTCCATTTCGACGAAGGCTGTATCTCCTGGTGTTCGGGTTATCACTCGATATGCGGCATCATAATCTTTAACGCGTATTTCATTCACACTACCATCCTCAAAGAATGGGATTAAATTCGGATAATCAAAACCGAGTAGTAATACGATAGATCGGCCATGCATGGTGTCCATATTCTTGAACTCTAACGGTTTCTCACTACTCGATACCAATACATGTTTTACAGTGTAAATGGGCTCTTCAGACAAGTTTTCTGATTGCACCTTGCCCCAGTTTGGGCTGCCGTAAGTTAGCCAGTTTGGTTCGCCACCTTCTTCTAATATGGAAATCATTCGTTTAAACGGATAAGTGTGATAATTCACCTGATAATCCGATTCAGCGAAAATGGCACTGACGATGTCAGTCACAATCCCGGAATGCATTTGCCCCTGTTGTTCTATTTGAAATGGCCTTGCTTGGTCGGCGATAACGTAATAGTTCACTTCAGCGGCAGTAGCATAAGTTCCTATCGCAATAAAACTAAAAGCCAATCTAAGTAGAAGTCTTTTCATCGTATCCTCGATTATTATTTGCGCGTGGCTATATTTAGAGTAGCGCAAGTTTATCGGAGCGATTTCATATGGATGAAAAAGAGCGATCTCAACGTCGATTTAGTATCGGCAACCAACTTATGTTGGCGGTGCTAACGTTGAGTTTAATCTTTACTGTCATCATTTCCGCTGTGAGTTTATATCGAGTTTTTAATGAAGATTTAGCCCATTTGCACGTCGAGCTAAAGCAGGTCGAATCCAGTTACTTATCGAGCTTTTCTGCCAGCTTATGGGTGGAGGATAGGGAGCTGTTACTCACTCAAGCAGAGGGCGCAATGCGCATGCCCTCTGTGGATTATTTACGTATCGCTAATGAAGATGAAGTTATCGTCGAACTGGGCACCGCTCTTTCTGAGGATGTCGTAGAAAGAAGTTGGCCGATGCAATATCGTGTTGGTGATAAAACCTATGATCTGGCGACATTGACTGTTCAGGCGGATCTGAGCTCGATTTATGAAGATCTTTGGCAACAATTTTTTTTCTTGCTTACGACAGAAGCGATCAAGATCCTATTGCTCATAATTGGCGTGCTTTGGGTCGCCTTCCGCCTCTTGGTCAATCCTCTCCAACTGCTTTCTGGCGCCGTGAGCGATTTTAGTGGCGGGAAGGTCCCAAGCAAAGTTACGCTCCCAAAGCGTTGGTGTTTTGACGAAGTGAGTGTGTTGGCGGAGAAATACAACCGAAGCGTTGAGAAAGTCCGTGAACATCAGACTGAGCTTGAAGAAGAAAGAGATAGAGCGGAAGTCGCCAACCGCAAAAAAAGTGAATTTCTTGCAACCATGAGCCATGAAATTCGAACACCGATGAATGGCATTATTGGTGTCGCTTCATTACTGGGTGACACCAAACTCGATCCTCAGCAAAAAGAGTTTGTAGAGATCATCGATAGTTCTTCTCACTCTTTAATGACGATCATCGACGATATTCTCGACTTTTCTAAAGTCGAAGCAGGTAAAGTCGAATTAGAAAATGCAAGCTATGATCTGCGCCGTATTTTGGATGATGTGATCAGCTTACATACTGTCAAAGCCAAGCAGAAGAATCTGCAATTGCTTAGCGATATTGATCCTCACTTGCCAGCGGAAGTGCAAGGTGATGCTGCACGCTTAAAGCAGGTATTGAACAATTTGTTGAGCAACGCGATCAAATTTACTGATCGTGGTCATGTGAAGCTTCTTGTTGAGTTAACACGTCAAGAGCATGATGTCGCCATGATTCGATTTCGCGTCGTTGATTCTGGCATTGGTATTGCGAAAGAGAACCAACAAGCTATCTTCGAACGTTTCCAACAAGCCGATGGCAGTACAACCAGAAAGTACGGTGGTACCGGCCTTGGTTTGGCGATTGGTGCTCAGTTGGTGAACTTAATGGGAGGAGAAATCCAACTGACAAGTGAGTTAGGGCTCGGTAGTTGTTTTGAGTTTTCGATTCCAGTTGTAGTAAAAGCACGGTCTACCTACACGGAACGACCTAATGTTTTGACGTTTCCAAAAGTTGAAGATAATGAAACCAGCCTCCAGCATGGCAATCAACCTTGGGTATTGATTGTTGAAGATACCATCGTAAACCAGAAAGTCGTCCGTATTATGTTGGAAAAGCTCGGCGTTCGAGTGAGCGTCGCAAATCATGGTGAAGAAGCGCTTCAGCTATGTGAGAAGCAAGCTTTTGACTTGGTGTTTATGGATTGCCAAATGCCAGTGATGGATGGCTTCATTACTACTGAGCGTATTCGACAAATGGGAGAGTGGGGGAAACACGTTCCCATTATTGCGTTGAGTGCCAATGTTATTAAAGAAGATCAACAACATTGCTTTGACGTCGGTATGAATGAGTTTGTCGCCAAACCTGTGACCAAAGATCGGTTGCATCAAATATTCGAGCAGTTTTTACCAAAAGCGCTGAAAATCAGTACGGGTCCCAAATAGTTAACTTGAAATTAATCAAGTTAAGTGCGTTTCTATTCTGCAATTGTAACTCTGTATGCTATAGTGCGCGGCTAGTATTTAAAGTACCTTGAGGCTGTAAATGTCGTTCAATCTATCCCTATTGCCGCCTGATGAAAAAAACAAAATCGAACTGGATAAACAAGCGTCGTTTTTGGTTTGGAAGCTCAGAGAGGCCAAATCTGGTCCTGAAGCAATAGAAGAACAGTTGTCCAAGATTAACGATGCTGATGAAAAAGCGTTTTTTCAGCAATCGGTCGAAAAGTACAAACGAGTAATGGGTGTCGCTTAACGCGAATCGTGACAACGGTATAAAACTATGTGGCGAATGAGGTAACCTCCCCATTCCTTTGCTAAGCGAAATTGAAAAGGTTTCGCTTTTTGCTAAAATCCTTCGCATTAAATTTGAATTTAGAGAGACATCCCGATGGGAAGAAGTTTTGAAGTGCGCAAAGCCTCTATGGCGAAAACTGCAGGCGCGAAAATTAAAGTTTATTCCAAATACGGTAAAGAAATTTACATGTGCGCGAAAAACGGCGGTAGTGACCCAGACATGAACTTGTCTCTTCGCCACCTGATCGCGAAAGCGAAAAAAGATCAGGTACCAGCGCACGTTATCGACAAAGCACTAGACAAAGCGAGTGGCGGCGGTGGTGAAGATTACCAACCAGCGCGCTACGAAGGCTTCGGCCCTGGCGGTACTAGTGTTATCGTTGACTGTCTGACCGATAACGGCAACCGTACTTTCCAAGATGTACGCCAATGCTTTGTTAAAGTGGGTGCGAAAATTGGTGTTGAGGGCTCAGTTTCTCACATGTTCGATCACCAAGCGGTATTCCAGTTCAAAGGCGACGATGATGAAATCATCCTAGAAACGCTAATGATGGAAGATGTAGACGTAACTGACGTTGAGCTAGAAGACGGTGTGATCACTGTATTCGCTCCTCATACAGAGTTCTTCAAGACGAAGACAGCACTAAATGGTGCGTTCCCAGATCTAACGATCGATGTGGAAGAAATCACTTTCGTTCCTCAAACTCACACTCCAGTAGCGGGTGAAGATGCTGAGAAGTTCCAGAAATTCCTAGATCTTCTAGATGACTGTGACGACGTTCAGCAGGTTTACCACAACGCAGAGCTATAATTTCTTAGCTTCCACCGTTGTAAAAAGGCTTCCCGAGGGAAGCCTTTTTTGATAGCACTCTTTGCTAGCAGCATTATACGTTGCGATATTTGGAATAACACAGTGACATGATCACACCAAAGCAGATGCCTTGCGTCAGCATGGCCGTGCCGCCGTAACTAAAGAACGGCAAAGGGCTTCCCATTACTGGCAACAAGCCGCTCACCATGCCTGTATTGATAAAAGCATACAGGAAAAAGCTCATCGCTAATGCACCACTCACAAGCCGACTAAAAAAGTGATCAGACTGACATGCAAGCAACATGACGCGCGCGGTAATAAACAAGTACAGTGCGAGCAAGACTAAACTACCAACAAAACCCCACTCCTCGGCATAAGTCGAAAAAATAAAGTCCGTATGACTTTCTGGAATAAAGCCAAGTGTTCCTTGCGTAGCATTCATCCAACCTTTGCCTTTCATTCCGCCGGAGCCTATCGCAATTAAAGATTGGATGATTTGGTAGCCCGAACCTAACGGATCCGACTCCGGGTGCAAGAACTGAGTAACGCGGCTTTTTTGATACGTCTCCATGACGAAGAACCACAAAATAGGCGCCAACGTTAATATACTCGCGACAAAGCCACCGATTATTTTCCAGCTCATGCCAGCTAAAAATAAAACGAATAAGGCGTAAATGACGGTAAAAACTGCACCGTCTAAATCCGGTTGTAGCGCGATTAACCCGGCAGGAATCATAGTGATGAGTAAGCAAAATGCAATTTTCCTACTATCTGGTCTGCCGCCTTCAATATGTAGCATCCACGCGATCATGATTGGAATCGAGAGTTTGATTAGCTCCGAGGGTTGAAAGCGAAAAAAGCCAATATCGAGCCAACGTTGAGAGCCATTAGTGCTATCGCCAAACAAAGCGACAGCAAGTAGCAGCGCAACCGCAATAATGTAGAGATATGGAGCTGAGCGTTGATAGCTAGCGGCGGGAATCGATGACATGACCAATATACAAACCAAGGTCAGTCCGCAGCGTGCTAAATGCTTGAAGAGCATGGCCTCATTAAAGCCACTGGCACTCCAAAGTGTTAGTGTACTCAATAGCATGATCGGAATGATCGCCATCAGCAGTGGCAAATCGACCCTGGGGAAAAAACGCTTATTCATTTTCTACGACCTAATAACGCACCCAGTTCGAGCGCGAAAACAACCAGAACTCGAGAGTTCGAACTATTCCGATGCTAAGAATCCTATTTGGAAATAACAGACACCATGCAAAGGTGTGTATGAGAGGAGCGTCGATGTCGTCTGTTATGGGTAAGCTGCTTGGAAAGCTGTGGAATGGATAAATACACTAGACGCAGGTTTTAAGCCAGTATTTTTATTCCTATTGTGGTGAAAGACAGATGCTTACAAACAAGCAGGGATATATGCTCTCTTTAAGAAGGGAATGTCATTCATCGCAGCAAACAACCGTTCATTCTAAATAACTGCCATTGGTCGCATGCAAAAGCAGCGTGCGATCTTCTCCCTTAATCTGAAACCATCAAATCACGTTCAACTAAGGACAGTACATGATGGTTTCTCAATCTCGCTCAATCAAAGCTCTTAAACTGGCAAGTACGTTTATCGCCGCATTTGCACTCAGCAGCAATTTGGCTCTGGCTAACCCAAGCGAGCGCACACTCAGTCAATTCAACCAAGCGGCGCAAGGTGACTCTGGTTTGGTTGATACCGTTTACGGCGAACTATCCAAACAACTCGAAGAGCAGGGAGCAACGCCGGTGACCTTGGTGTATTTAGGCAGTGCTGAGACGTTGCAAGGTCGTGAGGCGTTTATGCCTTGGAACAAGATGAAGTTCACCGAGCGCGGTCTTGCCACAATCCAAAAGGGTTTGGATTTAATGGCGAATCAGCCAGTACCACTGCAAGAGCAACAACGTTTACAAGGCTTGCCGGAATACCAACTAGCCACCGCCATGGCAGCCACCACCTTTACTTCTCTACCTGACATGTTCAATCACTTTGAGCGTGGCTACGAGCTGTACCTTTCTCTGCTCGATGAACCGAGTTTTAGTCAGCAACCTTTTGCGGCAACGTCTTGGATTTATCGCTACGCCATTGAAGCGGCACTGCGCGCTGAAGACGTTCAACAAGCCAAAACATGGTTAGTGCAAATGGAGCAATTGGGCGACAGCAACCTAGAAACGCAAACCGCGAAAGCGCTGCTAGCCAAGTATTAGGGAGGCGTCATGATCGTTTTTAATCAACTTAGCCGCGAATACGCCCTTGGTAGCCAAACCGTACGTGCATTGCGAGACGTGTCTGGTGAAGTGTTTGCCGGCGAAATGGTGGCATTGTGTGGACCGTCTGGCTCAGGCAAAAGCACCTTACTTAACGTGCTTGGCATGCTGGATACTCAATACCAAGGTCAGGTGACATTTGCCGGTAGCCCATACCCAACCGAGCAAATGCAGGCGGCGAAAATGCGCCGAGAAAAGCTTGGTTTTGTGTTCCAAAAATTCAACCTTGTGCCTGTGATGACGGCATTGGAGAACGTGGCTTATCCGCTGCATCTCAACGGCTTTTCAAAAGCAGAACAAACCGAGCTCGCCACACAAATGTTAGAACACGTTGGCTTGGGCGAGTTTATTCATCACATGCCCGATAACCTATCAGGCGGTCAGCAACAACGCGTGGCAATTGCGCGCGCCTTAGTGCACAAACCAGCGTTGGTGATTGCTGATGAGCCAACCGCAAGTCTTGATAGCCAAACTGCCAACAAGGTCATCGACATCATGAAAGGGCTCGGACACGAGCTTGGCACTACTTTTATCGTCGCTACACACGACCCTCGTATGGCATCCCGTTGTGATCGCACCATTGAATTGGTGGACGGCAAAATTACCCAAACGCACGCAAGTGTGGAGGAGGTTTCATGGGCAAGCTAATTCCAGTTTCCGTTCGCCTTGCTTGGTTGAACCTGCAACGCAATCGCCGCCGCAGTTTGTTGTCGATGCTGATCATCGCCATTGCCGTGTTTGCATTAACCAGTGCGGGCGGTTTTGGTCTGTACACCTACGACAGTTTGAAAGAGTCGACAGCGCGTGATACGGGGCATCTGACGTTAACCACGCCGGGTTACTTCGCTAAAGAAGAAGAGATGCCGCTGAGTAACGGGTTAACTCATGCCGACGATATCACCAAGCAATTGATTGGGTTGAATGAAGTGCGAGGCGTTCAACCACGAGTTGAATTCAGCGGTTTGATTTCCAACGGCAACAAGTCTTCGATCTTTATCGGCATTGGCGTGAACGAACGCGAATTCGATATGAAAGGACCGTTTTTGGACGTGCGCGAAGGGCAAACACTTTCCAACATTCATGCATCGCGTTATGACCCAGCAGAGCCAGAAGTGATGCTCGGCGTTGATTTGGCAAACAACCTAAGCGTGCACGTTGGCGATTGGATTACCTTGCTGGCGACCACAACCGACGGCGCATTGAACGCGTATGACTTCAAAGTACGTGGCATTTACTCAACCGGCGTGCCTGAGCTTGATAAACGCCAGCTGTACGTGCACATCAATAGTGCGCAATCGTTGTTGGGCTCCGATAAAGTCAGTGCGTTATCAGTCTTCCTGTTCGATACCAGTTTAACGAACCAAGTCGAGCAACAAGTGGCTTCGGTTCTGAGTAAGCAAAAACAGAACTTTGGTGCTCAAGATATTGAGATTACGCCTTGGCAAGAACGCGCGTTCTTCTATCTCAAAGTGAAAGATTTGTACGACCGTATCTTCGGCATCATGGGCGCAGTAATGGCGTTGGTGGTCTTTGTCGCGCTGTTCAACACCATGACCATGTCGGTAACGGAACGCACCCGTGAAATTGGCACCTTGTCAGCACTTGGTAGCTACCCTCGCGAAATTATTGCTGGGTTCTTGCGCGAAGCAGGGTTACTTGCCGTGATTGGCAGCTTAATCGGTGCTTTGTTTACGGCGCTAGTCACCGTCTTACTGATGGTCGTGGATGTACAAATGCCGCCACCACCAGGACGCACGGAAGGTTACCCATTAACGATTTACTTCTCTTGGGAGCTGGTAGCTATAGCAGGATTTGCAGTATTGATGATTTGTTTGGTTGCGGCGTTTTTCTCGGCGCGCAAAGGGGTGAATAAGCCAATTACGGAGGCACTGATTTATGTTTAATTTCAAATCACTATTACCAATTGCACTGTTGATGGTAAGCGGCGTTGTAAGCATGAATGCCAGTGCGAATGAAGCAGCGCTAGATGCACAGCAAGTTGCGCAATTGATTGAAAAAGCGGACAGCTACCGCTTGCAAGATGATTCCTCCAAAGTGGTGTCACTGGTGCGCTTATATCAAGACCAAGAGTTAGATAAAACCCGCCTTTACCATGTGTACACGCGTCCAAATCGTGAATCGTTGGTGGTGTTCAAATCGGCAGTTGAAGCCGGGCAAAAGATGCTGATGATGGGCGACAACTACTGGCTGCAAATGCCAAAGAGCCGCCGTCCGATTCGCATTACGCCGATGCAGAAGCTGCTTGGTGAAGCGTCTATCGGCGACATCTCAACCTTGACGTGGAGCCAAGATTATCAAGGTGAATGGAGAGCGACAGAAACTGTTTCGGTGAATGGAGAAAGTGTTGCGGCTTATCACCTTACCTTAACCGCGAAAACCAAAGGGGCGAGTTATCAGAAGATCGACTTGTGGTTGTCTGAGCAAGATGCGTTTCCAATCAAAGCTGATCTTTACTTGCGCTCTGGCAAACTCGCCAAGCAAGCGCAATATGGACGTGCAACCGACAACGGTGAAGACTATGTCAGTGAGATGACCTTGCTTGATAGCATTCAGCCGAGCAAAAAGACCGTTATCGAGTACCAAGAAATCGTGCCTTGGCAACTGGATAACAAGTTCTACAACCCAAGCTATTTGCCTAAAGCCAATACGACTCAGCTTTAGTCTGAGCTTCGTAAATAGAACCATGAAAACGAGCAAGGAAGTCACATGAAATCGCACCAGTCTAACCTTAACAAAAGCACCAGTCTGTTGATTGCTGCCTCATTGTGTGTGGGCGCGTCAGCCCCTGCTTTTGCCAATGATGAGCTGAGTTTTGAGTGGGATTGGGCTGTCAGTTACGAAACTGCCAAGCAGCGTGACAGCGCATTTATGCAGGCGCAGGGCAGTTCTCGTGATTCACTTAATGCACTCTTGGATGTGCAGGTGAACTATCAAAACTTCAGTGGCTTGTTTGCTCTGTACAGCCAAGGTTTGTACCTCAATCAACAAGGAGATAGTGATTGGTGGAGTGAAGCTGATAACCAATTGCTGATTCGAGAGCTGGCTTGGCTAGGGGAGTGGCAAGTCGGCGATACCACTGTTGATGTGAGCTTAGGTAAGTTGCGCGTGGATTGGGGCGTAGGTTATGGCTACCGACCTTTGGATCTGTTTAAGCCGTATCGACAAAACCCTGTTGGCTTAGTCGCAGAAGAGGGCGCGGGTGTGTTTTCACTTTCACACTACGATATGGCCGGCGAATGGACCGTCATTGCGACCGATTCAAGCTGGGGGCAACAAGACCAAAGTGCACTTGATCAAGCCGCAGAGCAACAAGGTGTTGGTATTCGTCGTTATGCGCTGGTGGGAGACACCGAGTATCAACTTATTGGTTATTACGATGATGTGCGCCGAGGTTTACTCGGAGCCAGTGCCATTGCCGTGTGGGATGAATCCATCGCCATGCACGGTTCCATGCTGTGGCAAAAGCAAAGTGTCGGCTATCAGTTTCAGCAGGATGATCTTTACCAACCCGTTTCAGTTGAGGAGCAGGGAAGCGCATTCCAAGCTTTAGTTGGGGTGAACTGGGCAAACCAAGCTGGACACAACGTGATCGCTGAATATTGGTACGACAGTCGTGCATGGTCGAAAAGCGAATGGCAACAAGCAATAGAGCGTGGCGAATTACTCTCTCAGATCCCTGATCCTAACAACTCTCTGTTGGCTAGCAGCGCTCTACTTGCGACAAGCTACGCCCAAGGGTTTCAGCATGCCAATATCGTTCAGCATAACGTAATGCTGCACTGGAGTTGGGATGTGGAAGCATGGGCTGCATGGAACGGCAAAGGGGATATGGGCTGGCTAAGTGATGTAACCCCTACGTTGGATGTGATGCTGTCGCCACAAGATGGTGGTGTGATCGTCATGCAGTGGCTTAAGTACCAATGGATTGATACTGGCGATCAAAGTGTAGAAGTGGAAGTTGCCGCACGCTTTTTAACCGGAGACGACCAATCTGCTTACGCACAAATCAATGATAAGCATATGATTGTATTTAACATCAAAGGTAAATTCTAAATGTATTCAGCTAAGTTAATGGTAGAAAGTGGATGGCTACGCAGTGTGGTTGTCACGACTTTATTCTGTTTGTTTATCTCGGTAATGACATTGTCTGTTTGGGGGGGGCCTTACTATGTGCATGTATTGGTGAGCTTTGGTTTTGGTTACTCCGCCTTGTTCTTCTCTTGGTTAGTCGACAAGTTGTTTCCTAGCATCCCTCGTAGACTAGAAATTGCTTTGTCACTGACCGCCTGTTTGTTGTTTGGCGTCATTAATGCGCAGTTTTGGCTCGGTGAATACTTCGGCATTTCGGGCATGCTGCCAGTATTGCTGATGGGCTTGTTATTCAGCGGCATGTGTTACTTTTATTTCCACTCACGAGAGAAAGAAGCGATTGCTCAGCGTGAATTAGAGAGTATCAAGCGTGAAAAGGCAGAGCAGGAACGTGCACTGTTGCTAAGTCAGCTTAAACAGATGCAAAGCCAGATTGAACCGCATTTCCTATTTAATACCTTGGCAAATATCAGCGCGTTGATGTCCCAGGACGTTGATAAGGCCAAGCAGATGTTGGATCAACTTACCGCACTATTACGTGCGACGCTAAAAAGCTCACGTGAAGAGCACACCACGATTGAGAATGAAATTGCCTTAATTGAAGCCTACTTGAGTATTCAGAAGATACGTCTGGATGGACGTCTAAGCTACAAAATTGAAGTAGAAGACGGTTTAGGAACAACAGAACTGCCACCGATGATGTTGCAACCTTTGGTGGAGAATGCCATTGTTCACGGTATTGAGCCAAAGCGAGAAGGCGGCGAAGTCAGTTTACTCATAAAGCGCGAACAACAGAACTTGCAGATTGAAGTCAGAGACACAGGTGTTGGCTTAAATCACGTTAGTGGGCACATGGGCTCCGGCGTGGGTTTGAGTAATCTCAAGCAGCGAGTTGAAGCTTTGTTCGCAGGGCAAGGAGAGGTTGTTATCAGTGAGTCTGCTCAGGGTGGCGTTTGTGTTCGCTTGAGCTGGCCAATGGAATCGTAAGCAAGGAAGAAAGGAATGAATACAGGGTTTACTGCCATTATTGCTGATGATGAACCGCTATTGAGGCGTCATCTTGATAAAAGCCTAGCTGAAGTGTGGCCTGAGCTAGAGGTAATAGCCAAAGTCGCAGATGGTGAACAAGCGTTGCAAGCCATTGAGCAAAGCCAACCTGACATTGCGTTTCTCGATATTCGTATGCCAGTTTTGGATGGCATGACATTAGCACAAAAGCTCAATCAACTCGCCAATCCCCCTTTGATTGTGTTTGTCACCGCGTACGATGATTACGCCATCAAAGCTTTTGAGCAAAATGCCGCCGATTATTTGCTTAAGCCTATCTCGGATGAGCGACTCCTGACGACGTGTGAAAGAGTGAAAGCACGCCTTGCTAAGCGAACACAAGAGAGCAGCAATGTGCAGATGAGCAGCCTGTTAGAGCAGTTGCAGCAATTATCCGCGCCACAAACGCCGCAGTATTTACAGTGGATTAAAGCGACGCAAGGGGAAGATATTCATCTGATCGCCACGTCTGATGTGTTGTATTTCAAAGCGGAAGAAAAATACGTTTCTGTGTATGCACAACAAGGACAAGGCAAAGTGCAGGAGTATTTGATTCGCACCTCGTTGAAAGAGTTGATAGGGCAGCTTAACCCAGAACAGTTCTGGCAAGTGCACCGCTCAAGCGTTGTGCAAGTGTGCAAAATTAGCAAGGTAAACAAAGACTTTACAGGCAGAATGTTTGTTCACGTTGGAGAAAACAAGCTCCCGGTGAGTCGTGCATCTCAAAGTTTGTTCAAAGGGATGTAATTGCTAGAACTGCTCACTCTTTACACTGTAAACTCGCTGCTCTTAACCCACATTATCAAGGAAGATAAATGAGTTATCGCGTAACCCTGTTAAATGCGACGGGAGAGTTGTCTCCAATCTCTGAGTATTTGCATCAGAAACTTGATGATCTGAGCTCACAACTTTCTAGTTACTTTGATTTAAGTAACAACGATTTAAGTAATGTTGACCTGACTGTTAGCCCGTTTGATCGCAATGACGTACCGCAGACGGGGATTGGTGGCTATTGCTTAAGCGCCTATCGTGTAGAGATTCTGCTTGATACTCAACGTGCTGATATTAAAAACGTTATTGAGAAAGAACTGGCTGCGGTGTTAGCGCATGAGTTGCATCACCTGTTCCGTATGCGAGCAGGAGAGAATGGCGTTGCACTTGGTGATGTGCTGATTATGGAAGGGTTAGCTTGTCATTTCGAACGCAAGGTGAATGGAGGCATCACACCGAGCTTGTTTGAGAAAATCAAAGATCAAGATTGGCGCCCTTTCTATGCTGAGATGAAAGACAAGTTGACCAGCTTAGATTACAACTTCGACGCTTACTTTCTTGGCAGCGATGAAAGCCGCTGGCCGAAATACATGGGGTATTGGGTTGGGTACAACCTTGTTGTTGAATATCTGGCTGATTTTCAAGGCTCCGAGCTTGATTTAGTCGGAGCAAAAGCCGAGCTTTTCTATCAATAACTCTAGCTAGTAGGCTGAGTCATAAAAACAAAAAGCACCTAAGTCATAAGGCGTTAGGCGCTTTTCTCGTTTTATAGCGACGATTTCTACCAAGAGGCGAATGGGCTTATTCGCTGACTGTCACTTTCTCAATAATGATTGGATCGCATGGTACATCATCGTGACCAAGCTTAGAGGTCGTTTTTACTTTCGCGATGCGGTTTACGACATCCATACCCGCGGTCACTTTACCAAATACCGCGTAACCCCAGCCTAGGTTAGTGGTTGCGGTGTGGTCTAGGAAATCGTTGTCTTCCAGGTTAATGAAGAACTGTGCCGTTGCAGAGTGCGGTGCATCGGTACGCGCCATTGCGATAGTGCCAACAAGGTTCTTTAGACCACGGTTTGCTTCGTTTGCGATTGGGGCGCGTGTTGGCTTTTCTGCCATGTCTTCGGTGTGACCGCCACCTTGGATCATAAAGCCGTCGATAACGCGGTGGAAAATGGTGCCGTCGTAAAAGCCATCTTCACAGTATTTTTTGAAGTTCTTTGAGCTAACTGGCGCTCGTTCTAGATTCAGTTCAATTTCGATGTCACCGAAATTGGTGGTCATGGTAATCATCTGGTTTTGCCCTTGTGGGTGCTTAGTTGGCGGCATTATAGCTAAGTCGCTTGAGGATAGCAGAAATAAAAACAGCGACGTTAAGGCGTCGCTGTTTCTACTATTAAGTATGGTTAAGGAAGTTAAACCGTGAAGCGTCCCACCAAGTCGTAAAGCTCGTTGGCTTTGTGATTGAGGTTTTGGCTGCCCGAGCGATTTTGATTGGCAAGGTGCGCCGATTGACTACTTTGCTGAGAAATGACTTCGATGCGTTGTGAAATCTCTTGTCCAACTTGGCTTTGCTCTTCGGTCGCGGTAGCGATCAGCGTGTTCATGTCCATGATATTCGCAATCGCTGCTTGAATATCTTGCAGCGCAACCGATGCAGCACGTGCTTCTTCTACTGTCGCTTCGCCACGTGCTTGGCTAGATTCCATCGCTTTTACTGCGGCATCCGATCCTGCTTTAAGTTGATCGATCATCTTGTGAATGTCACCTGTGCTGTCCTGAGTGCGGCTTGCAAGTTTACGCACTTCATCCGCTACAACTGCGAATCCGCGTCCTTGGTCGCCCGCTCGTGCCGCTTCAATGGCGGCATTTAGCGCAAGCAAGTTGGTTTGTTCAGCAATATCTTGGATGACTTCAAGTGAGGATGAGATGTTCTGCACGTCACTCTCTAGACGTGAAATTACAGTGCTTGCTTCAGATACCTCATTCGCTAGCGCTTCAACGGAATTAGCGGCGGAGTCTACGATGTGTTTCGCTTGTTGTGCGTTGTCATCGGCGTTTTTAGCGGAATCGGCGGCTTGGTTTGCGTTGCCAGAGATCTCGTGAGCGGTGGCCGTCATTTCTGTCATTGCGGTCGCGACTTGTTCCGTTTCCTCACGTTGACCAGAAGCCAACTCATCCACTTGTGAGGCGCGTTGAGACATGTTGTTCGTTTCTGATACTACCTCTTGTCCGACATGGCTGACGCTCTTAATAATTCCTTGCAAGCTTTCAACGAAGATATTGAAGTTATGCGCGAGCTGCTTAAATTCTGGCACGCTAGATTCTTCCATACGCGCGGTTAAGTCGGCGTCACCTTGCGCGAAAGATTGGATTGAGCTGTCAAACTGTTCGATAGGGCGCATAATGCTACGGTTGACGAGTACGGCAAAAATGGCCACGACAACGGCAATAGAGACACAAAACATAGCAATAGCGGCTAAGGTATTGTTTAGCTCATCGTTTGCTGTGTTTTCCATCTCTGTAATGATCGCATCGATGTCATCAGTATAAAAACCTGTGCCAATCATAATATCCCACTTGGGAATGAACATGGAGTAGCTGAGTTTTGGTAATGCTTCGGTTTGCCCTAACTTAGGGAAGTAGTAGGTTGTGAAGTCACCCGTTTTGGCGTTTTTCAACAGGTCTTGGATCAGGTAGTTGCCTTTTTTGTCTTGAAGGTTATAGAAGTTTTCTCCAACCCCTTTGTTGTTTTTTCCGACAACAACACGCACACCTTTTGAGTCGTACGCAAAAATATAACCTGATTGGCCGAACTCTAGCTCTTTGAGCACTGGAATGGCTTCTTGCAATGAGGCATTACGATCCAATAATGGTTTGAGTGCGGAATGAGCCATCTGCACATAGTTTTTCAGTTCCGCTTTCTTCATCGCCATCATCGTCGTGTGCGTATGATTGATTTGTTGTTGGTTGTAGGTACTGGTTTGGAGGTAGGTAAACCACATCATACCCAAAGCAATCGTTAACACGGGAATGATGGAAAGAATATAAAGTCGCTTTCTTATCGTTAGATTCATAGGTACTTCCTTACGTCTCGGCGCAGCGTTACAAACTGGTAAACTTCAATAGCTTTACCAAATAAAAGTGTTAATAATTATTTTTGTACTGATTGCAGATTAACCGAGTTGGCGGGTGAGAAGTACAGGAAGTTGGTGATCGTGGACGAGAGAGACTCACATTTTTAAGCAGGATCACAATTAGCGAGAGCATTGGCCCGAGTTGCAGCGGGAGCTACCAGTAAGCCAGTATGAGACACGATACCTATTGTTGGCAAAGCGCAGGTAAAGCCAGTCTGCAATTGGCTTGAGTAATGGCCAACGTAGTGGAGCATATAGCCAACCTCGTCCTACCAACTGCCATGCTCGGTGAGTCACATCAAGACCAAGTATCAGTTCATTGTTGTCATTCAGCGCATGCAAAATCGTATTGGCTTTTTGCGCGTCTATCTGTGGGTAATCAGAAAATTCATCGCTGTAGATATCGACAATTTTTATCGCTTGTTTTACATCTCGTCGCTTAAGTGCGTGCATTTCTTTGGCGCACAGTGGGCAAGTTCCGTCATAAAATATGGTGAGTTTTGTCATTGCGATCGTCTTACTTGATTTGTCTTACTGAATTCTACGTGGCGATTTTTCTTTTGGTTCATTATGTTGCAGGTAGTGGTTCCAATTCGCGCGTATGTTCTCATAGTTGTATTGGCAAAAGTCTTTGCGATCACGTAGGTAGTCTTTTTCAACTTCATCGAGAAGCGACTTGTACTGTTCCGGATCACTGCCGTACACCAAACATAAGGTAGAGAAGTAGCGTTGCAAATCAAAACTGTGCTCATCAATGTACTCACCGAAGTCGTAGTAGTCCGGTCTGTCATCGGACTCAAATGCGAACATGTCGGCGGCGCTAATGGCCATCTCTGCGCCATCTTCTAGGAAGTCAATCATTAAGATCGTGGCAAAATTATCGACGGCATCTTCTTCTTTTCCGAGAATAGGGATGTTTTGATCTTCGATGTAAGCATGCCCGGCTTCATGAAGCAAGGTGTGTAATAACGTATCTAACGCCCCTGTTTTTGGGGATTTTCCAAGGCGTTCTTCATACTGGTTATTGGAGAAGTAATTGAGTGATTCCAAATAAAAAGTGTAGGGAATGTGTATCGTGTGCGTATCGGGATCGTACATTGGGCCATCTTCTCCGCCGTAAACCAGTGTGAGTGGTTTGTGAAATGGAAAGTGGATCTGAGATAGCTCAAGAAAAATTGGGTTTACATCGCTGTTTTGGATAGATTGCAGGGCGATGTTTTCATGGGTTGTTTCCACGGGAGAATATTCAATACGGATATTTTCCGCTGCAGTGGCAGATGAGATGGCACAGAGTAATAGCACAGGGAAAAGCGAATGAATTTTCATGTAGGGCTCTTGTTATTTGAATAACTTACATAAAAATTATACATGTTTTTGTGTGATGCATAATTGGGATTGTTTTTATCACCCAGAATCGGGTAGTTAGCCTCGAAAGACTACCATGACAACACCGTACATTTTGGTTGCTGGGCCCTCAAGAAAGCCGATAAAAACACGTTTACTCAGGAGACGATAGATAAGTGATTGGCTTTTAAGGTTTATTTTTTGGTGAGGCTAAGCTGAATTGGCTTTGCTCTTTTGTCTGTAAAAATGCTATTCAGCAGTTAATCATTATGGAATGAAACCATGGGATTGGTGAATATCACTGAATTGAAGAAAATTATCAGCAATATGTTATAATCCGGCTCCGTTGTGACGAAAACGTTTGTTGCAGCTTGAGAGTTTCCTTGGATTCGGCTCGTTTACACACCATGAGCCAGAGTTGAAAAACTACGACAGGAACAAGCAAACCCAATTGTTTTGAACGCGATCTCGGCGTTTAGAGGTTACAACGGGAAGGAACTTTGTTTGATAGTAATTGACACATTCTGTTTAAGTAAGGGAGCCCAACGTGGTTCAGAAAGTGTCACCCAGAATTTACTCACAACACTATACCCCAAGCAGTCACGCACAGGTATTGCGAGGGGGCATTTGAAGGAGCTATATCGGCTCCTTTCACATTTAAGGGCTTGCTAACAGCGGAAAACTGACACATCGCTAAAGGAGCGTCCCTTAAACTAGCCTAAGGCGCATCTACACCAACTTTTGAGTATTTTCGAAACAGTAAAGCGAGAACATTTACTATTGAATGAAGGTTAAATTAACACTCGATCATTACGGAGGATGAAGAGAACAATAATAAGAGGCGATATGAATCATTTAATATCTGTAGGTGCACTGGAGTCCTTCTTGGTCGCAATCAGTGTGCTTTTCCTGGGGCATTTTATTAATGCTAAGCTACCGATTTTAAAGAAGTTCAACATACCTGAGCCGATTGTAGGTGGCCTTATTGTGGCCTGCATGATTACTGCTCTTCATTTCAACGGCATCGACTTGGAGTTCGATTTGCCGTTACAAAATACGTTTATGTTAATGTTTTTTGCGACGGTTGGTTTGGCCGCAAATTACACTCAGTTGATGAAAGGAGGTGCGAAGGTTTTTATCTTCTTAGCTGTCGCATCGTTTTACATCATCATACAAAACGGCGTTGGCGTTTCACTCGCGGCGGCGCTCGGTTTAGATCCTTTGATGGGGTTAATTGCTGGCTCGATTACTCTGTCTGGTGGCCATGGTACAGGTGCTGCGTGGTCACAAACCTTCCAAGACGTGTATGGATTGGATAACGTTTTGGAAATTGCGATGGCATCAGCCACTTTTGGTTTGATCATCGGCGGTATCATTGGTAGCCCAGTGGCACAGCGCCTCGTAGAAAAAAACAGCATTGAATCGGAGTATGGTCGTGGTGGTCGGGATGCCAAAACTCACGAAAAATTCCCTGAGTTGGTGACCTACAACGAATACGAAGAAGATAAAGTAACGGCGAAAAAAGTGGTGGAGAAACTCTTCTTCCTACTGATCTGTGTTACTGGGGCGAAGTATGTTGAGCAATGGGTCAGCACGTATGAAATCTCATGGTTGATGATTCCAGACTTTGTATATGCGCTGTTCATTGGTGTGATCATCACGAACTTCTTAGAGGTGACCAAGCTTCGTAAGTTAGATGCAGAAACCGTCGATATGCTCGGTACCGTTTCTTTGTCATTGTTCTTGGCGATGGCATTAATGAGCTTGAAGTTATGGAATATCTTTGACTTAGCGATTCCATTCTTGGTCATTTTGGCTGTGCAGTCTGTGGTCTTAGCTATCTTCACTTACTACGTTACGTTCAAAGTGATGGGACGCAATTACGACGCTGCGGTTATTGCGGGTGGTCACTGTGGTTTTGGCTTGGGGGCAACCCCAACAGCCGTGATGAACATGGGCTCTATCGTTAACCGATTTGGCCCGTCGCCGCAGGCATTTATGGTGGTGCCAATTGTGGGGGCTTTCTTTATCGACATCGTTAACTTAATCATTTTACAAGGTTACATTTCATTCCTTGGTTAAATTTAAGTTCATGATCTCCTAAGGTCGAAATAAAAACGGTCACAACACAGGTTGTGACCGTTTTTTTATGGCTCGATTTTGGCCGTTTATCGAACGACGGATTATTGAATGGTTCGGCTGAACTTGAGACTAGCTGTCCAACCAAGAACGCCGATGAAAGCGTAAATGCCAACGTTTAACCAGCCCGCCTGAGGAATTGCATTAAATGGGCTTGGTGCAACAATGGCGTGCAGTGGAAGGTAAAGCACTTCGGAGAAGAACTGATCTAGGCCGTAATAGCCAAATAGTGCGATTGGCATCCAGCGCAGCGCATAAATGGCGATAAACAAAATGACCAGTGGTGAGTTCACTTTCTGAGAAATAGCCATTGCGGTTAATGCCAGCGGTAACAGTAGAATACCGGCGAATAACATTCTGATTAAAAACTCTCCCCAATGCAGCAGCACGTAACCTAACGAGGCTTGGCGGTACAATAAAGCCAGTTGGTGATCGGTAGAGATGTTCAGCAACCACAACATCAAATCTGCTGCGAGTACGAGCGCCGAGCAAACGAGCGGAATCACCAATAAGCCAAACCCTAGCTTCACTAAGTGAGTTTTTATGTCGCTGACCGGCATACTACGCCAAAACATAATACTGCCCTCCGCACGCTCTTTGCGCAGTGTTCTCGGGAAGTATTGAACGGCTAACAAGATAGACAGCAGTCCCGCCCCGCCGGTAATCAACATGTTTACATCGTCACCAAGCTCTTTGTGAATGTCACTGACATCACCACCAAAGCTCATTTGAAAAAACATATTGTGTTGTAGTGTGTTGTTACTCATTAAACTGACAAAGAGGATAAGTCCACATGCCAACACAAACAGTGGAATACGTAAAACAAGAGGGTTTTCTAACCACTCTTTTTGCAACATCGCGACAACTGAACGCATTACGCTGCCTCCTTCTGCAATGCTAAAAATAGATCCGCTAACTTCACCCCATGGATGGCCCCCATTGTTTCTGCTTGTTGGGCATACTGGGCAGTGAGTAACCATTTCGTTGAACCGAGCCCTTTTTGTGACGACAGTGGGTTCATCGCTTCAATTTGTGTGCGGTATTCGTCGCTGGCCTCAAGGATGAAGTAGTCTTCACTGATACTATCCATCGAGGTTTGTAGTACAGGGCGGCCATGCTTGAGAATCAGCACATCAGTCAGTAAGTGCTCAATCTCTGATACTTCATGACTGGCGATGATCAACACGCGCTCGCCGTCGTGAAACCATTCTAATAAGTGACGATAAAACGTATCACGATACACGAGATCTAACCCGAGTGTCGGCTCATCCAATATGAGGATTTGGGTGTTAGTCGCGATTACAATCGCGAGGTGCAATTGCACCTTCATCCCTTTGGATAAAGATTTGATGCGCGCACGAGGTTTGATGTCCGTTTGACGAAGCAGCGTATCTGCTTGGACGCGATTGAACCCTGGATGCACGCCTTCGGTATAGTTAAGCAGTTGAGCGACAGTCATCCAATCTGGCAGAACGTTCACATCCGAGATGTAGGACAAGCTCTGCATTATTTTGTCGCGTTGCATAATGGGTTCAAATCCGTTGATACGAACAGTGCCTTGATATTCATGTGCGCCGAGTAGGGCATTAATAAGCGTTGATTTACCTGCGCCATTATGGCCGAGTAAGCCAAGTACTTGTCCTGCATGTAGGTCGAAACTCACTTCATGCAGTGCTTCTCCTTGTTGCTGATATTGCTTGGAGACGTTTTTTACACTGACTAATGCGCTCATTGGTCACCTTTCAAGTGTGGTTTTAGTTGTTGAATGAATTCGTCGAGTGACATATCCAGACGCTGTATTGTGTCGGCTATCTGCGGAATTTGTTGTTGAAGAAAACGTGCCTTCTCGTCTGCGAGCAATTTTAGTTTTGCCCCTGAAGCGACAAACATACCTTGACCGCGTTTTTTCTCCACTAACCCCTCATCAACAAGCAATTGATAGCCTTTCATAACGGTGAGGTGGTTAATTTTCATATCCGCAGAGATGCTACGAACAGAGGGCAGAGCATCGCCTTCTTGCCAGATACCTTGCAGTATTTGTTGAGTGATCTGGTCAGCCAACTGTCGAAAAATCGGTTGGCGATCATGCCAATTGGTCATGAGTGAATCTCTTGGCTGAAATGGTGTTATATATAGGTATAACACCTAGTGTGCCGGAGAGAAAGTAATAATTTAAAATTAAGCGTATGTTCCAGCCTTCGCTTTCCCTAAATATCTACCTATGTGATAGCTATTTTGAAGACTTTATTGTGAACATAAATTAGACACTTCTCATAAGTTGAGAAGTGTTATTTTTCTAATCCAATCAAGGTATTTACCACCAGCTTGGTATTGGTATTCTCATATAATGATAATCAGTGGGATTTTGGGTGCATCCATTTCTTACTTGATGAGAATTTGTGGCAAATACACCCTAGAAAACAAAAGGTTCGAGAGGCAATCTGATTGACTTAGGCACCTATCTCACGTTGAGCGCTTGCTCAATGAATGAGAAAGAGGAGAGTAAAGAGGTCTCATGAATCAGGTAATATCTATCGGCCCACAAGAGTCGTTTCTCGTCGCAATTTGCGTGTTATTTTTAGGGCAGTTCATTAACACCAAATTACCAACCTTAAAGAAATTCAATATCCCAGAGCCAATTGTTGGTGGTCTAGTTGTGGCTTGCGTGATCACGACGATGCACTTAAATGGTGTGGATGTATCATTTGATTTGCCACTGCAAAACACCTTTATGCTGATGTTTTTTGCGACGGTTGGCTTAGCCGCGAATTACACCCAACTGATTAAAGGCGGTGCGAAAGTTTTCATCTTCCTTGTTGTGGCATCGGTCTACATTCTTATCCAAAATGCGGTCGGCGTATCCTTAGCAACCGCATTGGGGTTAGATCCACTCATGGGGTTGATCGCCGGCTCTATTACGCTTTCTGGCGGACATGGAACTGGTGCGGCGTGGTCGCAAACTTTTCAAGAAATGTATGGTTTGCACAATGTCCTAGAAGTGGCGATGGCTTCTGCTACGTTTGGCTTGGTCATGGGCGGGATTATTGGCAGCCCTGTCGCGCAAAAGTTACTCAACAAGCACAACTTAGAATCGGAATACGGACGCACCAACCAAAGCCATCAGAGTTTCCCTGAATTGGTGACCTATAACGAACATGAAGAAGATCGTGTCACGGCGAAAAGAGTTGTAGAAAGCTTATCCATTATTTTGCTTTGCGTGACAGGCGCGAGCTATCTAGAGAGTTGGGTGAGCAGTTTTGGCATCAAGTGGTTAATGATCCCAGATTTTGTTTATGCGCTGTTTATTGGTGTTGTCATCACCAACATCATGGAAGTGACCAAGGTGCGCAAGGTTGATTTAGAAACCGTTGATATTCTTGGTACGGTTTCGCTATCGCTGTTCCTTGCCATGGCTCTGATGAGCTTGAAATTGTGGAATATCTTTGATCTTGCGATCCCGTTCCTTATTATTCTTGCTATTCAGTCGGCCGTACTCGCGGTGTTCACTTATTACATAACATTCCGCATGATGGGCAGTAATTACGATGCCGCGGTGATCGCCAGTGGACATTGTGGTTTCGGTTTAGGTGCCACACCGACTGCGGTCATGAATATGGGCTCTATCGTGAGTCGTTATGGTCCATCACCACAAGCATTTATGGTGGTTCCAATTGTCGGTGCATTCTTCATCGACATTGTGAATTTAGTGATTTTGCAAGGATGCATCGCTTTTATTAAATAACATTCGCTTTTTTACCGAAATAACAAAGCCAGCACCTATACGCTGGCTTTGCTATTTGTAACACGAAATCTTGTTTCTCTGACTTCAAGCCGTGAAATCAATACGTTACTATGATGACATAGTGTTCAGTTTTACAGCAGCATGAGGTACCCACATGTCTGAAAAAATATCGACGTCGGCATTAGCGAAAATGCGTAAGGTTGAAGCCAAGCTGTTGTTTGCCGATCTCAAACGTGCTGGCTACATTGTTCGCCAAGACGAAAAATGGATTCTGACGGAAGAAGGCGCCAAGTTTGGCGGCGAGTATGTGGATCACCCTAAATTTGGCCAGTTCATCGTCTGGCCGACCAATTTACATATTGAGCTGACTTCCAGCTCAGGGAAAACATTAAGCGCCACGCAGCTGGGTGAAAAGCTGAAACTGAATGCGAAGCGCATGAACCAACTGTTGAGTGAGTTGGGGTGGATCGCCAAATCTGAAGAAGGTTGGAGTGTCACTGAAGCTGGTATACGCGCTGGTGGCCAGCAAAGAACCGATAAAGAGACACAAAATACCTTTGTCGTATGGCACGATGTGGTGCTGCGTAATAAGCGTCTTAAGCAGTCTGTCATTGAATTTTTAGGGCAAGATGCGGAGTCACACTCCACGGATAAATCTTACTCAAGCTTTCGCCAAAAGTTTGAAGCCAAACACCGAACATTAGATGGGCATTACGTGCGCTCTAAGGGGGAGTTGCTCATCGACAACTGGCTGTACTTGGCTGGTGTGGTGCACGCTTATGAACGTCAGCTGCCGATTGACCAAGATGTCACCAGTGATTTTTATTTTCCAGGCGGTAAAGTCTATTTACAGTTTTGGGGAAGTGATACTGGGGAGATGGCTGAGGCTGACCGTGAGACCATTCGTACTGTTTATGAGCAGCATCATTTTAACCTTATCGAAGTCGAACCGAGTGAACTAGACAAGTTAGATGAAGTGCTGCCTAAGCGTCTTCGTCAGTTTGGTATTAAAGCTTATTAACGACTTAAGCCCGCTGTTCAGATAAGAAAAAACCCGTGATTGATCACGGGTTTCGTATTTTAGTGTGCATCTAGGCTGTCATCCTATGGATTAAAAACCTTTGATGTTTTCCGCTTCTAGCTCCGAGAAGTACTTCACTGTCTTCACTTTCAGTTCTTGTTGAGCTGGCTCGTCACATACAATCACTGCTTTAGGGTGAAGTTGAAGTGCAGAAACCGTCCATAGGTGGTTTACACAACCTTCTACTGCTGCTTCAAGTGCTTGAGCTTTGTTATGACCTGTTACCAGAATCATCACTTCTTCTGCGTCTAGCAGTGTACCCACACCGATAGTCAGTGCGTATTTAGGCACTTGGTTGATATCGCCGTCAAAGAAGCGAGAGTTCGCAATGCGAGTGTCTTCAGTCAGTGTCTTGATGCGAGTACGAGAAGACAGAGATGACGCTGGCTCGTTGAACGCGATGTGACCGTCGTTACCCACGCCGCCCATGAACAGGTTGATCTTGCCGTAAGACTTAATTTTGTCTTCGTAACGCTTACATTCTGCGTCGTGATCGTCAGTGTTACCGTTCAGTAGGTTGATGTTTTCTTCTTGGATATCAATGTGATTAAAGAAGTTGTTGTACATGAACGAGCGGTAAGACTCTGGGTGATCTGCAGGGATGCCAATGTACTCATCCATGTTGAAAGTCACGACGTTTTTGAAGCTCACTTCGCCGGCTTGGTAAAGCTCGATTAAGGCTTTGTAGGTTGCTAGAGGAGTGCCACCAGTTGGTAGACCCAGAACGAATGGACGCTCAGCAGTAGGTTTAAAGTCGTTGATACGCTTAGCGATATGCGCAGCTGCCCACTTACCTACTTGTGCTGCTCGAGTTAACGGGATAAGTCTCATTTTGTGCCCCTAGTTATTGGAATTTACGATGTACCGAAACATTAATTCGCATTATAAAATAAGTAATGACGAACTGCTATTGTTTTAGGTCAAAATTTTGCTTTTTCTTTAACCAGTGTTGATTTTATCGACTGTTTTTATATCTAAATGCTTTTATAAGCCGATTTTTTACAAAGAAATTGCATTATGAAACTGACGAATTGACAGATAAAATTTATGATCTAAATTAAGTTCTGTCTTCGCACTTAACCTTGTTTTTTAACAACCTACAGAGTGTGAAACCGCACACGAACTTCAAATATTATGGGATGGACATGGCACGACGCTCATTCCTTAACCATAATTGAAATGTGTAAACCAGTGAGGAATTCGGTATGAAAAATGAGTTAGATCCGAGCAAAGTACTACAGGCTTACGAATGTGTGATGAACAACGGTACACCAACCGAATTTGGCAAAATGTATGAAGGTGTAGAAGCGTTTTCCGATTACGACGGGTACAACGTTTTCTTACGAGGGAATGGTGTTGAGCTAAAGGTTGGCTTCCACAATACCTATCAATTGGAGTACGACCAAGAGCACTTGAAAGAGAGCTTTTTGAAAAAGATCGCGATGCTTGCCAAGTAGACTAGCACTAAATACTAAAAAAGCCCTTGGGAGAACGCGCCCTTGGGCTTTAGGAGAAGAAATGAGCTTGTTTTGCTCGCTCAGTCAAACCAAACGAGCTTTCGCCTATTACCTACTGCTAGAAAAAGGCGAGAATTAGTTTATTTGGTTATTAATCGTCTTCGACCAAACTCTCTTCAATGTAATCTTCTGTCGCGTCAGGCTTATTACGACCATTTAGCGTGTGGAAGCGCTTGCGACCACGAGCAAGTTGGGTGTACTTTAGCCACGTACGCTCAAGTTTTGTTTTTGCTTTGCCTGGGTTTTCTAGCACCTTGATGAAGTGTTTCTCTTCGCTATTTTCAGGTGTTAATTCGCCTGACTCTAAGCCAAGCATAGTATCCCCATAAATTGTTAGGATTTCCTCTTCCGAGAGAGTAAAATCGCCAGACTTTGCAAAGCCGCGTGGGAATTTTACGTTGTCGTAAAAACGTTTTTTGCCATGACGGAATTCAGTGTCAGACATGTCAACAGCCTCTGTAACCGTTATTGATGAATGTAGTGAACTACGGCGAAAATTAGGCGTAAAGCTAACAAAAGAAAAACAAAACTTTTTTGTCGTCATGATTTTAATTAGTTGTTAATCTGGTTTTATATTAACCAGGAGATGGTTTATGGATGTAAAAGTCTTTCGAACATTTTTAGAGCTGGCAAGGGTTCGTCACTTCGGACGCGCCGCTGAGAATCTTTATATTACCCAAGCTGCAGTGAGCGCACGTATCAAACAATTGGAAAGTTACTTCGATACGCAATTGTTTATTCGTGATCGAAATAACATAAAGTTGACCTCTGCAGGTGAGCGCTTAATCAGTTATGCAGAGGTGATGGTCACCACATTGCAACAAGCGAAGCTAGAGTTATCGCTTGAAGATGGCAAAGCGCTGCAATTAACGTTAGGCGGTACGCCAAATATTTGGGACGCCTACTTGCAGAACTGTTTAAGTGTCGTCACAGATTCATTTGGAGGCTATGGCTTCATGGCAGAAGTGATGGGGCGGGAAATGCTCAGTCGCAGCTTGCTAGAGCGCACGTTAGATATGGCATTTGCGTTCGACCAAATCAAAGCTGATGAGCTTAACTGCAAAAAAGTGGCCGATGTTGTTCTCGTTCTGGTATCGACTGAGAAAGACTCTTTAGACACCGTTTTTGAAAACAAATACGTGTATGTGGATTGGGGAACGCGCTTCTCATCAGAACATTCTGAACGTCACCCTAAGATCCCGGCTCCGTATCTGCGCACCTCAACAGCGCGTATAGCATTGGACTTTATTTTAGAGAAGGGCGGTGCCGCTTACTTACCCATCTCTCTGGTAGAGCCCTTTATCGCCAATGGGCAGCTTCACAAGGTGTCTGGCGTAGAAGATTGGTGTCGCCCTATCTATTTGAGCTATCGTAAAGCTAGCTCGTCTGTAGACGCGATTAAGCAAGTGGAAGAAATTGTCAAAGAGATTGATCCACTGACGGCTTACAGTTTTCAGCAAATTGGTTCCGGCACTTCCGACGAATAGCGTTGAGTGAAAAGTCAGAGAAATTAAAAAGCCGCCTTGGAAAATCCAGGCGGCTTTCTTTTTATCTCGATGAATCGATAGTTATGGCAAGTCAAATAGCAGGGCGGTTGTGCTCTCGTTCGATGTATTGCGTAAAACAACCTTACTTTGCTGTTCGACCTTCGCGCCGTCGCCCGCCGTCAAGGTGGTATTGTCGATGCTAAGGCTTCCCGTTACTTGGTGAACGAATAAGTTTCTACCCGATTCTATCTCAAAGTTAAGTTCGCTATTTGGTTCAAGAATTAACTGATGTAATGTGGCATCTTGCTTAATAAGTAGCGTACCGTTTTCTCCTGTTGGAGTCGCGATAGTTGTTAGTCCAGGCGTGCGACCAAAGTCTTTTTGCTGATAACCTGGTTTGGTTCCAAATGTATTTGGCTGAATCCAAATTTGTAGAAAGCGCAGCGTGTCGCGGTTCGACGCATTGTACTCACTGTGGTAAATCCCTTTCCCTGCCGACATGAGTTGGAATTCCCCGGCAGGTAATGTTTTCACGTTACCTTCGCTGTCTTTGTGCGCGATAACACCTTCCAGCACATAGCTGATGATCTCCATATCACGATGGCCATGTGTATCAAAACCTGCGCCAGGTTGGACTACATCGTCATTAATGACTCTCAGCTCAGAAAAGCCCATATGTTGAGGATCGTAATAGCTACCGAAAGAAAACGTATGTCTGCTATCAAGCCAGCCAAAGTTTGCTCGACCTCGGTCTGCTGCATGTCTTACCGTAATCATAGAGCCTCCCTAAGAGAGTTTTTTGTTCAAGAAGTTATCTAGCGCGGCCTTACCTGCGCCAGAAAACGCCAGTGAAACACTTGCTGCCAGTAAAGCTAAGCCAAACTCGTAACCGTTGTTTGCCATGAACAAACCGTTTTCAAAGTGGACGGAGAATATCGCTACCACCATCGTGAACGCTAAAGCAACGGCTGCTGGGCGAGTTAGTAGGCCAAGCAAGATGAACAAGCCGCCAAAGAACTCTGCGCTGCCAGCAAGGAATGCCATTAGCACGCCAGGACCTAAACCGATGGATGCCATCCACTGACCTGTACCTTCTAACCCATAGCCACCAAACCAACCAAACAGTTTTTGTGCGCCGTGCGCCATAAAGATAATGCCGATTGGAATGCGAAGTGATAGTGCGCTGTAACCTGCGTTTGAAGTGGTGATTTTCTGTAATAGTGCTTTCATGATTCTGTCCTCTGACTCTTTTCAATGAGTGGGAAGCGTGTGCTCCCGTGCTGTTGAGAACAGTTTAGGTGGCGGTGAGAATAAAAATAACGGGAGTATTTTGATAAACTCGTTCTAAAAAATTGAATAATGGATTTTTGTTATTTTTAATCAGTTGCTTGAGTGTTTTTTATGAGTTTTTTATGCCAGTTTTGTCGTGTTTTAAATCAGGTTCCATCATTATTTTCGATAAACATTTTTGCTGTTAAACAAAAAAAAAGAGCACAGGTTGCTGTGCTCTATTGCTTTCGCTATTTACAAGGGAGAAAGGTGTGTTAAAGAAAACCGTCAGAGGTTCATTAAGCTCTCTAGTGACTCCTCTACATTGTTGTAGTGATAGGTTCGAATATTACGTCCATCCGTGGCATTAATTTGAATTTCTGAGATCTCGTTATCTGAGTCTCGTTCGATAATTCCAATTGAATGATCTACGGATTTACTGGTAATAACCTTTTGGTTTCTTAGTACAATTACGCAAGTGTGTAAGTCCATGCCAATTCCCTTTAGCCGACGTTGTTGTGATGTTCTGAATCTAACTTTAGTGTACAAAAGCGCTAATGCCAATAAATCTCAATATTGAGTTCCGAAAATGGCTAATTGTAGACGCTTAAGCAAGCTACAATAACATTATATTGAACTATGCCTATGAACAATAAATGACAAAAGGCATGAGCAAGGAAAGCACTATGTTTATTCACCCCCATACCTCACTGACTTTCGAGCAGTGTCATAAGGCGCGAGTCGCGCGAGACAGCCGCTTTGATGGGCGATTTTATGTGGCTGTGAAAACAACGGGGATCTTTTGTCGCCCAATTTGTCCGGCTAATTTACCTAAAGAAGAAAATGTAGAGTACTTCACCGATAAAGCGCAAGCTCTCCAAGCGGGGTACCGTCCTTGTTTGCGCTGTCGACCTGATAGCGCGCCGGGTTCCTGGGCATGGAAAGGCGTAGAAACGACCTTTCAACGAGCGATTTCGTTAATTGATCGAGGGGAGTTGCATCACCACTCGGTGTCTGAGCTAGCAGGGCGTGTTGGGATTTCGGATCGCTACTTACGTATGTTGTTTGAGCAGTATCTAGGCATGTCACCCAAGCAGTATGCGCAATATCAACAATTAATGTTCGCCAAACAGTTACTTCATTCCAGTTCTATGTCGGTCACGGAAGTAGGCTTCGCCGCCGGTTTTAATAGTACACGCCGCTTTAACGATGCTTTCCAAAAGTTTCTCAAATTGACGCCTTCTCAAGTCCGTCGCAAAGAGTTTGACGGTATGGGTAGCAATCGAATTGCCTTGCCTTATCGAGGTGAATTGAATTGGCAGCACATGTTGAACTTCTACCGTTTACGAGCGATTGAGGGGGTTGAGCTGGTGAGTGATGAGAGTTATCAGCGCAACGTTTGTCTGGATACCAGTAAAGCATGGTTTAAAGCGACCAAAGGTGAAGGGTACCTAGAGCTAGCGTTTGAAATTGAAGATGTAACGAAGCTGCAAAACTTGGTGTCTGACATTCGTCGTATGTTCGATCTCGACGCCGATATTTGTACTGTCGAGCAGCATTTGGATTATGTCGCACCAGGGCTTGTGTCGAGTAAAGGTATTCGGATTCCTGGTGTATGGAATGCATGGGAGGCTGGAGTTCGAGCGATTTTAGGCCAACAAGTGTCGGTTAAAGCGGCGATTGGTCAACTTAACTTATTGGTGACCACACTTAGTGGAGAGTCAGAAAAACGCTTTTTCCCGACACCAGATGCGATAGCGAATACCGACGTGAGCTTTTTGCGCATGCCGCAAAGCCGTAAAGAGACGCTAGTGCGCTTCGCCCAGTTCATGCAGGACAACTCAGAAGCCGAACCTCAGCAGTGGCTAGTCTTGAAAGGCATTGGACCTTGGACAGTCAGTTATGCTCAACTGCGAGGGCAATCTCAACCCGATTGCTTTTTAGATAAAGACTTAGTGGTGAAAAAGGCGATGCAGCGTTACCCATCACTGAATACGCATACTGCGGCCCCTTGGGGAAGCTACGCAACGTTTCACTTATGGAATCAATCATGAAAACATTTTATACCGAAATGCCGAGCCTATTAGGAACGGTGACCATCCAATCTAACGCTGAGGGCTTGCTTGGCATTTGGTTTGAAACATGCACCACTAAGCCGAGTGAACTGGGAGCGCGAGACGATCAACATCCGGTTTTGCGCCAAGCTGTTACCCAGTTGAATGAATATTTTTCTGGCCTACGCAATGAATTTGATCTGCCTTTGGCGGCTACAGGCACGGATTTTCAAAATCGAGTTTGGCAGGCACTAACGACCATTCCATACGGCGAAACGTGGAGCTATCAAGATCTCGCCAACGCGATTGGCAACCCTAAAGCTGTGCGCGCTGTTGGGTTGGCAAACGGCAAAAATCCTATTTCTATCGTGGTGCCTTGTCATCGCGTTATTGGCAAAAGCGGTAAATTGACAGGGTATGCTGGTGGAGTAGAGCGCAAGCAACGTTTACTTGCGTTGGAGCAAGGTACACCGCTTTAAGTGAGGCGATTCTCATATTGTGACTAAGCGTGCTGCACAGGGGAAACGATAGTGTAGAGTTTCATATTCGTTATACGAATAGAAAAAGGATAATAAGGACATGCCTTTCAAAACGGATTTTGATGCATTCATGAGTGAGTGTTGGCAGCATCACGAAGCACAGCCCGAACAAACTTATGCTCAATTGGAAACGGCTCTGAGTGAGGTGGAAAACGTTAGCCACCTCGAGCGAATATTCGCATTGATGCTGCACACCGCGATTGGTCACCTCCAGTGCCCAGAACAGTTTCTTACCTGTTTAGAGCACTTTGATGAACGCAAGGTTGCCGAGAGTTCGGCATTGCAACGCAGTATTGCCGTTGCGCGCTTTTTCGTTGATGGCACTGACTGTGTGGGGTTGTTAGCAGAGCAAGACCAACGACGAGTTTACGCTTTGATTTCGAATGAACTTTCTGCGCTTGCTCAGCTTGAACTGGCGAGCCAATGGCTGGCGAAAGCCGCGCTAGGTATGACACCACAAGATGCTGAAGGGCCGCTAGCAAGCTCTATTGCAATCACAGCAAACAACTTGGCGTGTCAGTATGAAGCGCTGGCTGAGCGCACGAATGTGGAAAAATCGAGGATGCTAGAAGCGGCCAAGCTCGCGTTGGATTACTGGAAAGTGGCGGGTGGTTGGATGCAAGAAGAACGTGCAGAGTATCGCTTAGCGATGAGTTTACTCAAAGCGGGTGAAGCCGGACAAGCCAAGCAGCATGCCGAGCGCTGCGAAGCCATTTGTCAGCAAAATGGTGGCGACGCGTTTGAGCTGTTCCATGCGCATGATTTGCTGATGCAAGTACACTTCCATCTTAGCCAGAAATATAAAGCTCAAGTGGATGTGGGGATGCAGCAATACTGCGCAACGAGTTCGTTGACATGATCTCAACGTTGAATAAAAAAGCCCCGAGCGAATGGCTCGGGGCTCATATTTTGTAAGTTCACTCATTACACGATGTTGATTATGCTATTTGCGCTTTTGCCTGGTATCGTCCTGGTTTATGGTTCATCGCCAAAATCAAGTTTGTCGCCACGGCACCCAGGACGGATAGAGCGATAAGGTGCACATCCACAATGAACAGCGACATCACTACGATGGCACAATCGAGCGCCATCTGAACTTTACCAGCTCGAATCCCAAAACGTTCCTGAAGGTACAACGCTAGAATGTTAAAACCGCCTAAACTCATCTTGTGACGGAAAATCACCAACATACCTATTCCAATTAACCCACCACCTAGAAGTGCTGCATAGAAAGGTTCGATTCGTGAAATTTCAATCACATGGTGCAGATGATCGACCGCAAAAGAAACAATCGAGACCGCAATGAAGGTATTAATGGTGAAGCGCCATCCCATGCGCATTACAGACAAAATATAAAAAGGGAGGTTGAGAGCGAAAAATATCTGACCAAAGCTGAAGTCACTCACTTTGGTAAGGAAGATCGCCAAACCAGCCGTACCGCCGGTGAGCAATCCTACTTTGCTGAAAAATATTACCCCAAGCGACACTAACGCACTGCCGAGCGTCAGAGCCAAGAGGTTCTCTCTTAGGCTATGATCTTTATCCATAAAATTTTTTCCTTGGTTTAAAAACCGCGCCGGAGACAACACGTCCATCCAACGAGATAAACAGTTGCCAAAATAGCAACTAACAAATCGGCCAATAAAATGTCGCGAAAAGTGATGAATGTCGAGTTTTTGGACAAGATTGTGCTGATGCTAGCCTGTTTAACATAATGTACACAGGTAGAAAAACAACAAGGAAAAGTTATGATTAAGAAAGTCGGCACTACCCAAATCAACGCATTACATCGACTGAGTTGTCACTGCGGAAAAGTTGAACTGGAACTTGCATTACCTAATGGTATTGAGAAGCCGAGACGATGTGATTGCTCCATGTGTCGACGTCGCGGCGCGATTGTGGCATCTGTGCCTCTGAATGGTATTCGTATCGTGCAAGGCGAAGATGTTTTGAAGCTGTATCAGTTTAACACTCGCACAGCGAAGCACTTTTTCTGTGGCGAATGTGGTATTTATACGCACCATCAGCGTCGCTCTGACCCGAGTGAGTACGGCTATAATGTCGGCTGTTTAGAGGGCGTCAACCCATATGAATTGGGAACTATCGAAGTGATGGATGGCGTTAACCACCCATCCGACAGTTAGGTTATATCGCAAGTTAAGCGCCTGACGCGCGGTGCTTTTAGGTAAATAAACCGCTATTCATCCACAAGTGTACCGCAATACTGGCGGCATAACCCAAGGCGATGACGGGAGCCCATTTTAGGTGGCCAAAGAAGGTATATTGACCACGCGCGGCTCCCATTAATGCGACACCTGCCGCAGAGCCTATTGAAAGCAAGCTGCCCCCCACACCCGCAGTCAATGTGACAAGTAACCAGTTCCCCATCGACATGCTTGGTTCCATAGTCAGTACAGCAAACATCACCGGAATGTTATCGACGATGGCAGATAGAACACCAACCATCACGTTGGCCCAGACAGGGTTCCATTGGTTGTACATGATGTTTGAAACCAGTTCGAGATAGCCAAGTAAGCTCAAACCGCCGACACACATCACTACGCCGTAGAAGAACAGCAAGGTGTCCCATTCTGCGCGAGATACACGGTGGAACACGTCAAACGGAACGACTGAACCTAAGCGTTTTAATGCGTGATCGTCGCCATTGGCAATTGCCATGGCCGCTTTTTTTGCCAAGGAATGTTTGAGTGTTTGGCGTAAGAAGTAGCCGAAAAATTGTAAGTAGGCCAAGCCCATCATCATGCCCATAACTGGTGGGAAGTGCAGCAAAGCGTGGAAAGAGACTGCGGTGGCAATCGTCAGAATGAATAGTGCGACAATACGTCTCGCGCCGCGTTTCAGTTCTACGTGTTGATGAATCGTATTCGGTTTGGTGTTTGGAACAAAGAGTGACATCAAAAACGCAGGAACCAAATAGTTCACCAGTGACGGGACGAATAACGGGATGAATTCAGCAAAGCTGACATGCCCGGCTTGCCACACCATCAGGGTCGTAATGTCACCAAACGGGCTGAATGCACCGCCAGCGTTGGCAGCGATAACAATGTTGATACAGGCAAGATTCACGAATCTAGGATTATCACCAGAGACTTTCATCACCACAGCGCACATCAAGAGGGCTGTGGTTAAGTTATCGGCAATCGGTGAAATAATAAAGGCGAGAAACCCCGTCAGCCAAAACAGCTTTTTGAAGCCAAAGCCTTTGCCGACCATCCACGCCTGTAAGGCATCGAAGAGTTTGCGCTCTTCCATAGCATTGATGTAAGTCATCGCTACTAACAAAAACAGCAGCAGTTCCGCGTATTCCAACAAGTTGTGTTCTAGTGCGGATTTGGCGATTTCTGGCTGGTTGTGTTGAGCAAAGGTGTAGCCAATCAGAATCCAAATTAACCCTGCAGCGAGCAGCACAGGCTTGGATTTTCTCATTTTCAGATACTCTTCCAACATAACCAGTATGTAAGCAATCGAAAAGATAATGAGAGCCGCGTAACCGACACCAGAATTAACAAGGTTCAGTTCATTGGTGGGTGCAGCAAAGGTGGCGCTAGAGAACAACAAACAGCAGAAAGCCACAATTGGATAGATTGGCATAGACATTTCTCCTTTGTCTGGTTGGAGAAATATTAGCCACAAATTAATGAGTTAGTTGTGAGAGAGCTCGAATTAACAGTAGGAGTTAGGAAATGATAGTGTGCGCCACTATTTTCTGAGTGACGCAATGCTTGCTGCGCCAAATAAAACCACAGCGGCATACAAACCGTAAGTTAACCAATGGCTAATCTCTAAAAAAGGAACGAGTCCTTGACCTGCCCACATACAGCCTCCGTTTAATGAGCAATGTTGTAATATTCGAGCCAATTTAAAGGAAATGAACAATGTTTTTTGTGAGTGACGGCAAATTCTGAAGGATTAGAAAGTCAAAAATTGGTCAGTGAGAGAGAAATCTCATTTTTAACTGGCTAGCTCTAACCCTTTTGAGTTAGAGCTAGCTATATCGAGCGCTGAATGGATTTAGCGCAGCAGCCATTTTCTCAACGGTGAAGCCTCAATTGCTTTCACAAGCAGTATGGTTGCGACAATCGTTGCAAGATAAATAAACACATCTTTCGCAAGGTATTGCAACCCGATAAATCCAGCGACATTCATCATAATAATTATCACAAGCAGATGGCTAACATAAATGCCTAACACGCTAGGAGATAGTTTGAATACCCAAGGCATATCGCCAAAATGTGGGTGGACTAACAGCCACATGAAGACACCCAGGGCCCAGATAACAGTACCAAACAGGAAGTCGTGAGAATTAAAAGCGACCTCGTGTTGCATTAGCCAATAAGCTTCACCAAAATGCAGCGCCATACCAAGAAGAATGCATCGAATCGTATTGTTTCGCGACCATCGCCACTGTTCTTCTCGTGCTAGATAACCCAGTGTTACCAGCAAAGTACTGAAAAACGGCCCATTACGAGTAAAGAAAGGCGCTGGCAGATCGGTAATAGTCGAATAACTGCCAGCAAACACGCCGTATATGTATAGTAATACGGCGGTTGGCAGTACCAATTGAGCCATATTGATATGCACGAGGAAGGCAATTAAGGCAACGGCAATGACCAGAGCTGGAATAAACCACAGGTGAACGAGCCCGCCTTCGACGAGTGAATTGAGCGGGGTCGACATTAAGTAGCCCCAGTAGCCCTGCCTTTCGGCGAGATACCCCGCCTCAGCGACAGTTTGCCACTGGAATGGCATCAATAAACTGAGCACGCTCCAAATGAGCCAAACCTTCATCAGTGGTTTGGCGTAGTTTTTTAGTGTTTCGATAGGTGCGCGGCTTAGTTTGGGCTGGATAAGATAACCAGAAATGAGAAAAAACAGTGGCACAGCAAAACGAGCCAATTGGTTGAGCATATAGCCAACCCACGGTATTCCATCCCATTGCCAGTATGTCAGGGCCATCTGGCAGTGCAATCCTATAATTGCAAACATCGCAATAATACGCGCAAACTCTAAGCTGGCTATTTTTTGTTTCTTTGCCATTACATTACTTACCTAAATAAAAAAACTTAGGTGAAAGTAGCAGGTTGTGGCTGAATTAATGCGTGAAAAAGTCAACAGACTCGCGCTTACACTGAAGCTGTGTTTAAATTTAAGACTTACTTCAAACTTCTTAATTATTAACCCATTAACCAACTCAATACGTGATTAGCGAGTCGAAAATGACACTAATGTATGGTTAGACCAGTTAACTCTAGATTGCAAAAAAGAACGATCGTGCTAAAAATAAGATTATGCAAAAAGGAAAAGTGACAAAAGAGTTTATTCTGCAACGGGCTTTTGAGATCGCCAGCGAAGACGGATTAGAAAGTCTTACGATTGGTGAGTTAGCCAAGCAATGCGGTATGTCGAAAAGTGGTCTGTTTGCTCACTTCAATTCGAAGTTGAATTTACAACTATCGGTATTGGAGCACGCCAATAAAGTGTTCGCTGCTCGGGTTATTGAGCCTGTTCGTGAAGCAGGGGATGGCAATATCGAACGTAAAATTCGAGGGTTGCTCGACTCTTGGATGACTTGGAACCACGCATTTCAAGGAAGTTGTATGTTTCTAGACGCTTGGAATGACACGGCAGATAAAGATTGCCCACTTCAGGCCGGACTGCGTAAATCCATAGACACTTGGCTGAGCTATTTGGAGATCCAAATAACGAAAGGCAAAGAGAAGCAAGAATTTGCAGCAGACATAGATACACGCCAAGCAACGTTTGATTTATACGGTCTTTATTTGAGTGCGCATGTTTTTTACTCAATTAAAGGTGAGGAAGAAAGCTTGCGCCTGTTTTGGCAAGGGATCGACAACTTATTTTCTCGCTGGAAAGGCTGATACCAGTTATTCGCTTTCCAGATTTGTAGACATAAAATCATAAAGAGCGGCTGAGTTCGCTCTTTCTTATCAGCATAAAAAGCACGACCGTTCTATTTTTGTGCTTAGCTGATAGTTAAGGACATAATCATGAGTGAAAAAATTTACTTTAATACATCGCAACGTTTCAGTATTAAGCGCAGTTTGGTGAACATCAGTACGCGTTTACACCATACGCTGGCCCCTTCCCATGCAAAGAATACCGCGCGTAAGTTGCTCCTGACACCTGCTCGCACAGCACCTAAAAACACCGAACCTCAAGGACTTACCAAGGGTGAAATTAAAGGGCATGCAGGCATTATCAAAACCTACACTTTGGGCTCTGGACCTATTTGGGTGTTAACTCATGGTTGGTCTGGCACCGCAAGTCAGTTTTATCCGTTGATGGAACATATTGCGTCGAAAGGGTTCACCGCTTTGGCATACGATCATCCAGCACATGGTGAGAGTGAAGGGCAGTATGGGCACATTCCGGGTTTTGTCAAAGGGTTAGAAGATGTGTTAGATACGGTAGACGATATTGTTGGTCTAGTTGGGCACAGCATGGGCACCGCTTCTGCTCTTGAGTGCAGACATAGCAAATTAGAAAACAAGCCTTTACTGCTTATTGCACCGGTATTGAATTACGTAGAGAACCTATTCGGTAGCATTGCGCGTTCAGGTTATTCGATGAAGCTTTTTAATGCTGTGGTTTCAGAAGTTGAAGATCAATTTGGTTACCCATTACAGTCAATTGATCCGCTAAAGCGTTTGGCTGAGCGCTCGTCTCCAGCCATCATTGTTCATGATGAGCAGGATAAGTTCACTAAGTACAGTATTTCTGCACAAGCCGCTGAAGAGATTGAAAATGTTGAGTTAGTGACAACGCAAGGTCAAGGCCATGGCCGAGTGATGAAGTGTGCACAAGTCTTCAGTAGTTTTGACCGTTTACTCGATCGTTCTTGGTAATCTTCATGCTTGCTAATTGGCTCGGTCCGTTTTGGGCTAATTCGATTTGAAATCAATACCTAGGATTGTTTTTCGTCTATGGTATCGCTTTTCTCGTTATGAGATAAAAACAAAAAAGGACAGCCGAAGCTGTCCTTTGATCGTTAACTTTACAGAAAGTCTGCAAGGTTGGGCTTAGTTACAGTTAGCTACGCCAACTTCTTTCCAAACGCCCCATTCGCCAGATTGGCTAGGATCGTCACCCTGAGTCCACCATTTCGCTTCCCAAGTTTTACCTGCATGAGTGACTTGGTTGCCGCCTGTGTACACTGCGCTTGCATCCCATGCGTTGTCACAGGTACCAGGGTTTGGATCGGTGGTATGCTGTGCAACAACAACAGTTGCGCTTGCCGTTGAAGACGCTTTGCCGTCGCTCACACTTACGGTAAAGCTTAGGCTAGTGTCTTGCGGGTATTCAGCAGCAGTGAAAGTTACTTTAGAACCTTCAACCGTTGCGTTCAAACCTTGAGGAAGCGTCCAGTTGAAAGTAAGAGTATCGTTGTCTGCATCGCTAGAGGCTGACGCATCTACAACTACAACGTCACCAGCGTTTGCTGTTGCTGGAGCAACAACTTGCGCTACTGGCACATTGTTTGCTGGGTCAACCACACCTGCTGGCTTCACAGTTACTACAACAAGGTCAGATGCCGTTGCACCTTCGTTGTCAGTCACCGTTAGCTTGAAAGTTAATTGCTCCTCAACGGTAACTTCTGCTGCATCAAAGCTTGCTTTCGCAGTGTTGGCGCCTGCTAGTACCACAGCAGTGCCAGAGACTTGCTCCCAAGCGTAGCTTGCGATAGTGCCGTCAGAGTCTTTCGATAGGCTGCCATCTAGAACCACACTTGCAGGGCCAGTTACAGATTGATCTGCGCCAGCAGCTGCGGTTGGTTTACGGTTTGGTTGAGGAACTACACCGCCAGCCATACCTTCGTGCATTGCGTTGAGAATGTCACCGTTATCCGCGTCGATTTCCCAAGAGAATAGACCCGCAAGACCTAGAGACTTCGCGTAGCTACCTTTTGCTAGCACTGAGCGATGGTCATCAAATGTGATCAACTCACCCGTTGTGCGGTTCCACACCCATGGTGCTTCTGCTTGGGCATCGTAGCCGTACTCGAAGCCGTTGATGCCAGTGTTGTTGGCACCTAGCATAAATGATTTAATGCCTTTGTAGTCGATTACGCCATCTTCCCAAACACCTTGCGCTGTGCTGCCCTTCAGTTTACCTGTTGCAGTACCTGTCATTGGGTCATTTGGATCGGTTAGCGTATCTGGAGTTACGCCTTCCCAGCCACGACCGTACATTGCTGTACCAAGTACTAGCTTGTTCGCAGGAACGCCTTGAGCAAGAAGAAGTTGGATGCCGTTATCTGCTGTGTAAGCAGGACCTTTGTACGGTTCGCCGTTCTCATCAACGCCACTACCGTCACACTGACCAGGGCGCATGAATGAACCACAGTAAAGCGCAGTTTGGTGACCAGGAACGTTGTTCCAACCGCCATAGAAGTCGTAAGTCATCGCGAAGATGTAGTCCATGTATTGAACCGCATCTGCATAGTCTACGTCTTCAATCTTGTCGTAACCGACACCGATAGCTGACGTTAGCTCGTAAGTACGGCCTGTCTCAGCTTCTAATTCATCAAGCATTACGCGCAATTCACGCATCAGTGCGATGTAAGCAGGGCCATCGTTTACAGGGTCGCCCTTATCCGCGGCTGCACCGCCGCCACCTGGGAATTCCCAGTCGATATCAACACCGTCATAGAATTTCCAAGTTTTCAGGAACTTCTTAACCGATGCGACGAATGTGTCTCGGTTTTTCTTGTCCACGAAATCGAAGAATGGGTCAGACAGCGTCCAGCCACCGATAGATGGGATGATTTTTAGATCAGGGTTACGTTGTTTCAATGCCATTAGCATTGCGTAGTTACCCTTGATAGGTGTGCTGTATTCATGACCAGCTTGTGGGAAGCTCTTCTGATAAGCGGCCCAAGGGTCGTGGATCACGACTTCGTAGTCAGGCACGCCTGTACAAGCGGTTTGTAGTGCATTGAAACTGTTGCCGCCAACAGACTTCACAGACTCATTTGGGCCACAAATTGGGATAAAACCGTAAAGGATGTGAGTCAAGTTGTCGACTGGCATGTTATCGACCGTGTAGTCACGACCATAGATGCCCCACTCAACAAAATACGTACCCATCACGACGCTTGGATCGGTATTGTACGTTTTGTTGTTTGGATCAACGTTCATCGTCAGTGGCTTCAAGTGAGAACCATCGGTATCTGCAATCGTGATTTCAGCTGGTGCGCTTTTCGCACAACCTGTCGCATCACATGCCTCGATTTCCATTTGGTATAGGCCGCCCTGACCATATTCAAATGTCGCTGTTGTTTGGCTACCAGTGATTGGGCCGGTTGCTACTTTTGCACCATCAAAATAGACGTTGTAAGTATCACCTGGCGTGCCACTCCACTGGTTAAACTTAACAGTGATCTTCGCTTGCTCATGGTATTTCACCATGTCGTAGTAGCCTGACGTGGTTTCCATCGCGAGTTCAATTTTAGAAAACTGAAGGTTGTTGGAACCGTACATATCGATACTTGGTGCGGTTGGAGCCGCAACTGCAGCACCTGATAGTGCTAAAGCAACGCCAGCTGCACATAGGTTAAATCGAATCATAACTTCTCTCTCAATCCTTGGATTCATGTTCTACCTAGAACATAGGCTGCTCTTGCACCAGATAAGATGATTGGATTTACTCCATGTGCAAAAGCATCACACTCAGCATTTCAGAGAGTTTTTTTTCGTCAAAAAAAATTAAGACGGTTTTCGAGGCACTTGAGAGAACTTAACTAAAACTCGCACTCTGTTACACAGAAAGTGTCAGACTGAGTCAATAATTTATAAAATCTCAGCAGAAACTAAAATTATTGTTTACTCAGTAGCGAGTGTGATAAATGCGATGAATACCTTATTTCATTGTTTATTAAGGTTTTGTTTCATCGAAATAGAAAGAGAATTGAAAGGAGAAATAGCCGTGAAGACGTGCTAGTCACGGCTGAAATGTTCACTTAATGCAGCGCGACGTTTTGAAGCCGCTCCGGTTTCTGAGCCTTGAACGGTATGCTCAAATCCCTTACGGATGAATCGTTGGTCTGGAATAAGAGGCTCAATACGGCGAATCTGAGGTGAAAGGTGAGAGCCCGAGATCTGGTACGCGGTTTTTCCTAATCCGGTGTTCAACGTGATGACCTTTCCATCGAATTCAAATTCTGTCGTGATGAGTCGATGGTTTCGATATACCCCATCCTCCGTGAAAGTCAGACGTTCTGTTTGGTAGGGTGGCGCGCCGATCTCAATCCACTCGCCGTAGACTTTTTCCGGGTCAATATGGTCTTGATAGGATAGGTGGATTTGATAGCTGAAAAACGTCAAAAGACCCACCCCAAAAACGGCAAATGTGCTTTTGAGGACTTTGGATTGGTGGCGAGCCCAAAATGAAAGTTTTGGTTCCTGTCTTGTTTTCCGCCTTCGGCGAGCTGAGTCCGTCATTGGTCTACTTTTCTTCCCTTTTTTAATATGGTGGAAACCTTCCTTCTCAAAAACAAACAATCCCGCCATTAAGACTAAGAAATTATGATCTAATGTCCACTTTTACATTCGGATACACTCTTATTGATGGTTTTATTGTTTGCTAGCGTTAACTAATTCACCGACTTTATCTCACTAATTACGTCGTCTGGTTAAGCCTAGAAAAAGGTGGCCTCGCTCAGTAGCAAAGGATGTGCTTTATAACGTTGAGCTTAATGGCTTTCAGGGCTTGAGTAACAGGAAGAAACAAGGTAAAAAAGAGCGGACTTTTGATAAGGAAACCAATAATGAGTATTAAGGAAAATAGCTATTTTGCAGGTAGTGTAAAATCACTAGGCTTTAACCAGAATGATCAGGACGTTAGCGTTGGTGTAATGCTTCCTGGTGAATACACGTTCGGCACTCAAGCGCCTGAGCGTATGACGGTTGTAAAAGGTGCACTTGTGGTCAAGCGTGTCGGCGAGAGTGATTGGACGACTTACCAAAGTGGTGAGTTTTTTGAAGTGGAAGGGAACTCCTCATTTGAGCTTCAAGTGAAAGACGCGACTGCGTATTTATGTGAGTACTTCTAAAGCGTCCTTTTTGCCTGTAACAAAGCCACCTTCGGGTGGTTTTTTCGTCTATGTCCTTCACTTATAACGCATCTTTTGGTTATTTGGGTATATACTTAATAAAAATGTACCCATCGACCAGGGAGGAAGTGATGGCAGTACAACGCAAGCATTCTGATCTCCCTCCTCGTTACGAGGACAAAGATCTCACCAATGAGCAAAGACATCGTTTTACCGAGGTCGCCAATGCAGCCCATAAGAGACGTGAATTCTATCGACGTGCTCTAGGGAAAGGCTTAATAGGCAAAGTGAAGGACCGTGCGTTTAAAGGCCAATTCAGTCGCCAGCAAGATAAGCCGAGCAGAGTGCTGCAAGCTGTGTGGCTAATCGTATTTCTGGTGCTGGGGCTATGGGTTATGCATGTATTCGCTTAACCATTAGCAAGCTTCTGATACAGTCGGTGTTTCAGAGGCTGACTTCTCTTCGGTATTGCAGTGCTCGTAATACGCGTATTGGTTTTTCCCTGTGTGTTTAGCCGCATACATTGCTTTATCTGCGCACCGAGTCAATTCAGATAAATCCTTCGCATCTTGTTTGTAGATAGCAGCGCCCACACTCATTGTTAACTCGTTAATCATATCGTAGCTTCGGTAGCCTTTTGGGAATAGATTCACAATACGCTTCAAAATGCTGTCGAGGTCATCTTTACTGTTTATGTCGTACAGCATGAGCACAAACTCGTCGCCCGCAAATCGAGCGATGGAGTAGTCGTGTTTGTCGGTTTTTCTGTCTTTATGGCGAACATTGTTTTTTAATCGAGTTGCAAAGGCTTGAAGCACTTGGTCACCAATATCGTGTCCGTAGGTATCGTTAATGTGTTTGAAGTTATCAATATCTAGGAAGACCAGAGCAGTGATACTGTCATCAGATGAATGGTTGATCTCATCGAGCTTTGCACGTGCCCAAGTTTCAAAGCTCCAGCGGTTGGCAAGCCCTGTGAGTTGGTCAAAATACGCCAACTCTTCAATCCCTTCACGATAAAGTGTTTGAATGTAGTTGAGGACTTTTGTGTAGTAGTACGAGAATGTGTGACACACAAATGCAGTTGCTATCAGGGTCAGCATAAATCGTCGTTCTATGATGTCACTGGCTGTTGGTAGCCGATCTAAAAAAACGACGCCAAAAAAGATCAGTAAGATATAGGTGCCACTAAACAGCAGACCGACTTTAAACTCATTGATCAGCACCAGAGTAGCGACAATGGGGTATAGCCATAGCAGTTTGCCTGAGGGGGCATCGTTATACAGAAGTAGCAATAACCCTTCGAACATCAATACTGCACTCAGCCATAGGTCGGCATATTGATGATGTCGTTGAACCTTTATCACATAACTGATACCTAAACAGGCTAAGGCACACAGAGCATGGAAAAAGCTTAATCCCCAATTATCCTCAAACAATTGAGCAATGGAGCCATAAGTTAAACATGCCGCGGCGATACTGGAGCATAAAAAGACAATTTTCTTTTTTCTTGTTGAGCGGATATCCGCCATTTCCTCTAAGCGTGCTCCAGCCAATGTCGACATTACGTATCCTTGCTTAATTAACGTGTACGCTTATTCTAGGCGGTATTTTAGCGATGAATAGAACAACAAAGTTTCCAAATGTGATGTCAGTCATTTTTAGTATGGGCCTAGAAGTGTGGTTTGGTGAGAGTGCTCAAAGCGCAACAAAGGCTTATAAAGTTTTCCATGGCGGATCTTTATGGCTTCAGATGGTTCGATTAATAATTCAAAGTAATGCATTTCCACCGCCGTATTTGCAGGATCTATCCTGACTCAACTCTGTTGGGAATAGCATGAACTGCGCCTTCTACCTATTGAGCTCATTGTTCGTCAATCGACGATCTCTAAATTCCGGCAATGAGTTTTTCGTTGTGAAAAAGCATTAGAAATATTTTTCCGAAACAAATCGAAATATTGTTGTCGTTGTGACCAATATGCGACTAGAATCCGCGCTAAATCACGACCTCATATCGAGCTTCATTCGAGTTACTCTTTTTCCAAACTGCTTCACACATTTTGTGAGGCAGTTTTTAGTTGTAGGAAAGGTTAAAAACATGCCTAAAAGCCAAAACATCAACCAACGAATGTCCATCGTGGCATTGGCTTGGCCGATTCTTGTCGAAATTTTGCTACGGACGGCTTTAGGAACCAGTGACGTGTTCATGCTGAGTGGCTACTCAGACAAAGCGGTATCCGCTGTTGGTGTGATCACGCAGATTACCTTTTTCTTAATCATCGTTTCGACGTTTGTCAGCAGCGGAACGGGGATTTTGATTGCCCAATACAACGGCGCTGGGCGCGAGCAAGAGTCTGTGAACGTCGGCGTTGCAAGTATTGTGCTGTCCGTGATTGTCGGTGCGTTCTTGAGTGTGATTGCCGTGCTTGGCGCGATATTCCTGCTCCCGTATTACGGTTTGGAGGCACAAGTCGAGCAATACGCACGTGAATATTTGCTGATCAGCGGAGCGATGACGTTCAACGTCACCATAGGCATAGTCTTTACGACCATTCTGCGTAGCCATGGCTATTCGCGCTCTCCAATGGTGGTGAACTTGATCTCGGGTGTGTTCAACATCATTGGTAACTATATTGCGCTTTACCAGCCATTCGGTTTACCTGTGTATGGTGTGCAAGGTGTAGCAATAGCAACCGTCGTCAGCCAAGTCATCGGTACGTTAATGTTATGGTTTATTCTAGCTCGCAGCAGCATTGAACTACCAATGTCGACCATGAAACAAGTGCCCGCAGAAATTTACAAAAAGATCTTAAAAATCGGCGGTATGAACGCGGGTGAAGTGCTGTCTTACAACGTGGCGCAAATCTGCATTGTGTACTTTGTGGTGCAAATGGGGACGGCATCGTTGGCAGCTTTCACTTATGCGCAAAACATTGCCCGTTTCTCGTTTGCTTTCGCGTTGGCAATTGGTCAGGCTGCGCAAATTCAGACTGGTTACTACATCGGTAAAGGTTGGGTGAGCAGCATTTTAAAACGCGTACAAATCTACTTCTTAGTGGGATTTGTGACATCAACGGCGGCAACCACACTGATTTACCTGTTTAGAGAAGAGATTCTGCGCGTATTTACCGATCAACCAGAAATACTCGCATTGGCAGGTTCGTTAGTCATGGGCTCAATTTTGCTCGAGGCCGGACGTGTGTTTAACCTGATTTTTATCGCGGGGCTCAAAGGCGCGGGTGACATCAAGTTCCCAGTGCAAATGGGTATTTTGAGTATGTGGGGACTAGGCGTGCTTTTCTCTTACATCTTTGGCATCCACTTGGGTTATGGCGTTTTAGGGGCTTGGATGGCAATCGCACTCGATGAATGGGTACGTGGTATCATCATGGCAAGGCGTTGGCGCTCTCAGGTGTGGACCAAGTTTAAGGTGAGCTAACGGTTTTCGGTATCGCGCATCACGCTTATTCTGTTGTTAGAAACCAAAAAAGGCACTGTTAGTCAGTGCCTTTTGTTATTTAAAATCTGGAAGACGTTAGAATTCGCACCCAGCTTTGAACACCATGCGCTCTTTACTGTATGGATGATCCAGCTCTAGCATCTCAGCATGCAGGTGTAAGCGATTCGCTTTTTCGCCGTATAAACCATCACCAACCATTGGCATGTTTAATCCCATATGATGAGCACTGTGTACACGTAGTTGGTGAGTTCGCCCGGTTTTCGGATACATGTATACCTTGCTGCGTCCATCTTTGACTTCAATCAGCTGCCAGTAGGTTTCTGCATGTTTCCCGTGTTCAAAACACACCAGTTGACGTGGGCGGTCATCTGGGTCACCACGCATTGGCAGTGAAATTTCCCCTTCCGGCTCGTTCAATACGCCTTCGAGCAGTGCCATATAACGTTTTTGTACGCCGCGAGCCATAAACTGTTTTTGCAGGCTTTTGTTCGCGCGCTTAGTTAAGGCAAACACCAAAATGCCAGAGGTCGCCATGTCGAGGCGATGAATCACAAACGGCCCTTCCACATCAGGGAACATCGCTTGTAAGCGCGTATAAGCAGAGTCTTTGATGGTTTTACCCGGCACTGAAAGTAAGCCCGATGGCTTGTTGACGACGACCATAGCGTCGTCTTGGTAGATTATCTCTAGTTCTTTGTCTTCTGCCCAATTCTCCGCTAATGGGTTAGGTTCGACATCCAGCCCTTGCATCATATGGCCCAAAATCGGCTGACATTTGCTGTTGCACGATGGGTAGAACTTTTTGTGTTGGCGAACTTCAGACTTTGGCGACACACCCCACCAAAATTCTGCCAGCGCCAGCGGTTTGAATCCGTATTTAAACGCGTATTGGAGCAGTTTGGGCGCAGCACATTCCCCTGCACCTGCTGGTGGTATTGGGTTTGTGGTGTCCGAAAAAATGTCCACCAAGTCGCGTGTTTCGCCATGGCTGTTTAGGAAGCGGTATTGTTTATGCAATTTGTGCTGTAAAGCGTTGGAGAGCGTCTTGCGCTGCTCTTTCAGGTGAGCAAGTTGCTGCTCTAACTCGGCCAATCGTGCTTCTTTGATTGCAAGCTTTTCATCCCACGCTTGCTTTAAGTATTTGAGAACATTTTTCTCGGCGACACTTTGCTTACCCAACTCATCCAACAAGATTTTGAGATCATCGGCATTGAGCGTTTGCTCGCCCTGTTGGCGCTGTCGTTTGCGTGCGGCGCGGCCGTCTATCATCACTTGGCGCTGTGTTTGCTCCTCTTGCTGATAAGCGGCTCGGTCGGCTTGGATTTGCGCTTTAAGATCCGCTAATTCCGGATTCGCAGCACAGGTTTTGTACTCCGCATTGGCGGCGTTGATGGCATCCGTTTCTGCGCGGAAGAAGCCTTCATCGGTCAGCATGTCGTACACAGGAGGGACAAATCCTGGAATCAAGTTTTGGTCAGCAATTTTGCCAGAAAATGCACTTAAAAAGCCGAGCTCGCCTTGAGGGCTTTCTACCAGCAATACGCCAAACATTTTGCCTCGCCCCGTTTCTTCATTAACCAAACCAAAATCGTGTTCGAAGTCGGTTTGCGCTAATAAGTGCTGTTGCAATTGCTTTGCGGCCAAAACGCAAAGAGGATGCGGCGTGTAGTAGAACGGAAACGTAAACTGCGTTGGTAATTCATAGTCAGAAGTATCAGCAGTAAAACGTGTAAAACAATGTTCAGGCGAGTGCATGGTGGTTATCCGCGCGAGTAAAAATTCGAGCGAGGATTGTACCTGTTTGAGTCAGGATTGCCATGTCGGTGTGTGCACTCGCTCTTGGATTAAGGACAAGAGCGAGTGGGGAAGAGTTTATTGCAGTTTTTGTAATGCAAGCTTCCACTGTGCCGGTTTGTCGTAGTAGGCCGAGTGCGGCAAGGTCAAGTACTCGCCATTTACTTCTGCAATCAGGGTTGGGTAACCACCAACGTTTAACTGGCGCATCAACTGTCGGCTAGAGCGAATTCTCTCGTTTAGTTCGGCTTCGCTTAACGTCATGTTTTGCTCCCACGCATCGTTTGCTAAACCTAGCGATTCTGCAATGGCTTTGAGCGTCGATGCTTCATTCACTTTTAACCCGAGCTGATAATGCGCGGATTGGATGGCCTTTAGCATGTGCCATGGATTCAGCCCCATTTTCTCCGCACTCAAGATCGCTTGTGTTGGTAGATAAGAATCAAGAACAAACGCATCGTCGCTTTTCACGCGTTGCAGATATGCTTCACCAAACGTTGCTCCGGTTTCGGTTGCGATACGAGCGTCACTGTTGATGATGTGCTGACGAAATTCAGGCTCAATTGCGCGCTTCTCAATCATGCCGCCGGGATGAAGCTCCACCTTAAATTGAGAGGTGTCCATCAAGGCTTCGATGAGTGGTGATGCCCCGTAGCACCAACCACACATGGGATCGAAGAAGTAATGCACGGTTACCATGACATTTCACCAGTATGCACTTTCGCACCGATTTCTAGCGCGATTGGCAATTGAGCTTCTGGGTATTTCGCTGACATGGTGTCAATGAGTTGAGCACTGTTATTGCTGTGTTTTTTCGCTTGCTGAAAATCCTGTAAGTATTGTTGCGAGTAGCGAATGGTGTCTGCGTTCAGCTTTGTGCCTGCTTTCATGTGACCAGGAATGACCACTTGAGGTTTAAGCGCAAGCATCTCGCTAAGCTGCTGCTCCCAAGCATTGATAGCGGTTTGGTCAGCGGCATCTGCCATCCATAAATGCACGTTTGAGTACACGGCTACGTTACCTAGAATCGCTTTGTTATCTGGAATCCATAGGTAAGGGCGGTGTGCTGATGTGCCATGGTTACCACGGATTTCAATCTTATGACCTTCTAGCTCTAATGATGCTTTGTCGTATGCGACAGGGATTACTGGTTTTACCGGTGCGTTTGCGCCAAGCTTTGGTCCCCAGTACGCCAACTTTCCAGCCAACTTCTCTTTAATAATTTTTTGAACCGCTGGCGTTGTGATGATCTGCGCATCAGGGAACTGTTGGTGTAAGGCCTCTGCGCCAAAGTAGTAATCTGGGTCCGCTTGGCTGATGAAAATGGTTTTAAGCGTTTTGCCTGAGTCCAGCACTTTAGCGGCAATGCGCATCGCGTCAGCTTTGGTGAAGCCAGTGTCGATGACCATGGCATCAGTCTCACCGTATACCAAGGTTGAGTTAACGTGGAAGCTGTTACCATCGGCGTTGTAAACCTCAAGAGTAAGGGGAGAGTGGTTTGCCGCTAGAGCAGGGCTTGCCATTAAAATGGATGCAGCAATCAAAGTGAATTTTTTCATAATAAGCTCCTAAAGAATTTGGGGCCAAGCGACGATGGCTTGGGAACGGGAGCTATATTAGAAAATTGATACGCTCGGAAAAATACACAATAATGTGCATCACTATTTCTTATTTCGAGCAAATGTATGGACAGAGTAACGGCAGCAAAAGTATTTGTGGATGTGGTGTATTCTGGCAGTTTTACCGCTACCGCCGAGCGGTTAGACATGTCTCGGCCAATGGTGACTCGTTATGTAGAGGCGATGGAGAACTGGCTACAAACTCGTTTGTTGCACCGCACTACGCGCAAGGTGTCACTCACCACCGCAGGGGAGCGCAGCTTGCCTCAGATTGAGCGCTGGTTAAAACAGGCCGATACGTTGACGTCGAACATTGCCGTTGATGGTGAGCTGTCCGGAAAAATCCGTCTCGCGTCGAGCACTTCATTTGGGTTCTCACAGTTGATCCCAGCAGTAAACAGTTTTATGCAAAAGCACCCCAAAGTGCATATCGACATAGATCTGCAAGACTCAGTGAGTGATCTAACCGAGCAACGCATCGATCTGGCAATCCGAATTGCGTCAGATCCCGATCCTTCTTTGATTGGTAAGCCGATTGCGGTGTGTGAATCGGTGTTGGTGGCATCGCCGCAATACTTGCAAACTCACCACGCGATCGCGCATCCCCGAGATTTATCTTCACACGACTGTTTGGGTTACAAAAACTTTGAGCGTCACGTATGGCATTTGTCGCAGGGCGAGCAGTTCGAATCGGTGGGAATTGAGTGTCGCCTAACCAGCAATGAGGCCACGGCGTTATTGCATGGCGCTTTACAAGGCATGGGTATTTCGATGTTGCCAACCTATTTGAGCAATATCTATCTGCAATCGGGTCAGCTTGAGTCGGTGTTGCCGAATTGGAAGCCAAATGATCTCAACATTTACGCGCTGTATTCATCGCGTAAACACTTGTCTCCTGCTGTGAGAGCTTTCATCGATCACAGTGAAGATTACTTTAAACTACACCCTTGGTAATCGCGAAAGGCGTCGTCATCCCGACTTGAGATTCATACAAGATCCTGTACCTTACATGGATATATTTTTCGCAGCGTCATTTAGAGTTTTAGTTAATGTCACAAGTTCGCATCAAATTTATTGCTTCCGATATGGACGGCACTTTGCTTGACCAATACGGTCGTTTGGATCCAGAGTTTTTCGATCTGTTTTTGCAACTGGAAGAGCAAGGCATTTTGTTCTCCGCTGCGTCTGGTCGTCAGTATTACAGCCTGCGAGACACGTTCGCGCCAATCAAAGAGCGAGTGTTGTATGTGGCCGAAAACGGCACCTTGGTGATGTACCAAGACAAAGAGCTCTACAGTTGCACCATTCCTAAAGCGGAAGTGGCGGAGATTGTGAAAGCGGCTCGTGAAATTGACGGGGCGAACATCGTATTGTGTGGCAAGCGCTCGGCGTACATCGAAACGCATGATCAGCAATCGCTGGAAGAGTTTCAAAAGTACTACCACCGCTGTGAATATGTGCCGGATTTGCTTGAGGTCGAAGACGAGTTCATTAAGGTGGCAATTTGTCACTTTGACGGTTCGGAAGAGCTCCTGTTCCCGACCATGAACGCGAAGTTTGGCGAAACGCATAAAGTCGTAGTGAGCGCAAAAATTTGGCTGGATGTGATGAATGCCGAGGCGTCTAAAGGCGCGGCCATTAAGCATCTTCAAGAGACGATGAATTTTACTCCGGCAGAAACCATGACGTTTGGTGATTACCTCAATGACCTCGAAATGCTGCAAGTCAGTGAGCATTCGTACGCGGTTGCCAATGCGCATGAAGAGATTAAGAAAATCGCTCGTTATTCTGCGCCAAGCAACCAAGAGGCTGGGGTACTCAAAGTGATTAAAGAGAAAGTGTTAGCGAAGTAACGCCCCCCTTTCGATGTTCTTTTCTTGTTAACGTAAAAAGCCCGGCAGTGCATGCGGGGCTTTGTTTTTTTGTGTGGTGGGAGGGGGTAGTAATGTTCCCGTTTTTTAGCGCACGTAGTTGGCAGTTGCGCTGACCAAAAAGTGCTGCAACTTTCCATCCGATTTTGGTACCCACAAGTCGTTGTGGTATTGGTAGATATGGCCATTGACGGTCACAGACAAGGTGTTATCACCCGTTTGTTCCATGCGAATAAACTGATCCGAAGTGACCAAAAACGGCTCTTGCTCTTCAATGCTCTGGCCAGTTGCCAATACGAAGTAGCCGAATCGGTTGCCAGCATCCGGATCGGTTGAGTAGATTCGATGCCCAACGAGGCTGTAGTCGTCGTTGAGTGCCTGCTCAAGCGTTTTTTGCCCGATGGTTTCGTGCGATGGAATAAATACCCAAGCCAACACACCTGCCGCAATGACTGCCAGTAGAAGCAGTATTTGCATGAACTTTTTCATCATAAATACCGTTTAACGTTGAAATTTCATTTTGTACATGCGCTTATCCGCTATGCTGATAAGAAAGTCAACATTGTTACTGTCTTTTGGGTATTGCGCTAAGCCCATGCTGGTTGATAGTGTCGCGACGTTGTCGGAGTTTAGTATTGGCGCATCAAATACCGCATTGATATGCTCACGAACGCCTTCTTCATCAACATGCTCCCCTTCGAGGATGACGGCGAACTCATCGCCTCCCATGCGATAGACGGTAAAATCATTCAACGCCATAGATTTAAGCCGTCTAGCAATTTCACGCAGTACGGTGTCTCCCACTTGATGACCGTGTGTATCGTTGACGCTTTTAAAACCATTTAAATCTAAAATCCACAGAGAAAAAGGCCTTTTCTCTTGAGTGAGCTCATTCAGGTTGATAAATAGTGCATTGCGATTTCCAAGATGAGTCAGTGGGTCGCTGAGCGCCAGTTTTCTATGGAAATGGGATTCACGATAAAAGAAATAAGTCAGAGACAGGATCGACAAAACGAATGTAGCAAACAGCATATACTGCGCTTGCATTAACCGTTGCGTTTCTCCTTTCTGTGCCTCATAGACTTTGCTGCTGAGGCGAAAGTTCTGATTAACGAAATCGACCAAGCTTAAGTACAGTGTTTGAGTGGATCGATAAAATTGAGCCGCAGCTTGACTATCGCCAGTTCTTGCTTCAACTAATTGCGCTTCCAGACCCTGAAATTCCTCAAAAAGATCAATGAAATACTGATGCATATTATTTCGAGAGAAAAAAGTGTAGGCTTCATTACTACTAATTAATAAATCGAACCTACTCCAGGCCAATTCATATTGTAGCTCTGCACCTTCGATATTTAATACATTTTCATCGACTCGTCTCGCTTCTCCGACAAGCTCCGAAAGCTCTTTAGAGAGTTGGAATAAAAACCAGGTTGCTTGTTTTTGCTCATTATTAAAGTTTTGTGACAGTGCGCGTGTCTGCTGCAGAAGCAATACATTTGCGAGAAGCAAAGAAGTGGCAAACACCACAAGTAACATTTTACTGGTTGTAGAGTATTGTGGTGCTCTCTGCTTTTGATGGGTGGGTTCTGATAACTTCATTCTTATTATTTTGCTTTCATCTCATTTACTTGCCAGACCATTTGCGCGTGATATTTATTGTAGTTGAGCTCAGGATAGAGACTAAGAGAGTATATTACCCAAAATGGCCCCTTATTCCTGACTTTTATATAGTGTTGATCTTGTTGGTAAGCCAGTATTGGTTGGTATCTAAGAATGTCTTGTCGAGACAGTGTCGAGTGATAGTCATTCAAGCTACTGACATCAACTTGTTCTGGCACTTTGCCATAGACGTGGGTGAGGAGCGTGCTAAGTTTGACCCCAAGAAATTCAGAAGAAGCAGGGATCCAAGGCAGCGTGGTTGTGTAGCTGGTGGTTGGTAAAGATTGAATCTCTTCCAGTTTTAATGTGACACTAGGTTGTTGGCTACTGCTAAATACGATCGTACTTGCAGATAAGAATGGCGCAACAAAAAACAGACCTAGCGCGACTATCTTTTTCATCATATGCCCTTTGAGTTTTATTCTTTTTGCTGAGCTAGGACAAAGGTGCTAGCGGTACTTTATTTGTAATTGTAATAATAGAGCCAACCGGATGAGATTTTATAATATGTTATGTTTGAAAAGTAACTGTCGGTTTACTGTACGTCAAGGTTATTAAGTGACTTCTTAATTAAAAGGTCAGAAATATGCGTTATTATTTCGCTCTATAACGAATTCGTGTCAGTTCGCAGATTTTTAATGGAAATTAATCCTATTTTCAACCGATGAATTGTATTGTGAATGAGAATTAGAAGGGTTAATGATTGAGGTATAAGCGAACCCGGTTTCATCCTTACATTGTTCTCTATCTATATTCCAATGTTATTTAAGATTAGTATGTTAATACGCACCAAAAATAAAGCCACCTTGGTATGTGACTTTATTTTTTAATTCATCAAGTTACTTCTATGAATTAGGCAAACAAATACTTCGCATGGAAGTTGAGATGATCGTCAATAAAGCTTGAGATGAAATAATAGCTATGGTCGTAACCAGATTGCATTCTTAAGTTCAGGTTTGAATCATGCACTTTTGCTGCAGCAACCAGCGCTTCTGGCCTAAGTTGCTCGTTAAGGAAGCCATCAGCATCACCTTGATCAACCAAAATAGGAAGTGGTGATGGTTTTTGCTTGAGAAGCTCACTTGCATCGTATTGCTTCCAGCTCTCAATATCTTTGCCTAAGTAAGCAGTAAAGGCTTTTTGTCCCCAAGGGCATTGGACTGGGTTACAGATAGGGCTAAACGCCGATATTGAGCGATATTGTTCTGCGTTTTTCAGACCAATGGTTAATGCTCCGTGACCTCCCATGCTGTGCCCAGAAATGGATTTTACTTCTGAGACAGGGAAATTGCTTTCAATGATCTCTGGTAACTCTTTAGTCACGTAATCGTACATGAAGTAATGCAGTGACCAAGGGGCTTGAGTCGCATTAAGGTAAAAGCCAGCTCCTTTACCCAGGTCATAGTTTTCATCGTCAGCGATACCTTCGCCTCTTGGACTCGTGTCTGGTGCAATGATCGCAATACCAAGCTCAGCCGCCATACGAAATGCGCCCGCTTTCTGCATAAAGTTTTCATCGGTGCAGGTTAAGCCCGACAACCAGTACAAAGCGGGTACGGGGTTCGATTTAGTGGCATTCGGTGGTAAGAAAATCGCAAAGCGCATCGTGCAGTTTAGGGCTTTGGATTCGTGTGTATATTGTTTGTGCCAACCGCCAAACACTTTGGCCTGGCTTACATTTTCAATGGTCATGAATAAACTCTCTAACAACAGAATGAATTCAGGCTCCCCAAAAGGAGAGCCTGAGGCAGCATTATTGATCCATATGAATAACAGTACGGATGCTCTTACCTTCGTGCATCAGATCAAACGCTTTGTTTACGTCAGCCAATCCCATTGTATGAGTAATGAACTCTTGCAAGCCAAACTCACCAGCCATGTAACGGTTTACGATTTCTGGAAGCTCAGAGCGGCCTTTAACACCACCGAAAGCCGAGCCACGCCATACACGACCAGTTACGAGCTGGAATGGACGAGTTGAGATCTCCTGACCTGCACCCGCAACACCGATGATCACCGACTCACCCCAACCTTTGTGACAACACTCAAGTGCCTGACGCATCACGTTTACGTTGCCGATACATTCGAATGAGTAGTCAACACCACCGTCAGTCATTTCAACAATCACTTCTTGGATAGGCTTGTCGAATTTCTGTGGGTTAATCACATCGGTTGCGCCTAGCTGTTTTGCAAGATCGAATTTGCTTTCGTTGATATCGATACCGATGATGCGGCTTGCACCCACCATGCGTGCACCGATGATCGCTGAAAGACCGATGCCGCCCAGACCAAAGATCGCAACCGTGTCGCCTTTTTCAACTTTTGCCGTATTCATAACTGCGCCCATACCGGTTGTTACGCCACAACCTAACAGACACACTTCTTCAAGTGGTGCATCTTTGTTTACTTTCGCCAGTGAGATTTCTGGAAGAACCGTGTACTCAGAGAAAGTAGAACAACCCATGTAGTGGAAAATAGTCTCACCGTTGATAGAGAAACGGCTTGTGCCATCTGGCATCAGACCTTTACCTTGAGTTTCACGAACTGCCTGACATAGGTTGGTTTTGCCAGATTTACAGAACTTACACTCGCCACATTCTGCGGTGTAAAGAGGAATCACGTGGTCGCCAACCTCAACGCTGGTAACGCCTTCGCCCACCATTTCAACAATACCGCCACCTTCGTGACCAAGAATAGAAGGGAAGATGCCTTCTGGATCGTCGCCTGACAGAGTGAACGCATCAGTATGACAAACACCTGTTGCGACGATGCGCACTAGCACTTCACCCGCTTTAGGAAGCTGTACATCCACTTCTTCCATTTTCAGTGGTTCGCCAGCGGCCCATGCAACCATTGCCTTGGATTTGATGTGAGTTTGACCAGGTTTGATTTCAACAGTCATTGGATTTTCCTTTATATTCTCAGTATATGGAGTGACGTAATAAGCGTAGTTAAGGTTTGCTTACTGCGCTGCGTCGTTTTGTTGGTATCTATTCTAGGTGTTTCAATAAAAATGATAATCCGTCCATTTTGAAAATGATTTTTACATATACGTAATAATGGTAAGGTAAGCAGATTATAAGAGTGTGATGCCTCCTCAACGCGGAAGGGAAAGCGGAAAAGGCAGTTGACCTGAAGTTAGGTAGAGGGGCTAGAGTAGAACGCAATCAACCCATCAGCGAAGTAAGAGTGATTATGAACAAGACGGATCTGAATGCCTATTTAACCAAGCTCGGTTTGCCAAGAGAGCTACCTGCCGATTTAGAAACATTACATAAAGTACACGTGGCGCAGCACCACAGCCTGCCGTTTGAGAACTTTGATATTGCGTTGCAGCGCGGCATTTCTGTTGAGATTGAAGACATCATTCAAAAAACCGTGTATCACTCTCGCGGTGGTTACTGCTTTGAATTGAATGGCTTAATGCTTGAGGTACTCAATACTCTCGGATTTGAAGCACGCAGTTTACTAGGACGTGTGCATGTGTCGGGCACACCAACGGGCCGTAGTCATCAAATCACGTTGGTAACGCTGGATGAACAAGCATGGATTGTCGATGTGGGCTTTGGCTCCAATACGCCGCGTGCGCCATTGCCGTTTATCCTCAACCAAGTGATTCAGACGGATTTACAAACCTTCCGCTTTGTCGAAGATGCTCAGTTTGGTTGCTTCCTTCAAGTGTTGTCAACGGATGGAACGGACACATGGAACAACCTTTATAGCTTCGATTTAGAGTTTGTGTTTGCGGGTGATATCGCGTGTGGCAACTTTTTTACTTCCACTTCTCCTCACTCGCGTTTTACCAGCGCAAGAGTCGCGGCGAAAGCAACAGAAAGTGGGTTGGTGACATTGCTTAACTACACACTCAAATACACCAGCCAAGGTGAGCAGACAGAATTGGAGTTAGAGCCAGGCCAAGCCTATCTGGATGCATTGAAAGAATACTTCGGCATTGAGCTTGATGCGCAGTACGGCGATCTTCGTCCGTTGCCTGATGCGTAAAATTCTCCCGTTTTCAAAGCGTAGCGCGACGAGAACATTTTCATCACTATTTGTCTAAAAGAGGTCGACAGGAATACAGCATGGCGAATTGGGAAGGGGTCAGCGAATTTGTTGCTGTGGCGGAAACCAACAGTTTTACCGGAGCAGCAGCTAAGCTGAAAACATCGGTGGCACAAATCAGTCGTCGGGTATCAGCACTTGAAGAACGACTTGCGGTGAAATTGCTGCATCGCACGACGCGAAAAGTCTCCCTGTCTGAAGCCGGACAACTCTATTACCAGCAGTGTAAACATTTGGTGGAAGGGTTAGAACTGGCCGAGCTTGCCGTAACGCAAATGCAGACCGAACCGCGCGGTTTACTGCGCGTGACGGCTCCTGTGACGTATGGGGAAATGAACCTCGCGCCGCTTTTGCATCAGTTTTTGGAAAAATACCCGCGTGTGGACCTTGATTTAGTGCTGACCAACCAAAAGCTGGATTTGATTGAGCAAGGTGTAGACGTAGCGATTCGTCTTGGCCGCTTGCAAGATTCCAGCATGATCGCCAAGCGTCTTTCCTCACGTCAAACCTACGTGTGTGCCAGTCCGATGTACTTGGAGCGTTTTGGTGAGCCACATACGTTGTCGGAATTGGGACGGCATCAGTGCTTGGTTGGCTCTGTCGACTATTGGCACTTTAAGGAAAATAAACGCGATAAATCTTTACGCGTGTCGGGACGGATTAAATGCAACAGCGGTTTTGCTTTGGTGGACGCAGCGAAGCGCGGTCTGGGTTTGGTGCAATTGCCGGACTACTACGTGCAAGAGGCGTTAGACAGTGGTGAGTTGGTCGAGGTGCTGACCGATTACCGCGACGATCGCGAAGGCATTTGGGCGCTGTATCCGCAAAGTCGCAATTTGTCGCCAAAAGTGCGGTTATTGATCGACTTTTTGGCGCAAGAGCTTGTTGATTAGCGGTTTAAAGTGCCTCATTACAAGGTATGTTGCTAAAACGCCCGGTGGTGCCGGGCGTTTTTATTGGGATGAGAGCTGGAATCGAAAAGACATGAACCACTATTGATTGGATTCCGCGTCTTCACGTTTAATCACTTTGTGCCCATCTTCAGACACGCCTTGCTTCCAATAGCTGCTGATGTAGATATTCTCGCGATCGACTTCTTTCTCATTGCGGAAATATTGGCGCAGCGCACGCATTGAATCGAACTCACAGGCACACCATACTGCGGCGTCCCCATCTAGCCATTTTTGTTCGCGTACCGCTTCTGCTAGGGTTTGACCTTCTGTAAGCCAAATTAGCTCCATACCAGCTGGTGCGTGCAGAGGCTGGATGTCTGCCGCAGACATCACACTGATCACGGCATAGCCTTTTGCCTCTTCTGGTAGCGTACGAATTTTCGCTGAAAGAGCAGGAAGTGCTGTCATATCGGCGGCCATAAAGAACCAGTCAGCCTCGGTATTCAAATTAGAGATACTGCCTGGACCTACGATATTAATCGTATCGCCTTTTTGTGCGGCCATCGCCCAACGCGCGGCAAAGCCACACTGTAAATCTTGTGTGGTGTGGCGGACAAAATCGACTTCGATGGTGTGTGTTTCCGGATGGAAACGACGAATAGTATAGGTTCGCATTAATGGTCGGTCATCGTCGCTTAGCGTGTTCAAATCGGTACCGCCCATCTCATTGAACAATAGCTTGATGTAGCTACCTTCGCAGTCGCGTGGAAACTGGCTTAGCGCTTCACCTTGCAAAGTAATACGCTGCATATTTGGGGTAATTGTCTCTGTATTTGTGACAACAATCGTTTTAGGTTGAGGCTTCTTCTTCATCTTTGACTCTACTCGATAATTATTCTCTTTCTCATTTAAGATTATCAAGATCTCTCATAAGAGGGTAGTGTCTTTATATAAATTTACACTGTGAATTGAGCTGGATTATTGGAGTATTGCAGTAGTACTGGGGACTGGGTCGAGCAAAATACGTAGAAAAAATAAGAAAGGGCACGCCAACATGCCCTTTCGAACTTAACGATGTAAAGGCTTACTGAGTTTGCTCAAGTAAATGTGTTTTTAGGAATCTATCCATCGCTTGGTAACCATCAAGACGGTTCTCCAAAGAGCGGAATCCGTGCCCCTCATTTTCCTTCACGATGTATTCGACCTCGACGCCTTGTTCGCGCAGTGCATCAACGATTTGGTCTGACTCGCTCTTCACCACGCGTGGATCTTGTGCACCTTGTAGGACCAATAAAGGTGCCTTAATTTGGTCGACATGGAACACTGGTGAGTAGGCTTTCATCATTTTCGCGTCTTCAGGATCATTCGGATTGCCTACTTGCTCGTGTAACATTGCAAGGAATGGTGCCCAATAAGGTGGAATGGAGTCCATAAAGGTAAATAAGTTAGATACGCCAACGTAGTCGATTCCGCACTTATACAAATCAGGAGTGAATGTCACCCCCGCCAGAGTTGCGTAGCCGCCATAAGAGGCACCATAAATACATACGTTGCCATCTTGTGCGTAACCTTGTTCGGTAGCCCATTTGACACCGTCGGTAATGTCATCCTGCATGGATTGTCCCCATTGCTTAAACGACTTCTCCCAAAACTCGCGACCATAACCAGTTGAGCCCCTGAAGTTCATTTGCAGCACGGCGATACCGCGGTTAGCGAATAATTGCACCTCAGGCTGAAATCCCCAGTGATCACGAGCCCATGGACCGCCGTGTGGGAGCACAAGCAAAGGCAGATCTTTGGCTTCTCGACCCTTCGGCAGCGTTAGGTAGCCATGAATGGTTTCTCCATCGCGAGCGGTGTATTGGATAGGCGTCATCTTCGCCATATGTTCTGGCTTATGCCATGGAGCGTTTTCTGCCAATTTCTCCAATTTGTCTGCTTTACGATCGTAGAAGTAGTAATTTGGTCGATCGACATCGCTGTAGGTGACGACAATCATTTTACTTTCATCTCGCGTCGCACTGGTTACAGAAATTTCTACATTTGGCAGTTTCTCTGAGAGGCGTTCGAAGGTTTGTTGGTAGGAATCATCTAAGAAGTGATAGTGGTTTTTATCTGTCACGTAAGAGACTGAAACCAGCTTATTAAGCGCTTCAGAGTAGTGAGCGCTATTCACGTCAACTTCCGGGTGAGAGAAGATTTCTCGTATTTCTTTATTGGCTTTTACATCGTATTCAACGATGGCTGATTTATCACGCGTAATTCGTGATGCCACATATAAGTTTTTGTTGTCCGGCGTGAATGAAATGGGGCTAAAGCTCTCTTTGAAAGTGAGATTCTTTAGCGGCTTAAATTCATCTTCAACCGTATCGCGATATAAAACGGAGGTATTAACACCATCTGATGTGGTGATGACACGAATGTTGCCATCGTGATCGGTACCCCATGAGCGCACATTGCCCGGGTTTTGCGCGACGAGAGTATTTTCGCCTGTTTTTAGATTATGTCGATAGACATCAAAGACTTGCGGGTTACGCTCGTTACTCGAAATCAAAATGTCATCGGGTTGATTGTCTAGTGTGTCGATAACGTATGCCACAACACCGGATGTCGGTGTGATGGTTTTCTCTTCGCCTGTTTTGACATTAACCGTCACGAGATAAAAGTTCTCATCTCCTCCCGTATCACGAGAGTAAATTACGGTGTCTTCGCCAACCCAGTAGTAGTATGCGATGTCGCGCCCTGTTACGGATGTGACGCGTTTTATCTGATCGGGGTTATCTGTGGGATAAACAAAGACGTTCTTACGGTCTTGCCATGGCTTCATCATTGAGATGTAGTCACCAGCAGGAGAGATTTGATAGCTAGAAACTTCGCTGTTTTTAAAGAAATAATCCACTGGATACTCGGGTGGAATGACTTCAGCATTGGTTGTGGTGGATGTTTGACTGCAACCCGCCAATAATAATCCAAAAGTGGCAGCAAGAATAAGCTTGCGAGTGTGCATTGTGTAACGCTCCTTGTGTAAAGGACCTTAAGCTCATGAGCTTTTGGCCAGGGTGATAGATTCATCGCAGTTACTGCGAGCAAGCAACGAACATTAAAATAGCTGTGGCTTATGATTAGTGTGCTTTTAATAAATAGCGCATTGCTTCGCTACTATGACCCTGGCATTGTCCAAAAGTGGCGTTAGATTATGATTATTGATTCAGTATCTACCTGAACTTTGTATTAGATCACGGTTTTACGGATATTTTGTCTTCTATATCATTGGGATAGTCGACAGCAGTAAAAGCGCTGCCATCCCATAGTTAAACCCTTTTACACGCCTAGATGTGGTCAACCAGCGTTGAAGTTGCATGCCTGCCGCAGTCCAAAATGTTACCGATGGCAAGTTAGCTAAGCAGAAGATACCCGCGATAAAAGTCAGTTCAAGCCAAGAACCGCCACTGGTGTATACCGTAATGGCCGTCAACGCCATCGACCAACCCTTCGGGTTCACCCATTGGAATGCCACCGCCCCTAAAAAAGACATTGGGCGAAAATCGTGTTTTGCTTCGGTTTTGCCGCTCGTGGCGATTTTGTACGTCAAGTACAGCAAATAACTCAAGCTCAATACTTTCAAAATGGAGTGAGTAATCGGGTAAGCGTTGAAGAGACTCATCAAACCAATGCCTACTAAAATCAGCATGGCACCAAAACCGAAGGTAATGCCCAACATGTGTGGAATGGTGCGTTTAAATCCAACATTTGCCCCTGAGGTCATCAACATAATGTTATTGGGACCCGGCGTAAAAGTGGAGACAAAAGCGAACAACGCCAAAGCGCCCAGTTGATGATATTCCATAGATTGTTCCTTGAATCAGTTCTCGATAAGTTGAGAACAACTATAAGTAGAACTGAGGTCAATATTGTGCTTTTATTTGATGATTAGAAACTAAATAAGCAATGAAACATCATCATGGATAGATTTGACGAAAGAATATTGCAAGTGCTCAAGCGGGACGGAAGAATCTCCAATGTAGAGCTGTCGGAACGCGTTGGCTTATCTCCGTCTGCAACCTTACGTCGAGTGCAAGATTTAGAGCGTAAAGGCGTGATAAAAGGCTACCGAGCGGTACTGGATAATCAGCAACTTGGCGTGGGTTTTGTCGCTTATGTGTCGATTGGTTTGGCCTCGCACTCTAAGCAAGCACAGCTTGGTTTTGAAGAACACGTACGTTTTGTGGATGAAGTGGTGGAATGCCACAATATTACGGGAGCCAATGAATATTTAATACGCGTAGAAACGCAAAATTTGGCCGCATATAAAGCGTTCCATGCCGATGTACTGGGTGAGTGTGAGCACGTCAAGTCGATCACAACCATGGTGGTAATGGACACACCGAAAGACGAACGTTAGTCGGTCAAGCGTGGCATGGTTTTGTGGCACATGAATTTGAAGTGACTCGAAAGAGTCAGTCGAGTATGAGATAAATACACAACAAATGCTGGAAAGCAGATGGCACTCTTACAATTTCCACCTTTATTCTCACCTTCGAAATAATCTCATCCTGCTAGTTTTGCTTAAACCGCTTGTGTTCATGAGCGGCGAGTCAGCAAATTTAAGGATGAACGATGAAATCACATGTAACACTTCCTCTTTTGAGCTTAAGCGCTGTTGCCGCATTGAGCTCATTTAACGTCAACGCCCACGGCTGGGTAGAATTTCCAAGTGCTCGTCAGAATACGTGTTATTTAGACGGTGGTTTTTGGACCAATGAGATCCCCAACCAAGCGTGTAAAGCGGCTTTTGAAGAATCTGGTGCTTACCCGTTTGTGCAACGCAGTGAAATTGCAGCAAACGTACCAAATTACCGAGATATGGAGCATGTTAAAGCCGTAGTCCGTGACGGCGAACTGTGTTCTGCCGGCGATGCCGCTAAGAAAGGCTTGAACATTCCTTCTCCAAACTGGCAGCGCACCAATGTTACGCCAGATGCAAATAACCAGATTGAATTGGTGTTTTACGGCAAGGCGCCGCACAACCCATCATACTGGGAATTCTATCTCACCAAGCCGACCTATGATGATTCAAAACCGCTTACTTGGAGTGATTTAGAGCTGATCGACACCGCAGGTGATGTGTATGTTGATGCGGAAAAACGCTACCGTATTCAGGTGACTTTCCCAGCTGAGCGCTCGGGCGATGCAGTGCTTTATACTCGTTGGCAGCGCATTGATGTGGCTGGTGAAGGTTTCTACAACTGTAGTGACATTACGTTAAACGGAACAGGTACGACGCCGCCGACTGACCCCGTTGATCCAACCGAACCGGGTAATAATCTGACATCTCTGGGCTACTTTGTTCAGCAAGGTTTTGGACCAGTAGAAGCGGGTGACACCATCCGTTTCCGTACGTTTAATGCGACAGGCAATGAAATTGTTGATATTTCACTGCCAATCAGCGCAAACAATACGACGACTTGGGCGGCAGAAATTGCGGATCAATTTAACGCGCAGCAAACGGGCGATTGGTATGTGGGCATTTGGCATCAAGAGATGAACCACTACATGTTCGATAGTAAGAACGTGAATGCGAACCAAGTATTAGCGCCAAGCGCAGACTTCAGTTATGCGTTGTCACTGATCAAAGCGGATGTACCGCCACCAGTTGAACCAACCAACTTGTGGGACAAGACGGCTGTTTACGACCAAGGTGATGTGGTGACGCACAACGGTAAAGAATGGACCGCTCAGTGGTGGACGTCTGGTGAGGAACCAGGCACAACGGGTCAATGGGGTGTATGGCGTTAAGCCATTTATTCGGGCCCTGATCAATAAAACCCTTCTCATGTGAGAAGGGTTTGTTTTTTCAGTCTAAAACGACCACTTTGGTGGAGTGGTTGTCTTGAAAATCAGAGCACATATCGTTATTCGCTTGCTCTCCACTCGATCCAGTTGAGCATCGCGTAGTCTGCCAGTTTGAGCATCGGAATGTCTTCGTGTGTATCACCGTAGGCATAAATAGACTCAAACTCGTCGAGCGAAAACGCCGCCTTAACGCGCGAGACTTTTCTTTCTAAACTGCAATCACCTTGCTGGTAAAAGCCACTCAGTTTTGGCTGTTCTGAGATCAGTTCACTGCACAGCAAGCGGTAACCGTTCGCTTCACACCAAGGCTTGAGATACGCATTGAGTGATGCCGACACCACCACAATGGTATCGCCTCTGTGTTGATGCCACGCCAACCTTTCCATCGCTTCTGGCCGTAAGTACAGCGGGATCACTTCATGGGCAAACTGAGCGCCAATCGCTTCAATTTGCTGCTTTTCTTTCCCTGAAAATGCAATAAAACTGCTGAGCGGACGCATAAGACGAGCGGGTAACACTCCGAGTTTGTACAGCGCATAAAATGGCATGATAGCGACCTTTCCTACTCGCTTGCGCAGGCCATAAGCAGAATAGTGGAGGAAAAGGCTAAACATATCCTCTCGGGTAATGGTGCCATCAAAATCAAACAGTGCCAGTGACGGCTTGGTAGTATCGAGCAAATTCAGCGCCTATTTTTCGATTTAAGATCGTTTTGTGTTTATTGATAAAACACTGCCAACCAAATGGTTTCTTGCGTTGGGTCAGTCCAGCTCACTTTGTGTTTGGTATGAGCTGGAATCGTAACGTGATCGCCTGCCTCAAGTCGTTTCACTACACCTGATTCAAAAGTCAGCTCTCCAGTTCCTTTAAGAACCAATACCCATTCATGTTCTTCTTGATCGTACCAGCCACTTTTGGGCGAGGTTTGCCCTGTTGAGACAATGCGTTCTATACGCAGGTTTTTGTGGGTCAGCAGGTCTTCGAACACTTCCTCGTCGAGGTTATTCGGTAAGTCTTTAAACAGGTTCATGGCCTTTCCTTAGATAATGATCAGTCCAAAAGGCGCAAGCAATTGCTCTTGTTGCCAATCACAAATTTTAACACCAAACAGAGAAACGCGGCGAACATCCAGCCCGTCTAGTTCGACATGAGTCAGATCACATTGCTCAACGTTAAAGGTTCCCCATTGTTCTGGCGAGAATTCGCAGCGAGATAAATCCGAGCCTTTAAGAGTTGCCCCCGCGAGGTTCGCTCCGTTCCAACGGTTTTCAAAGAGGTCACATTTTTCTAGTAACACTCGCTCGAAGTTACAGTAGGTGAGGTTGCAGCCAGTAATAAAAGCAGAACAGAAAAACATGGTGTTACTGACGCGATTAGCAAAGTTCGCACCTTGGAAGTTTGCCCCTTTGAGATCGCACTTACGCAGCTCCAAGCCCATACAATTTGCGCCGTTAAACAGGCTCATCGCCAACATACAGTTCGTGAAGCTGGCATCTTTTAAGTTCGCGAAGCGAAAACTACACCCTTCTAGCGCTTTGGATTCGATAAAGCGACAGTCGATGAACTTAGCATCGCGCAGATCGGCATGGTCGAAACTGCACATATAAAAGTGGCAGTTTTTAAAGGTGGCATTCTGAAAATCGTGGTGAGAAAAGTTTTCTCGTTCAAAAATGAGATCGGTTTTTAACATGTCTTCTCCTTAGCTGCGAGCAGACTAGCACTCCAAGTGACTGATTTTCCAGAAAAATAACTTCTTGTATTTCAGTATTTTACAAACCCCTCAAATCGCAATTTTAAGGGGTCAAACGAGCGTTTTAAGTGGGTTGTTTTTTGAAAATAGAAGACGTAGAGGAAGAAAAAAGTTTTTGCTGGCTACGAGCCCTAGCGAGAGGATTCGTGTTTTTGAGTAGGCATGGCTTCTCACACGCACAGTTTGCATTACAGAATTGTATCCGATTTGCATAATTTGTTGATCGGTATGGCGTTTCTCTATACAAAAAACCTATATTTTTCACAAATTGATTTCCATCAAAATAGTAGGGTTTCTATGTGCTAGATTGCGCGCAGCTCAAAAAAATATAGATGCCCGTGTGCTTCAAGGCGCTGAGTTTACTTGAAATCTAAGGCCAGTCAGCAGGCACACCTTTGGGTACGACATAACGAAGCCCTATAAAAGGAAATAAAAAATGAAAAAAACAATCTGCAGTCTAGCAGTGGTTGCTGCACTCGTGTCACCAAGTGTTTTCGCTCATAAACAAGGTGACTTCGTTCTTCGTGTTGGTGCGGCGTCTGTCGTTCCTAATGACAGCAGCGATAAGATTCTTGGTTCTCAAGAAGAATTGAAAGTGGATTCAAATACGCAGCTTGGTTTGACGTTTGGCTACATGTTCACAGATAACATCAGCCTAGAGCTTCTAGCAGCAACACCATTCAGCCACGATATCTCAACAGATTTGTTAGGTCTTGGTGATATCGCGGACACCAAACACCTTCCACCAACGCTTATGGTTCAGTACTACTTTGGCGAGCCACAAAGTAAGTTCCGTCCATATGTTGGTGCAGGTCTCAACTACACCATGTTCTTTGATGAGGGTTTCAATAGCACGGGTAAAGGCGCTGGCCTTTCAGATCTTAAGTTGGATGACTCATTCGGTCTAGCAGCGAATATTGGTGTGGACTACATGATCAACGATCAATGGTTCCTCAACGCTGCTGCGTGGTACGCAAACATTGAAACAGAAGCAACTTACAAAGCAGGTGGAGCGAAGCAAAAAACCGACGTCAAAATTAACCCTTGGGTATTTATGATCAGCGGCGGTTACAAGTTCTAAGAAAAACCAGTAGTTACACGCACATTACTATTATTGGCATGACTTTGGGGGCGGTTACGGGGACTGCCCCTCTTTTTTATCCTCGTTTTGATTGCACATCATTTACTCAACTTAGCAACATGCAAAATTGGATCTTTACCTTGCAAATCATTTTATTGTCCGAAGATCGAAAAGTCCTACACTGATCACATAATTGAACAAGTGGACAATATAAATGAGCGGCGACATCGCGAAGCATTCTTCCTCCAGATCTAAGCTGGTAAAAACTCTTTTCTTTACTCTCTGTGTTATCGCATTTGGTGCGATGTATTGGTCTTGGCAGTATTCAGACAGTCATCCAAGCACGGAAGATGCCTACGTTAGGGCAAAAATTTTGTCGGTAGCGCCTCAGGTAAAAGGCCAAGTGGTTTCTGTGGATGTCAAAGATTTCCAATCTGTTAATAAAGGTGACCTACTGCTGAAGATAGATTCACGCCCATATTTGTTGGCGGTGAAGCAAGCAAAAGCGGCATACCAATTGGCGGTCCAGCAACATGACGTTGCCGATAAGCAGGTAACTGAAGCCGTAGCGGGCTTAGATGCGGCGCGCTCTAACCTGACAGAAGCTCAAGTGGAGTACAAACGTACGGATTCCTTGGTGAAACGCAAACTGGCGTCGGACCAAGATTTAGATACGGCGAAAAACAAACTCGCCAATGCCCAAGCGAGCTTAGAGCAAGCGCGCGCGACGGTAGAAAAAGCCATTGCGAACCGTGGTGAAGAAGGCGCAGAGGCTGCGGTCGTTCAACAAGCGGCAGCTCAGTTAGCGCAAGCGGAGCTGAACTTGAGTTACACCGACATTACGTCACCAGTGGATGGCATTGCCGGTGAAATCAATACGCACGTAGGCTCGGTCGTTAGCGTGGGTCAAACGCTGTTCCCTGTGATTTTAAAAGACAGCTATTGGGTACGCGCGAACTTTAAAGAAACCGATCTTACTCATATTAAAGCTGGCATGCATGCGGATGTGGTGATTGATATGTACCCAGACGTGGTGTGGAAAGCAACGGTAGAACAGCTGTCGCCTGCGAGTGGTACATCGTTCTCCTTGATGCCACCAGAAAACGCAACGGGTAACTGGGTTAAAATTAAACAGCGTTTCCCTGTACGTTTGGCATTAGAAGTACCGGCCGATGCGCCGCAACTTCGCGTTGGTGCGAGCTCAGAAGTCACCATTGATTTGCAAAGTAGCGTGCAATGAGCCATCAAATTACGGCAGACAAACGGGGGATTGCCACCGTCGCCGTGATGCTTTCTGCCATCATGGTGTTAATCGATATGACCGTTGCGAACGTGTCGCTATCGCACATGATGGGCGCGTTGGGCGCAACGGCAGACCAAATTACGTGGGTGCTGACGGGTTACAGCATGGCGGAAGCGATCTTCATTCCGATGACCAGTTTCTGGGTGTCGCGCTTTGGTGAACGCAAAGTCATGCTGGTTGCTGTGATCGGTTTTGTGATTGCCAGTGCGCTTTGTGGGCAAGCACAGTCGCTTGAAGAGATGGTGCTATTTCGCATTATCCAAGGCGCTTTCGGCGCGTCGGTGATTCCATTGGCGCAGTCGACGTTAGTACAGATTTATCCGTATGAGCAAAAAGGCAAAGCGATGGCGATTTTCTCCATCGGCATTTTGCTTGGTCCTATTTTGGGCCCAGTTGTGGGTGGCGTGATCACCGACAACATCAACTGGCGCTGGATTTTTTACATTAACTTGCCATTCGGTTTGATCTGTACCTCTTTGATTTATCGCTATATCCATATCGACAACAAATCCAAACCTAACTTTGACTGGTGGATCATCGGTTACATGGCGTTAGGTGTGGGCGCGTTGCAGTTTTTGTTGGATAAAGGTAACGAAGAAGACTGGCTCAACTCACGCATGATCCAGACGGCGATATTGCTCGCAGTCATGGGATTGGTGATGTGGATCTATCGTAGTTGGAAAACCAAAAGCCCAATAGCGCCATTATGGCTGCTTAAAGACCGAAATCTTATGGTCTCGTCGTTGATGATTGCCGTGGTGTCGATGGCGATGTTTGGTCTGACGACTCAACAACCGATGTTGTTGGAAAGTTTGCTGGATTATCCGGTCTCAACCACTGGCTTATTAATGGCACCGCGTGGGTTGGCGTCAGCGGCGATGTTGATTTTGGTGATTAAGCTCAATCCGCAATTCGATCCCAGAATCAAAATAGTCTTTGGCTTGAGCTGCATCGGGATTGGTAGTTATTTGATGACGCAATACTCACTGCAGATCGATACATTTTGGATTGTGATGCCGAGTATGATTCAGGGCATGGGGCTTGGTTTAACCTTCTCGACGCTGTCCACCTTGGCGTATTTAACGATTCCGAAAGAGCAATCTGTCGCGGCGGCAAGTATTTACAATTTGTTCCGTACGATTGGTAGTTCGTTTGGTATCTCTATCGCCACCACTTTCCAATATCGTGATAGTCAGCAGCAATGGCATGCGCTGGGAGAGGGCATTAATCCTTATAATCCTAACTTGCATGACTGGGCTGCCAATCAGGGGCTTTCCATTACCGACCCGGTTGCGTTAGACCAATACCAACAGATGTTGCAGCAGCAATCGCAAATGGTCGCGTTTGTGCACACCTTCCAGCTTGTGGGAGTGATGTTCGTGATCATGATGCCGATGCTGGTTTTCATCCGGTCGCGTGAATAACAACAAGTTCCGATGAACCGTGTAAGAGAACGCCTCTCAAGTTGTGTCAGCTTGAGAGGCGTTTTTTGTTGGACGGCGTCAGTGAAAGAAGGACGTTTACTCAAACGTCACTTCGTCAAAATGCGGATTGGCTTTGAGCGCGCGCATTGCGACTAATTGTTCAGTCGGGAAGGCGGTGTGCTCACCATCCATATCTAAAAACAAGCACTCTTGTCGCTGCATGTCGTAGCCTGTGTCGAACGCGTTGCCCTGATGAGTTTCACCATTTTTTAGTGTGATCTCGATAGGGAGCTTAAACATACAGGCGATTTCAATAAAATCGTATTGGCTGCAAGTCACCATAGTTTTCTCCTTTCAAACCGACGCAGTATTCAGAAGGTTTGAGAACCGTATCCTTAAATAGAAGACGTTTGATTGAAACTGAATCTTCATCTTACACCTCATTTTGGTCACGAAATAGACATACACGCACGTTTTAATAAACCTACTGTTGAGCGTTCGCAAGCGAGACAAAACTACGATATGTCTGAGACGATACTTAAGCGCACATACCTAACGAGTGAACAAAAGACACAAAAGCCAAGTTCACTGATTCCGCCTAAAACCTACCATGCGCAGTTGGCGCACCGTATTCACTACTCGCCTCAATTTGAAAACGGCCGCGTTAAAAACGAGATGCCAAATGTCCCTAGTCCGCAATCATTCTGGCAGGTGTGTTGGAGTTATCTTGGTGGTAGAACGCCGTTGAGTCCTAACGAACATCTGCCACATTCCCCACTTCAACCCACGCAGTTTGCGCAGCGAAGTGAATCGATGCGCCTTACTTGGCTGGGCCATTCCACGATGCTGGTGGAGGTCGATGGCATTCGAATTCTGACCGATCCGGTATTTGATTACGCTTCTCCTTTCATCGCAAAAGCGTGGTTTGAACGCAATATTCCCAATACCCATGCCAGAGATCGTTTGCCGATTCCTGAAATTATCGTGATTTCGCACGATCATTACGACCATTTAGAAGCATCGACCATACGTTTCTACGCCGATAAACCCGTGACGTTTTATGTGCCCTTAGGGGTTGGCAAGCATCTGATAAAGTGGGGCGTTTGCGCAGACAACATCGTGGAATTCGATTGGTGGGATAGCGTGCACTATGCCGGAATTGAACTGATTTGTACGCCCGCTAACCATAATTCGGGTCGTACTTATTTCGATAAAAACTCGACCTTGTGGGCTTCTTGGGTCATCAAAGGCAAAGAAGAGACGCTCTATTTTAGTGGCGATTCAGCTTACGACTCGCACTTTTCCGAGATCGCACAGCGATGTGGACCAATCGACATTGCCTGTTTGGAAGTGGCTGCTGATGTGAAAGGCCAAGGTTATCCGGTCGAAAACTGGGGGCACATGCAGGCTCATCATACCGTGCAAGCGTTTCGCGATTTAAATGCGAAAAAACTGTTGCCAGTACATTGGGCTACATACGAACTGTTTACTCACCGCTGGGACGAACCGATTTTAGATTTGCTTACCCATTGTCAAAAAGAACATATAACGCTGCTGACGCCAATGCCGGGGGAGAGTTTTTACGTTCATCAAGAACATATAAATAAACAATGGTGGCGAGAAAAAGAAATATGTGAGCCAGATATAATTTTGACTTAATAACATGATCTTACTTCAATAATTATTTTATAAATTAACCTTGTTATTTTCAGAATATAACAAGGTTTTTACTGGTCATTGAAATTCAAAATTTCCATAGGTTCACTTTCCAATTGTGATCTCACGCTTTTATAAATCGATTGGTGTCATTTTTTGATACTTTTCATCTGAAAATTTGCGCTCTTATCAGAAAAGTTTTAGTAAAAATCTTTGCCATCTTAATTTTACTCTTCAAAACAATTATACTGACTATTATCTTGATAAGCCCATAGAACAATGGCTATAACTTGTTCGTGGTGGGTAAAATGTATCCAGTTAAAGAAAAGTAAAAAATCTAATGGATAAGACATGTTTTATGCCAACAAGATAGAATATTGAGACCAAAATCACAAGAGTAGGACTCTCTTGAATTTATCATCATGGATGCTGAATAAATAAAATACAGGCATTGTTAGATGAATAATTCTGCAACGTATTTACTTGCTGCTTTACGAGAAAAAATAAAAGAAAAAGGCATTGGATATTCCGAGCTTTCTATTGGACTTGGAATCCCGCTTTCTACTATAAAAAGGCAGCTTCACAATACGTCTCTTGGTTTAGATAAAATCTTGTTGTACGCCACGCATCTTGATACGGATTTGGTTGAGTTATCCATGCGAGGTAAGCAGCTGCAGCAAGAGAGTGAACAGTTTATCACCGACACCAACAGTGAGATTTTCCATCAATATCCTCACTTATTTGATTTTCTTTATCTTTTGCGTCGACCTGAGTGGCCTTTAGAAGAGATCGCTCGGATATACCAGCTGAGTGATACTTCCGTTGCGCTCTATTTACGTGCACTAGAAATGATGGATTACATTGAACTGAAAGGGGATAAACACTATCAATTTAAAGATACAGGCCGCTTTATTTTTGAAGAAGGTTCAAATTTAGACACGCTATTTGCACAGCGCTTTCGTGAAGAAGTGTTTAGCCACGATATTCGACCTCCAATCTGTGTTGGACGCATTGCGATTACCGAAGAACAAGAAGAAAAACTGGCAAATGAAGTGTACAACAAATTAATTGAGTTTGATGTTCAAAATAAAACCAGTGAAAACAGTCAACGCCTAAAAAACGTTTTACTCACTTTTACGCCTGGTAATCAGATATTTTTGGCTGACACAATTCCGAATATTAATGGCGATTTATTAAAAGCCATCACTGTCGCTAAAGAAAAATAAAAGAATAATTATCAGAAGCTTGTGCTTATTTAGTGCGAGCCGGGCTTCTGCACACTAAAAACACTCATTTATATAAATGAGAATATAAAAATAACGTAAATAATAGGGAAAAAGTATGTTTAAAAAGAGCACACTTGCCATTCTGATCGGGGCTACTATTTCGCTTGTTGGATGTGGTTCCAATGATAAAACTGAAATCCGTTTACCACAGGCGCCAACTTCGGAATTTACTAACGTGATTGATCGTACTGGTAATCCAACTTACCTGCGTGATTACGACAGTTATTCGAACCTGAAGTACAACGCGTTGACGGATAACGGCGCGTGGCATGGCCATTTGCTACCTGAAGATGCGGCGGGTTATGGCGCTTTCGGCGGTATTATGCAAGTGACGCAAGAGTACGCGCATTTTATGTCTGGCCAAACGTTCGACAAGCTCACGTTGACCGACAAAGTGAGTGGCCAAACTTACGACTTATCGAACGCAGAAGCGAAAGTCTATTCCATTCCAGGTGCATTAGTGCAGGTGTTGGACTTGGACGATATTCACGTGCAAATGGTGCTGCGCTTCGTGACTGACCGCTCTTCGCTGGTGGAAACGCTCATCACTAACAAAACTGATCGTGATATGAACTTGGCGCTGGAGTGGGACGGCGAGTTGGTGAAATACGCGTTGTCGACGCGCAAAGACCAAACCGTGGCGCAGTACTACCCAGATTACAAGCGCCAGATTTCGACCATTGAGAACGGCATTAAAATTAACTTTAGCGAGATGAAAGACAACTGGGCGATCCGTAATGACCGCGATGCCGAGTTCCGCATTACTCGTTCTCTACCAACGAAGACGTTCACCAACGAAACCTCATTCAGTTCTACCGCGGAGATGAGCCTACCAGCTGAGCAAACATCGGCGGTTTATACGGCGTATTCTAACCTGCACAATGCGAAAGAAGTGCAGTCAGAATCGTTGAAATTGCAAGATGTATTGGCGAATCCAACTCAATACATGGAAGCGTCGAAAGCGCGTTGGGACGGCTATTTAGCGAATGGTCTTATCAACAAAGAAGCGACAGCAGACCAAGCTCGTGTGGCCGTAAAAGCGATGGAAACCCTAAACGGTAACTGGCGCTCTGCGGCGGGCGATATTGAACAAGCGACAGTCACGCCATCGGTCACTGCACGTTGGTTCTCTGGTAACTTAACATGGCCGTGGGATTCGTGGAAACAAGCGTACGCGATGGCGCATTTCAACCCAGATGTTGCGATGGACAACATTCGCACGGTATTCCAAGAGCAAGTTCAAGCTGATGACAAGATTCGTCCGCAAGACAAAGGCTACTTGCTGGATGTATTGACGTACACCAAACCTGTTAGTCGTGGTGGTGCTGGCTCTGAAAACTGGAACGAACGCAATACGAAACCATCGTTGGCGGCATGGTCTGTGATGGAGGTGTATCACGCTCTCGTGAACCAGTTTGATCGCCCAGAAGACGCGCAAAAATTCATTGATGAAATGTATCCGAAGTTGGTGGCATACCACGATTGGTGGCTATCAAACCGCGACCACAACCAAAATGGTGTGCCTGAATACGGCGCGGCAGTGGACCCAGCACACAACACGGAAGAAGGCGTGATGTACGTTTGGGTAGAAACGCGCGATCCTAACTTCACGACCATTATTCCGGCAGAAGACATCATCGAGCAAAACGGCAATTCTTATAAAGTAAAAGGCATGGCGTCTTACAATAAGATTCTTGATGAAGTGGATTACATGACGATTCACGTCGGCGCACAAGAAGCGGCTGGCTGGGAATCGGGCATGGATAACGCGGCTCGTTTTGGCTTTATCTACAACATCCACAACATGAATTCGCAAGCTGAAGATATCAACAATCCAGACAAAAATGTGGATCAACTTGGTCGCTACGCGGCAAGTGCGTACGGCTTTGATAACAGCATCAAGCTGGAAGGCGAAGAGTGGGTGTACAGCAATACGTCAGCGGAAAACTTAGCGAAACTCGATCTTGCGAAGAAAGATTGGGAAGTTCGTTTTGCAGAAAACCGCACCAACAATAACGCTGCGGACGGCGAGCTGCTTGGCTTCTCTATGCTGCAAGAATCGGTGGATCAAGCCTCTTACATGTACTCAGACAACAAATACTTAGCGGAAATGGCGAAGTTGGTGTCCGATGGCGTAGAAGGTAAAGATCGTGCGCAAGAATTCCTTAACGGCGCAGAAAAAATCAAGACGTACATTAACCAATGTATGTTTGATGAAAGCACAGGATTCTTCTACGACATTCACTTAAATGTGGCTGAAGATGGCACTACTCCTGCGCCTCTTGCAAATGGCTGTGCGGGTTTGCCGATTGTAGAGCGTGGAAAAGGCCCTGAAGGTTGGTCGCCGCTGTTTAATGGTGCAGCAACGCAAGAGCATGCCGATAAAGTGATCGCGGTGATGCGTGATCAAGACGAGTTCAACACGCCAGATAAATTCCAAGGAACGGGTGTGCCTTTGCCGACCGCATCGCAAACTAACCCTGCTTACGGTAAAGATGTGTACTGGCGTGGTCGCGTGTGGCTAGACCAAGTGTACTTTGGCTTCCGTGCGATGGAAAACTACGGCTACAAAGAAGAAGCGATTGCGATGGCGAATGAGCTGTTTAACAACGCAGAAGGTATGACGGGTGACATGCCAATCCGTGAAAACTACAACCCAGAGACGGGCGCGGTACAAGGTGCGTCGAACTTCTCTTGGTCTGCGGCGCATTTGTACATGATGTACAACGGATTCTTCAAAAACTAGATCGCACACATTAGGCGCTTTGGATGACCCCCCTAGCATTCGTAGCGCTTAACGAACGATAATTCATTGATAAATAAGACAAACCGGACTGTATTGGCAGTCCGGTTTTTTTATGTCTCTTGTCACAAAGATTTTAGTGCTGGGTCAGGGCGTGTTGCCATATCGAAAGCATCTCTTCACTAAACAAGTAAAAGCGCATGTCGAGTGCCGCGTATTCCGGTCTTTGACAAACGGCCATCGCGACTTCTGCTGCTTCTTGAGGTGGGTAACCATACACTCCGCAAGAAATCGCAGGCAGCGCCACACTTTGGCAGTGGTTGGCGAGCGCGAGATCCAGCGAACGTTGATATGCAGATTCCAACACCGCTTTTGGATCGGCGAATTTATCGTAAATCGGGCCAACGGCATGAATGACGTAACGCGCGTTTAAATTGCCAGCCTCAGTAATGCGTGCGTCACCAAACGGGCATCGAATACCGTCGACATCATCAACGGCATAACACGCATTGATAAGCGCAGGCCCAGCTGCGCGATGAATGGCACCATCGACGCCACCTCCGCCGAGCATTCTCGGGTTTGCTGCATTCACGATGGCATCGACATGTGCGGTGGTGATGTCGCCTTGGACTAACGAGATCGCGTTCATTTTTTGAGCCTTCTACAATGATGAGAAACAAATGGTCAGTAACACAGTTAAGTGTAGCTTACTCATCAATGACTTGAGGTTTTAACTCGACGACATTTCCTTCCGGATCATGTATATAGAGTGATCTACCGAACCCTTGTGCGCCATACCGCTTCGCAAACTCTTCGGTTTCAATGCCGTTCGAACGCAGATATTCCAGTATTTCATTTTCGGAAAAAGGCGCTAGTTGCAGGCAAAAATGGTCAATATTACGACCATTTTGAACTGGTGGCTTTCCGCCAAGTTGCCCTAACTCGCTGTCTACCGTCACCACATCAATCAATGCGTTACCAGCCCTGAGCTGGGTTAAACCAAGCTCCATTACTTCGCGCTCGACAGGGCAGCCCAAAATATCTCGATAGAAATGCAACATGGCGTCGAGGTTGCACGTTCTTAGCACAACATGATCAAGTGCTTGGATTGCGATTGGGTTGTTGGTGGGCATGCTTCACTCCTTTTGTGCGGTTATGGAAAAGTATACGACCTGAACGTCCATATTGATCGTTAAGCCATTTTTAACATATGCGCATTTAGTCATAAAGAGTGCGTTTAAGAAGAGAGAAAGAGTTTTTGGCGAAACGCCTTGATGTGCGACCGAGTCAGGCGTTTAGGCCTGTAGCAAATTGGTCACGCGCCCAAGCTCGCAAACATTGATGGGAAGTGCTGGATTCATCTCGTTTATGGAAAATCAGTTTATAGCTGACCGGCTCAGAAAGCATTGGAGTTTGAATGACTTGCAGATTCAAAGCCGATTGCCATTTCTGCGCCAAAGACAGGGGAAGCAAGCCTAAACAATCGTGTTTCGCCACATAAAGCATCATGCCAGAGAGCGATGTTGTCATCATTTCCACATCACGCTCTTGCAGCCCTGGCTGGTGAACTTCGGTGTTGCTAACTGGGAAGTCTTCGTCTCCGACAAACCGACAGTGCTTTTCAGAATAAAACTGTTCTTGTTCGATTTTTCCTGCGATACGTGGGTGATCTTGACGACAAATCACCACCATTGGCTCTTCAAAAACTGATTCACTGATAAACGATGGGTCATGAATGGTCGTTGGGCTAATAATCAAATCGATCTGTTTAAGTCGTAGATCATTCAATAACGAAGGTAAATCCGTATCGGCGCAAACGCTGATCGTGTTGGTTGGTGTGATGCGGTGGAGCAGCGCTTCGTTACAGCTCAGGCGGAAAGTGCTTTGATCGGAAATGGCATCATTGATCATCGCAAACGCCTGATGAAATTTAGGTAGCAACTGATGCGCTACAGAAGTGAGTTTGATTTGTCGCCCATCCTTCACAAATAACGATTTGTTGGTTTCTTTTTCCAAACGCTTCATGGATGCGCTAATCGCTGGCTGAGTTAGCCCTAGGTGCTCTGCGGCGCGAGAGTAAGATTGATATTCAGCAACAATTAAAAAGGTTTGGATTAGATTAAAATCCATACGATACCTAAATAAAAATAATCACTAGATTCAGTGGGTGGCTCTTTGATTTTTGGGCTTGATGTTCGCCCTAGACACCCACCTTGAAATAAGCCTCCTTAACGCACTTACGAGCTAAGGAGGCGACAGAGCAGTGGTTCGTTAAAACGAATTATTTAACTACTTTGATCTCAGGCATTTGATACTCACCACTTTGGATTGCATCGTCTGCGCCGTAAAAACGCATGATGGCGTAGAACGGTTTTTCAGGTACTGGCAAGAAGTTTGGATCGTCTGCACGGCCTTTCTCGTTCGCACTCATGTAAATGGTGTAGTAACCGTCTTTGTCCGCTTTCATGGTTCGGTCGCCACGGCTGTGACGGTTTAGGTCGTTTTTCGCCATCAAACGGTTGTCGTTGCCGTAAATAGTAACAGACCAGAATTCGCTGACGTTCGGCGCTTTAAAGCGCATCACGTAATCATGCTTCGAACCATCCAGTTTTTGACCAGTGCTGTCGAAATCTGATTTACGGTAAGACGCTTCGATAGGTGGTAAGCCCCACTGACCAAGGTAAGTACCTTCTGCAAAAATATCGCGTGGCGCATCACCCAAGGTATCGCGTGTACCAAGCAATGTACGAGCATCTGTCATTTTAGGTGCAAGTTCGACGAGGTGTTCCATGCCTTTCTTCTCACCAACTTTTGCCAGTTTTAGCTGCTCAGGTGTGAAGTCAGTTTTGCATGGTTCAACACCGATAGATTGGTATTTGTCCAACCACTGTTTGTCTGCATTGCCCATCGAGCCATCACATAGCACGAAGTTCACGCGTTCAAGCCATGTTGAATTTTTTGGATCTGGATACGTTCTTTGTACTGGTTTTGGCCCGTTCTTACCTAAATATTCCGATAGGGTACGAATGTTCCATTGGTCCATGTAGTTAAGCGCTACTTTTGCATCTTCGTCATTCACTGCCATGATGCGACCCATCAGCTTCACAAGGTTGCTGTCTACGCGAACCACTTCGTCGACAGAAGCTGGCACTTCACCTTGCCAATCTTTTGCTGCAAACATGAACTGGCCGCCTTTTGTGCCGCGAGTACGAGAACTGAACGCTGCGTTGGTGTAGTGGCCCATGTCCATTGTGTGCAAGATCCAGTAACGGCCTTCATCCATATCAGGCACGCTCACAATGACAGGTTCTGCAGCAACATCTAACCAGCCCATAAGGTGAAGCGTATCGTTATTAATGGTTGGGTGAGCAGTGTAAGAGTCATCAGCTAGAGCACGAATATTCTGAAAGCGGTTGAGCGGATAGTTGTTTTCTACCGCCGTGTGATAGAAAAACTTGTACGCTTCATCGATAGAGTAGCCGTAGATATAAGCATCTTCTGCAAGATCAACATTGGTGTTAGCCGCAAATACAGAGCTGGCTCCTAGCGCTGATAATCCCAATAGAGTAACGAGTAATTTTTGTTTCATGGCTGGTTTCATCCATTTGTTTGTGAGGATATGTTTCCAGCTAAGCTTAGTCGTTAACCCGTTTATTACAGAAATGAATTGTGAGTATTTAGTCTATATCAAAAGTGATATGCTTTGAGAAAAGCTAAAGAGATAACTTTGATGAACTTTGATTACAATTTGCTCAAGGTGCTTGCAGTGATTCTTGAAACACGCAACACCACAACGGCTGCGGAGCGTTTGTGCACCAGCCAGCCTGCTGTGAGTCGAAGCTTGCGTAAAATTCGGGATTTGTTTAACGACGACATTTTAGTGCGTAAGGGCACCAATATGGAGCTCACGCCGAAAGCCGAAGAGATCAAAGCGCAGCTTTCTGGGATCATCAACGACATCGACAAGCTAGTGAATGTTTCTCATAGTTTTGATCCCGCGATCGAAAGCTGTGTTCTGCGTGTTGCGATCAACTCGTCCATTGCGCAATGGTTTTCTGCCGCGTTTACTCAGCTGCTAGCCAAAGAAGCGCCGTTTATGAACTTGGTGATCGAAGACTGGACGGAAACCACGCCAGACAAAATCGATGCGGGTGAAATCGCTTTTGGCATCAACTATTTCCCTATGGAATTGCCGAAGCATCTGGTTCAGAAAAAAGGCGGGCGGGACGACTTTGCTCTGGCCTGTCGCGCGACGCATCCGCATGGTGGCAAACGCATGTATTTGGATGACATTTCAGAGTACGCGTACGCGGTTCACATCATCCAACATTGGAATGAAAAAGAAGATCATATCTCGCGCTTATTACAGCCTTTTTCAGTTGTCCCAAGAATTCAACTGCGTACCACGCACATCAACACTATTTTGAATTTGGTTGCGGATAGCGATGTGCTGTTTCCTTGTTCGCGTCACTTGATCAATCAGTTAGATAAGCGTTTTTCTTTTATCGAATTTGATGACGCGCTGCCGAAATTAGAGGGTAACTTCGGTTACGTTTACAGCGTAAAGCGCCGCAATGATCCGTTGATATTGTGGGTTAACAATACCGTTGAATCGTTGATGAAGTCGTTAGGCATTGAGTCGTAACAATGGTTGGTGAAACGGTTTGAACAACCGGGTTCGATAACGCATTGATCCCGGTTGTGTTGCTTGATGCAATTACTCGTATTCAGAAGCGTAAGTTTCTTCATAAGTGTGCGAGTAAAGCTCGAAAAGGTTGCCGAATGGGTCTTCTAGATAAACCATTTTCGCAGGCTTGTTATCGTCTTCTGGGTGGTAACGCATGATGTCCATACGCACTTTGCCACCCAACGCTTCAGTGCGCTTGATTGCATTTTCAAAGTCGTCTGTCTGCAAACAGAAATGGAAGATACCGATGCGAGAAAAATCCACTTCATGGCGCTCTTGACGCTCTTTCATTTCAAATAATTCAAGTCCGATGCCATCGCTTGTCACTAGATGCGCAATGTTGAAGCCTTTAAAGCCCTCACCAAAGACCGCAATACACATTCTGCCAATTGCGGTTTCGCGTTCTTCAATCACTTTCGTGTTACCCATAACGACTTTTAGACCAAGCGCTTGCGTGTAAAACTCAACCGCTTTATCCATATCTCCGACCATAATACCGACATGATTCATTTTCATTTGTTTGCTCCCAATATGTCTGCTTAAACGTTGTTTTGTTTCGATGTGGGAGAGTATATGGTGCGGTTTTAATTACATGAAATTATCATAAATTATAAAAATAATAATTTTATGTAATCAATATGGGCGGGGTTCGAGCTAATTGGCTAATGCCTCAACAGCTTGCTGTACCGAGGTGAAGTGAATTTTGATGATGCATCTTTGTGCGAGACTAAACTCATGCGACTGGATGAGTGACGTAACTTCCTCGACGGACAGAGTGTGTTCTTCCGGTTGTAAAACGGTGGTGTTCGAATCGTTGTATTGCAACCCGAACGTGTTGCCATTTGAGTCAATTACGTAATCATCTGGCCCCAAAATGAGCGCTTCGCATTCGGAATCAAGATCGGCATGAGAACGCAAATAGATAAGTTCATCGTCGCCATCGAGTTTCAATAAACATGGCCATGTAACCATGGGGCCTCCAGTGTAGTGGCTAAAATTGTTTCAATGTCTGAAAGGGCAAGGTGAGCGCTGGCATTCAAGGTGTTGACCTTAAACCGCAGCCAAAAATTACGTGTGTTGAGCAATAATCGAAAACAGCTCGTCAACCGTTCTTGCCACGTAATCTGGTTGCACGCTCCAATGCTCTGGCATCGCGCCGCTGTACGCTGCTGCAACGGCAATCACTTTACTTTGGCCACCCAACTGCTGTTCGATGTTGCGTGCGAATTGCGTGTCGGCTTCATGGTCACCGATGTACATCAGCTGTCGATTTTCTGCGTGACCAAAAATCGACTCAACGCATTTGATGCCACTGTACGCATCGGGCTTTTGGTGTCCGTTCGAGACGTCATCATACCCGACGATGGATTTAAACGGCGCGCTGATGCCGTTGTCGGACAGCACTCGACGAATATTTCTTTGTGAGTTTTGAGAGCAAATGCCGTGAGGCAGCTGCGCAAACTCTTTAATAACGCCATCAATGCCTTCAAACAGGGTTACTGGTGTTTGGTTTTTCTCTTGATGCTCTGCCCATAAACCACCAGCTTTTAGCATTTCATCATGGGACATGCCGTAGTAATCCACGTAGAGCTCTTGCCAGTTTTTCGCCGCGTGGTTTGCGTAGTGATAGTTGGCTTCTGAATGGAGATACTTCGGTAAATTATCGCCAGTTAAATGCGGGGCTACGATGGCTAAGATCGCTTTGGTGATGTCGATGTTTTTCGGTACAGAGTTTACGAGTGTCCCATCGTAATCCCACAATATGGCGTCTAATTTCATTCAACGTTCTCGTTGTTATTGATGGTTAAAAGCTGGAACCGGGTTGCTGCAAAAATGCTAACTCTTCAGATGTGCTTTCTCTACCCAAGATGGCGTTGCGATGTGGGTAACGTCCAAATTGGTCGATGATGGCTTTGTGTTTTAGCTCAAAATCGTAGTTATTTTCAAGCCCTGATGCGCGAAACAATTTCTCAGCTTCGACATGAATGAGGCGAGATTCACTGTGCATAAACGGCATGTACAAAAAGCTTAGCTGCTCAGGCGCTAATTCTTGATCGTGTCCTAACCGAATTGCTTCTTGAGCCAATGCTAATGCGAGCGGGTCTTGCGCAAACGCTTTTGGGGTGTTGCGATACACATTACGTGAAAACTGGTCGAGGACGATGATTTCGGCCAATCGTCCTTGTGCGCTGTCACGCCAATTAAACAGTTCACAACGAGCGGCCTGTTCTAGTACCGAGGCAAATCGTGACGCAATATGTTTGTCCAGTTCTGGGTTGTTTTCAAACCAGTTTTGAGGCGTTAGCTCTTCGAACCAGAACTTGATGATTTGTTGATGCATGGCGCTTCCTTTTGTTGTGCCTTAATAGTAAAAAGCCAGAAGCGTGGCTTCTGGCTCTTGGCGTGTTATCGACCGTAAGTCTCTACGATGTAACGTTCAAAATCGTCACACATTTGTTCGTCAGAGATGACGTTGCTTGCCAGTTCTTTACTGCCGTCGACGACTTTAATCGTCGCGTTCAGTGAAGCGACTGGTGCTCGTTCTCGTGTTGCAAGTGAGTCGATTTTCTTCTGCTGTACTTCCCACGCTTGCTCTGGCGATAGATTACATACATCTGCCAAGTACTTAGCATTGAACCCCTCGCCAGTCAGGCTGAAAATGGTTTCGTTGTGCGACAAATGATTGCCTGCGTGCCAGTAGTGTTTTGCCAGCAGTGGGCCAATTTCTGGGTTATCCGTCAGATAGCCAAACTTCTCAAGGAAGTATGCGCGGGTCTGATACACCGCCATGTGCGCGAGTAGATAACCTTGATACGCACAAGCCGCTTCGTCGGATAGCAAATGCGGAATCGCCATCAGTGGGCGAGGGCTGCATTCCAAACCAAGGATCTGTTTTTCACAATCGCGAGCCAGCTTAGTGATGCGCTCTGGCGTTAACTCGTCATCGCTAAGTTGATATAACGCGCGTTCAAAATACGGCACAACCAAGATGCTACGTTCTTCATAAGCTTTGAATGGCTGACGACTGTTGATCATCGCTTGAATGATCTCATCAGGAACCGGATTCCCTTCATCATCCAGTGCGTATTGTTTTAGCCAATCGGCATCGGTTAACAGGCTGTCACAGAACATCGACTGAGTTTCTGCATAAGCCATTGAAGTCGGCGCAAACTCCTGCGAGAAACAAGGCGCGTTCATTTTTACGTTCGCAAAGTGTGCTGCGTGGCCACCTTCGTGGAACAGCGTGTTAATGCCATCGTAGCCGCTGCCCACTTGGTCTGGTTTGGCATTGCTGGTGAAGTTCACCTGTGCTGCGACCCATTCGCCTTGATTGTAGAAAGAAGGGATAGGGCCGTGACAGAACCCGTTCGGGTACTTACCTTTGCGGTCTAACAAATCCAGCGTTAGCGTCGCGCCAGAGTAATCAATATTCAGACGACCAAACGATTCTACCCAGCGTCTCAGAGATTTTGAGAACGGCACGTATGGGTCAAGGTCACGCATGACGTCACCCGCGAACGAGTAAACAAAGTTGAAGCCTGTTAGTGCGCTTGCGCCTTTCTCTTTCGCCAAGTTTTCTAAGCTGTTTAGGTGCGCATCTCGCGTGCGTTGTTCGAAATCTTCCAAAATCTCGAATAGCTGCTCAGAGCTCATCTTTTCCGTTTTTTGCACGGAGTAATCAAAGAAGGTCGCATAACCAAGTGAGCGAGCGAACTGGTTGCGCAGTTTGATCAGTTCTATAAAGCCGTTTTGCAGTAGCCATTGTTCAAGGTTCAGCAACGCTTGATGAGCCGATTGGCGAACTTCTTCATGATTGCTGGTGCGAATGGTTGAGCTCAATACTGGCAGTGAACCTTCCACTTGCTCGCCGTTTTCATCGGTAAACGTTTGTACGTGGTTCTGTTTTTTCTCGAACAGCTCAGCTTCAAAGGCAATGAGTTGATTTTTCAACGCTTGTGCTTTTTCGCCCTCGATTGCGTGAGATTCAAACATCGCCAGCCAACCAGAAAGACCCGTAATGGTTTGCTGTTTCTCTTGTGGGTCGGTAATTGAGTCCGCGGCTTCAAGCTGTTGTTTGATGGCAGTAATTTGCTCGGCGTTGCTCAAAAAGCTTGTCCATGCGGTTTGTGCTTGCGTCGAGCCATCATGGTCATCGCTGATCCCCATGTAAGTTTCCCAAAAGAAATCTTCTTTGGTGCGGTGAATCGCGAGGTAACGTTGATTGAGGTCGTTGAGATAATCCGTTGCGGTCATTTTGATCCTTCAAATGGTTGGGAGTAGACCCCTAATTATTGCACGCTTGTTGATAATAAAGGAGGGACAAATTAATTTGCTGGTAGTGTACTGCGTAAACGTGATTTTACTATTTGTTTACATTTTAATGAGTTAGCAAGAGTTGTTACGAGTTTGGAGTGCGCAGTGTTTAGATTGGCACGGGGTTTACAGTTCATCAGTTAATTAATCTGCTAGGCGCTCTCGATGATCTTTGTCATGTGTAATAATATTTCTATATCGCGGCAGTACATATGGAAACGATATGATAAATAAGACAAAAGTTACGCTATTGGCGCTAGGTACGATTTTGGTTGGATGCTCTTCTGTCACGCCGCCAAGAAATGATGCGGTTGAGAACATTCAACAAAAGTGCTCTGTAATTTTAAGCAGTGATGTTTCAGGTGAACAGCGCTGGCAGACATACAACGGCTTGCTTGTAGAATATGCTGTGCATGGCATTAAAACTCAGGCGCAGTTAGAACGCTTTGAAGCGTTTGTGCAACGAGTACAAAATGATGAATCTGGACAGTTAGTTACCGAGCTGATTGAAGTCACCGATTGGGGATGCTCAAACGGCAATTATCTTGAAGAGATGGGCTTGTTTATTCAAGAAGTTCAAAAGTAAAAAACCGAGCGTTAAGTCGCTCGGTTTTTCTGTTTATGGAGCGCTTCGTGCGCTGGCCCGTCAGGACGTTTACTCCTCTGGGTACTCGCCCATACCTTGCGTTTTACCTTCCGCTTTCCAATGCTCACCGGGGTCAAATGCTTCATCGCATAAATCTACGGTGTAGCCCATTTCTGTGATTTCCTTCAAAGTGAGATTATCTGCAATTTTTGCGACTTCACCCGATTTATTACGTAATTCCATGTTGTTTCCTCCTCTGTAGGTAGACGAGCGGTATCGATGCACAGTGACGAATGCATCGGTGACCTTTGTTCTAAGTATATAACTCTCAGCTCAAAATGAGGGTTTAATCCATTTTTATCGTGTGGTTAATTGAGTAATGCTTTGAGCTGCTTCAGTTATTTTTAACTGCATCATCGCGACAGTTGGCTATTTGTGATTTATTGAATGATTAAATTGTCAATCTGGAAAATCGAAATGGTTATTCTCGACCACTCCCTAGCACAGCAAATTGTCGATCGAACCATGTCCATCATTGGTCACAACGTAAATGTGATGAACTCCGCAGGCATCATCATTGGCAGTGGCGATCCCAAACGCGTTGGGCAAGTGCATGATGGCGCGGTATTGGCGTTGAATCACGGCGATTCACTAGAGCTGAATGAGCAGCAATGCTTGACGTTGCAAGGTGTCAAACCCGGAATCAATATGCTGTTGAAATTGCATGGCGACGTGGTCGGTATTGTTGGTGTGACAGGCGAGCCGGAGAAAATCCGAGATTTCGCCAAGCTGGTCAAAATGACCGCTGAACTAACAATCGAGCAAGCCGCGCTGGTGGAAAAATTTCAGTGGGACAGACGTCATCGCGAAGAGTTTATTCTGGCTTGGATCAATGGCAAATTGACCGATGAAGAGCTGAAAGATTGGGCGATGCGTCTTTCTATCGATGTGACTCAACCAAGAGTGGCAACGGTGATTGAAGTCTCGACGCCGTCCGCTTCAAAAAGCATGAAGAGCGTGCGCAATATTGTTGAGCTGCTTGAATATCCGGAGCGTAACAATCTGGTTGCGATTGTCTCGGTGAATGAAATTGTGGTGTTGAAACCGTGTTATTCCGCCAAGCAGTGGGATAGCCAAATCGAAAGTGAACGCATTGATAAGTTGATGTCGCGTTTAAGCGATCACGATTCGCATACGTTTCACATTGCGCTAGGGCAGCTGTTTAATGAGCCTAAAGATGTCGCGTTGTCATACCAAAGTGCGAAGCAAGTATTAGCCATTGGCAAGCAGTTCTACCCAGAGAAACGTAAGTACCTGTTCGACGAACTTCGTTTGCCTGTGCTGTTAGCGCCGTTGGCGGATATTTGGCAAGGTGAACAAATTATTGATGGCGTGAAACGGTTGAAAGAGAAAGACAAATCCGGGCAATTACTGAAAACCCTAGATGCGTTGTTTGAATGCAATGGCAATGTGACGGAATGCTCTAAAATGCTGTTTATTCACCGGAACACTCTGCGTTATCGGTTAGAAAAAATCACCGAGATAACGGGCCTACCAACCACCAATTTTGTGGGGTTAGCGGAGCTTTATATTGCGACTCGGCTCTCAAAAATGGCGTGATATTGTGCATCTGCACAATACGCGTCATTTTTTGACCACATCATTTGTCACTCCGCCTAAAGGAATTCGAAAGCAAACGATTAATAATTCATGCGTCCCTACATGTTGAGTGAGCCAACACGGACTCGCTCAGCAAAATAAGAATAAATGGAGTTATCATGAACCTTATATTAATCCTGCTTGGGGTGATCGCATTTATTGTGCTCACGACCACCAAATTCAAATTACATCCCTTTTTAGCGCTGATCATCGCAGCGTTCCTTGCGGCATTTGCTTACGGCTTACCGGCAGATAGCATTGCCAAAACCATTGCTTCTGGCTTTGGCGGCATCCTTGGTTACATCGGCTTGGTTATCGTTTTAGGTACCATCATCGGTGTTATTTTGGAAAAAAGTGGTGCGGCGATCACCATGGCCGATACGGTCATTAAAGTGTTGGGTGAGCGTTTCCCAACATTGACCATGAGCATCATCGGTTACATCGTTTCTGTTCCGGTATTTTGTGATTCAGGCTTTGTCATTCTGAACTCGCTCAAAGAATCACTCGCGAAGCGTTTAAAAACCTCAAGCGTTGCAATGAGTGTGGCGTTGGCAACTGGCCTATACGCAACGCACACGTTTGTGCCGCCAACTCCTGGCCCGATTGCCGCTGCGGGTAACTTAGGCCTGGAATCTAACCTTGGTTTAGTGATTGGTGTGGGTGTGTTTGTTGCAGCGGTTGCGGCGCTGGCGGGTATGTTGTGGGCGAACCGATTCCAACATGTAGAACCAGATGGCATTGACGCTGCAGAGGAAATTCAGCATGACTGGCAAGCACTCAAAGCGTCTTATGGCCAACTACCAACGGCGAGCCAAGCATTTGCTCCTATTTTTGTTCCAATCTTATTGATCTGTTTTGGCTCTATCGCGAAATTCCCAAGCTTACCGCTGGGCGAAGGTTTTGTGTTTGATGTTCTGACTTTCTTAGGACAGCCACTAACGGCGTTGGTGATTGGCCTGTTCCTTTCTGTTCGCCTACTAAAATCAGACAACAAGATTGAAGAATTTGGCGAGCGAATCAGCCAAGGTATTACGGCTGCTGCGCCTATTCTTTTGATTACTGGTGCGGGTGGTGCATTTGGCGCGGTATTAAAAGCAACGCCGCTAGGTGAATACTTGGGTACGACGTTATCGGCGCTGGGCGTGGGTATTTTCATGCCATTTATCGTTGCGGCTGCGCTAAAATCGGCGCAAGGGTCGTCAACGGTTGCACTGGTGACCACATCGGCTTTGGTTGCGCCTATGCTTACCCAATTGGGGCTCGATTCAGAAATGGGCCGCGTATTAACAGTGATGGCGATCGGTGCTGGTGCGATGACGGTTTCTCATGCAAACGACAGCTTCTTCTGGGTAGTTTCGCAGTTTAGCCGCATGTCGGTGGGCTTAGCGTATCGCGCGCAAACCATGGCTACGCTCGTTCAAGGTGTCACGGCAATGGCATTGGTGTACATTTTGAGTCTCGTTCTCTTATAAGTCTCTGGAAATACGTATGAAAGTGGTAATTGCACCTGATTCATTTAAAGAAAGCTTAACCGCCAAACAAGTGAGCGAGGCGATCAAAACGGGTCTTGCTCGCGTATGGCATGGTGCCGAATTTGTTACGGTTCCGGTCGCAGACGGTGGCGAAGGCACGGTTCAATCTTTGATAGATGCAACTCAAGGCGAACAAGTCTTTACAACGGTGACCGCGCCATTAGGGAATGATGTTGAAGCGTTTTATGGCATCCTCGGTGACGGCGAAACCGCGGTTATTGAAATGGCGGAGGCCAGTGGGCTGCACCTTGTGCCGAGTGATGCTCGCGACCCAAAACTGACCAGCAGCATTGGTACCGGACAGCTGATCAAACATGCGCTAGACAGAGGTATTCAACGCTTAATCATTGGTTTGGGCGGCAGTGCTACTAATGATGGTGGCGTGGGCATGTTGACCGCGTTGGGGGTAACGTTTCTTGATGAATCTGGTCATGCAATTACCCCAAATGGAGGCGGGTTAGCGGGGCTTGCCTCCATCGATATTTCTGGTCTTGACCCACGTTTAGCAACTTGTGAAGTGTTGGTAGCATGCGATGTTGATAACCCACTCTGTGGCGACAAAGGCGCGTCGGCTATCTTTGGCCCGCAAAAGGGAGCGACGACGTCAGACGTCACTCTGCTCGATAACGCATTGCGCAAGTTTGGCGAGTTGACGGAACAAGCGACGGGTAAGAACGTACTGACTCGTGAAGGGGCGGGTGCTGCTGGTGGTATGGGCGCGGCCTTGCTCGGGTACACGCCGGCACGTTTGCAACCGGGAATTGAGATTGTGCTTGAAACGGTCAAACTAGCTGAGCATGTTGCGGATGCGGATATCGTATTCACAGGCGAGGGGCGAATCGATCATCAAACCGCACATGGTAAAACGCCGATGGGCGTTGCTAAGGTGGCAAAGCAGTTTGATTTACCAGTCATTGCATTAGCAGGCTGCGTGGGCGACAACTATCAGGCGGTTTATGAGTACGGTATTGATGCGGTGTTTGCTTGTGTACCAAGGGCGATGAGCTTATCAGAGGCCATGAAAGAGGCCGACGTCAACGTTGCCAATTTAGCCGAAAACGTCGCGAGAATGTGGCAAATTAAGTCGCACTGAGGGCGATAACGATACGAGAGTGGAGTTTTTTGTTGTTACCTGTTTGCGTGTGTGGGCATAAGTTCATTTAGCAAGAGCGAGTTAACAGACATGCTTTGCTATCAACTTTGCCAGTGTTTGCATCGCGTGACTCCAATCGGTTTCATGACCAAAGTTTGCCACGCTGAGGCGCACGCAATGTTGATATTGCCCTTGAGTGCCAAATACGGTACCGGGAAGTAGGCTGATTCTGTGTTGATTACACGCTTGATACAACGCATAGCTGTCCGTTTCTTTGGGCAGGCGCAACCAAAGCAAGAACGAACCTTGCACGGCGTTGATCTGGTATCGATTTTTTAGAGATTCGTATTCATCTAAGTATTGATGAAGCATCTGGATAAATCGGCGCATGTTGTTTTGATAAACCCGACCCATTCGCGCAGTATGCGTTCGATACTTGCCTGACGTTAGAAACGTTGCCACGGCAGATTGCATCAGATTCAAACTGCCCATGTTCTCACACAGTAGATATTGCTCAATTTGATCTCGATATCGCCCCGTCAACATCCAACCAATTCTCAAACGCGAATCGAGCGTTTTGGATAACGAATTCACGTAAATTACACGTTGCTTGTCATCGAGCAACCTCAAGCTTGGCAAAGGCTTGTTATAACTTAACCCGCCAAATACATCGTCTTCGATAATAGGAACATTGCCGGACGCCAATAGCAATTGCCGGCGCTTTTCTAGCGGCATCATGGCACCAGTTGGGTTGGTGAAGTTTGGCGTTACGATGATCGCTTTTATGTCCCATGTCGCTATTGCTTTTGCTAAGGCTTCGGGGCACATACCGTCTCGTGGGCAACTCGGAATTTCCACCACTTTGAGGCCGAGTGATTCGAGCATCAATAAGTTGCCAAAATAACAAGGAGACTCCACCGCGACGATATCGCCTTTTTGTGTCGTTGCGCGCAGCACTAGGCTAATTGCTTGCTGCGCGCCGTGCGTCACCATGATCTCATCCAACTTGGCTGGCGTGCCCAAATCTTGTGTGATTTTCGCCAGTTGTTTGATTAAGAGGTGATTACCGGGTGGCAATTGGTAATGGCTCGGTACATGCGTTTGCTGGCGGCTGTGGCGGCCAATCTCGGCGTACAAGCTTTTGATCGCGGGGGAGTCAATGTTTGGGTGGGCAGAACCGGTGGGCAAACGCTCTTGGTATTCAGGATAAGTAAGGATTTCTTTGCAGATCGAGAGCAAATCCACGCGAGTCGGATCCGGAATTGAGCGAGAAGTCGGCAAGGTGATTTTCACTCGATAACCCGACTTGGGAACCGAGTACACCAAGTTTTGCGCTTCCAGTTCTTGATACGCACGAATCACGGTGTTTTTGCTGACGCTTAATTCTTGGCTCAATGAGCGAATGGAAGGCAGTCGATCATCCACTTGGTAAACGCCACCATTGATGGCTTGTTTAAGGTGCTTTTCCACCACGAGGTACTTATTCCCTTCACCGCTTTCCAATAAATCTGTACCCATAAAAACACTTCAATCTGTCACTTTTTGAAAACACTGTACCTAATTACATTAACAGTATCTCAAAACATAAAACAAGCGTGAGTGAGGCGATCATGTTAATCCGAGCCATCCCTTTTGTATTTGTCATCCTTTGGGCTTCTGGATTTGTTGGTGCGCGTTTTGGTTTGCAGTATGCCGAGCCAGCGACACTACTTTCTATCCGTATGGCATTCAATGTCTTACTGTTTTTGGTTCTTGTGGCGGTATTGCGTAGAAGGTTGCCGACAGGAAGCGATTTCTGGCACAGCTGTGTGGTGGGTGTGTTGATCCATGGCTTCTATTTAGGCGGCACTTATTTTGCTATTGATTTGGGTATGCCTGCAGGGTTGAGTTCGTTGTTGGTGGGCATTCAGCCGATTTTAACCGCGGCTTTGCTGGTGGTGTTTGTTCGTGAGGAATTTAAACCTTCGCAATGGCTGGGTTTGGCTCTTGGCTTTGTCGGCATCGCCATGGTGCTGATGGGAAACATGGAGTGGCAGTCTGAGCAACATAAGTTCTTAGCCATTGGAGTCTGTTTACTGTCTTTGGTTGGTATAACGTTAGGGACGCTTTATCAGAAAAAACATTGCCAACAGGTGGATTTGGTTGGTGGTGCGACGGTGCAATATTTGGCCGCACTCATCATGTTTCTGCCTGTTGCGATGCAGTTTGAAACCATGCAAGTTCAGTGGGAACTGGAGTTTATTTTGACCGTGTTGTGGTTGGTTGTCGTGCTCTCTTGTGTGGCTATCCTGCTGCTGCTGTACATGGTGAGAAATGGCGCGTCTTCGAGTGTGGCGTCTGTGTTTTACCTGGTGCCGCCAACAACCGCGATTCAAGCTTGGCTCGCGTTTGGTGAGTCGTTTGATTGGATGGGCATTTCTGGTTTTGCATTGGCGGCCACGGCGGTCTATCTAGTGGTTAAAAAGCCAGAGCTGACGATAAAAAAATCGGTTCAAACAGAATATACCTAAATTGGGTAGGGACATTCACGTGCCAGTGAGTACAATTCTGCTTCATCTTAATCCGTGGAGCAGAGTGATGACGTTAAAGCCAGATCGAATGACCGCGATGCGTAATATCATCGAGCAAGTAAAAGCTGAGCTACCGATTTACGAACCGGAAACTTTTGTGTGTGGGCCGGAAGGGCAGTGTATCGGTTGTCCAAAGAAATTATTAGAAATGGTCGATTCAGAGGTTACTTATTGGGAGTCGGCAATGGAGCGGGGTGTGATTCCGCAGTTTGATGAGATCCGTCGTTTCGGGAAGATGTGCACTAACGTACGTCGCGGACTTGTTCGTAATAACGTTCCACTACTCGGGTAATCTACTTCAGTAAATAAGTGATTGATAAATAAAGTCCTAAAATTGACACATAAATGTGTGCGTTTGCATAGTAACTTGGCGAGCGGTCTCAACTTTGGCCCATGACTCTTGTTTGTCATCTACTAGGGCTTTAAACGTTTTAAATCAGAGATATATTGGTAAGGTCTCACATGGATGTGAGGCAAACGACCATTCATTCTGCTGAGATAAAAAAGTGAGATTAAAGGGATTTACTCTGATGGAAATCACCATAGTGCTCGCCACTTTGGCTTTCATCGCTTTGGCTGCGTTGCCAACACTACTCCACATTCATCGCCAAGCCTATGCGTCGATGTTACACAGTTCCAATTCGTCATTGGGTACCGCGCTTAAATTTTTTAACGCCCGAGTGGTGATAGGCAATGCTGCCGAGCAAAACCAAGTCCACTATATTGATAGGAACGTAAAAACCTTAAGTGGTATGCCAGAAGCGAGCGCCAATAGCATTGGCGCGTTATTAGAAATCGATTTGCCGCAGAGTGGCGTGTCCAAAATTGATGTTCCCTGCAAAGGCAGTGACTTTTGTATTATTGGTCAGCAACACCCAAACAGTACCCACTTTGTGTCTATTCCCGATTATCAATTTGTCGACCAGTCAGGTCTTGATCGGGTGGTGTACATTTGGCCGCAAGGTTATACCTTGGCAGAAGAGGCATGCTATTTCTATTATGTAAATCAAGCATCCACAGAGTCTATCGTCCGAGGGCACGTTACTGAGGGTTGTTAGGCGCGCTTAACATCATCTTCTGACTCATCAACACTTCGCCATTGGGGAGAGAGACTTCTCCTAGTTCACCATGGTGCTCAAATCCAAATCGTTCGTACAACGCTATCGCGGCAAGGTTGTCCTTATAAACATTAAGTACAATGGTGTCGTAACCATATTCCCAGGCACTTTTAAGTGCGACAGACAATAGCTGCTTACCTAGCCCTTTTCCTCTGAATGTTCTATCAATATGAATACCTAAAATGCCTGTGCTAGTGAGTTGACCGCTTTCATAACCGCACAGTTCGGCAGGAAAAATCTCTACACTACCAATCAGAACGTGATGGTCCAAAGCAACAAATTGAGGAATCGATTCAAGTTCTACGCGACGTAAAATATTGGTCAGGGTGTCTTTATCTGGAGCCGGACTGCGCAGGTATTTACCTTCGGCATAGACTCGGTTCCACAGTTCGGTAAAGCGCTCGATATCGCTTACCTGGATGGGTCTGATTTGCATTCATCTTCCTTGATTAGTGCAGGTTAGTGATGGTTAAGGTACGAGTTCAGATAAACAGCGAATTTGATTCGGAATGGGATCGGCTGGCGCATTGGCTCCTGTTGGATTAAACCAAACCGTATTTACGCCAGCTTGCATTGCAGGGTAAATGTCTTTATGAGGCAAGTCGCCAACCATAGTTAACTCACTCACGTTAACCCCTAGCTGTTTTGCGATAGCAAGATAAAACTCAGGTTGGTTTTTAGCGATGCCGAGATTGGCAAAACAAAAGTAGCCATTTAAGTGCTGGTCTAAGTCGACGCGGACGAATGCACGCTGAACCTCTTCCATGTTGGAATCAGACGCACTGGTCGCGATGTAAATAGCATGATTTTGGGAAAGTGTTGCCAGTGTTTTTTTGGCCAGAGGAATCGTTTCTACGTGTTCCCAATCGCACATTTTTCCTTGTGCGTGAGGGAAATCCACCATTAAGGTGTTCCCCCAATCGAAAAGATAAATCATGTTCGAATCTCCTTTATCCGCACATCATATCGTCTTTTCTAAAATCAGGGGATAAATTGCATCAATAAATGCGATTTAGGTGGCTTTAGTCGTGAAAAGCGCTTAATTGTCGTTATCGTTACAAATGTTTCAGCATAATGCGTGAGTTAGTTTTAAAACCTTGCTTGTCGTAAAACCGCTGTGCTGATTGATTGAATTCCATCACTTCTAATCGAACTTGTGTAGCATTGGCATCGCGCGCCCATTGCTCACAAGCCTCAAGCAGTTGGCGACCGATGCCCTGCTGCTTTTGTTCTTCATTGACGACAATCGTTCCTACTCGACAAATTGGATCTTTGATCAGAAAGCTGACGGTTTCATTCTGAGTGATCATCGCGGTTAAAAAGCCGACTACCTCCTTTTCATGTTCTGCGACTAAAAACAAGCGTTCATCATTCTCGAGAGCCTGAGTGAGGAACGCTCGGTCGTCTTCCGAAGGTGCTACAAAAGCTTCAGGCGCGTTGGCAAAATGCAGTGCGTTGATTTGTAGGTTTAATTCAAAAATTGCATCCAAATCGTCGGGACTTGCTTGTCGAATGTTGACTTCCATTTTACTTACCGCCTGAAAGATCGATAAAAGAGCCTGTCACATAAGAAGCTTCATCACTGAGTAGCCAAGCGATCGCATTCGCCACTTCTTCTACCGTACCGCCCCGTTTCAGTGGAATTTGAGGGCTGAGCCTATCCACTCGGTTTGGTTCTCCACCATCGGCGTGCATATCGGTATAAATGAAACCAGGTCGAACGCCATTGACGCGAATATTTCGGTCTGCCAATTCAAGCGATAGCCCTTTGGTTAAGGTATCCATTGCGCCTTTTGATGTGGCGTAGTCGACATATTCGAATGGCGCGCCTGAGCGTGATGCCCCAGAAGAAACATTCACAATTGCGCCACCAGTACTGAATCGCTTCGCCGCTTCTCTACAACAGAGAAAGCAGCTATTCACATTAGTGTTCATTACTTTCTGAAAGCGTTCCAAGCTGATTTCCGCCAACGGTGACTGAGTAAATAGAATGCCAACGTTGTTGACCAAATGGGTGACTGAGCCTAGTGCGTTTTCTGTTGCATCGAAAAGGTTGAGCACTTGTTGCTCGTCAGATACATCTGCTTGAACGGCGATAGCTTTTCCGCCATTTGCTTGTATGTCTCTGACCACTTGGTGAGCTGCTTCACTTTGCGCACGGTAATTAACACACACGGCATAGCCTTGCTCGGCCAGTTTTTTCGCCGTTGCGGCTCCAATGCCTCGGCTTGCGCCAGTAACGATGACTACTTTATTCAAAATACATCCTTATTTTTGTAGTGAGTAGATTTTGTCGGCGTAACGCTTGTCGCCAATTTGGTATGCGTCAGGAATGACTTCAGATAGCTCGAATCCGCACTTCATGAGAACACGCTCTGAAGCAATATTCCCTTCAGTGACCGTAGCGGAAAAGCGGTCAATGTCATGTGTTGCTCTCGCCCAATTTAGAAGCGCTTGAAGGGTTTCTGTTCCAAACTGTCGGCCATGAAATTCAGGCAAAAGTAAGTAACCCACCTCTGCGTTACCTTCTTCAATGGCAAGGCCTGTGACGCCAATCGGTTGTTCAGATTGCTTATCGAGTATGACGAGGCAAAGCCAGTGCTGACTGTCTGGTGTCCATGGTAATAATCGCGAAGCAAATTTTTCTTTTATTTGTTTTTCGCTCGGGCGATCAAAACAGAGCTCAATGATCTCTGGTTCGGAATGTAATCGCTGAAATAGTTCCCAATCGCTGGCTTCGATAGGTCTTAATCGGCTTCGGTGAGTCTCAATATAAACTGACATGCGTGTCCTTACAGCATTTATGTAGAGAGCCAGTTTCTCATCCTCTTATCTCTTTAATCAAACGGTTGCACTTACAAAAGTGATTTATGTGGTGAATGCCTGGTTGGGTAATGAATTCTTACTGAATATTCATTTATGGGATGAAAATAACGAAATTTCATACTTGAGACACATAGAGCAACACGGAAATGATGTGGATCAAGAGAGAACTACCCATAAAGTAGTATTTTGCGATCTATAATTACATTTTATTTGGAAGTGTTGCTAATTATGTCAATAAAAAAACGATATGTTGCACTGCTGGTTGCTGCCGGCATTGGTGTGGGCTGGTTAACATTAGGTGGTACTGCAGCGGTGATGCATTACACCTCTGATACTGAGTTCTGTCTCTCGTGCCACTCTATGGAAATCCCTTACAAAGAGTACCAAGGCTCAGTGCACTTCAGTAATGCGAAAGGCATTCGTGCCGAGTGTTCTGATTGCCACATCCCACAAGAACCGATGGACTACCTGATCACGAAGATTCGTGCATCGAAAGACATCTACCATGAGTTCGTGACTGGCAAGATCGACACGCCAGAAAAATACGAAGCGCACCGCAAAGAGCTTGCGGAGATGGTGTGGGAGCAGTTCCGTGAAAACGACTCTGCAACGTGCCGTTCTTGCCACGACTTTGACGCGATGGAAGAATTTGAGCAATCTCGCGATGCAGCGAAAATGCACGAGTACGCAAAAGCGAACGATCAAACGTGTATCGATTGTCACAAAGGCGTTGCTCACTTTGCACCAGAAGCTGAGCTAGACAGCAAGGCATTTGAAACGTTGATGAGCTTCACCACAAAAACATCACCTGGTGCCAAAGTCGTTTACCCTGTGACTGAAATCGCAATGGGTGAGATGGGTAAAATTAACCCAACGACGAAGTTAGAAGTAATCAGCTCTGAAGGTGATGAGCGTACTGTTAAGTTGGACGCATTCCAAATGAAAGGCGCAGAGCAAGTGCTGTACATGGGTGAAGGCCAACGTGCCATCGTAGCAACGCTAACCGAGCAAGGTCAGCAAGCTCTTGAGGGCGGTGAGTTTAAGGCAGACGTTTACGGCAACGAATGGCGCGCAGTGTCACTAACAGGCACGATCGATTCTCCGGTTGTGGATACACTTGACCCAGTTTGGTCATACGCAGAAGAGCTAGACAACGTTTATTGTGCAACTTGTCACGCGAAAATTCCTTCAAATCACTTCACAGTGAACGCTTGGGGACCAGTGGCGAAGAGTATGGGTGATCGAACAGACATCACTGCCGAAAACCTAGAAATTCTTACTAAGTTCTTCCAGCACCACGCGAAAGATGTGGTTGGTCACTAACGATAAATAGAAGGATAAGATTATGACTAATTTAACCCGTCGTGGATTTCTAAAAGGCACAGGTATGGCGGCTGGCGCCATGGCATTTACTTCTTTTGCACCTATGTCTGTTGCGTCTTCAAACCAGCGTGGCAAGGGCATTTTGACAGCGGGCCGCATGGGCCCAATGTTATGTGAAGTGAAAGATGGCAAGCTAGTATCGACTACTAATGCTCTTCCACAAACTGTACCAAATAGTCTACAAACTACTGGGCCTGACCAAGTGCATACCAAGGCGCGTGTGAAGTACCCAATGGTACGTAAAGGCTACTTGGCAAACCCATCGTCGCCAGAAGGTGTGCGCGGTAGTGATGAGTTTGTGCGTGTGTCTTGGGATGAGGCTTACAAGCTGATCCACGAACAGCACATGCGCATTCGTAAAGAATATGGCGCGGCTTCTGTGTTTGCTGGCTCTTACGGCTGGCGTTCAAGTGGCGTGCTGCACAAAGCACAAACCTTGCTGCAACGTTACATGAGCATGGCGGGCGGCTATTCAGGCCACTTGGGTGACTACTCAACGGGTGCTGCGCAGATCATCATGCCGCACGTTGTGGGCTCTATCGAAGTGTACGAGCAACAAACCACGTACCCAGTGGTACTAGAGCACAGCGACGTGGTTGTACTTTGGGGCTTAAACCCGATCAACACCCTAAAAATCGCGTGGAGCTCAACAGACTGTGCTGGTCTTGAGTTCTTCCATCAATTAAAAAAATCAGGCAAGACGGTTATTGCGATTGACCCTATTCGTTCTGAAACCATCGAGTTCTTTGGCGAGAATGCGGAGTGGATTGCTCCTCACCCAATGACCGACGTAGCGATGATGATGGGTATCGCACACACCTTGGTGAAACAAGGTAAGCACGATAAAGCCTTCCTCGATAAATACACCGCTGGTTACGACAAATTTGAAGCGTACCTGATGGGCGAAGAAGACGGCGTAGAAAAATCAGCGGAGTGGGCATCGCAAATCTGTGGCGTACCTGCGAAGCAACTTGAGCTCTTAGCTGACATCTTCAGTAAAAACCGCACCATGCTGATGGCGGGTTGGGGCATGCAGCGCCAACAATACGGTGAACAGCGTCACTGGATGCTGGTTACACTGGCAACGATGTTGGGTCAAATCGGCTTACCGGGCGGTGGTTTTGGTTTCTCTTACCACTACTCAAACGGTGGTAACCCTGCTCGTGACGCTGGCGTGCTTCCTGCGATTTCAGCATCACTGGGTGGCGGCTCTTCTGCGGGTAACGACTGGGCGGTATCTGGCGCGGTGCAAAGCTTCCCTGTGGCGCGTATTGTCGAGGCGTTGGAAAACCCAGGTCAATCCTACCATCACAACGGTCATGAACTGACGTTCCCAGATATCAAGATGATTTGGTGGGCAGGTGGTGCGAACTTTACTCACCACCAAGACACCAACCGCTTGATTAAAGCATGGCAAAAGCCTGAGCTGATCGTGATTTCAGAGCCTTACTGGACGGCGGCTGCGAAGCATGCGGATATCGTTCTGCCAATCACCACATCGTTCGAGCGTAACGACTTAACGATGACGGGTGACTACAGTAACCAACACTTGGTGCCAATGAAGAAAGTGGTTGAGCCGCAAGGTGAAGCGCGTAATGACTTCGATGTATTCGCGGACATGGCAGAGATGCTAGCTCCGGGTGGCCGTGACGTGTACACCGAAGGCAAGACTGAAATGGAATGGCTGTACGGCTTCTACAAGGCGGCGCAACAAGGTGGCCGTGGCTCTCGCGTAGCAATGCCGAACTTCAGCAAGTTCTGGGAAGATAACCAACTGATCGAGATGAAGTGGAACGAGAAGAACGCACAGTTTGTTCGTTACGCAGATTTCCGTGAAGACCCGATCATGAATCCACTCGGTACACCAAGTGGTAAGATCGAAATCTTCTCGAAAACCATTGAAGGTTACCAGTTGGAAGACTGTCCTCCACACCCAACGTGGATGGCACCAACCGAGTACACCGGCAATGCAAAAGATGGCGAGTTGCAGCTGATGACCGCGCACGCAGCGCATCGTCTACACAGCCAGTTTAACTACGCGAAGATTCGCGAAGAGTACGCAATTGCAAACCGTGAACCTATTTGGATTCACCCTGAAGATGCGAAAGCGCGTGGTATTAAAACGGGCGATCTAGTTCGTGCGTTTAACAACCGTGGCCAAGTATTGGTTGGTGCAGAAGTGACTGACCGAATCAAGCAAGGTTCAGTGTGTATTCATGAAGGCGGTTGGCCGGATTTGGATCCGAAAACCGGCATTTGTAAGAACGGCGGTTGTAACGTGTTAACGTTGGATATTCCGACCTCTCGACTTGCAAACGGCTGTGCGGCGAACTCGGCACTGGTTCGTATTGAAAAATACACTGGCCCAGAATTAGAACTAACGGCGTTTGAACCACCAAAAAATGGCTAGAAAAAAGTAGCGCTTGAAAGCAAGAAGCCAGCGAATCGCTGGCTTCTTTTTTATCTAGTCATCGTTTACATTAGCGCGAAGCGAGAGAAACAAATGGCATCTGTTTCTTAATTTGAAATGTCGGGAGTAAAGTAAATACAATAGCGACAAACAAGACCGAACCTATTAAATCTTCAGGGCGATGCATGCCCAGCCATAAGCGGCTATATGCGACGCTCATTCCCCACATCCACAATGACAGTGCAGAGATATAGCACTTGTTCTGTAAGAACAACCCACCAAAGAAAGCCAAACAAATCGAAACGAAAATCGTATGGCCGGATGGGAAAGAATAGTCTTTCTCGCCTTGCCAATGGCGTGTCCGCCAATCACTGACTTGTTCAGAAATCTGGTTAATTACGTTGGCTTGTTGCTTTGTCTCCAACTGATAAAACGTTTCTGGTGTTTCAATCAATTGTTCTGCTGCGAGCAATTCCGTGTACGGGCGCGGGCTTTCTGTCATCAGTTTTAGCCCCGTTTTGCTGGCAAAGCCAATCACAAGTAACAGCCCTAACATTGAGAGTTTTTGCATCCACTCAGTGCGACTTGGTTTAAAGCGAAATAAAGAAAGCAGTAGCAGTGTTAAGGTAATTAAAAAGCCTTTGCTGCCAGCAGAATCAGTGAGCAAAGTAAAAGTAATACCCAGACTTTCAGGCACCTGTGAGGTGAGATCATGATAAGAGCCAAACAGCGACATTGGGATGATGCCAAGAACAAACAAGGCGAGCATCATCAATCCATATTTTTTGGTTTTCATTGAGAGCGTTTTGTTTTTATTGAGGGTTATTCAACCACGTGAAAATAAGGGGCTTATCTTACGTTATCTGGCGTGAAAAACTTATCAACGCTTTGTCAATTTGACGAGAGAATGAAGGTTGAGTGATGAATTGATGACATTTATCCGAAGGGTAAAGGCGCTCATCCTTAAGCGTTGGGGTCTTAATCCATCAGAGAAAGTAAGTATTCTGCTGCTTTGGTTGGATTTTCTGCATGACAAATGGCAGAAACCAAAGCCAAACCATGAACACCAGTGGCGCTAAGCTGCGGAATGTTACTCTCGTTAATGCCGCCAATGGCAACAATCGGTAGTGAAGTCGTCTCTAACGCCATCTTCAAACCATCAATACCCCAATGTTTTTTGGTGTTGGTTTTGGTTGGCGTCACGAAGATCGCGCTCAAACCGATGTAATCAATCGGAAGAGAGTCCGCTTCTGCAAGCTGCTCTTCATTTTCGATGGATAAACCGAGAATTTTGTTTGGTCCAATCAACTCGCGAGCGATAGTTGCGGGCATATCTGATTGCCCCAAGTGGACACCATCAGCATCAACAGTAAGGGCAACATCAACACGATCATTGATGATTAACGGGACTCCAGTGCCTTCAAGGATCGTCTTGACGGCTTGAGCTCGTTCAATAAATGCACGAACGTCACCATGTTTTTCACGCACCTGCACCATGGTGACCCCACCTTCTACCGCCTTTCTTACAACGTGTTTGAGAGTGGATAAATCTTGTTGGTCGTCGGTGACCAAATACAAACGATAGGCGTTCATTATGTTTCCTTTTGCCTCCCACTGTCTTTGGAGTGAGAGGCGTTTAAAGCATTGAGAAGTGATTTATCTCACTTGTAATTTAAGACGTGTTGCCAGTGTTTCTTCGTCCAGTTGGTAAAGCTCATCCAAAAGATGCATTTGCAAGCTACCTGGCCCTCGCGCTTGCTCAGCCGCAATTTCACCCACAACGCCAAGCACCGCTGCCGCAGCAAGGCCCGTTTCGTCGCCGATTGCTGCGAAAGCGCCAGTCAGTGCCGTCAGTGTGCAGCCCATACCCGTTACGTATGGCATCATCTCGTGACCATTATTCAACTGGACGGTTTGCTCTTTTGTCACGATGTAGTCAGTTTCGCCGGAGATCACCACGCTCGCTCCATATTCTTCAATTAAGAAGTGAGCCGCCCCAAGGGCTGCATCACTACTGTCGAGTGCATCTACACCTTTGCTTTGCGCTTGCTCACCAGCGAGAGCAATGATTTCGGACGCATTACCACGAATGATTAACTTGTTTGCAAGGCGGGCGATTTCGCGCGAGGTTTCGGTGCGCAGTGAACTTGCACCGCAACCGACAGGGTCGAGCACAACGATTTTACCGTTCGAGTTGGCTTGCTCGACGGCATAGCTCATGCGCGGCGTCCAAACGCTGTCTAGGGTGCCGATGTTGATCACCAAAGCGCCTGCAAACGACATCATTTCTGCCATTTCTTGCTTTGAATGCGCCATGATTGGCGAAGCTCCGATAGCCAACAAAGCGTTCGCCGTGTTGTTCATCACCACGTAGTTGGTAATGTTCACGACTAAAGGCTTTTGCTGACGCACTGCGGTTAATGCTTGAGTGATTTGTTCTATTAACATGAGATTCTCCAATTAACCTTATTGTGCGTTTAGACCTTGTTGCCAAAACGCCACTTCCATACGCGTTGCAGTTTTGAAGACCTGAATCAGGTTTTGACCGCGCTGGCTGTGGATGTCGATTTCAGCCAGCAACTGGTTAAAGTGTTCGGCCCCACTTGCCACGCCTGATTGGAACTCTTCACCGCCGTACAAGTTAATCCAACTTTCATAAGGATTGCCTTCGAATACCGTGTTTTCATCTTCAATCAGCATTTTACCAATGACGGCGTAGCCGATGGAGCAAGGGGCGAGCGCGGCATACAAGTCAACTAAGTCGCCCGTCATTCCCGCATCCAATACGTAGCGCGTGTAAGCCACCGTGCCAAAATCTTCCGGCTCGTTTTCGAGATCAGATTCCGTCAATCCCCACTGACCGCAGTAGGTAACATGGTGGGCAATCTCTGAATCTAAAAGCGCATGTACGCTTGGTAGTGCGCGGCGCATGTCGTCTAACGTACGTGCTTTGTAGATTGCCAGCGCATAAGCTCGCGCGTACTGTTTTAGGAATAAGAAATCTTGTTTCAAGTAATGCAGAAAACAAGGTTGAGCCAGAGTGCCTTTGGCCAATTGCTGCACGAAGGCATGCTCGGTGTATTCTTGCCAATCTTGGCGGCAAGCGTCGATCAAATCTTGGTATTTCATAATGGGGCTGCCTCGTAATTAGTCAAAGTTCGGTACGTAATCTTTCGCTTTTGGTAGCGTTTCGATGATTTTTTGTGAGTACATGAACTCGGCGTAATCGTCGTAGCGTTTTAGGTCAACTGCCGATGGGCGAAGCGCGAAACGAGTTAACGTGTCATTCCAAGCGCGTTGGTTGAGCTCGTTGTTTAGTGTGTCTGGCGAGTAAGCGACAAACTCTTTCCAAGACTCTTTAGGATGGTTGACGATGTAAGTGGTCGCTTGCTCCAGCGCTTTGTTGAATGCCTTGATGGCTTCTTTGTCGTAGGTTTTCGCATTGGCTACGAAGACTAACTCGTCATACGCTGGCACGCCGTGTTCTTCAGGGAAGAAGGCCTTAGCTTTATAACCTTCTAATGCAAGTTGGTTGGTTTCGAAGTTACGTAGACCGCCCCAAATCGCATCCACCTTGCCAGACGCAAGAGACGAAGACAGCGCCCAACCTACGTTGATGATATGTACGTCAGAAAACTTCACGTTTTCTTGCGCTAGCATGGTGCCGATTGTCGCTTCTTCGTTGCCTGCGATCGCAATACCGATCTTCTTGCCTTTCAAGTCGCCAAGGTTTTCATTCTTACCGTTATCCAGCACCATCAACGTGTTGAGTGGCGTAGCAATCAAGGTCGCAGAGCGGATTAATGGCAAGCCAGCCGCTACGTCGATGGTCAGGCTAGGTTGGTATGAAATCGCCATATCGACTTTGCCTGATGCAACTAGTTTAGGTGGTGTGCTTGGGTCGGCGGGTTCTTGGATATTGACCTTCAAACCTTGCTGTTTAAAGTAGCCGCGCTCTTGTGCGATCACGATAGGGCCATGGTTCGGGTTAACGAACCAATCCAGCATTAAAGTAAGCTCTTTTTCGGCAGCTAGTACGTTAGTTGAAACCATTGAAGCGAGCAGAGCAGCAGCGCTCATGAGTTTGTTTTTATTCACGGGGTTCTTCCTTTTTCTTTCCCTATTTGTTTTCCCAGGGAATGGCTTTTTTCAGTAATTTGTCAGTGGTGAAATAGAGTGCGATAGACAGCGCGGCGAGAATAAACAGCGCCGCGAACATCTCATCGATGATCATGCGAGCGTTGGCTTGCAGCATCAGATAGCCCAAGCCCTCACTTGAGCCAACCCATTCACCTACCACGGCACCAATCGGCGCAATAACCACGGCAACGCGAATACCAGACGCTAACGTTGGTAGGGCGGCAGGTAGTTGAATATGGCGCAGTAATTGCCATTTCGATGCGCCCATGGTTTTGGCAAGATCGAGATAGCCGGTGGGGGTGTTGCGCAGTCCGTCATAACAACAAGTTGTTACAGGGAAAAAGATGATGATCGCCGCCATTACTACTTTCGATGCAATGCCGTAACCCAGCCAAAGCATGAGCACTGGCGCGATAGCAAATACTGGAATTGCTTGGCTAGCAATCAGAATTGGGAGTAACCAACGCTTCAGCGGCTCGAACATCAGCATTTGTAATGCGAACAGCAAACCCATTGATAAGCCGAGTGCGAGGCCAAGTAGGATCTCTTGCGCGGTAACCCAAGTGTGTTTGAGTAGCACGTCGTATCGAGTGACTAATCTATCCAATACTTCAATCGGCGAAGGCAAGATGAAGCTTGGCATGTCAAACACCACTACAATGAGTTGCCACAAACCTAAGATCACGGCTGCGCTGATTAGCAGACGCAATGCCGGATGAGTCACGCGTTCCTTTTTACTGATACGCGCCGAAACGGAGTTGTACTGAGTCATATCACTCATAGTCTTTCTCCAATTGATTCAAAATCGCTTGTTGTAGAGTTGCGCATTCTCCATCGAGAGATCTTGGTGGCTTGGCGTCCGGAACAACCAAGTGCTGCGCTTGAGCAGGCGTGCCTTGTAACACATAGAGTTGATGCGCCAATCGCACTGCTTCTTGCGGATCGTGTGTAATCAAGACAACGGTTTTGTCTTTTAGTAGCTCGGCAGAGAGAGTTTGCAATTTGTGGCGAGTCACGGCGTCCAATGCCGAGAAAGGTTCATCCATCAAAACCAAAGGTTTGTCTTGCATCAGAGTGCGAGCAAGGGCTACGCGCTGTCGCATACCTCCGGAGAGTTGAGCGGGTTTGGCGTAAGCGTAATCTGCCAACCCAACGTGCTCTAACAAGTTGAGAGCGCGTTGTTTCTCATCCGCTGGATTTGAATTGGCGTGAGAAAAGCGCGAGCTGAGGCAGACGTTATCCAGCACGTTAAGCCACGGTAGCAATAAATCCTGCTGAGCCATGTAAGCGATACGGTCATGCAGTGCAGCGCCATCGGTTGTGATGAGTTCGCCATGCCAGTCAACTTGGTCATCCAGTAGGCCAGCTAAGTAACGCAATATTGTGGTTTTCCCGCAGCCACTTCGTCCGAGTAATACCGTCCATTGACCGACAGGAATGGTCATGTTCACTCCCGCTAAAGTCGGTGTTTGGCTGTCTTTGTATTGCAAACTGGCGTCGGAAAGCTGAATGCCAATCGCGTTAGCGAACATAAGTATGACCCGAAAAAAAGTGATTCACAGGGCCGTGACCTTTCCCCACTTCCAATTCATCAGCGTGTGCGATAGCTTGGCTGATGTACTGCTTACCAAGGTGCACCGCTTTGTGCAGGTTGTTGCCTTGACTAAGGTAAGACGCAATGGCGGAAGACAGTGTACAGCCCGTACCGTGGGTGTTTTGGGTCGGAAAACGCTTGGCGCTGATTAACTCCGCACTGTTTTGCATGATCAGCAGATCGTTGCTGTTTTCATTTTCTTCAAGATGACCGCCTTTGAGCAGAATAGCTTTGGCACCAAGTGCACGAAGGTCGGTAATCATATCGTTCATTTCAGATTCTGATTGAGGCACTGGCTTACCCGTCAGTGCTGCACCCTCTGGCAGGTTAGGGGTGATGATGTCTGCCAGTGGAATTAACTCTTCTCTTAATGTGCTGATTGCTGATTGCTCAAGTAGCAAATCACCGCTGGTGGCGACCATGACGGGATCAATCACAAGATGCTTGGGTTGGTACTGTCTTATTTTGCTTGCCACCGCTTTAATGATGTTCGAATCCGCCAGCATGCCGACTTTTACCGCCACAATATTGAGATCGGTAAACACTGCATCGAGTTGGCTTTCAACGTGATCAAGAGGAATAGGGAAAATCGCAGAAACGCCTTGCGTGTTTTGTGAGGTGATGGCGGTAATCACTGAGCAGGCAAAGCTGCCTGTTGCCGACATCGCTTTGATATCGGCTTGGATGCCTGCGCCGCCGCCGCTGTCGGAGCCTGCGATGGTTAAGACAACAGGGGTGGTTATAGGTGATTGTGCCTGGTGTAAAGATGGCTGTGATTGCTGCGTCATGGTCGCTCCTACTACAAGACGTATAGGAACTGACTTTGACCGTTGTGGATAGATCGATTGTTCGATCGTTATCGCTCGCCAAAGAGGAGCGGCGAAAGGCAAAGTGCGCATAGTTCCCTACGTCAGTGCTAACTGAATCAGGTTCAACGGGTCTCGAATCTCGATCTCAGCCAACGCTTATCGCGTGGCCCCCCGACTATTTCGCTCGGATGATAGCAGGACCCTTGTAGAAGGGATACGTTTTTTGAGAGTAATTATTATTGAGTATTCAATTATGCGAGGTGAGTGATAGAGTAAGCATCTAAATGGTTCGTCGTGTGGAATTTACTAGTGCAACGCTCTGGTGAAAGAGCTGAACCTGGAATATTTAATAAATAATCGTGGTCTCGTTAAGCAAGGATTAGCACAAAACAAGGTTAAAAAACTGTTAAAATTTAACGCGTTGCCAATTTAACTTTGTTGAACTTTTCGACAGTTAATTAGGAAGGCTAAGACGATCATCGAGCAAGGAGACTTCATGCTTAATTCTGCAACAGCGAAGTCAGTGATCGATCATGCTCTCTTTTTAGGGGCTGATTTCGCTGAACTATTCGTTGAACATCATCAAACTAACACCGTCCAGATCGCATCTGGTGAGGTGGACAAGGTCAATTCGGGGATTGATTTTGGTATCGGTATTCGCCTCTTCTTCGGTCACAAAGTGCTTTATGGATACACCAATAGCACGGACGAAGCCGAGCTAAAACGCGTAACCTCATTGCTTGCGGCAAAAGACAAGCGTGAACAAATCGCGTCAGCAGGTTCTTTAAATTTGAACCGCTACCCAATCCAACACGGTTGCCGCATGCCGTTAAGTCAGGATGCCAACTTAGATTCAAAAATCGCGTTTCTATTGAAAGTTGACCAAGCTGCGCGTGCAGAAAGTGAGTACATCAGCCAGTTCATTGGTAGTGTGCTTCAGCGCGAGCAACAAGTGTCTATCTTCAACTCAGAAGGTTTGCATGTAGACGATACGCGTCACTACATTCGTGTGGCGGGTAACACCGTTGCTCAAAAAGGTAATGAGCAGTCTTCTGGTATGGAAGGTCCTGGCGCTCTTGCTGGTTGGGAGTTCAGCGAACAGCTTGATGCGAAAGAGCTGGGTCAAACTATCGCGCAGCAAGCGTTAGTGAAACTTGGCGCTGATGCTTGTCCATCGGGGGAAATGCCAGTGGTAATTGGTAACGGCTTTGGCGGCGTTATCTTCCATGAAGCGTGTGGCCACTTACTCGAAACCACTTCGGTTGCGAAGAAAGCGTCCGTATTCCACGACAAGATGGGCGAAATGATTGCTCACACCGCAGTGAATGCAGTCGATGACGGCACCATGACCAACGAATGGGGCTCGATTCATGTTGATGACGAAGGCATGAAGACTCAGCGCACTCAATTGATCAAAGACGGTAAGCTAACCAGCTTTATGGTCGATAAAATGGGTGGCATGAAGACAGGTTATGAGCCTACGGGTTCTGGTCGTCGTCAGAACTACAAGTTCGCACCAACCTCGCGTATGCGTAACACCTTTATCGAAGAAGGCGAGCATTCACTTGATGACATGCTGGCAGGTATCGAACGTGGTATCTATGCGAAGAAGATGGGCGGCGGCTCGGTTCAACCGGGAACGGGCGAGTTTAACTTTGCCGTTCGTGAAGCTTACCTCATTGAAAATGGCAAAATCACCAAACCTCTGAAAACAGCAACGCTGATCAGCACGGGTCCAAAAGTGTTGAAAGAAATCAGCATGGTCGGCAAAGACATGGCGCTTGCGCCGGGCATGTGTGGTTCAGTAAGTGGTTCAGTACCAACAACAGTCGGTCAGCCAACACTGAAAGTAGATAATATTCTGGTAGGAGGCGGTAACTAATGAGCCAAGAAAAACAACTTCTTAATGCGGTTGATTACGTCCTATCAGAAGCAAAGCGTCAAGGCGCAGAAGCGGACGTCATTGTAAACCGCAACAGCAGCTTTTCTCTGAAAGCGAACCAAGGCAAGTTGGATGAGTACAAAGTAAGCTCAAGTCAAGTGCTGGGTGTTCGAGTTATTAAAGATGCTCGTGTCGCGACAAGTTATTCTGAATCACTCGAGCAACCAAGTTTAGATTTGATGCTCACAAACGCGCTGCAAAGTGCTCGCTTTTCCAAGCAAGATGAACATCAGAGCATTAGTTGCGTGAACAGCCAAATCACCACTGATATTGCAGAAATTGCGCAAGACGATACCACATCGGTCGATGAGAAAATTGAACTGTCCCTTGCGCTTGAGCAAGGTGTTGTGGCTCTGCCTCACGCTTCAAACTCACCATACAATGGTTACAGTGACGGTGAAACTCAGCTCATCATCGCGAATACTCAAGGTACGTTATGTCAACATTTCGAGCGATCGTTCACTTGTTACGCGTATACCCTGTTTGAAAAAGACGGCAAACAGTCGATGGCGGGAAGAATGTCGCTAGGTCGCCGTTTTGATGAGTTGGATCCAGCTTATTGTATAGAAGGCGGTTATAACCTTGCTCGTGATCTTCTTGAAGGTGTACCGGTTGCGACGGGTAACTACCCCGCTATTTTCCACATCAATGCGCTGGCAAGTTTATTCGGTGCTTTCGGCAGTGCTTTCTCTGGTGTAAGCGCGATGAAAGGCATTACGCCACTGGGTGATAAGCTTGGTCAACGTGTTGCGAGTGACTTGATTACCTTTACCGATGCGGCATACATGCCGAATGGTATGGCTATCGCAGGGTTTGATAGTGAAGGTTTTGCCACCCAAGACAATGTGTTGATCGCTAATGGCCAACTGAATACGCTATTGCACAATAGCCAAACAGCGAGTTATTTGGGTGCAGTGTCGACGGCAAGTGCTGCTCGCGGTGCAAAATCGAGCTTAGACGTGTCAGCGAATCACAAAGTGATTGCGACAGGCAACAGCAGTGCGTCAGAAGTCAAAGCAGGTGAATACCTAGAATTAGTGGAACTGCAAGGGGTTCACTCTGGTGCAGATGCTGTCAGTGGTGATTTCTCATTTGGTGCGAGTGGTTTCTTGTGTCGTGATGGTCAACGTGTTCAACCTGTGCGCGGAATTACAGTTGCCGGTAACTTCTATAAGATGCTGCAAGAAGTAGAAGCTGTGGGTGATACCCAGCTTATTAATGATAGCCGCACTTTCTTCGCACCAGATGTGCGTTTTGCTCGCTTGAGTATTGGCGGAAAATAAGCGCGGCATAGAAAATCAGAAACAAAAAAGAGGACTCAATCGAGTCCTCTTTCATCATCTAGCAACGTGTACGCGAATAACTAGAATTCGCGGATATCCAGTTCGTTGTGGATCAGTACTACACACTGAGAAGCAAACAGCATCTTAGGCCCAAGGCTGATTTTCTCAGTACCTAGGCGCTTCAAGCTGTTGAACGACTTCTTCGGCATCGGAATGTGATCGGTTAGTAAGAAACATGGATTTTCACCAATTTCTGCGTCACGAACAAATTCGCCTTTCTTGTCCAACATATAAAGTTGGTGGTCTTCCGCCAGTTCTTGCACCAAGCGTTCAAAGCTCACTGTACGAACCGTAATACCGGGTTCAACTTCACGAAGCTGCTCTTTACCCATACCAACAGATGCGTCTAACGCACGGGCAACGGCAGCGATCAACGTTGACTCGTGAAAACCACCAATATTGGTAATGTCGTTTGAACGAATGGTAATCGTGCGCGAGTAATCCTTCGTGCTCTCTAATACCAAGTGGACAACCACATCTTCACGGTGAGATTGTGCCACGAACATGGTGTTCATCATGGTATGAGCAAGGATCTCGGTATGCGCCTCGTTACCAACACCTTCTAATAGTGCTTTGCTGGTGGTTGGCGCCGCGCGAGCTCGTAAAACAAAAGAGCGCATGAGTTTAGCCTCTATATAGGAAGAGTGAATGCGCGGAAGTATATACCCAAGCAGGGAAGGGATGCGAGTTTAATAGTAAATGTGAACTTACTTACAAAGCTTCGATTGTCGTGCGGAGTGTGCTGGTTAGAATAGGAGGCAACCCTGTTAGGAGCGGTATATGGAAATCAAAAAGATAAATAAAGACATTTATAAAAAGAAAGTAAACCTGGTGATTGGCGGTTTTGTTGCGTTGCTCGCTATCTCATCTCTTGCCTTTAGTACCTTGCTTATTGTTTTGTTTGGCAACACTGAAGTCGTACCTGAACAATCAACGGGAAACTTTCATTGGAATTTGATTGGTGTCCTTCTCGCAGTCGCAACTTCCCTCTCTTTATTGAATCAAATTAAAACTCGGCCATACATGGAAGAGGTGTTGCACGTTTGGAAGCTCAAGCAACTGCACAACAAAATATTTCGTAAACTAAAAAGCATTAAAGCAGCCGCGAGCAATGACGATGTAAAAGCGCTCACTACGCTTAAGTTCTATTACACAACGCAACAACAAGTGTTTGAGTTAGACAACAACACATTGACGATGAGTAGTGTAAATAAAGAATTAGAGGCAATTGAGCAAATCGAAGCGGAGCAATCACTGGATCTTGATATCACCAGCTTTAAAGAGAGCTGGGTAGACACATACTGATTGCCTATTTGCTACTTGAAGTTAACAACTGAGTGCTAAAAATAAGCGTTTGAGTGAGATTTAATCACTCGACGCTTTTTTTTATTTTTTTTTCTAAAAAGGGGTTGCCAAGAAAAATCATCTCCCTATAATGCGCCTCCGTTGTCAGGGCAAAGCGGAAACGCAAAAGCGGTTGGCAACAAGGCGAAAGAAAAGCTTCTAAAAATTAATTTAAAAAAGTGTTTGACACTGAAAGTTAATTCCTTAGAATACCCCTCCGCTTCGATAGCAAAGCTTACGAAGCAAGCTCTTTAACAATATAGACCTATCAATCTGTGTGGGCACTCGTTGATGATAATCCAATTAGAAGCTTCGGCTTCAAATTAGGTTTCAATGAAACGAAGTGACCATTCGAATTGGAAAGCAGCCTTGAGCTGTTTTATTTCACTTTTTAAAAGTGAAAACCAATAAGAGCACAGTCAATTCAAACATTACTTTATGTAATGTTCAGTATTCATTGAGCCGACAAAATCTTAAATTGAAGAGTTTGATCATGGCTCAGATTGAACGCTGGCGGCAGGCCTAACACATGCAAGTCGAGCGGAAACGAGTTATCTGAACCTTCGGGGAACGATAACGGCGTCGAGCGGCG
>NZ_NIGY01000060.1:0-469 GCF_003123985.1 Vibrio sp. T9
GATGGTCGGCGACGTCTCGGACAAAGGCATTCCCGCCGCGTTGTTCATGGCCCGCACGATCACACTGGCGCGCACGATCGCCACCCATGCACGCTCGCCCAGCGACATCCTCGGCGCGCTCAACCGCGAACTGTGCAAGGGCAACGACACCTGCATGTTCGTCACCCTGCTGTGCGGCGTGGTCGAAACCGAAACCGGGTTGCTCGCACTCGCCAGCGCGGGACACGAACAACCGGTGTTGCACGCGGGTGGCACGGCCATCCTGGTCGACGTCGAAACCGGCCCCGCGCTCGGCCTCGACCGCGAAGCGCGCTACCCTGTGCGCGTACTCACGCTGCTAGGGGGCGACACCGTGCTCATGTACACCGACGGCGTCAGCGAGGCGCATGCCGGAAACCAGAAGCTTTACGGCGCGCACGCGCTGCTCGAAAGCGTTTCGCGCGTCGAGGAAGGTGCCACCCCGGAAACC
>NZ_NIGY01000061.1:0-466 GCF_003123985.1 Vibrio sp. T9
CGAACTCGATGTCGAGCTGGCTCTCCAGCCCGAGTGTTTCGGCCAGATGATCGCGCCACCAGAGGTTCACGCGCTCCACGAGATGATCGGCGATGGCGGACGCCTCAGCTTCGCTGCGACGCTGCTTCAGCCAGATGAAGATCGAGTCGGTGTCGCCGTAGATGACTTCATAGCCTTCGGCCTCGACCAGCTCGCGCGTACGACGCATCACATCGTGACCACGCAGGGTCACGGCCGATACCAGCTCGGGATCGAAGAAACGGCAATTGGGTGCACCGAGCACGCCGACAAATGAATTCATCAGCAGCTTCAGCGACTGGGACTGCGCCTGGTTGCCTTGTCGCTTGGCCTCGTCGCGACGCTCCCACAGCTGGGTCACGATGGCTGGCAGGCAATGTCTGGTACGTGAGAAGAATCGTCCGTGCACACCGGGCACGGCTGCTGCCTCCGAGGTGTCGAGGGCACC
>NZ_NIGY01000062.1:0-463 GCF_003123985.1 Vibrio sp. T9
GCAGCCGTGCCGCGAAACGACGATGGCGCCACAGGCGTTGGCGAACGCGCAGGAGCGCTCGACGGTCTCGCCGCTCAGCCAGCCAGTGAGGAAACCGGAAAGGAACGCATCACCGGCACCAAGCACGTTGAGCACTTCGACGCGGCTGCCGCGATAGGTCGGCGCATCGTCGATGCTGGCCGGGATGGGGCCTTCGATGACGCTGCAACCGATCGCGCCACGCTTGACCACCAGGGTGGCCGCGGTGATGCCACGAACGGCGCGCAAGGTCGCCATGAGGTCTTCGCTACCGCCGGCGATATGGAACTCTTCTTCCGTACCGACGATGAGATCGAAGCCGGGAAGGATGGCTTGCAGGTGGCGGGTGACGTGGTCGGCGGCAACGAAGCGTTGCTCGCCCTCACCGCGGCCGGTGAGGCCCCAGAGCACGGGGCGATAATCGATATCGAGCACGGTGCGCACG
>NZ_NIGY01000063.1:0-455 GCF_003123985.1 Vibrio sp. T9
TCGCCGAGCAGATCCTCGATCGGAACGATGGCGACGGCCTGGGTGTCGTGGGCCATGGCGTTGTCGACCACGGTGAGCCACGCGTTTCGCACGGCCTTGGGTATGTCGGTGAGGCCGATTCGCTGCGCTACGCCGCCGTCGGTGACGGCATCGAGGCAGGCCGCGCGCTGTTTCGCCGTGCGGTCGTCGCGGAGCGCGCCGATATCGCCTGTGGCCCACGCATTTCCGCGGCGCGTCATGTCGGCGAGCTGCGCATCGATGTTGTCGACGCTCAAGGTGAAGCAGGAGAGATCGTCCAGCGTCGAGCGCTTGAACTCCTTCACGGCCTTGCGTGGGTCGTCGACCATCAGCGTGTACTGCACGGGCGTCTGCTTGATGTTGTACTTGGTCGCGATGGCCACCACGGTGCGCGTGATCACCCCCGCCTTGCCCAGGCCCGTCTTCTTCACCGCGTT
>NZ_NIGY01000064.1:0-453 GCF_003123985.1 Vibrio sp. T9
GCTGATCGAACGTAGCGTCGCGCAGGCACTGGACGAGAGCGCGCTTGTCGCCTCCGAACCGGTGACCGTGGTGCTGTCGCACAAGGGCTGGGTACGCGCCGGCAAGGGCCACGACATCGACGGCGAAGCCCTTTCCTATCGCGATGGCGACAGCCTGCTGGCAATCTCCCGCGCGCGCACGACGCAACAGGTCGCCTTCATCGATTCCACCGGTCGCGCTTATGCAACGCCGGCACACACGCTGCCTTCCGCGCGCGGCAACGGCGAACCGCTCACCGGCCGCTTCAGCCCGCCAGCCGGCGCGCGTTTCGATGCCGTCGTCACGGCCGATAACGACACCCGCATCGTGCTGGCGACCGACTTCGGCTACGGCTTCGTCACTCGCTTCGAAGCGCTGACGGGCCGACAGAAGGCCGGTAAGCAGATCATTTCGCTCAGCGACGGCGCCCGTGT
>NZ_NIGY01000065.1:0-452 GCF_003123985.1 Vibrio sp. T9
CCGCGCCGCCTGCGTTGTGATCGTCCCTAGGGAGGGAGATCAGTCTTCGATTTCAACCGCGCCGCGGGTCTCGATGACCTTCTTACCGCGGTAGAAGCCATCCTTGGTCACGTGGTGACGCAGGTGCACTTCGCCGCTGGTCGGATCGGTCGACAGCTGAACGGTCGTCAGCGCATCGTGCGAACGACGCATGCCACGGGTGGACGGGGTCTTGCGGCTCTTGGCAACTGCCATGACAAATCTCCAGCGAAATTACTTTATGAGTCCGCGGAGTGCCGCGAACGGGTTTTCAGACGGATCCGGCGAGGCTTCTTCTTCCTCGTCGGCACCAACAATGTCATCGGGCAACTCGTAGTCCGGATTGACCGGGACCAGGGGCAGCGCCAACAGCAGTTCATCTTCGATCGTCGCGACCAGGTCGAGCTTGCCGTCCTGTTCGACGAGAAGTGCCT
>NZ_NIGY01000066.1:0-443 GCF_003123985.1 Vibrio sp. T9
CCGTTGAGGGCGCGAGATACCGAGGCCACGGAAACGTTGGCCATTCTCGCGACGTCTTTGATGGTCACACTCACGCGTTTTTCACCCTTTCCCCGACCCCGGAGGGCTGATGGCGCGGAACGTAAACGTTTTCATAGGAGGTTGTAAAGCGTTCGAAAACAAAGGGTTGTTGCAGTGCAGTAGTAAATCCGGCGTTACGTGATACCACTTGGTCAGGTCTGTTAAAAAACCATTTAACGTCAGCGGCTTGAGTGGTACGTAAACGTTTGCGGCGACGCAGCAGCTATCGCGACGCGGATTTCACGGAGATAAATGGATGTCGCGTTTAGTAACGGACGTTACGTAGCGAGTCGTGGGTTCTTGCGAGCCGAAAAGCCGTGCTTCAGGCTTCTTGCGCGGTGGTCGAGGCAGTCGCGGCGGTGACCACGGGACGTCTGGACGAC
>NZ_NIGY01000067.1:0-442 GCF_003123985.1 Vibrio sp. T9
ACAACCTCGATCACGCGGGGCTCCCCGCCGAAGCCGAACCCTATCTGGCGCGTGCCCGCGATGGCGTGGCTCGGCTGGGTGCCCTGGTGCGTGCCATGAGCGAAGCCAGCCGCATGGAGCGCGCGATCGCCTCGGCGGAAGCGGAGGACGTGAACCTCGCGGACATCGTGCGCGGCTGTGCCGACGGGTATCGCGGCCTGGCCGGCGATCGCCGGCTCGAAGCGGTGCTGCCGCAGGGCCCGGTGCCGATGCACGTCTCGCCCGAGTTGATCGCCCAGGCGCTGGACAAGCTGTTCGACAACGCCTTGTCGTTTACGCCGCCCGGCGGCTGGCTGCGCATCACGCTCACGCCGACCGCCGAGGGTGCCGATGTCGAACTGGCCAACGAGGGGCCATCGCTGCCTGCCGCCATGCAGGGGCGTCTGTTCGACTCGCTGGTGAG
>NZ_NIGY01000068.1:0-438 GCF_003123985.1 Vibrio sp. T9
CCCGCGCTGCGCATCGGTGCGGCTACCACTTGAAGAAAACACACCAGTGCTCTCGTAGCGCTACGTATCCCTCTTGCCCATTGGAATCATCATGAACGCCGTTATCGAAACCATCCTGAGTCGCACCGCCGCCAAGTATTACGACCCCGCGGCCACCCTGAGCGACGACCAGATCCGCGAGCTCGTGCGCATCGGCACCACGGCACCGACGTCTTTTCACCTGCAGAACTGGCGTTTCATCGCCGTCCGTTCGCCTGAAGCCAAGGCGCGGCTGAGTCCGATTGCCTGGAGCCAGCCTGCGGTCACGGACGCCGCTGTCACCTTCATTGTTTGCGGCCAGTTGGCCGATTCGAGCGTCATTCCTGATCGCCTCGCTCCGCTGGTGGCGTCTGGCGTCATGCCGGAAACGATGGTGCCGGAATGGGAGATCCCCGCACG
>NZ_NIGY01000069.1:0-436 GCF_003123985.1 Vibrio sp. T9
GGTCTTCGCGCCGCCGCCCATATGCGTGCGGCACATTCGCTGAAGGTCGCAGGATCGATCGCGATGCAACGCCTCGAAGGCATTCGTGTATCCCGGGCTTTACCGGTCAACGTCACGCCTTCCAAGGGAGTTACCCCATGAAAGACTTCTTCCTGGCCATCTGGCGTTATAGGCATTTCATCGCATCCTCGATCCGGAACGATCTGCGCTCACGTTTTGCACGCAGCAAACTGGGCGCTATCTGGATGATCCTGCAGCCGCTCGCGCAGGTGGCCATCTACTCGCTGGTCCTGTCGCGGATCATGTCGGCGAAGTTGCCGGGCATCGACAACCCGTACGCGTATTCGCTTTACCTTCTGTCCGGCATGCTCGCGTGGTCGCTGTTCAGCGAAATTGTTTCGCGATCGATCACGGTCTTCGTCGATAACGGCAGTCT
>NZ_NIGY01000006.1:0-412933 GCF_003123985.1 Vibrio sp. T9
AGGGTTGTCGTAGACTACGACGTTGATAGGCAGGGTGTGTAAGCGTTGTGAGGCGTTGAGCTAACCTGTACTAATTGCCCGTGAGGCTTAACCATACAACACCCAAGGGGTTTTGATGGACTCAATGAAAGAACATTGAATGTGTAAGAACGAGAATTAAAAAACAGCTTTCCAGATTAAAGAATTTGCTTGGCGACCATAGCGTTTTGGACCCACCTGATTTCCATGCCGAACTCAGAAGTGAAACGAAATAGCGCCGATGGTAGTGTGGGGCTTCCCCATGTGAGAGTAGGACATCGCCAGGCTTTAAATTTAGTGTTCTCCTTTTTTGAAAGGTGAAGACAAAAGTTAAGAGAGCCCGTTTGTAAAAGCGGGCTTTTTTAGTCCTTACGGACACAAATAATGTGCTGATATGGCTCAGTCGGTAGAGCGCATCCTTGGTAAGGATGAGGTCCCCAGTTCGATTCTGGGTATCAGCACCATTTATTGTTTGTTTTAGGCTTTAAATTAAAGCCTAAAACAAAACGTAAAGAATTTGCTTGGCGACCATAGCGTTTTGGACCCACCTGATTTCCATGCCGAACTCAGAAGTGAAACGAAATAGCGCCGATGGTAGTGTGGGGTTTCCCCATGTGAGAGTAGGACATCGCCAGGCTTTAAATTTTGGACACTTGCTGATTACAAGCGAGTGATACCACTGCGGAGTGGTAGTTCAGTTGGTTAGAATACCGGCCTGTCACGCCGGGGGTCGCGGGTTCGAGTCCCGTCCACTCCGCCATTTATATTAAGCCCCAGTCGAAAGACTGGGGCTTTTTCGTTAATGCAAGTATATTTCTCCCTTCGTTCGAATGAGTCCCGCGGAAAAGGCCAGTTAGTAGCCCAGAACCGCTGCCACTTATATTAAGCTTCACTTGAAAGAATAAGATTTTTGGTATCTGTAGTGCCAGCTTTACCCACAACCGAATTGCACAATTCTAGTTGAATGTAATCTTGCCCATATCTCTACAGATTCGAACCTTATAGTAAATGCTGGAGACTGATGAATCCGCATAAGCTAGCTCGTCGTCTGCACTCTGTCACTGCGTATTTCGTTAACGCTTTTCTCTAGCAAGGGGTTTCTACTGCTACTTCGCAAATATTCATCGTTCTAGTGTTCTGGATAGTCCCTAGGAGAATGGATTGCTGGAGTTTGTTACCGCTAGTCTGATTTAGTCATTGGAAGAGAATGAGCGTCTAGACTGTTAAGAGAATAAAGTCATTCGAACATTCATGTCTTTTAGAAAACTTTGTTTTCTTTGCTGATCTTGCTAGTAAAGATTAACCTAAGAGGAGTTCTCGTAGGAGTAAGTTTGATGATGCAACAAATAAAAAATGAAACCTTGAAATCCGTATTTAAACAATGGTCTTCCGAAGAGGGAATTGTGGTCATCAACCCTGCAACTGAGCAAGAGTTAGTTCGACTAAAGCCCAGTGCTCTTGAGGAATTAGATGACATTATTGGTAAGTGTAAAACCGAGCAAATTCGCTGGGCAAAGTTAAGTGCTAAAGAGCGCTCTCGTCGCTTGAAAAAGTGGTATCAATTACTCCTTGATAATGCAGAAGACATTGCCACAGTTATTACCTTAGAGCAGGGAAAACCATTAACCGAGAGTAAAGGGGAGGTGATGTATGGCGCCTCTTTTGTCGAGTGGTTTTCAGAAGAAGCCAAACGTGCTTATGGCGAAGTTATACCAGCCCCCACGACAGATCGACGTCTGTCTGCTATTCGCCAGCCTGTAGGGGTATGCGCTGCAATTACGCCGTGGAACTTCCCTATTGCGATGATTACAAGAAAAGCAGCACCAGCCCTGGCGGCAGGCTGTGGTATGCTGATTAAACCCTCTGAGCTTACCCCTCTTACTGCAATTGCTGTTGTTGAATTAGCTTATCAGGCAGGAATCCCAAAAGAACTGCTTCCTGTGGTGGTATCAGAGCAGGCAGCTGAGTTTGGCCTAGTACTAAGTACTGATCCTAGGATTAAGAAAGTTTCTTTTACGGGCTCTACGCGAGTCGGGAAGATTTTGATGAAACAAGCCAGTGACTCTGTCAAAGCGGTTTCGATGGAGTTAGGTGGTAATGCACCTTTTATTGTTTTTGAAGATGCAGATTTAGATGCGGCTGCGGAAGGGCTTGTCGCTTCGAAGTTTCGTAATGCAGGGCAAACATGTGTTTGTACCAATCGGCTGTATGTTCATGAAGGTGTAAAACAAGTTTTTATTGAAAAAGTATTGTCGAAGTTAAGCAAATTACAGCTTGGTAATGGTTTAGAGAAAGGTGTCACATTAGGCCCTGTTATTACGATGGCTTCTAAACATCGCCTAGAGGCGGTGATCGATCAAGCTGTACAAGAAGGGGCTTCTATTGCCAACTCTCCGCAGAGACGCCCTGGGCGCTTTATGGAGCCCGTTCTTTTGGATAGCGTCAAGCAACATATGTCGATTGTTCAGCAAGAGCTATTCGGGCCTGTATTACCTATTATTACCTTTGAGAATGATGAGCAAGTTCTAGGAATGGCGAATGACACAGAGTATGGTTTGGCTTGTTACTTCTACACGAATAACTTCAAGCGTATTGTTGCTTTCAGTGAAGGTCTGGAATACGGCATGGTTGGTGTCAATGAGGGGATTATTTCTACTGAGGTGGCCCCGTTTGGTGGAGTGAAAGAGTCAGGAGTTGGCCGAGAAGGTGCGAAACAAGGGCTCGATGAATATTTGGAGACAAAGTATATTTGTCTCGGTGGTTTAAGCTGAGTTGGTTGATTTAAGCAAAAAGCTGGGTTTTACCTGGCTTTTTTGATCTGGGAGATGTGTGCCACCCACTATGATTATTATTTATTGGTGAACATTGCTTATGGTGGGACTATCGATAGAAAGCAGAGTTGTTGGTGAGCAGATATTCCACTCTAAGTTAAGCGATGCCTTCAAGGTAATGATCTAAACTCTGATTTTCTTTCCTGAGTGACATGAGTAGAAAAGAGTTTGACTTTAAACCAATGCAAAAAAGCCGTATCAAGAGATACGGCTTTTTCTAATATGGCTCCTCCTACTGGACTCGAACCAGTGACCTGCGGATTAACAGTCCGTCGCTCTACCAACTGAGCTAAGGAGGAACAAATTTTAATAAGTGGTGCCGACTACCGGAATCGAACTGGTGACCTACTGATTACAAGTCAGTTGCTCTACCTACTGAGCTAAGTCGGCACATTTTCGTTAATAAGTAATCGACTTACTAACTGAAAAATGGCTCCTCCTACTGGACTCGAACCAGTGACCTGCGGATTAACAGTCCGTCGCTCTACCAACTGAGCTAAGGAGGAATTGTCTTTTTAAAAGAATAAATGGTGCCGACTACCGGAATCGAACTGGTGACCTACTGATTACAAGTCAGTTGCTCTACCTACTGAGCTAAGTCGGCACACTATATTCTTTAACTATTGTTCGTGCTAAGCACCAACAATTAATAAATTGTGGTGCCCGGAGGCGGAATCGAACCACCGACACGAGGATTTTCAATCCTCTGCTCTACCGACTGAGCTATCCGGGCGACGAGGTGTATTAAACGGTTTTTCGGCTCTTAGGTCAACCATAAAATTAAAATAAAATATCGTTTGATGAAAATGTGCTCGGAGTGGGCTGTTTTTATGCATTTTTGATACAAATCCACCATCAACTAAGCTTTCTTTAATGGAAAGATAGGAGTTTGAAAGTAGAGTAAATGGATAAAAACAAAAAAAGCACGCTTGAAAACGTGCTTTATACTAAACAATTGACTTTAACCTAGTGCTTTACAGAGAACTTGTTTACCCAACCTTCTAGCTCATCCGCCAGCGAAGCTAAACTTTGAGTGCTTGATTGACTCTCCGTTACCACAGAGTTGAGCTGGCTTCCGCTTTCCTCGATAAGATTTATGCGCAGCGCAATATCATCGCTAACCTGAGTTTGTTCGGCTGCTGCGGTCGCGATCTGCTGACTCATTGCGGTGATAGATTCTAAAGCCGTTACAATTTGCTGCAGAGCTTCAGAGGCATTCTTAGACTCTGTTACTGTGCCCTCACTGGTTTCTGCACACACTTCCATTGTGTGAATAGCGTTACGGGAACCTTCTTGCAGGTTGGAGATCATATGCTGAATCTCTTTAGTGCTATCTTGTGTTCGGCCTGCAAGGTTACGCACCTCGTCGGCAACAACGGCAAAGCCTCGACCTTGCTCTCCGGCACGTGCTGCTTCAATGGCAGCATTGAGTGCGAGTAAGTTTGTTTGCTCTGCAATATCGCCAATTACATCGAGCACTTTCACTATACTATTTACATCCTGATCTAGATCGGCGACCGCTTTACTTGCAGTATTTAATTGAGAAGCCAAACCTTGAATGTTTTCAACAGTACTGTGAATCAGCTTCTGAGTATGCTGACTTTGTTTATCGGCTTCGTCTGTGTTGTTTGCTGTATCACTTGCCGAGTTGGCAACATGGTTGGCTGAAGATGCCATTTCAGTCATCGCAGTGGCAATCATTGCTGTTGACTGCTGCTGAGATACGGTGAGATCGGCAATCGTATTTGAGCGAGATTCTACGGCAGATAACTCAGCGCGCAGTGCGTGCATGGATTTCTCAAGGTTTGTCACCATGGTGGCTAGTGATTGACTCATATCTTGCACCGCACGATAGATACTTCCTCTCGGCGCCACTGCATCAAAACTGGTCTGAATGTCGCCTTGTGCGACAGCTTGAACGGCTTTGCGCACATCGTTTGGCTCTCCACCAAGTAGATTGAGCATCTTGCGAATCGAGATTATCAGGCCACCGAGAATACTCCCCGCGATAACTAAACACAGTACAAGCTGCCATTGAGCGGTAGCCCAGAAGCGAGCATTCACCTCATTAAAGCCGATCCCTGTACCTACAACCCAGCCCCAATGTGGTGTTTTCTCGGCAATAGAGTGTTTTTCTTCAATGCTTCCGTCGGCCTGCTTTTGACTCCAAGTATATTCGATGATTTGACCTGTTTTGCGCCCCAAAACATCTAAGATAAGTTGGCCGACGCTGTTGCCATCTCCATCACGAAAGTCGTGAAAGCTTGTTCCATGTAATTGAGGGTCAAGCGGAGCTGCAACAAAAATCATGTTCTCATCTGCGACATAAACGTATTCGTTGTCTTTGTAGATATTATTACGGAGTAGGCGAGTGGCTAATGATTTCGCTTCGTCCTCTGGCATTTTGCCTTCGATAGCCATTTTTTCTACTTCGGTAAGAATGCTGTACGCACTTTTGAATAGCTCAGTAACCCGAGCTTTGTTATCAAGGTTACTTGCGACGCGAAGTGTCCATAAGCCCGTTGCGGTCAGTGCTAGGAGTGCTAGCAATATGATCGCAGATAATAAATAGGCTTGAGTTTTTAGTTTCATATTTAGCTCACAAATAAAGTGTCATCACTATGCAAGGCATAGCTAAAAGAAGAAATGTAATAACTCGGGCATCTTAGTGAAGATGAATATGAGCGCATACTAGTGCGTATTGAAATTATGATGAGGATTAAATTTTTAGCGTAAAATAAGTGTTTTTTAGAGATTGGGCTTAATATTTTGCGATGCTAGAAACAGAGAAACAGAGAAACAGAGAAACAAAGAAAATGAAATGAGCGTAGGGCAGATGCCAAAAAACCGCATCAAAAGATGCGGCTTTTTAAAAATGGCTCCTCCTACTGGACTCGAACCAGTGACCTGCGGATTAACAGTCCGTCGCTCTACCAACTGAGCTAAGGAGGAATTATTCGTGTATCGTGTTTAGCAATGACACCAAATAATGGTGCCTCGAGGCGGAATCGAACCACCGACACGAGGATTTTCAATCCTCTGCTCTACCGACTGAGCTATCGAGGCAAAAGAATGGTGCCGACTACCGGAATCGAACTGGTGACCTACTGATTACAAGTCAGTTGCTCTACCTACTGAGCTAAGTCGGCACACTTTATTCTTTTTAGAAGAGATGAACTCTTCGTTTTAAGAATCTCATTTTCATGAAATTCTTGAATTTGGCTCCTCCTACTGGACTCGAACCAGTGACCTGCGGATTAACAGTCCGTCGCTCTACCAACTGAGCTAAGGAGGAACTATCCTGTTTTGTGTCTTGCCAATGATTTAAATTAAGCAAGCGCACCAAATATGGTGCCTCGAGGCGGAATCGAACCACCGACACGAGGATTTTCAATCCTCTGCTCTACCGACTGAGCTATCGAGGCAAAAGAATGGTGCCGACTACCGGAATCGAACTGGTGACCTACTGATTACAAGTCAGTTGCTCTACCTACTGAGCTAAGTCGGCACACTTTATTCTTTGTGCTTTTGTCCGTGTTATAACATTTCGTTAAGACACCAACAAATCAAATTGTGGTGCCCGGAGGCGGAATCGAACCACCGACACGAGGATTTTCAATCCTCTGCTCTACCGACTGAGCTATCCGGGCAACGGAGCGCTATTAAACGGATTTTCCCGCTTTGCGTCAACCACTTTTTTTAAATAATTTCAAAAAAGTGCTTGTTCGAACGCTTTTTATTCAACTATCACTACAAAGTTTGCTTTGAGTTAAATTCCTTTTTGAAATTTGTAACTTTTTCTAGGTAACGACGTGCTTCTGCGTTCGGGTGTTTCTTAGTTAGTGCCCAATAAACTTGGTTGGGTTGCAACGAATTAAGATCTTGCATTGCGCGTTTGCGATCGCTGCGATGGAATGTGTTTAAAACACCTCCAGTACCGCCATTGTAAGCGGAAATCATACTGTACTCGAGAGAGGTAGGGTGATGGACTTCTCTTAAATAACGATTTTTTAAAATGTAGAAATACGCAGTACCGGTATCGATGTTGTTTTCTGGATTAAACAAATATTCAGGGCTTGGCTGGCCTGAGCGCTTTTTCACGAGCTTGAATACGTCTCGACCGGCGGTTTTAGGTACAACTTGCATTAAGCCATACGCATTTGCCCAACTTACTGCGTACGGGTTGAAGCTGCTCTCGGTTTTAATAATGGCGTATATCAAATCTTCTGGAATATCGTATTTTTTGGAAGCTCGGCGCACGATATCGGCGTATTGGTAGCTGCGTGTTGAAAAATGGTCTTCAACCATGGGGATTTCGACGTAATACGCTTTCTTGAAATCAACGTCTTTGGTCTTGATCTTGTTTGCGATGAGATACTCCGCAAATCGGTTTGCCCGCCAAGACCACTGAATTGGCTTATTGTCTTGATCGACAACTTGTTTATACAGAAATGGTTGCCCTTCTAACGTGATTCCTTTTGAGGAGAACAAGTCGACGTGAGCTGGATCGTCTGGCGTGAGTAAGGTAGTGACAATCGCCTCTTTGAGGTGCTTTTGGGGCTCGGTCGGTGATACGGTTTCAATCGTGATCACGCCTTTGCGAAAGTCGACTTCGGCACGGCTAAGGTAGTTATCGATATATTTGACGTAATTACTTTTGCCTGCGTACTTAATTTCTTTTTTACCCCAGCGCTTTTGAATATTACCAGAGAAACTATTGATCAGGGCATCCAACGCGGCGGTATCTTTTTCAAATTGTCCAGGTAGCTCAGCTAAGTTATTGGCAAAACGGTTTGTGGGCTCGTAGTTGACGTCATAAATCTTTTCGACGAATTCACGGCTACAGCCAGCCATTAAAAGTGCGGCAGCAATAAAGACAATTTTTTTCATAAGTATCAGGGCTATTGAAGGTAATAGAAAAATGACACCACAAGTGGTTGTGATGTCATTGTTTTAACTCAAGCAACTTTATTCGCTCGGCGGTGTGTAACCTTCGATATGAACGTCTTTTCCTTCAAAGAGGAAGTTTACCATTTCTGTTTCGATCAGTTTTCGGTGCTCTGGATCCATCATGTTGAGTTTCTTTTCGTTGATCAACATGGTTTGTTTGTGTTGCCACTGAGCCCACGCTTCTTTCGAGATGTTGTCGAAAATGCGTTTACCTAGTTCACCAGGGTAAAGTTGAAAGTCTAGACCTTCGCCTTCTTTTTTTAGTCGAGCACAAAATACAGTGCGGCTCATAATGACTCCTTGTATTCAATTAACGAAGTTCGTGGGGTAGCGCTTCCAGCAATAGTTTTACTGGCGCGGCTAAACCGACTTCTTCAGGTTTAGATAAGTTATACCAAAGACCTTTGTTGCCTTCCATTATCACGTCCGGTTGCTTTGATAAATCAATCAAAATTGGCGTGATATCGAGGTGGTAATGGCTAAAGGTATGGCGAAAGGTAATCAGTGTTTGCTGCTGCTTGATATTGCTGGCTTGAATGCCACGTTGATCCAGTAGCAATTCAATGTCGCTTTCTACATCCACATGTTCGGTTTGTGGGAAGCAAAATAAGCCACCCCAAATGCCTGTTTGTGGTCTTTGTTCTAACCACACTTCATGACCATTTTCGGTGTTGTGGTGAAGCATTACAAAACGAGTTTGCTTGATTGGCTTGTCTTTTTTCGGTTTTTTACCCGGGTAGTCGAGCACATTGCCTTGTTGTTTTGCCACACACAGATCCGCAACAGGGCAGAGGCTACATTTGGGTTTGCTGCGTGTGCAGACCATTGCGCCCATGTCCATCATTGCCTGGTTATACTTATCTACGTCCGTTTGTGGGGTATGCGTTTCGGCAATTTCCCACAGCTGGTTTTCAACCTTTTTTTGTCCTGGCCATCCTTCGACTGCGAAACAGCGGGATAGGGTGCGCTTCACGTTGCCATCAAGAATCGCATGTGGTTGTTTATACACAGACGATAAAACGGCGGCTGCGGTAGAGCGGCCAATCCCCGGTAAGGCGTTCATTTTCTCTATATCAAGAGGAAACTCACCATTGTATGTAGAGGCGACCTCTTGTGCTGCTTTGTGAAGGTTACGGGCTCGGGCGTAATACCCTAAGCCAGTCCAAAGGTGTAGGACTTCATCTTGCTCAGCATTGGCAAGATCGATAACGGTTGGAAAACGCTCCAAGAAACGTTGGTAATACGGAATAACCGTAGTGACCTGAGTTTGCTGAAGCATGATTTCAGACAACCAGACACTGTATGCGGTCTTATTTTGTTGCCACGGAAGATCTTTTCTTCCATATGCGTCATACCATTCTAGGATGGCATTGGCGAAAGGTGTCACGACTTGCTCTGTATTCTATTATTGGTTAGGTGCAAAATTGCACCACATAATGGGCAAGAAGTACAACGGATAAACAGTAGGGATATAAAGAGGTGTGCTATTGCTTTTGGGCTGCCATAGGCCAAGAGCTCAACAAATACTTGCACCTCAGTAAATTCTTTGGATAATCCCCGCTTTGATTAATCAATGTGCAGGCAAAATCAATGAGTGAAGTAACCACTAACGAATACAACGAAGACGGAAAGCTGATCCGCAAAATCCGCAGCTTTGTGCGCCGTGAAGGGCGTTTGACTAAAGGTCAAGAGAGCGCGATGAATGAATGCTGGCCAACGATGGGTATTGACTTCAAAGCTGAACTTCTCGATTGGAAAGAAGTGTTTGGTAACGACAACCCCGTTGTACTAGAGATCGGTTTTGGTATGGGTGCTTCATTGGTTGAAATGGCAAAGAATGCACCAGAGAAGAACTTCATTGGTATCGAAGTACACAGCCCGGGTGTTGGTGCTTGTCTTGCGGATGCGCGTGAGGCGGGAGTTACTAACCTGCGTGTGATGTGCCATGACGCAGTGGAAGTGTTTGAGCATATGATTCCAAACGGCAGCCTATCGACACTGCAGTTGTTCTTCCCAGACCCTTGGCACAAGAAACGTCACCACAAGCGTCGCATCGTTCAATTAGGTTTTGCTGAAATGGTTCGTGAGAAGCTGATCCCTAATGAAGGTATTTTCCACATGGCGACAGACTGGGAAAACTACGCAGAGCACATGATTGAAGTTATGAACCAAGCGCCAGGCTTCGAAAACATTGCTAAAGATGGTGATTTCGTTCCTCGTCCAGACGACCGTCCTTTAACGAAGTTTGAAGCTCGTGGTCACCGTCTTGGTCACGGTGTGTGGGATATCAAATATAAGCGTATCGCGTAACTAGAGGAGTTCATGGGATGTACCATTACGCGATATTAGCGAATCCGGGTCATAACCGAATTTACTTTGATAGCGCAATGACCATTGCCTGTTCAGAGCTAAAAGCAATTTTAGCTTCACAAGGCGTGGATGTGACAGAAATTGGTAGTAAAGAGGTTGGCTTACCTGCAGCGTTGGTGTTTTCTTGTCAGGAAGCTCTGAGCGATGAGCAGACGCGAAGAATCGCAGCCTCTTCGATTTACTATGCACTATTTGAAGTGCGCGAAGATGGTTTACTTCGACCAATTCAAGCGTCAGCGTTCAATACTTTCCCGGAAAGAATGAGTCAGATTCTGCGTTATACCGGGAAAACAAACGAGCAGTTTACTCGCTTGATGGTGAATATCGGCATTAGTGCGTCCAATACGGGAAGTGAGCAGCTGACCTTGATGGATCCAATGTGTGGTAAAGGTACAACCTTGTTTGAAGGCTTGATCCATGGTTTGAACGTGGTGGGGGTAGAGATCAATGCCAAGTGGGTGCAAGAGATCCAGACCTTTATCGTTAAGTTCATGAAGAATGGCCGCTTTAAGCACAAAGTGAGCAAAGAAAAGCGCACAGCGGGTGGCAAGAAAGTGGCGGATGGTTTCGTGGTTGAAGCTGCAGCAAATAAAGAAGATTACAACCAAGGCAATCTTCAGTTTATGAAGCTGTATTCGGCTGATACTCGTATCGCTGATCAAGTCGTGAAAAAGAACTCAGTTGATGTGATGGTGTCTGACTTGCCTTATGGTGTGCAGCACGGCAGCAAAAATGCCAAGGACAGCAAACTGAACCGGAGCCCACTAGAGCTTTTAAAAGAGGCTCTGCCTGCATGGAAAGTGGTACTGAAAAAACAAGGTTCAGTGGTGTTGTCTTTCAATGAATTTACATTGAAATGGAAAGACGTCGCGGCATTATTTGAAGAGCAAGGTTGGAAGGTACTTTCAGAAGAGCCTTACATCGGTTATCTTCACCGTGTTGATCAATCTATCAACCGCAATATTATTGTGGCAGTAAAACCATAATCGACTTGAGTCGAACGAACCCTATGGAAAAGCCAACGACACGTTGGCTTTTTTTACCTCTGAGCTCAACGAGTTCTCTTGTAAATAGAAGGTAGAGAATGAAACCGACAGTGGAAATTTTGACAGATATTTTGGCGGAAGTGCGCCCTTTAATCGGCCAAGGTAAAGTGGCTGATTACATTCCTGCTCTGGCAAAAGTACCCAGCAACAAGTTAGGTATTGCGGTATACACCAACGAAGGTGAGGTTATCAAGGCGGGCGATGCCGATGAACCTTTCTCTATCCAATCTATTTCAAAAGCATTGAGCTTGACGTTAGCGATGTGCTTGTACAAGCAAGAAGAAATTTGGTCTCGAGTGGGAAAAGAGCCTTCGGGGCAGGCATTTAATTCGCTAATCCAGCTAGAAATGGAGCAAGGTATTCCTCGCAACCCTTTTATTAATGCTGGAGCGATAGTTGTGGCGGATCTGTTGCAAACTCGCTTATCTGCACCTCGTCAGCGCCTATTGGAATTTGTACGTCAGCTTTCTGGTGATACTCATATTGTGTATGACAAAGTCGTCGCGGCATCCGAAATGATGCATGGTGATCGTAATGCGGCGATTGCATATCTCATGCGTTCGTTTGGCAACTTCGAAAATGAAGTGATTCCAGTACTACAAAACTACTTCCACGCTTGTGCGCTGAAGATGAGTTGCGTCGATTTGGCTAAAACGTTTAGCTATTTAGCAAACAAGGGCACATCGGTACAAACGGGTAAGCCTGTAGTTTCTCCTGTGCAAACCAAACAACTTAATGCACTGTTAGCAACGTGTGGCCTGTATGATGGCGCGGGCGAGTTTGCTTATCGCGTTGGTATGCCTGGTAAGTCTGGTGTCGGTGGTGGCATTATCGCGGTAGTACCTGGCGAAATGACCATCTCAGTATGGTCTCCAGAGCTTGATCCTTCAGGTAATTCGCTTGCGGGTACTAAGGCGCTTGAACTGCTCTCAGAGCGAATTGGCCGTTCGATTTTCTAATGTTGAATGTTCTATATAAAAAGCCTCTCAATTGAGAGGCTTTTTTGTTTTTGGGCTGCGTTACTCTTCGCTTTCTTCGGCCATAAAGGCTTCGAGCAAGTCATTAAGGAAGAGCTTCCCTTTTTCAGTAATTTGCCAATGAGTGGCGGTTTCACTCAAGTAGCCCATTTCTAACGCCCAATCAATAGTTTCTTGAATCGTACTGAGCGGCAAGCCTGTGGTGTCCACGTAATCTTGCTTCGGGCATGCTTCCATTAAGCGGAATCGGTTCATAAAGAACTCGAATGGACGGTCTTCATCCGCGACGACATGTTCTGTATGCAGATAAGGTTTGACCATATTTTGATAAGCCGCTAAATAGCCACGCGGGTGTTTTACCTTTGTCGTTCGAATAATACGCCCGTCGGTAAAACTGAGTTTGCCATGAGAGCCACAACCAATACCAAGGTAATCGCCAAAGCGCCAGTAGTTGAGGTTGTGCTGACACTGATAGCCCGGCTTGCTGTAACCCGAAATTTCATATTGCACATAACCCGCGGCTGCAAGTTTTTGGTGTCCGAGCTCGAAAATATCCCACAAGTCATCATCGTCAGGTAGCGTTGGTGGCTTGTAGTAAAACATGGTGTTTGGTTCGATGGTCAGCTGATACCAAGACAAGTGCGGCGGTGCCAACTCAATCGCTTTGTCCAAATCTGCCAAGGCTTGTTCGATGCTTTGATCAGGTAAGCCGTGCATGAGATCGAGGTTAAAGCTGTTCAAACCGATTTGGTGCGCCAGCTTAGCAGCATTGACGGCTTCGTCTTGGCCGTGAATGCGCCCCAAACGCTCAAGCTTCTGCTGCTCAAAGCTTTGTACGCCGATAGAGATACGCGTTACACCAGCTTTGCGGTAGCCAACAAAACGCTCTGCTTCGATGGTGCCTGGATTCGCTTCCATGGTGATTTCGATTTCAGGCTTGAACGGAATACGCGCTTCAATGCCCTTAAGTAGACGCTCGATGCCTTCTGCCGAAATCAAACTCGGCGTACCACCACCAATGAAGATTGAATGCAGTGGACGTGGCATTTCGTTAAGGCGGTATTTCTGAATGTCAGTATCTAAATCTTCTAGAAGAGCACTGATGTACTCTTCTTCTGGAATCTCGGTTTTGAGCGCGTGAGAGTTAAAGTCGCAATACGGGCACTTTTGTACACACCAAGGGATGTGTACATACAAGCTGAGTGTTGGGGGCGTTAACATGGTCTAATTCGCTCGTGATTACTGAGACACTTGCTCAGACAGTTGAGCAAACAACGACTTGAGCGCTTTACCGCGGTGAGACAGTTGTTTTTTACGTGCAGGTTCAAGTTCGGCTGACGCACAGTTGTTTTCAGGAACAAAGAAGATTGGGTCGTAGCCAAAGCCATTTTCACCGTGTGCTTCAGTTAGAATGCGGCCTTCCCATTTTCCGTGGCAGACGATAGGCGTTGGGTCGTTCTCGTGGCGCATGAGGACTAATACGCAGTGGAAACGTGCTGTACGTTCTGCTTCTGGTACGCCTTCCATTGCCGCTAGCAATTTTTCTAGATTCTCTTGATCAGATGCGTTCTCGCCTGCGTAACGTGCAGAGTAAATGCCCGGAGCGCCTTTTAAGAAATCGACTTCTAAGCCAGAGTCATCTGCAATCGCAGGAAGCCCTGTTTCTTGTGCGGCATGGCGAGCTTTGATGATCGCGTTTTCAATGAAGGTTGTACCCGTTTCTGCTACTTCCGATACATTGAATTCACTTTGCGCTAATACTTCAAAACCGAAGTCAGACAATAAATCTGCCATTTCACGAACTTTGCCTTGGTTACCGGTTGCTAGCACAATTTTTTTCATGGGAATCTCTTTTAATAGTGATAGAGGAGAACAAATCGTTCTCCTCTAGATATTCTTTAACTAATAAGTGGTTTTTAGCCTGCTTAGATCCAAAAGCTTTTGGATCATCACAACCCAATTACTCTTCAACATAAAACTTCTGGGTGAATTTAAGCTTACCTGAGCCTTTGTTTCCAGCTTTTACGTCAATATCGAAAGTAAAAGTTTCTTCGTGGGTAATTGGTAGTTCGGCTAAATAGTATATCGCATTGCCTTCTTTGACTTCACGAAAGGACAAGGTCTGAGTTTGGCCGATGAGGTTTTTCGCGCGTCCAGCAATTTTTGCTTCTAATGCAGGTTTACCCAATGAAGCTCTATCTAGCACGCTAATATTAACCACAGCGAGGTATCCATTACGCTTGATATCGTAGCTACGTGCGACTTTCGGTGTTAAGAATGTCGAGTTAAACGCGACATAGTGTACTTCGATATCTTTCATATTTTTAAACTGATCGGCGAAGCTTGGTAACGACAATAGGCTGATCAGTAATGCGGTAATCCATTTGCTCATTGTTACTTCCTCAAAGCACTTGTTATAAAACAACCATAGCCGCAATTTTACCTTGGTCACGGGGTAAAAATGCGAACTCAGTCATTGGTACTAGTAAGTGTGGTACAAAATTGTAAATAAAAAGCCATCATAAGATGGCTTTAATTTCTGTCGGTATCTGGGTAGGTGATTCTATCCGAATTTGTTTGTGCCGTCCTAATTCACCTTTTTCTATGTGAACCAAACCCTTAGCGATTTTAAACTGCTTGGCTAAGAACTTAGTTAGGTGCGCATTAGCTTTGCCATCGACAGGTGGAGCAGTAATGGCGATTTTGAGCTCTTCACCATGCAAGCCAACGATTTTATCGCGGCTTGCTTTAGGTTGAATATAGAGCTTTAGGATGATGTCCTCGCCATCTTGCCAAACTGCGGCTGACATTATAATTGGAACCAAATTGGACCAATGATATCACCCATCAAGAAGTTCGCGAACTGCAAGCCGATAAACAGCACCAGTACGCTCAAATCAAGACCACCAATAGCCGGAATAATACGACGGATTGGTGCGCACATTGGCTCGGTTAATTGATGGAATACGTACTCGATAGGACTGCGACCTTGGCTTACCCAGCTCAAAATTGCACGGATCAATAGTACCCAGAACAGCAGACCTCCAGCGGCTTTGATTAATGATAACAAGCCTAAGAACAAGAAATCAGCGCTGAAAGAGACGGAACCGTTCGAAGCTATCAGGATCAGAACGACAAATTTAAGCACACACAACACGTAGGCAAACAACACGGTTGCTAGGTCAATATTCCCCACGGAAGGGATAATGCGGCGCAGTGGACCAATGACCGGTTGAGTCGCTTTTACTATGAATTGCGAGAATGGGTTGTAGAAGTCTGCGCGTGCAGCTTGCAACCAAATTCGCAAAATTACGACCATGATGTACAGGTCAAATAGGGTTGAGATGAGAAAACTCATTGAATTCATAAGGTACCCTTAACAAGTGATGGATGATACTAAACGGAGTTCATCCAAATAATTAAAACAGTTTTTCCATTTCTTCCGCGCGAGCCACAGCAGCTTGCATGGCTTTAGCAACAATATCTGAAAGTTGATGTTCGTTGAATGTACGCAGTGCTTCTGCCGTTGTCCCACCTTTCGATGTCACGTTCTCACGCAGGGTCGATAGCTCAGTTTCTGGGTTGCTAACCACCATACTGGCCGCGCCCAATGCAGCTTGCTGAACCAATAGTCGAGCGGTGTCTTTATCAAAGCCTTGAGCAATCGCTTCTGCTTGCATTGCCTCCATAAACAGGAAGAAGTATGCCGGAGCACTGCCCGCTGCTGCAATCACATTATTGATACCAGACTCTCGCTCAACCCAGCATACCTTACCGACCGCTTCCATTAACTCTGCGGCAAAAGCTTTGTCTTGCTCAGTTACATGGGCTGGTGCGAATAAACCACTCATGCCCAACCCAAGTTGTGATGGCGTATTTGGCATAACACGAACCAAGTTCAATTTGGTGGCTAGCATATCATCCAATCGTGAACAGTTGATGCCAGCGGCAATAGAAATCACCAGTTTATTAGTGAAATCGATCGCTTGCAGTGGTTTACAAACATCCGCCATCATTTGCGGTTTCACAGACAATACCACCACATCCGCTTCGGTCGCCGCTTGGATGTTATCGCTGGTGGTACGGATGCCAAAATCTTGTTCTAGCGGAAGACGGCGAGCCTCTGAAGGCGCTGTCGCGGTAATGTTCTGCGCTGGGTATCCGTTAGCAACCAAGCCAGAAACAATGGCTCTCACCATGTTGCCAGCACCAATGAAGGCGATTTTTTTATGTTCCATTTGTCTGATTTCCATCATGATATTTAGAGTTTGTTGTGCGCTCAGGTGTATAATGGCGCCGCTGTTACTTACTGCTCCTATTGGCGAGTAAGATGATTGCGCGATTTACTCTTTAATTTAACGACGAATTTATGTCGCTAGTGAGCGTTTTGTTGATTTAGCTGTAGTCTCGTGCGCCGAAAATAGCGGTTCCAATACGAACCATTGTACTACCAGCTTCGATTGCAGCGGTCATATCACCACTCATTCCCATTGATAATGTATCGATTTCTGGGAACTGAGCTTCGAGTGTTTGCTTCAATGTGGCCAACTTCTGAAACTCATGAAGTTGTGATTCGTAGTCAGACACGTTGGCAGGAATCGACATCAACCCTCTTAAAGTGAGGTTGGGTAGGCGAGAAATCAACTCCGCCAGCTCGAATACTTCCGCTTCGGTGACACCAGACTTAGATGCTTCACCACTGGTGTTAACCTGAATCAGAACTTGTAGCGGTTTAAGTTCGCTGGGACGTTGATCATTCAGGCGTTGAGCAATCTTGGTTCGATCGATGGTGTGAACCCAATCGAAATGTTCAGCAACAAGTCGCGATTTATTCGACTGAATCGGGCCAATGAAGTGCCATTCGATTCGATTATCTGGATAATGCTCGGCAAAGTGCTGAACTTTACTGACGCCCTCTTGGACGTAGTTTTCACCAAAGGCGGTTTGTCCCGCTTGGTAGGCTTCGAGAATTGCCTCGACAGGTTTAGTTTTGCTTACCGCTAGAAGTTGCACTGACTCTGGAGTTCGACCACATTTTTGCTCGTCATATCGAATTTGAGAGGTGATATGTTCAATATTTTGTTGAATACTACTCATAGCTGTACTTTAGACTTAAGGATTTTAAATGGATATCACTGAGTTACTGGATTTTAGTGTAAAACATAATGCCTCGGATCTACATCTTTCTGCAGGTGTCCCACCAATGGTTCGTATTGATGGGGATGTGAGAAAACTAGGCATTCCAGCGTTTACACACCAAGAAGTGCATCGTTTGGTTTTCGAAATCATGAACGATGCCCAACGCAGTGAGTTCGAAGAAAAACTCGAAGTCGACTTCTCTTTTGAGTTGCATAACGTTGGTCGTTTCCGTGTCAACGCTTTCAACCAATCTCGTGGCTGTGCGGCAGTATTCCGTACCATTCCAAGTAGCATTCCAACTTTGGAAGAGCTGGAAGCTCCCGAGATCTTCAAAAAAATTGCGAACGCTGAAAAAGGCTTAGTTCTGGTTACTGGCCCAACAGGTTCTGGTAAATCGACGACCTTAGCAGCCATTGTTGACTACATTAACCGTAATCACAACAAGCACGTACTCACAATTGAAGATCCGATTGAATTTGTTCACAACAACAATAAATGTTTGATCAACCAGCGTGAAGTACACCGTGATACGCACAGTTTCCAAAACGCACTGCGCAGCGCATTACGTGAAGACCCGGATGTCATTCTGGTTGGTGAGATGCGTGACAAAGAAACCATCAGTCTTGCGTTAACGGCGGCGGAAACGGGGCACTTAGTGTTCGGCACGTTACACACCAGCTCGGCGGCAAAAACCATTGACCGTATTATCGATGTGTTCCCTGGCAGCGATAAAGACATGGTGCGCTCGATGCTTTCTGAATCCCTTCGTTCGGTTATCGCACAAAAATTATTGAAACGTAATGGTGGTGGCCGTATTGCATGCCATGAAATCATGATGGCAACGCCTGCGATTCGTAACTTGATCCGTGAAGACAAAGTCGCGCAGATGTATTCGATCATTCAAACTGGTGCGGCTCACGGCATGCAAACCATGGAGCAAAATGCTCGTCAGTTAATGGCACAAGGTATGGTCGCTCGTGAAGAGGTCGATAGTAAGATCGGGTTAGAAGTGCAGCAATTCTCGTAATACGTAGGTGAACACGGAAGATGGATCTAAATAAATTTCTCGAAGGTATGCTGGCGCTGAAAGCGTCGGATCTTTACATCACGGTTGGTGCGCCAATTTTGTTTCGCGTGGATGGCGAATTGCGACCACAGGGTGAAAAACTTACCGAGAGTGATGTCGCGGCATTACTCGACAGCGCTATGGAGCCAGATCGGCGTCAGGAATTTCGTAAAAGTCGTGAGTCGAATTTTGCCATTGTGAGAGATTGTGGCCGCTTCCGTGTTAGTGCCTTTTTTCAACGGGAATTACCGGGTGCGGTGATTCGTCGTATTGAAACCAATATTCCCACCTTTGAGCAATTAAAGTTACCGTTAGTGTTGCAAGATTTAGCGATAGCCAAGCGTGGTTTGGTGCTGGTGGTTGGTGCTACTGGGTCAGGTAAATCCACCACAATGGCGGCAATGACGGGCTATCGAAACAGAAACAAGACGGGACACATTTTGACGGTCGAAGATCCGATCGAATTCGTGCATGAGCACAAGCGCTGTATCGTGACTCAACGCGAAGTTGGGTTAGATACGGAAAGCTATGAAGTTGCGCTTAAAAACTCGCTGCGCCAAGCGCCAGATATGATTTTGATTGGAGAGATCCGTAGCCGTGAAACAATGGAATACGCGATGACATTCGCTGAAACAGGCCATTTGTGTATGGCAACTTTGCACGCCAACAACGCCAACCAAGCCTTAGAGCGCATTCTTCACTTGGTACCGAAAGATCAAAAAGAACAATTCTTGTTTGATTTGTCGATGAACCTAAAAGGTGTGGTTGGTCAGCAGCTGATCCGAGACAAAAATGGGCAGGGGCGTCATGGTGTATTTGAGATCTTGCTAAATAGCCCACGAGTATCTGATTTGATCCGTCGCGGAGATTTGCATGAGTTGAAGTCAACCATGGCTCGCTCAAATGAGTTTGGTATGCTGACGTTCGATCAATCTCTTTATAAGTTGGTGATGCAAGGTAAGATCAGCGAAGAGGATGCGCTGCACAGTGCCGACTCGGCGAATGATCTGCGCTTGATGTTGAAAACGCAGCGTGGTGAAGCATTCTCTACGGGCAGTTTGGCGAACGTTAAGATCGATATGGATTAATCCAATCCAGAAACAAAAAAGGTTGGCAGAAGCCAACCTTTTTTCATTGTGCTTGAAGTTTTTACTCACCCCAGAGGGCTTCAAACCAGCTTTCTAGAATCACCACCGCTGACTGGCAGTCCACATTCCCTTTCGATAGGGCTTTGTAGCCGCCCATGCTGAACAACTCCGCACGAGCTTCTGCTGTAGATAAACGCTCATCATGCAGTTCAACAGGTAAGCCGTATCGGCCTTGCAGACGCTTAGCAAATTTTCGTGCACGAGGGGTTATGGTCTCAAGGTCTTTGCCATGAAGATCAGTTGGTAAACCGACCACTAGCAAATCTGGCTGCCACTCTTTGATTTGCTTTTCGATATCGTCCCAATTTGGAATACCGTCATTGGCTTTAAAGGCTTTTAATGGGGAAGCTGTACCAGTAATTTCTTGGCCAATAGCGCTACCAATGCTTTTGGTTCCAAAGTCAAAAGCCATAATTGTGCGTGACATAAGGTGTCTCTATCTAATGTAACTGTATTTCGGACTAAGCATGTCCAGAGTCTGCTGAAAGGTGACTTGGGTCGATGCCCAGCTTTTCGACCGCTTTCTTCCAACGCTCGTTGATTGGTGTATTAAAGATAATTTCAGGCGTCGCTTCAATGGTGAGCCAAGAGTTTTCGACCAGCTCATTTTCTAATTGGCCTGCACTCCAACCTGAGTAGCCAAGTGCCACTAAGTAATCACTTGGTTCTGCTTCTGTTCCTAACACCGAAAGAATATCACGTGAAGTGGTTACAGCGAGATCATCAGTCATTTGGATGCTGGACTCGTAGTAATCTTTAGGTTTATGCAGAATAAAACCACGATCTTCCGAGATTGGGCCGCCATTGTAGACTGGTCTATCTAGGCTGGCTTCAAATAGGCGCGGGTGTACTGGCTGAACTTCCACCTGCTTGAGCATGTTGCCGACGGTGATATCAACAGGAGCATTGATCATCAACCCCATAGCGCCGTCTTCGTTGTGCTCACAAACGTAGATCACGCTGTTTTGAAAGTACGGATCTTTCATCCCAGGCATGGCAACTAAAAAGTGATTTGTGAGATTCATACTCATATTGACCCTTAACTCTCGTAAATGCCCCTAAGCAAACATCATACAGTTTACCATCTAGGTATGTGCATGAGTTTGCTTAAGTTAATGTACTACGCTCTCTATTAACTGTAATACAGTTTGAGTTATTCGCCTTTTACTCGACGCTCAATCGCATCCATCAGTTTGCCAGTGATTGAGATGTCAAAAGCCGCTTCAATTTCGCGAATACAGGTTGGGCTGGTGACGTTGATTTCCGTTAGCTTGTCGCCAATTACGTCAAGGCCAACAAAGATAAGGCCTTTTTCTTTCAGTGTAGGAGCCACAGTTTGAGCAATCTTAATATCGGTCTCGCTTAGTGGTCGAGCCTCACCTGTGCCACCAGCTGCAAGGTTACCGCGCGTTTCACCTTTTGCAGGAATACGAGCTAGACAGTAAGGCATTGGTTCACCATCTACGACTAAGATACGTTTGTCACCGTTGCTGATATCTGGCACGAAGGTTTGCGCCATTGCGTAGTTTTGACCGTGGTTGGTCAGTGTCTCGATGATTACAGAGACGTTAGGGTCGTTTTCTTTTACGCGAAAGATAGATGCGCCGCCCATACCATCAAGCGGTTTTAGGATGACATCACCATGTTTTTCACGAAACTCTTTAATTTTTTCTGCTTTTCGCGTCACGATTGTCGTTGGTGTCAGCTCAGGGAACCACGCTGTAAACAGTTTTTCATTACAATCACGTAGACTTTGAGGTTTGTTAACGATCAGTGCACCTTGTTCTTCTGCACGCTCAAGGATGTAAGTCGCGTAGATGTATTCTGTGTCAAACGGAGGATCTTTACGCATTAGTACAGCGTCTAGTTCAGACAGTTCGATCGTTTGCTCTGATTTGAACTCGTACCAGCCGTTTGGATCTTCTTTTAGTTCCACCACTTTAGTATCTGCAATGGCAACGCCTTGATCGAGATGCAGATCATTCATTTCCATGTAGTGGATTTCATAGCCGCGTCGTTGCGCTTCAAGCATCATGGCAAAGCTAGAGTCTTTTTTGATGTTAATGGACGAAATTGGGTCCATCACAATGCCGAGTTTGATCATTATTTTTCTCCGTTTAACCAAGATCGCCGAAACGAACTTGTAAGGCTGTAATTGCTGTCAGAGCCGCTGTTTCGGTGCGCAGAACGCGAGGGCCGAGTAGCGTTTCTTCAAATTGATATTCTCGAGTCATCTCGATCTCTTCAGACGATAAACCGCCTTCAGGGCCGATCAGTAGGCGCACTTTCTCAACAGGTGTTGGCAGTGTGTTGATTGAGTAGTTAGCACGAGGATGAAGATTGAGCTTTAAGCCATCGTACTCTTCTTTACACCACTCTTCCAAGCTCATAATTGGACGAATTTCTGGAACGACATTGCGTCCACACTGCTCACAGGCACTGATGGCGATTTTTTGCCATTGCGCGAGTTTTTTCTCAAAGCGCTTTTGGTCAAGCTTGACGCCACAACGTTCGGAAATCAGAGGTGTGATGGTATTGACGCCAAGTTCCACTGACTTTTGGATAGTGAACTCCATCTTATCGCCACGTGAAATAACTTGACCAAGGTGCAGGTCTAAAGGGGATTCAATACTGTTTTCTACACGCTCGGTAATGTTAACCAAAACCGTCTTTTTGCTGACTTCACTGATAACCGCTGGGAATTCTGCGCCGCTGCCGTCAAATAGGAGAACGTCTTGGCCTTCTTTCATGCGCAGAACACGGCCGATATGGCCTGCTGCGTCGTCACTTAAAGCAAGTGAGCCAAGTTGATGAATGGTTTCTGGATGATAAATTCGAGGGATACGCATGAGATTTCCAGCAAGAGAATAAACTTAAACCCTAACATGGATGCTTTCCACCGAAAAAACAAGGGGCAAGAAGCGTTTCAATATCAGTTATTGAAACGCTTCAAGATAGAGGAGTACTAGAGTGCGCGACAGGCTTTTTGAACAAATGGGTTATGATTGCCTTGTACTTTGGCAATGCGCTCGTCACGCTCACATTCCCATTTATCGACTGGGTAGGTTTTGTTCCAAGCACTCATCAACTGCGTTTGCTGTTTTGATAATTTAAAGCCGTACTCTTTGCTCATGTATAGGTAGGTACGAGCAATCGAACCTCGAGCACGGTCTGGTGGCATGACTTTACGCTGCTTAAAGTTCACTTGCATATCACAGCGACCATAACTCACGCCATCGATACCGTTCCATTGGCTAAAGTTGTAGTTCGAACGGTCACCGTTTACTTCACCAATGGCAGGGGTTAGGTTGTGCAGGTCTGCTTCCATCAAGCGAAAGGTTTTGTCTTTTTTCTTGCAGTTTTTACGTCCGCCATCTTGCCAGCATTGACGCTGGTGGCCAAATTGCCACGCAGGTACAACGTGCTCCCATTCGATTCGTGCGGCCCGCTTTTCCTGTTTACGGACTTGGTAACCGCAAGAGGCTAAATCTGGGGAGCCTTTTTTGCCTTGCCATTGAATGTTGCAGCCACAGTAAAAGCTCGTTGGATGGTCTTGATAAATTTTTACCGCCTCACGTTTGGCGGCAGAGAATGAACTTGGTGGCGCGGCAACCGCAGTGCTAGAAAGCGCGATAAGTAACAGAGAGAATAGGTATTTCATGATTAAAGTCTTTATAAAGTATGACTTTATTCATGATAACACGCATAAAATGGCTTTAGTGATGAGTAAGTTAACAATAAGTGGCGAAGGGAAGGTTTTGATAAACTCGATCTTTATTTTGGGAACGCAAGTAACACTATGAGATATAGATTACGATAACTGAACGCCCGTGAAGTTAAGTGGTTGGCGGCATTTTTGACAAGAGTACGTCGCCTCTTTGCGCAGCACTTTATTATGACGGCGAATCGATAGAGGGTAGGTCATACAGCCACAACGATACTCAAAGGTTTTACCTTGAACGGATTTTACTTCAAAGCTGTGAGTGGTTTTGGCGGGCACTTTAAATACGGCTTCCATGACACCTTGCCATTCTTTGCCGTGAGGCCTAACTCGTCCGTAAACCTGATAAGTAATCAGGTGTGCCACCTCGTGAGGAATGACTTCATCTAAGAATTCTTGGGTGTTTTCGCGAAATAAAACGGGATTCAGGCGCACTTGATTCAATTGAAGGTAGGCTTTTCCTGCCGCTTTCCCGCGGACGTTGAAGGTGATTGTTGGAATAGGGAAAGAACGTTTGAAAGCTTGCTCTGCCATCGCGATGCAGTCCGCCATCACTTGCTTGGCTTTATAGCTTAGTTCTATATCCACAATTCACCTCGATAAATCAAATAAAAAAGCCCCCGCATTTGCGAGGGCCAGATCATAGCATCAGTTAATTATGGTGTGTGTTTTTTCTTGATGGTGGCATGGTAAGCATGCCATGTACCGTAGCCTAGAATTGGCATGGTAAACAACATTCCGATCCCGTAGGTCGCAAAGCCGATAAGAATACCGCCGCAGATGATCGCCGCCCAAACAATCATCGCTGGAATGTTGGATTTCACGGCATTAAAGCTGGTAAATACAGCGGTCATCATGTCTACGCGACGCTCCATCATAAGCGGAATAGAAAAGGCTGAAATGCTAAACACCACACAAGCCAAAACAAATCCAACTAAAGATCCTATCACAAGGAAGGGTAGGAACTCACTTAAAGATGCCCCTTGAACAGAAGGGTAAAGCGCATGAAGTAGAGCGGCAATACGCATCCAAAATATCATACACACTGCGAGTAACACGGCGAATGCCCATTGAGATGTTGAATTACGACCGATCGCTTTCATTGAATGGAACAAGCTTGCTTTGTGTCCGCGCTCTCTCTCCCAACTGGCATCATACAAGCCGAGCGCGAGAAACGGACCGATTAACATGTAAACAATCAAACTGGGCATGACGACCAAGTGTGTGCCTTGCCACTGAACGAGCAAAACAATGCCTATGGCAGCTGCCATAAAACAGATGCCATAGAAAGCACTAATAAGCGGCATTCGCACGAAATCATGCAGACCTAATGCGAGCCAATGAAAAGGTGCAGAAAGATTGACCGTATTGCACGGTATGGTTCTGGCGTATTCGTTATCTGGCACTTCCTTTCGCTTGTTGTGGAAGTCCGATGGATTAACAGTTCGAGGCATAACTCCTCCTTGATTTATTCCCACATTATCCGCTTATACCAACTGACAGCGGTTTTTGTTCAGTCAAACTTGAAGCGACTTTTTCAAGCTTACTTCTGAGCATTGGCTTAGTTTGGTATCGGCCATAAAGATGCCTGACTCGTGTCTTTATTAAGTGTTGCTGCCACAGTCGCCAGCATCCGACGTCTCTATTTAAATTGGAATTAACAATATTTTAACTATTGGCGGAGATGGGATAATTTACAAATAATTGCTGAAAATTTATTCGGTATAAAAATGAGGGAAAAACACGACTACTTCGTGAGGCTGGGCGGTATGAGCTGAAATGGCTGGATAAAAGTTGCTGAAAATAAAAAGCCCCCGCCATAGGCGAGGGCTTGATTGATTCTTGCTTGGCTTGATTATTTGATGCCAGCGAAATCGCGTAGAAGTGCAGCTTTGTCTGTCGCTTCCCACGGGAATTCTTCACGACCGAAGTGACCGTAAGCCGCTGTCTTCTTGTAGATAGGTTGAAGAAGATTAAGCATTTCTTGTAGACCGTATGGACGTAGGTCGAAGAATTGACGAACCGCTTCAATGATGATGTCGTGAGATACTTTCTCAGTACCGAATGTTTCCACCATGATAGACGTTGGATCAGCAACACCGATTGCGTAAGAAAGTTGGATCTCACAACGGTCAGCCATACCAGCCGCTACGATGTTTTTCGCTACGTAACGTGCTGCGTATGCTGCACTACGGTCAACTTTTGATGGATCTTTACCAGAGAACGCACCGCCACCGTGACGAGCTGCGCCGCCGTAGGTATCTACGATGATCTTACGACCTGTTAGACCACAGTCACCCATAGGACCACCGATTACAAAGCGACCAGTTGGGTTGATGAAGAAGTTTGTTTCTTTGTTGATCCACTCAGAAGGTAGCACTGGCTTAATGATCTCTTCCATTACCGCTTCACGCAGGTCTGAAGTTGAGATTGAATCACAGTGTTGAGTTGAAAGAACAACCGCGTCGATACCAACGATGTTACCTTGATCGTATTGGAATGTTACCTGAGATTTTGCATCAGGGCGCAACCAAGGTAGTGTGCCGTTTTTACGAACTTCTGCTTGCTTTTGAACAAGACGGTGAGAGTAAGTAATTGGCGCTGGCATTAGTACTTCAGTTTCGTTACAAGCGTAACCAAACATGATGCCTTGGTCGCCTGCACCTTGTTCTTTAGGGTCAGCTTTATCAACACCTTGGTTGATATCTGGCGACTGTTTACCGATTGTGTTTAGTACCGCACAAGAATCTGCGTCAAAGCCCATATCTGAATGTACGTAGCCGATTTCACGAACGGTTTCACGAGTTAACTCTTCGATGTCTACCCATGCTGAAGTCGTGATTTCACCACCCACCATTACCATACCGGTTTTAACGTAAGTCTCACATGCAACACGAGCCTTTGGATCTTGCTCTAGAATCGCGTCAAGAACCGCATCAGAAATCTGGTCTGCAATTTTATCTGGATGACCTTCTGATACTGACTCAGAAGTAAACAGGTGCTTAGCCATGTTAGCTCCACTATATCTGGTTTAAAACTGGGGAATGATAAACTCTCCAGCGCAAATTAATACTAATTTTTGTAGGTGTATCTACATCTAGACGTCTATTCTAAATTTGATTGCTCGAATTACAAGCTCTTTTTTGGTTTTTGTTATAACCAAACGTTTGCCTGATTTATTGATAATTTTAAGAACTTCGAACGATTTGGCGCGAAAGGTGCAATATTTGTGAGGTTTTGGACTGGAAAACGTTTGCACACCCAACAGGGCTTTGAGAGAATTATGACCTACTTTTCGTTTCGCTTAATGTACTCAGGAGCAGACATGTCGTCTCGTAAACATCTTGCCAATGCAATTCGTGCTCTAAGCATGGATAGTGTTCAACAAGCTAACTCAGGCCACCCAGGCGCACCAATGGGTATGGCTGATATCGCTGAAGTTCTTTGGCGCTCTCACCTAAACCACAACCCATCAAACCCAGAGTGGGCCGACCGCGACCGCTTCGTGCTATCAAACGGTCACGGCTCAATGCTTATTTACTCTCTACTGCACTTAAGCGGTTATGAGCTATCTATTGATGATCTGAAAAACTTCCGTCAATTGCACTCAAAAACCCCAGGTCACCCAGAGTACGGCTACGCGCCTGGTATCGAGACAACAACGGGTCCTCTTGGCCAAGGCATCACTAATGCTGTTGGTATGGCTATCGCAGAGAAAGCACTAGCGGCACAGTTCAACAAAGAAGGTCACGACATCGTTGACCACTTTACGTATGTGTTCATGGGTGACGGCTGTCTAATGGAAGGCATCTCGCATGAAGCATGTTCTCTTGCTGGGACATTAGGTCTAGGCAAACTGATCGCGTTTTGGGATGACAACGGTATCTCTATCGACGGTCACGTTGAAGGTTGGTTCTCTGACGATACACCTAAGCGTTTTGAAGCTTACGGCTGGCACGTAATCCCAGCGGTAGACGGTCACGATCCTGAAGCAATCAACGCAGCGATTGAAGCGGCTAAAGCGGATCCTCGTCCGACTCTAATCTGTACTAAAACAATTATCGGTTTCGGTTCTCCTAACAAGTCTGGTTCGCACGACTGTCACGGTGCGCCATTAGGTCACGATGAGATTCAAGCGGCTCGCGAATACCTAGGTTGGGAGTACGGTCCATTTGAAATCCCTGCAGATGTTTACGCTGAGTGGGACGCAAAAGAAGCAGGTGCAGCGAAAGAAGCGGCTTGGAATGAAAAGTTTGAAGCATACGCAGCAGCTTACCCTGCAGAAGCAGCAGAGCTTAAACGTCGTCTAAACAGCGAACTTCCAGCGGAATGGGAAGAAAAAGCGAACCAAATCATTGCTGATCTTCAAGCAAACCCAGCGAACATTGCATCACGTAAAGCATCGCAAAATGCACTAGAAGCGTTTGGTCAAATGCTTCCTGAGTTTATGGGTGGTTCTGCTGACCTAGCGCCTTCTAACCTGACCATGTGGTCTGGTTCTAAGTCTCTAGAAACGGATGACTTCTCTGGCAACTACATCCACTACGGTGTACGTGAATTCGGTATGACCGCTATCATCAACGGTATCGCATTGCACGGTGGTTTCGTTCCTTACGGCGCAACATTCCTAATGTTCATGGAATACGCTCGTAACGCAATGCGTATGGCTGCGCTGATGAAAATTCAGAACATCCAAGTGTACACGCACGATTCGATTGGTCTTGGCGAAGATGGCCCAACTCACCAACCTGTTGAGCAAATGGCATCTCTACGCGTAACGCCAAACATGAGCACATGGCGTCCATGTGACCAGGTTGAGTCTGCCGTAGCATGGAAACTAGCGATTGAACGTAAAGATGCACCAACAGCACTTATCTTCTCTCGTCAAAACTTAGCGCAACAAGATCGTACAGCTGAGCAAGTAGCGAACATCGCGAAAGGTGCTTACATCCTGAAAGATTGCGAAGGCAAGCCAGAGCTTATCCTTATCGCAACAGGCTCTGAAGTTGAGCTAGCAGTAGAAGCTGCGACTCAACTAACAGCAGAAGGTAAGAAAGTACGCGTGGTTTCAATGCCATCAACAGATGCATTCGACAAACAAGACGCCGCTTACCGTGAAGCAGTATTGCCATCAGACGTAACGGCACGCATCGCTATCGAAGCAGGTATTGCTGACTTCTGGTACAAGTACGTTGGTTTCGATGGTCGCATCATCGGCATGACGACATTTGGTGAATCTGCACCTGCTGGTCAGCTATTCGAGATGTTTGGCTTCACGACTGAAAACGTAGTGAACACAGCAAAAGAATTGCTAGCGTAATTGCTAGATTGTCTCAATAGTCCGAACGTAAAGGACGACTGTTAGATAATAAAGTTGGAAAGGCCATCATTGCGATGGCCTTCTTTGTTTTTTGTCAGGTTTTCCAACCTTGTGGAATGCTTTGGTGAATACAGTCTAAAAGTACGGATAAGCGTAATGGCGGTCTTCCTGCAGGCGTATAGCAGTTAATGGAGATGGGCTCTGAAAGCCAACCTTCTAAGCAAGGTGTGATTCGACCCGGATGATGTTTCTCGTAGCCGCTTGCTGTCCAAGTTGGCAACAGTCCAATACCATGACCATTCGCGATGCTGTCGATCTGCATTGCGATGTTGTCGCTGTATAAGCGACTCACAAATGGCTCTAAAAAGAACTCACCGTGTTGAGGGTGTGTGAGCATCAATCCATTTTCTTGTACCGAGCCAAAATCGATCCACGGATGCGCTTCAAGCTCTTTGGGGTGCAGGATCGAACCGTGCTTATCAAGATAAGCTGGAGAGGCAAAGGGCGTGTAACGAAATGAGCCTAATACCTCTTTGCGCCAATCGAGATCTTTACGCTCACCGAGCCAGATGAACAAATCTGGGTCATGGTGCGCTTCAGAAAAGTCACTGGTAAGTTGAACCCTAACGTCAGGATTATCGGCAAGAAAACCGTTGAGCACACCACCTAGCCAACTTCTAACTAATGCTGTGTGACAAACAATATGTAGCGGCCCTGAAACTTGGTTTGTTAAACCTTGAAGCGCGTCATAACTCTCTTCACTTAGCTCAAGAATCTGGCGACTGTAGTGGGCAAAAATTTCTCCCGCTCTTGTCAGAACTAATCGGTTACCTTGTCTTGCGGTTAGAGCCTGACCGAAATCTTCTTCTAATTGTGCTAAGCGACGACTCAGCGTTGATTTAGGCTGGTTAAGGGCCTTGGCAGCGGCGGTCAAACTCTTATGCTGATTGAGCGCATCAAAGGCTCGAATTGATGCTAAGTCGTGCATATTTCATTTACTCCTTACTGCGTTATGCACGGGTTCCATAAATGGGAAGAACCGTTCCATAACTCTCACTATGCATCTCATTCTATTTGTGAATAATTCACTTTCGAAAATAATAATCATTATCAATTATGGAGATGTAGATGTCTACTCTTAGACTACCAGTTATTACTGCAACTGGTATTTTAGCCTTCGTCAGTGTCCCTCATGTGTTTGCTAATGATGCGGTTTCTAAAATGGAAACAGTGGTTGTAACTGCATCAAGTTATGAGCAATCTCAAGCGGACGCGCCTGCAAGTATTAGTGTGATTTCACGTGAGGAGTTGGACTCTCGTTATTACCGCGATGTGACTGATGCACTAAAAAGCGTGCCTGGTGTCGTCGTAACAGGTGGTGGTGACACTACCGATATCAGTATCCGTGGTATGGGTTCTAAATACACTTTGATACTGGTCGATGGTAAACGTCAAAGCACACGTGAAACTCGCCCAAATAGTGACGGCCCTGGTATCGAACAAGGCTGGTTACCCCCTCTTCAAGCGATTGAGCGAATTGAAGTTATCCGTGGTCCAATGTCGACGCTTTATGGCTCTGATGCGATTGGTGGTGTAATTAACGTGATCACGCGAAAAGACGCGATGGAGTGGACAGGTAATGTTCAGCTAGGCACGGTTCTGCAAGAAAACAGTCGCTCGGGCGGAGAGCAGAGCGCGAATTTCTTCGTCAATGGGCCGCTAGCCGAAAATCTATCTCTCCAAGTATACGGTCAGTATACCGCAAGAGAAGAAGACGATATTGAATACGGTTATGAAGATAAAGATATGCAAAGTATCTCTTCAAAACTGACCTACCAGATTAATGATCGCCACTCTGTGCAATTAGAGGGGGGCACATCGGCACAAAGTCGTCGCGGTAACGTTGGCCTTTCCGTACCAACGACGGGTTGCCGAAGAGGTTGTGAGGATTCACTCAACGAATATCGTCGTAATTATGTAACGCTAAGTCACAATGGCGACTGGGACTCGGTTGGCATCTCAGATACTTACTTACAACGTGAAGAGAGCGAGAACAAATCTCGTGAGATGACGATCACCAACACCACGTTCAAATCGAGCTTGGTGACTGGTATTGGAAACCATACGTTGACGACTGGTGTGGACGCCACTCATGCAGAGCTTGAGGATTTCACCTCCAACAAAGCGTCATCGAAGACCGAAACATCGAATACGCAGTGGGCTGTTTTCATTGAAGATGAATGGAGAGTCGCCGATCCGTTTAGCGTTACGCTTGGTGGTCGTCTAGATCATGACGAAAACTATGGCGCGCACTTTAGTCCGCGTGTCTATGGTGTATGGCGAGTTGACCCGTCTTGGACTGTGAAAGGTGGCGTGGCAACAGGTTTCCGTTCTCCGCAATTACGTGAAATTACTCCTGGTTGGGCGCAAGTCAGTGGCGGCGGTAATATCTACGGTAACCCAGACCTTGACCCTGAAACGTCGCTAAACAAAGAAATCAGTGTCTTGTATCAAGGTGACTCTGGTTTAGATGTCTCTTTGACTGCGTTCCATAATGAGTTCAAAGACAAGATCACACGTGTTGTTTGTCCAGATACCATCTGTACAGATGGACCAAACCAATGGGGTGCAGATCCAACGTACCGCATTAACGTGGACGAAGCGGTCACACAAGGTATTGAAGCGACCTTAGCATCGCCATTAACGGAAACCATTTACCTCAGTTCGAGTTACACATTTACCGACTCAGAGCAAAAAACAGGTGAATACAAAGGCATGCCGCTGCAGCAGTTACCAAAGCATCTGTTCAATGTGGATGTAACTTGGCAAACAACAACAGATCTAGAAAGCTGGGCGAAAGTCACTTACCGAGGTAAAGAAATGGATCCGGTTACTGGCCCATCAAGAAACAGTATCGTAGAGCCTGCTTATACCTTTGTGGACGCTGGTGTGACATACCAGTTAACCGATAATACTCGTATTAAAGGCGCGATCTATAACTTGCTGGATGAGGAAATCAGTTACGAAGAATACGGATATGTCGAAGATGGTCGTCGCTACTGGTTAGGTTTAGACGTCGCATTTTAATTATTGTTGTAATAAGGCCGAGCATTGTCTCGGCCTTTTTTAATCCTGCTTTACTATGATTCAACAGGTGCGTTTTTCAGCCTGATCAGGTAGTATCTGTGACACGAAATTTTTGGTAGGGCGAAGGATAAATGCTAAAGGTTGCGATCAATGGATTTGGACGTATAGGTCGTAATGTTCTGCGAGCCGTATATGAAAGCGGAAAACATCAGCAGATCAAGGTTGTGGCGGTTAACGAATTAGCGCAGCCAGAAGCGATGGCGCACCTACTGCAATATGACACTAGTCATGGTCGCTTCGGAAAAAAAATCTCCCACGACCAAGAACACTTGCATGTTCATCATGACAGCGGCGAATATGACTCTATTCGCATTCTTCACCTCTCTGAACTCGAACTACTTCCTTGGCGTGATTTAGAAGTCGATATTGTCTTGGATTGCACTGGCGTGTTTGGTTCACAAGCTGATGGGCAAGCGCATATAGAAGCTGGCGCGAAGAAAGTGCTGTTTTCACACCCGGGCGCAAACGACATAGATAATACGATTATCTATGGTGTGAACCACGAAACTCTGAAAGACGAGCATCGTGTTGTCTCCAATGGCTCTTGTACTACCAACTGTATCGTTCCCATCATTAAAGTGTTAGACGAAGCCTTCGGTATTGAGTCCGGTACCATAACCACGATTCACTCTTCCATGAACGATCAGCAAGTAATCGATGCGTACCATAACGATCTACGCCGTACCCGCGCAGCGAGCCAATCTATTATTCCGGTTGACACCAAGTTGCATAAGGGGATTGAAAGAATCTTCCCGAAATTTTCCAACAAATTCGAAGCAATTTCTGTTCGTGTCCCAACCGTTAACGTCACCGCAATGGATTTAAGTGTCACAATTAATACAAATGTGAAAGTTAATGACGTAAATCAAACCATTGTTAACGCATCTCAGTGTACATTACGTAACATTGTTGACTATACTGAATCGCCACTCGTTTCCATCGACTTTAACCACGACCCCCATAGTGCGATTGTTGATGGAAGCCAGACTAGAGTGAGTAACGGGCAACTCGTAAAAATGCTCGTTTGGTGCGACAACGAATGGGGCTTTGCTAACCGGATGCTGGATACTGCCTTAGCAATGCAAGCTTCTTCTCAAGTGGAGCAGTAATGACGAAGAAGTGATGGAGAATTTTTATTTCAAGCCTTGAAATAAATCCATGATATCTCCATATCATCTATAACCAGTTTGAAGAATTAACAGGCTTGGCAGGGTTGCCGAGTTTTCAAAAACTTTAATTATCAATATTTGAGAGGACACATCATGTCTGTAATCAAGATGACTGACCTGGATCTTGCAGGTAAACGTGTATTTATCCGTGCTGACCTAAACGTGCCAGTAAAAGACGGTAAAGTAACTTCAGATGCACGTATCATCGCATCTCTTCCAACTATTAAGCACTGCCTAGAAGCAGGCGCTAAAGTAATGGTTACGTCTCACCTAGGTCGCCCAACTGAAGGTGAATACGCTGAAGAGTTCTCTCTACAACCAGTTGTTAACTACCTAAACGACGCACTAGATTGTGAAGTTAAGCTAGCAAAAGACTACCTAGATGGCCTAGAGCTAAACGCTGGTGAACTTGTTGTTCTAGAAAACGTTCGCTTTAACAAAGGCGAAAAGAAAAACGACGAAGAGCTATCTAAGAAATACGCAGCACTATGTGACGTATTCGTAATGGATGCATTCGGTACGGCTCACCGCGCTCAAGCGTCAACTCATGGTGTTGGTATGCACGCACCTATCGCTTGTGCTGGCCCTCTTCTAGCAAACGAGCTTGAAGCGCTAGGTAAAGCAATGGACAACCCAGCTCGCCCAATGGTTGCTATCGTAGGTGGTTCAAAAGTTTCTACTAAGCTAACTGTACTTGAGTCTCTATCTAAAATCGCTGACCAACTAGTTGTTGGTGGTGGTATTGCTAACACATTTATCGCAGCTGCTGGCCACAACGTTGGTAAGTCTCTATACGAAGCGGATCTAGTAGACACTGCTAAGAAGCTAATGGATGAGTGTGCAATTCCAGTAGCAACTGATGTTGCATGTGCGAAAGCATTCGACGAAAACGCAGAAGCAGAAATTAAGCACGTTTCTGAAGTACAAGACGACGACATGATCTTCGACCTTGGCCCAGATTCAACAGCTGAACTAGCAGAAATCCTTAAGAACGCGAAGACTATCCTATGGAACGGTCCAGTAGGCGTATTCGAATTCAAGAACTTCGAAGCAGGTACTAAAGGTATCTCAGAAGCTATCGCAGCATCTGAAGGCTTCTCTGTTGCAGGTGGTGGTGACACGCTAGCAGCTATCGACAAGTTCGGTATCAAAGCTGACGTTTCTTACATCTCTACAGGTGGCGGCGCTTTCCTTGAGTTCGTAGAAGGTAAAGTTCTTCCAGCAGTAGAAATGCTAGAAGCACGCGCTAAGTAATTAAAGCAAAGCGGGGGAGTGATTCTCCCGCTTTCTTGTTTGCTGCAACGTGTGAGGAACTCTGCTAGAATAGCCTCAGTTGTGAGCAAACGTTTGCAAGATTTTCAACTTAACAAGTTTTGTTTAAAAACGACAGATAAATAGGATTACATCCATGTCTAAGATCTTCGACTTCGTAAAACCAGGTGTTATCTCTGGCGATGACGTTCAGAAAGTATTTGAAGTTGCAAAAGAAAATAGCTTTGCACTTCCAGCAGTAAACTGTGTGGGTACTGACTCTGTAAACGCAGTACTTGAAGCAGCTGCAAAAGTTAAAGCTCCAGTTATCGTTCAATTCTCTAACGGTGGCGCTGCTTTCTTTGCTGGTAAAGGTCTAAAACTTGAAGGTCAAGAAGCTCAAATCCTAGGTGCTGTTGCTGGTGCGAAATACGTTCACGCTGTAGCTGAAGCTTACGGTGTACCAGTAATCCTACACACTGACCACGCTGCTAAGAAACTACTTCCTTGGATCGACGGTCTACTAGACGCTGGTGAAGAGTACTTCGCGCAAACTGGTAAGCCTCTGTTCTCTTCTCACATGATCGACCTTTCTGAAGAGTCTCTAGAAGAGAACATCGAGATTTCTGCTAAGTACCTAGAGCGCATGGCTAAAATGAACATGACTCTAGAAATCGAACTAGGTTGTACTGGTGGTGAAGAAGACGGCGTTGACAACTCTGATATGGATGCGTCTGAGCTATACACTTCTCCAGAAGACGTTGCATACGCATACGAGAAACTAAGCGCAATCAGCCACCGTTTCACTATCGCAGCATCTTTCGGTAACGTACACGGCGTGTACAAGCCAGGTAACGTTGTTCTAACTCCAACTATCCTACGTGATTCTCAAGCGCACGTTTCTGAGAAATTCGGTCTTCCAGCGAACTCTCTAAACTTCGTATTCCACGGTGGTTCAGGTTCTTCTCTAGAAGAAATCCGTGAGTCTATCGGTTACGGTGTTATCAAAATGAACATCGATACTGATACACAGTGGGCAACTTGGGATGGTATCCGTAAGTTCGAAGCTGAAAACCACGATTACCTACAAGGTCAAATCGGTAACCCAACTGGTGAAGATGCACCAAACAAGAAGTACTACGATCCACGCGTATGGCTACGTGCTGGTCAAGCTTCAATGGTAGCTCGTCTAGAGCAAGCATTTGCTGACCTAAACGCAGTTGACGTACTATAATCGTTGCTGATTAAGTTACTTAAAAACCCGCTGTTTGAGCGGGTTTTTTTATGTCTATCATTTTGCCCCTATGTTTCTTTCCCTGTTTTCCTATTGATATCTTTATGCGTCAGGTTGTATTTTCTGGTGGGATGTTCCCCCTTTAACGTTTTTAAATAAAAACATAGGAATATCAGTCATAGGAGTGGCGAAATAAGAGTGCATTGCGTAACCTGTAACAAGCCAATATCAGAAAACTCTGATAAAGTCTTGTTTTGCATATCTTTGCGAAACTCTGACTTTGAAAAAGTCAAAGTTGGGATATTGTGCCAAAAATCTGACACTGTTCAGTGGGGCAATAGGGATGTTGTTTTAGAAAAGAGCCTTTAAAAAACAAGGTTCATAAATTAACGGCAATTGGATTTATATATCTTTATTTTTGAGGATAAGAATTATGGCAGGTGAATCGGTGGGTATCGATACCACTTTAACGGATGGTCTAACTCAGGCTGAAACTTGGCTGACAAACAACTCAGATCTACTGGTTCAGTACGGTGTGAACATTATCTCTGCGCTGCTTATTCTGTTTATCGGTAATATTATCGTTAAAGCAGTCGCTGGTAGTGTTTCTAAAGTACTAGAAAAGAAAAACATGGATAAGGCTGTCGTTGAATTTATTCACGGTCTTGTTCGTTACTTGCTATTTGTAATCGTACTTATCGCCGCTCTTGGTCGATTAGGCGTTCAAACCGCTTCAGTCGTGGCTGTAATCGGTGCGGCAGGTCTTGCTGTTGGTCTTGCGCTACAAGGTTCACTATCAAACTTTGCAGCTGGTGTACTCATTGTTGCGTTCCGTCCATTCAAATCTGGCGACTACGTAGAAATTGGCGGTGTAGCGGGTAGTGTTGAAGCAATTCAAATCTTCCAAACTGTTCTAAAAACACCAGACAACAAGATGGTTGTTGTGCCTAACTCGTCAGTAATCGGTGGTGCAATTACTAACTACTCTCGTCATGCAACGCGACGTGTCGACCTAGTGATTGGTGTGTCATACAAAGCGGATCTTAAACTAACGAAGAAAGTAATTCGCGAGACGCTAGAAAAAGATCCGCGTATCTTGAAAGATCCTGATATCACAATCGGCGTACTTACGCTGGCAGACTCTTCAGTAAACTTTGTGGTTCGCCCATGGGTGAAAACTGCAGATTACTGGGGCGTATACTTTGATGCAATGCAAGGTATTAAAGAAGCATTGGATGAAAATGGTATCGAAATTCCATTCCCACAAATGGATGTTCATCTGAACAAAATCGACGCTTAATACAAGCGGTAGATATTCGAAAGCGAGGCCAATTGGCCTCGCTTTTTTATATCTCATAAAGAATGTGATTACCGGCAAGCAATAGACGTTTTAGATGTTTACCTGCAAAGCCAAAGGTGAATTCAGGCAATCCTGGCGTATAGAGCAACTCTTCGTGTTGATACAGGGTTGTATCAACAATGAGCGTGACATATTCAGGTAAGCCAATCGGACATACCGCTCCAGGCAAACAACCTAACACTTCGACCATTTCATCGTCGTCACAAATTGAGGGGCGTTTGCCTGTGACGGCTTTTATTTGTTTGGCATCGAGGCGAGAGTCTTTTTCTGTTAGATAAATTGCGTAGCCTTGTCCTTTAAGTTTTAAGAAGAGGCTTTTGGTGTGCGTGCCTGTCCATCCAAGCTCGGACGCAATTCTTATATCCGTGTCAAAGTCTAAGATGGCTTCATGCTGCCATTCCCGAAAAGGAATAGAGAGCGCGTTGAGTCGCTCTCTATTGATATCATAGATACGCTTTAGTGACTCCATGTCTTTGTTGTCCTGTTGATTACCAGTACTTTTCAATAAGTTCACTAGCTAAAATATACGCTATCGTGAACATCATTACTGCGACCGCGATGTCGATGCCTTTTTTCACTCTTGGCTTTGATAGGGTTGGGCCTAGTTTTGCGGCTCCTATCGACAAGGTATAGAACCAAACAAAGGAAGCCATCATCGTACCTAGTGCAAAAGCAATTCGGTCATGGCCTTCAAACTGCCCACCAATAGAGCCCAGAATAACGACGGTATCTAAGTACAAGTGTGGGTTAAGTACTGTGACGGCTAACGCACCTAATATGACCGTTCGACGACCACGAGCGACGACTTCACCTTTTGACTCTGAGTCACTGTCTGACTTAAACGCACTCTTAAGTGACAGTAATCCATAAAAGCTCAGGAAGGCAATACCACCAAGCGTCACCGATGTTAGCAAGATTTCATTTTGAGACAAAATCGCACCACCACCAAAGATACCTAGAGAAATGAAGATCATATCTAGGATGCTACAAATAGTGGCAGTCGTCAGGTGATGATTGCGCTTTATGCCTTGATTTAAGACATACGCATTTTGTGCGCCGATCGGAATGATCATTGATGCCCCTAAACCAAACCCTTGCAATAGAACCCACAAGCTCACACTTCACCTCACTTCAAAATAACCAATAAATTCTCAGAAGAGTGAAAGATAAAGAGTTTATCTAAATAAGTATAATTAATGATTTTAATATTATATTAGCCAAGCTAATTTAAGGGTTGGTGTTTTATCAGGAGAGGAAGAGTAGGATGAGAGGGTTGGACTACAAATGGATTGAGGCATTAGATGCCGTGGTTTATCAGGGGAGCTTTGAGCGTGCAGCTGAGCATTTATTTGTCTCGCAATCAGCGATTTCTCAACGTATTAAACAATTAGAGAAGTTTCTTGCACAACCCGTTTTGGTTCGTAGTCAACCACCCAAGCCAACGCCGATTGGTAAAAAGTTATTAGGCCTTTATCGTCGAGTGCGCTTACTCGAGCATGAAATTCTACCCGAACTCAAGAATGATACCAGTACTCGACCTGTACAACTCTCTTTGGCGACCAATGCTGATAGCCTTGCTACTTGGCTACTGCCTGCACTGCAAGATGTCATGAAGCAGCGTCAGGTTGAACTCAAACTCACTATCTATGGTGAATCTCGTTCCATCGAAAAGCTAAAAAGTGGCGAAGTGACGGGGGCGATCAGCTTAGAATCCCAGCCGATACCTGGCTGTAGAGCGGATTACTTGGGACGTGTTGATTACGTTTGTGTCGCGAGCCCGGAGTTTTATCAGCGTTACTTTGCTCAAGGCGTTAATAACCAGACTTTGGCCAAGGCGCCGGCCGTTTCGTATGATCAATATGATGACCTACATAAAACCTTTCTTACCGAGCATTTCAATGTCAGCCCTGATAGCGTCATTCACCATAACATCAGCAGCTCTGAAGCGTTTCTAAAAGTGGCGTTAGCTGGTGTAGCCTATTGCTTAATCCCTCGTTTGCAAATTACCGACGAGCTAGAGCGTGGCGCGTTGGTTGATGTTACTCCCGGTTTCTTAATGTCCCATCGGATTTATTGGCATCATTGGCAACTGGAAACGGGGGTTCTACAAGAAATCTCACACGCGATAGTCGGGTATGCTCAGCGACACTTACCTCAATAAGTTCATTGTCGCATCGATGGGTTCATTGTCGACAGAGTGTTTCGTTGAAAAATTACGCCAATGTTACATAGTCAAAGTTGTGTTAGAAGTCATTCTGAGTGCTTGGATAATCGACAGAAGTTTCTATTATGAAACCATACACTTTCTCAGTAGTGATAGTTTTGTCTGAATCTTGAGCCTTTCTGCTGAGAGTAAGTACTTTATTTTTGTATGGATGGATTTATTGAATGAGACTGTATTCATTTTTGCTGGCTTCTGCACTCAGCCTTACTAGTGCTTCAGTGTTGGCGAACTCGCCTGAATTTGCTCACGTAACGACGACAGGTTATGGTGAAGTTATTGCTACACCAGATATGGCGACGTTTTCTGTAAAAGTGGTAGACACGACAATGACTGCTGAACAGGCCAAGCAGTCAGTTGACAAAACCGTTGAGCAATTTCTGAAAAATCTGTCTGATGCTGGCTTATCAAAAGACAATGTTACCAGCTCGAATTTATACCTTGCGCCTCAATACCACTACCCTAAATCTGGTAAAGCAGAGCTCGTTGGTTATCGCGCTTCTCGTAGCATTGATGTGACGGTTACGGATCTAAAAAACCTAAACCAGTACCTAGATATGGCGTTAGAAGCAGGGATTAATCAGGTTGATAATATTCAACTTAAGGTAAGCAACCAGGCTGAGTATCAGCAAAAGGCACGCATGGCGGCTATCCAAGATGCGCGAGAAAAAGCAGCGTCACTGGCTACTGGCTTTGAGAAAAAATTGGGTGATGTCTGGCAGATCAATTACAGACAGATGCACGTTCAGCCTGTTCTAATGCGCTCGATGGCGATGGACAGTAAAGAAGGGGCAAACAGCTACCAGGATTCTACCATGATTATTCGCGATCAAGTTGACGTGATTTACAAGCTGAAGTAATACTGGGTGCAAAAAGAAAAGGCAGGGTATTCCCTGCCTTTGTTATTTCTGCTTCACAAATTAGTGATTAGTGAAGGATACGAGCACGGATAGTGCCTTCAATACTTTTCAGTTTCGCTAGCGCTTCTTCTGAGCGCTCGGTTTCAACATCGATCACTACGTAGCCGATTTCAGCGGCTGTTTGTAGGTACTGTGCGGCAATGTTAATGCCGTCTTCCGCGAAGATGGTGTTGATCTGAGTAAGAATACCAGGACGGTTTTTATGGATGTGAAGCAAGCGAGAGCATTCACCACCGTGCTCTGGCAGTGACACCTCTGGGAAGTTTACGCTTGAAAGCGTAGAGCCGTTGTCAGAGTACTTCGCCAGTTTTCCTGCGACCTCAACACCGATGTTCTCTTGTGCTTCTTGCGTTGAACCACCAACGTGTGGAGTGAGAATGACATTATCGAACTTCTGCAAAGGAGATTCGAACGGGTCGGCATTCGTTTTCGGTTCTGTTGGGAATACATCAATCGCAGCGCCCGCAATATGACCTGCTTCTAAACTATGGCAAAGCGCTGGAATATCCACGACAGTGCCGCGTGCTGCATTAATAAAGATTGAGCCTGGCTTCATGCGAGCAAACTCAGCTTCACCCATCATATTTTTTGTTTCTGGCGTTTCAGGAACGTGCAGAGAAATTACGTCACACTTGTTTAGTAGTTCACTCATGGTATGTACTTGCGTCGCATTACCAAGGGACAGCTTGTTTTCGATATCGTAGTAGTAAACGCGCATACCTAAGTTTTCGGCAATAATACCTAGCTGCGTACCAATGTGGCCGTATCCGATAATGCCAAGACGTTTGCCACGTGCTTCGTAAGAGTTGTCAGCACTTTTCTTCCAAATACCGCGATGTGCAAGCGCATTCTTTTCAGGAATGCCACGCAGAAGTAGTAGGATTTGACCAAGTACCAGCTCAGCCACACTGCGTGTGTTAGAGAACGGTGCATTAAACACAGGAATGCCGCGTTTTGCTGCTGCGTCTAGGTTTACTTGGTTAGTACCGATACAAAAACAGCCAATTGCAACCAGTTTATTCGCCGCATTGATTACCTCTTCGGATAGGTTCGTACGGGAGCGAATACCGATGAAGTGCACGTCTTTAACCGCTTCAATCAATTCTTCTTCCGGAAGGGAACCTTTATGGTACTCAATGTTGGTATAACCAGCTGCTTGAAGAACTTCAACTGAAGAAGGGTGGAGTCCCTCTAACAAGAGGATCTTAATCTTTTGTTTTTCCAGTGAAACTTTGGCCATTTTTCTCGTCCTTAAAATGGAAAGGTGGGCTAATGTGGCGCACATTGGGCAAAACTATTAAAAAGGGGATAATTGATAGTTTTGTAGGAGGACAAACGTTTCCTTGTGCGTCTTCTGTTCAATAAAGTAACAAAAAAAAATTGCTTTGGGTAAGAAAATTACGGAATAAGAGATAATTTTCTTAGAGAAAGGAATAAAAAACGGTGCCTTGCAGCACCGTATGTAATGAAATAACAGAAAAGTGAACCAGATAGGTCGATTTGAGCTGTTATTTATTCTTCAATTTTTGCACCTTCTGGTGTACCTGTGATTACGACGTCAGCACCACGGTGAGCAAAAAGACCCACAGTCACCACACCCGCGATACCGTTGATCTTGTCTTCCATTTCTTTCGGGTTAGTAATCTGCATGTTGTGTACATCCAGAATTACGTTGCCGTTGTCAGTCACAACGCCTTCACGGTAAGCCGGGTCACCGCCCAGTTTTACTAATTCGCGCGCAACGTAAGAGCGTGCCATTGGGATCACTTCTACAGGTAGTGGGAACTGACCTAGTACGTCAACTGCTTTGGTGCCGTCAACAATACATACAAACTTATCAGAGATTGCTGCGACAATTTTCTCACGAGTCAGAGCCGCGCCGCCGCCTTTGATCATTTCACGTGCTGGGTTAATTTCGTCTGCGCCATCAACATACACATCCAGCTTCATTACGTCGTTACACTCGTATACTTCAATACCAAGCTCTTTAAGGCGCTCAGTTGAAGCGACAGAGCTAGACACTGCACCTTTAATATCGTCTTTGATAGTGCCTAGTGCATCGATGAAGTGATTCACGGTAGAGCCAGTACCAACACCGACAATGCTGCCTTTCTCAACATATTTTAGTGCTGCCCAACCAGCCGCTTTTTTCATTTCATCTTGAGTCATGCCAATCTCCTGAATAGATGTTCGTTAACGTTTGCGGGCGTGATTATAGCGGCTTACTTGCCACTTTCCCATTGCCATATTCGGCTTGGGGTCACGATCTTAGGTAATGGAATGTCCCAGCTTTCAATTGGTAAGCGTTCTACATGTTGGCAGTCGTGAGCGATACCAACAGGCTTGGCACCTTCTCCGGTTATAAACCAATGAGACAGGGTACGGTCATAATACCCTCCGCCCATGCCTAAGCGGTGGCCGATGCTGTCGAATCCAACCAAAGGTGTACAAATGATATCAAGTTGACGAACGGGCTTGAGGTGGCGGATGTCCAGTTTGGGCTCTAAGATGCCGTATTTGTTGTAGACCAATTGATCATCACTTACGTACAGAAGAAACAGTAACTGACCTTTGGAAAACGGATGGATGACAGGTAAATAAACCGATTTTCCCTGTTGCCACAACCACTCAATGAGCGGCTTGGTATCAAGTTCACCGTCAGCAGAAAGATAAATAGCAATATGCTGTGCTTGCTGGATTTCAGGAAGTTGAGAGAACTGAGTGACAAGGTCGATCCCCGCTTGGAATTGCGTATCGCTACACAATGCGTTGCGCTTTTCACGAATCAGTTTGCGGAAGTCTTGTCGAGAGAGGTCTGACATAGAGAGAATACCCCAGGGTGCCGTTGAGGATTGTGGCCCTTGAACCAGCTGGTTCAAGGCGGATCAGCAATGACAACCGTAGGCTTCTCGGTACATGCCGAGCTTGCTCAATAGTTACCAAATACTAACCCTTAGGTATTGCTTATCGGCTCAGGGACTTAAATCCTGCTGACGCACACCCCAGGGTAAATTTTGTATTTACTGCTGTCCTTGCGTAACTTTGCTTAGTGCGTTCTCAAGAGACGCAGTGAGCTTTTCCATTCGCTCAGTAATTTCTTGCTGTTGACCGTTTGATTCGTATGACTTGGTGTGCAACTCATAACAAATATTCAATGCAGCGAAGGTCAGCAGTTGGATTTCATTGGTTACCTTAGTACGTTCGCTCATTTCTTTCAATCGGCGATCCAGATCTTTTGCCGCTGCAACAAGAGACTCTTCTTGTCCTGTCGGACAATTCACTCGTGTAACTTTGCCTAATATTTCAACGTCGATCGCTTGATTGCTCATGATGAATAAACTCTATATTCGCGCTATCTAAGGTGTTGCTTCATACAACTACCGAGGAGCAAACTATAGGAAAACCGCTATTAAGATTCAAGCATTTCCCATCACAGAAAGAGAAATGATGACGAGATCACACAGGAATTGGGCAAATTGAGCAAATGCTGTTCAAAATTGAATTTGATAGCCGTTTCAGACCACTAACCTTGATGGTAGGATATACCAATACATTATTATGCAAGAATGAGCCAAGTTATGAGTGAAATCACCCTTCCTGAATACCAATCTATTGCTGCTGAACTGCAATCTGCAAGCCTAGCAGTAACACCTGCGGAATTACATGGCTTATTTGTCGGCATGTTAAGTGGTGGATTGGCGATTAATGATCAAACTTGGCAGCCTATTCTGTTTGACTACACCAATGATGGTATGGGTTGGCCTTCTACCGCGTTAGCTTTTGCTCAAAGCGTATTCACTGTTACTGTCAATGAACTCACGGGCACGTCGATGGAGCTGTCTTTATTATTGCCAGATGAGCCGGGAGAAGAAGGCTTATTCGCGTTGGCTGACAGCGTGTCCGATTTCGTAAACCACTTTATTTCTGGTTTAGGTCTAGCAGGTGTTGCGCTAAATAAAGCGTCAGATGACGCTAAAGAAGCATTGGCTGACTTAGAAGAGATTGCCAAATTAGGCATTGATGAAGATGACGACCTCGGTGAACAAGCGCAATTGCTAGAACAAGTGATTGAACACATCAAAGCTTGCGTACTAACGATTCATGCTGAGTTTGGTGTTCGCCCTGAAAGTAGCGATAAAAAGCATACTATTCATTAATCGTAGATGGTCCAGAGGTTAGCATGAAGCAATATGATGTAGTCATTGCTGGTGGTGCCATGGCTGGTGCAACGTTAGCATTGGCGATTGACCATTTGTCCCAGGGAAAGCTCCGCATTGCCGTCGTTGAGCCTTTTAAAGCGCAGTCAGATATGCACCCTGGTTTTGACTCTCGTTCAATCGCATTGTCTTACGGTACTGTCAATCTGTTGCGTCAACTACAGCTCTGGACTTCATTAGAACCGTTTGTCACACCTATTGAACATATCCACGTTTCTGACCGCTCTCATGCTGGGATGACGGAAATTACCAAGCAAGAGATTGGCGTTGAAGCACTAGGGTATGTTGTCGAATTAGCCGATGTTGGTCGCGTATATCAAGAATTATTAGATAGCAGCGCATCCATTACGCTGTTTTGCCCTGACTCTGTTACCGATATCGAGCGCGAGCAAGACTGTACCCATATTACGTTGAAAAGCGGTGAGCAGCTTGACGCAAAACTGTTGGTGGCAGCAGATGGTGCGGTTTCAACCTGCTGTCAGAAAATTGGTTTAGAGCTTTCTGAGCAAGATTTTGAACAAGTGGCTGTCATTGCCAATATTGTGACTCAAGAACCTCATCAAGGTAGAGCCTTTGAACGTTTTACTGAAAATGGCCCTGTTGCTTTATTGCCAATGAGTGACAATAGAATGTCTTTAGTTTGGTGTCTGCACCCTGAAGAAGCCCAAGCAGTTCTTGAGTTATCTGACCAAGCATTTCTCCAACGTTTACAACAAGATTTTGGTTGGCGTTTAGGCGCGATGAAAAAAGTGGGACGCCGTGCGAGTTACCCATTGCTTCTTCGCCATCGAAAGCAAAATATTTCTCATCGTTTTGCGATTGTTGGGAATGCGGCGCAAACGCTGCATCCGATAGCTGGACAAGGTTTTAATCTTGGTATCCGCGACGTTGTCTCGCTAGCAGAAGAAATCGTGCAGCAAAGCGATGATGTTGGTCTTTATCAAGGCTTGATGCGCTTTAGTCAGCGTAGAGAGGCAGATCGAAGCGAAACGATCTGGCTAACCAGTGCCTTAGTGCATATTTTTTCAAATGATTTACCCGCGATGCGAATTGGGCGAAATACAGCCTTAGCAGCGATGGATAACCTTTCTATTTTTAAGCAGCCGCTACTGCGCCATACGCTTGGTTTGGTAAAACGATGAACGGCCGCACTGAATTAGGTAATAAAAAGCAATGATGCAAAGTGTAGATATCGCCATCATCGGCGGAGGGATGGTTGGGTTGGCACTTGCTGCCGCGTTCAAGGACAGCGATCTGCGTGTCGCCGTAATAGAAGGCAAGGTGCCAGATGAGTCGTTGAAAGAGTTACCTGATGTGCGTGTGTCTGCGTTGAGCCGTTCTAGTGAGACGATCTTGCGTAAGCTTGGCGCTTGGCAGGGAATAGAGCAACGCCGAGCTTCACCATACTACGGAATGGAAGTGTGGGAGCAAGATAGCTTCGCTAGTATTGAGTTCAATGCACAAAGCATGGCACAACCTGATTTAGGGCATATTGTTGAGAATCGAGTGATTCAACTCGCACTGCTCGAACAAGTCCAAAAGCTCGATAACGTCACTATGTTTATGCCTGCACGTTGCGCGACCTTAGCGGTGGGCGAACAAGAAAGTTGGTTGACGCTCGACAATGGTCAAGCCATGACGGCTAAGTTAGTGGTCGGAGCCGATGGGGCAAACTCGTGGCTTCGTCATCAAATGGATATTCCGTTAACGCATTGGGATTATGGGCATCATGCTCTGGTCGCGAATGTTAAAACCGCTGCTCCGCACAATAGCATTGCACGACAGATTTTTACTCCTCAAGGGCCATTGGCGTTTTTGCCAATGTCGCAACCAGATATGTGCTCTATTGTTTGGTCCACTGAGCCAAATCGTGCAGAGCAGCTATTGGCAATGAGTGAGCATGATTTCAACAAAGCATTGACGAGCGAATTTGATACACGACTTGGTCTATGTGAAGTCGTGGGAGAGCGTGCCGCGTTTCCTCTGAAAATGCGTTATGCGCGAGATTTTGTTGTGGAGCGAGTCGCATTGGTTGGTGATGCAGCGCATACCATTCATCCTCTAGCGGGCCAGGGGGTAAATTTAGGTTTATTAGATGCAGCCAGCCTCGCTCAAGAGGTGTTAGCGCTATGGAAGCAAGGCCAAGATATTGGCAGCAAACGCAATCTAAGAGGTTATGAGCGTTGGCGCAAAGCGGAAGCAGCAAAGATGATCGCTGCAATGCAAGGATTCCGAGACCTGTTCTCTGGAGAGAATCCTGCTAAGAAGCTGGTTCGTGGCATTGGTTTGAGTTTAGCGGGTCAACTGCCGGGAGCGAAAGATGAGATCATGAAGCGTGCGCTTGGTCTAAAAGGTCATCTGCCGGATCTGGCACGTCAGTAGGTGTAAAGCGAACTTCAAATACACAAAAGGCTGGTTAATCCAGCCTTTGTTTTATCAACGTTTTGCTAAGCATATGCGCATCGGAGTTTCATTATTTCTTGGTTGATCTCTTTGACCGCTCGGAAATGGCGTTGCTCTGCTTTCTCCGGCAGTATTAACTTGCCGTTATCAAACTCGAATCTACCGACCCCGTAAATATAAATTCTTCCTTTAAAAAGACGACTTATATGTTTAGCAATCATACTTGGTGTATAGCGCTTAAACAGTCTCATATTTACTTTCCTTTTATCTAACCTAGCCTAGGTATTCTACGTTTTGGACGCGAAAATTATTGTGACAGCCATAGTATTAAATACAGATGTAGGGTGTTGCGTCAGAGATTTGTGTTGTCTTAGACAATTTGACAGTGTCATCTCTTAAATAGCGTGAGGATTACCCCAAAAAATCACCGTTCAAGGAACCCTTACGACAATACACTCCTTTTTACGTGACGCATTAAGCAATAGTTTTGTTACAGAATTAAGAATAGAACGAAAATGATTGTTTGCTAATTGTTTCTATTAAGGTGGTATCCAACAGAACAAACTTTACGTCCTAACGGTTAGAGAAAGAGGAAGAGAAAAAAGTTCCGTACAAAAAAAAGCCCGCTTCAGCGGGCGAATAGTCACAGATGCATTACACAAAAAGTGGACAGCTGACGGCATGAATACTGTCATTCAGTCAGCTGATTCACTTTATGCTGGTTAAGTGCTTGTTTGAAACTTAACCAACAAATTCAGCATATACGAGTTTTATCTTTGTGACTATTTATGTTTTATATGTGATTAAAAATTCTCTCGTCTATTTTTATAGATATGAGCGAGATCACGTGATGATAGAAACACTACGTGTTATTACATTATTTTTAGACGATTAACGACAGATCTCAGCTACGGTCGGCTGACACAATTGGATAAGATCTTGGATAGAAAGCGCCAGTCCAGCCATGCGATCGCCACTGCTGATCGTGACTTCCTGTTCTTCTAGTAAGCTAGGATCGAACACGATCGGAATGTGTCGTTTGAGTAATAGTGGAGTGACAGTACCAATTTTGTAACCCGTGATGGCCTCAACGTCGGCTTGATCAACGCAAGTCATCCGGCGGCATTGCAGTAACGAGCGCACTTTTTTGGGATCGACACTACGATCACCAGGAGCACAGGCGAGAGCATATTGATTATCCATGTCTCGTAGCAAGATCGCTTTTACCATTTGAGAAGGGCGAATGCCGCGTTGTTGCGCGGCATCCTCAATAGTGGTTGCTGGTCTTTGATGCGGTAACAGACGAAACGGAATGTGTTGGTCTGTGAGAAATTGCATCAAAGGAGTATTGATTGTATTACTCATCATCAAGGCTGTAAGGCAGTGATTCGATTGTCCATTCACATTCTGGTTGAGCAACCAAACGAAGACGAGTGTCTTCATCGAGATTATTGGGCAGTACGATCAGGCCAATCGCTTGATTGTCGCTGAACTGGTAGTGGTTTAATAAAGCACCCACTGAACGCCAGTTTTCACCCACGCTGCGTTCGAGCTCAATTGGCTCGTCACTAAATGGAGCAGAAGTTGCCCCTTTTACGATGTACATCGCACGTTTATTTGTACCGCGATACTTAGCTCGTGCTACCGTTTCTTGTCCTGTGTAGCAGCCCTTTGTGAAGCTAATGCCTCCTAAAGCTTGCACGTTGAGTGCTTGTGGAATGTGAGCATTCTGCGCGGATGCAGAGACAAATGGTAAACCAGCTTCAATGTCGAAACGATTCCAAAGCTCATTTGTCGTAAGGGCAGCATCTGTATTTTCAACGACTTGTTGCGCAGCTGACGCACTTAATATCAGTAGCCAGCGGCTTTGTGAAATTTGTACCGCGGTGCCGCCTTCAACAGGGCGAACGCTGCCAGTCGTTTTGCTCATTGAAGAAATAAGCTCGTCGGCTTTTACGCCGGCAACACCTAAGATAACTTCATCAGAAGCTTCAATCGTTACTTTAGAGAAAATGGCGTATTTTTTTATTTCGCTAAGTTCTACGTCAATCGCCGATTTTGGTTGGATCATGCCGTAGCCATCGTGGTGATGGAAAAGGCGGAACACACTCCACACTTTACCTTTCGCATCACAATGTGCGCCTAACGTTGATTGGTCTTGTTCTAAAGAAACGACATCGCAGGTAACCTGACCTTGTAAGTATGATTTTTTATCGTCACCGACCATGGTGATCATGCCGAAATTGTCCAGCAGCGAGATAGATAACTCTGGAAGTGCGTCTTGAGTTGAGAGAGGTAGTGCTGAAAAACGAGTTTGCCATTCCATAATTACAATGCCTTTTGAAGATATTTTTCCGCTATGTTATACCCAAATAACCTTGAGATACTAGGGGAGCGATTTACGAATCAACATTTGTCTGCTTTCACTATCGTATTGTGACCCGCACACTAGTGACGTAGCACATCCCTTGTTACACTCCGCACTAACAACAAGACATCTATGAAGGAATAGTGAATGTACACTCCGGAAGAAAAAGCGCGTATTAAATGGGCTTGTCGTCGAGGCATGCTTGAGCTTGACGTAGTAATTATGCCGTTTTTTGAAGAGTGCTTTGATACTCTGAGTGAACAAGAGCAGCGTGACTTTGTTTCTTTACTTGAATGCGATGATCCTGATCTGTTTACTTGGATAATGGGGCATGGCCGCAGCGAAAACTTAGGTCATGCTGCAATGGTTGATAAAATTGTCGCCCATAACCTCAGCAAAGTTCGTTAATTTTACCGCTTCTCCCTCTCTGACTGCCCGAGTTCTCAATGTAATACTTTTCTTACTGATGACTTGGGCCGTTACCCTCTCTAGCATCCCTCTCGTATTATCGATTTATTTGTTATTAATGATTGTTAAGGCACTACTGAGCCAAGGCTTTGTTAAACCGACAAGTCAGGGTTATTGGTATGTGCATTGCGATGGCTCGGTTAGGTTTGAGGCCCTTGAGTATAGTGAATGTTCGGCGGCTCTTGAGTCTGAAAAGGATCAGTTACAACGAGTCGATACATCGACATTGCCATTCAAGATAACATTTCGATTGCAGTCTGGCCGTAGCGTCACGATTTGGCGTGATAGCTGTGACGATCAGCATTACCGTCAATTATCTTTGGTATTACGCCAGTGGGAAATGAAACAGGGAGCCAATGCTCCCTGTTGATGTAATAGTTTATTTTGTCGAATTAAAGCTGTTTAGCTGGAACCAAAATCGTTGGTCCGCTGTTTTCCAGTTGGTTCGGATAATCAAGCGTGTAGTGCAAACCTCGACTCTCTTTACGCTGCATCGCACAACGAACCATCAGCTCTGCTACTTGTAAAAGGTTACGCAGTTCTAATAAGTTGTTCGAGACACGGAAATTGCTGTAGTACTCATGCGTTTCTTGTTGCAACAGTTGGATACGGCGCAAGGCGCGTTCTAAACGCTTGTCAGTTCGTACAATGCCCATGTAGTCCCACATAAACAGACGAAGCTCGTGCCAGTTGTGCTGAATGATCACTTCTTCATCACTGTTGGTCACTTTACTTTCATCCCAACATGGCACCTGTGAAGGAAGCTCCACGTTAGTGTGATGTTTTAGAATATCTTTCGCCGCAGACCAAGCATAAACCACGCATTCGAGAAGTGAATTTGATGCCATGCGGTTAGCCCCATGCAGCCCTGTATAGCTGACTTCGCCAATCGCATACAAGTTTTTAAGATCGGTGCAGCCATTTCTATCCACCATGACACCGCCACAAGTGTAGTGCGCAGCAGGTACGATTGGGATTGGCTCTTTGGTCATATCAATGCCCAAGTCCATCAAACGTGAGTAAATGGTTGGGAAGTGCTTAGTAATAAAGTCCGCAGGTTTGTGACTAATGTCGAGGTACATACAGTCGGCACCCAAACGCTTCATTTCGAAGTCGATAGCACGAGCCACGACGTCACGCGGAGCAAGCTCTTTACGCTCATCGAAATCTGGCATAAAGCGAGAACCATCTGGACGACGCAGGTAAGCACCTTCACCACGTAACGCTTCGGTCAACAAGAAGTTACGCGCCTCGGGGTGGTATAAACACGTCGGGTGGAACTGGTTAAACTCCATATTTGCCACACGACACCCTGCACGCCAAGCAATGGCAATACCATCACCAGACGAAACATCTGGGTTAGAGGTGTATTGATAAACTTTTGAAGCGCCACCTGTAGCGAGAACCACAAATTTGGCCCGCACGGTTTCGACATGCTCTTCGTTGCGGTTCCAAATATAAGCACCGATAACTTTGTTTTTATCACCGCCAATTTTGTCTTCGGTGATTAAGTCCAGCGCATTGTGACGTTCGAGAACATGAATATTTGGATGGTTGTGAGCGTTATCTTGCAGAGAGGTTTGCATCGCCATACCTGTTGCATCTGCCGCGTGAAGAATACGACGACGACTATGGCCACCTTCACGAGTTAAGTGGTAACGAGGCTCATCGTCAGAGTCATCCTCTTCACGATCAAATGGGACACCACCGTCGATCAACCACTGTACGCACTCTTTTGAATGTTCAGCAATGAACCTCACAGTATCTTCGTCACAAATACCATCGCCGGCGATTTGTGTATCTTCAACGTGTGACTCAATGGTGTCTGACTCATCAAATACAGCAGCAATACCACCCTGGGCATAATAGGTCGCCCCTTCGCTGCGTGGCCCTTTACTCAGCACCATCACTTTACAGTGGTTAGCAACGCGCAAAGCCAACGACAAACCAGCCGCGCCACTCCCTACCACTAACACATCACACTCATGTTCACGATTTGTGTTCATATAACTTTTATAATCCCAAGCTAAGGTAACAAAGTCACCTTGTGTATTATTTGCACACCATGTGCATTCCATTATCGCGACACCTGTCGCTAAGGGCTAAGTTGGGAGACCTATCGACATCCGTGTTACTGCGGTGACTGAGCCACTCTTCTTTTTCATGCAGAGCATGAGCATGCTTCCTAAGTTATATTTGTAACGCGGTGTTCAGATAGCCATTAGCCATGCAAATGAAAAGTAATAGTTTGTCAATGCCATTGCTTTTCCATGCTCGACCCAGCACAATCTGGGATAGAGATCATTCATTATACCCAATTCCCCTCAAGATGCTCGCTTGTCAAACTTAGACTAAAGTCAGGCAACGGTGGTCATTTGGGTATAGACATCACATTGTGAAAAAACAATGACAAAAAACTTGAGAAACCATGGAACTTTCTCATTCACGTTAGGGTCACAATAGTGCTCAAGTAAGCAGTGGTGTCAATACTACGTTTTGCATAATTAGTACCCATATCTGAGAAGAGTAGGGGCATAACAAATAGGAGTATCCGCTCGAATGAACGAGCAGCTGACCGATCAAGTATTGATTGAGCGAGTTCAGAATGGCGATAAGCAAGCATTCAACCTGCTGGTAACGAAGTACCAGAACAAGGTATGTAATCTTATTTCCAGATACGTTAGTAATCCTGGCGATGTACCAGATGTAGCACAAGAAGCGTTTATTAAAGCTTACCGAGCTATTCCCAGCTTTCGTGGGGAGAGTGCGTTTTATACGTGGCTGTATCGCATTGCAGTGAATACTGCGAAAAATCACATTGTTGCTCAAGGGCGTAGACCTCCAGCGACAGATGTCGATGCTGAAGATGCTGAATTTTACGAAACAGGTAGTGCACTTAAAGAAATATCGAACCCTGAGAACTTAACGTTGTCCAAAGAATTGCAACGGGTGGTGTTCAGTGCAATCGAAGCTTTACCTGAAGATTTAAAAACCGCAATGACATTACGAGAGCTCGATGGCTTGAGTTATGAAGAAATTGCAGAAGTGATGGATTGCCCGGTAGGAACGGTACGATCGCGTATCTTCCGTGCTCGTGAGGCGGTGGAAAAGAAAATCAGACCTCTTTTGCAACGCTAGTACAAGTAATAACTATGGTGAAAATAATGGCTGACAAAGAAAAACTTTCAGCTCTCATGGATGGAGAATTGGTCGATAAGGCTTTAATTCAAGAGTTAGAGCAAGACCAAGAGAGCCGTGATGCTTGGCAGAACTATCACCTGATAGGTGATGTGATGCGAGGCGAAGCGCCAGCAAAACCTGAGTGGAATATTGCTGAAAGCGTGGCGTTAGCGTTAGAAGATGAACCTGCACACCGTGCGTTTGATGCGCACAGTGCAAATGTTATCTCAATCGCTGATACGCCAAAAGAGTCGCAACCAGAACCGCAAAAAGCAAAACGTCAGTTGCCAGGTTGGTTGACACAGTTTGGTCAAGTTGCTGTTGCTGCATGTGTATCGCTTGTCGTTATTTTAGGTGTACAGCAGTACGGTGGTAGCGATTCAATGTCGCCGCAAACAGACCAATTACCTGTGTTGCAGACAGTTCCGTTTGCTGGCAGCGCAGAGCCTGTGAGTTTAACTCGTGAGTCTGTTGAGCGTTCTGTAGGTGAAGCAAATATGCAAGAGCAACGTAAGCGTGTTCATGCTATGCTGCGAGACTACGAATTGCAGTTACGAATTAACAGTGATGCATCTCAACAAGATGCAAATCTGAATCCGGATATTGAATGAAAAAATTTCTGATCAGCGCTTGCGCTCTGTTCAGTATGATGTCTTCTCAAGCCTTTGCTGGTGATAAGCCAGCGGAGGCTTTATTGCATCAAATGAGCGAGGCGAGTAAGAATTTAAGTTACGAACTCTCTTATATCCTTATCAAAAAGAACAGCATTGAGCCGTTGCTGTATCGTCATGCCACGCATGGTGACGATCAATATGCTCATCTTGTCTATTTAAGTGGCCCTGTACGTGAAGTGATTCGTCGCGGCACAGAAGTAAGCTATATCGAAACGGGTTTAGAACCATTCACCATCGAGTCAGGTAAAATGGTCGCTCCGACCATGCCTATGCTCAACACCAATATCGATGAGCTAAACTTGTATTACGACTATGTAAAAGTGGGTAGAGCTCGTGAAGCAGGTGTAGCAACACAAGTGCTGCGTGTCGTCCCTAAAGACGGTCTGCGCTATTCATACGTACTATGGATCGATGAAAAGAGTAAATTGCCGTTACGTGCCGACCTTGTGGACCGTGATGGTGAGATGCTTGAACAATATCGCACTATTTCTTACACAGTGAATCCAAAAATCGCAGAGTTAATGAGTGGCCTACAAGATGTTCAATTACCAGCTGTTCTCACCATGCCAAAAGGCGATATTGGAACCAGCAATTGGCAGGTAGGTTGGATCCCTGAAGGTTTCGAACCGAACGAGCTCAACCGCTATCGCATGGCTGTTACCAATCAAATGGTGGAGAGTCAGCTGTACTCTGACGGTCTATTTAGCTTCTCTGTTTACGTAGCAAACAAAGATGAGCACTCGTTAAAAGGTCAGTTGGTTCGCCAAGGCCGAAGAACGCTGCATAGTTTTGTGAGCGGTCAACATGAAATCTCCGTAGTTGGAGACATTCCGCCGACCACAGCACAGCGTATCGCTCAATCTGTCACATTTAATGTAACAAAGAGTAAACAACAATGATGACCGCGTTGGCTACTGTGACAGACGTACATCGTCGCGGTAAACAATACGAAATTGATTTAAGCTGCGAACAGCAGACCAGTTGCAGTAGTTGCTCTTCACAGAAAAGCTGTGGAACGGGCGTTGTGACTAAAGCCATTGGTAACAAGAGTTTATCTTGGCACCTGCGCACGGATAAATCAGTGAAGATAGGTCAAGTCGTCGAGATAGGCTTTCCTGAGTCGAGCCTGATAAAATCAGCAATGGCGGTTTATTTACTGCCGTTGTTTGGTTTGATTATCGGTGCGATGTTTGGTCACTTCCTATTAGCGCCGCTGACCGCGGGCGGGGAAGGTATCATCATATTGGCATCAGTATTATTTGCAGCTGGTGGAATGTGGATCGCAAAACGTGTTTCTCGTCCGTTAGAGGATGAATCTAAGCGCCAAGTTACCCTTGTTCGGGTACTTGGAGAGCCAATCCAGTAAGCGCCGTCCCCCCTCCACTAAAGGTTATTTGGGTATGTACTTTAAATTACGTGCGCCCGTTAACGAAATTCGGTAGAATCTGCCAACTTGATTGAAATGCCGTCAGTGGATGGCGTTTCTTACTGTCCCTATTTGTAAAGAGTTAGTCACCCTAAATCTATGAAGCACATTCGTAACTTTTCGATTATCGCCCACATCGACCATGGTAAGTCGACCCTATCAGACCGTCTAATCCAAGTTTGTGGCGGGTTAACCGATCGTGAAATGGCCGCACAGGTTCTGGATTCTATGGATCTTGAACGTGAGCGTGGTATCACCATTAAATCTCAGAGTGTGACGCTAAACTACACCGCTAAAGACGGTGAAACGTATCAGCTGAACTTCATCGATACTCCGGGGCACGTTGACTTTGCATATGAAGTATCACGTTCTCTAGCGGCTTGTGAAGGTGCGTTATTGGTTGTAGATGCGGGTCAAGGTGTTGAGGCTCAAACACTGGCTAACTGTTACACCGCGATTGAGATGGATCTAGAGGTTGTGCCAATCTTGAACAAGATTGACCTACCAGCAGCCGATCCTGAGCGCGTGGCAGAAGAAATTGAAGAAATCGTTGGTATCGATGCAATGGAAGCAACCCGCTGTTCTGCGAAGACAGGCATCGGTGTTGATGACGTTCTAGAGAACATCGTATCAGCGATTCCAGCACCGGAAGGTGACCCAGATGCGCCATTACAAGCGCTGATCATTGACTCATGGTTTGATAACTATCTTGGCGTTGTTTCTCTAGTACGTATTAAAAACGGCGAACTGAAGAAGAACGACAAGATCAAAGTGATGAGCACGGGTCAAGTTTGGGGTGTAGACCGTCTTGGTATTTTTACGCCAAAACAAGTAGATACCGATATCCTTCGTACTGGTGAAGTAGGTTGGGTGGTTTGTGGTATTAAAGACATCCTTGGTGCACCAGTTGGTGATACGCTGACTATGGCTAAGAATGGCTGTGAAAAACCGCTACCAGGCTTTAAGAAAGTAAAACCTCAGGTTTACGCAGGTCTGTTCCCGGTATCGTCTGACGATTACGAGAACTTCCGTGATGCGCTGGGCAAATTAAGCCTAAACGACGCATCGCTATTCTACGAGCCAGAAAACTCAGCGGCACTTGGCTTTGGTTTCCGTTGTGGTTTCCTTGGCATGCTGCACATGGAAATTATCCAAGAGCGTCTAGAGCGTGAATACGACTTAGATCTTATCACCACGGCACCAACGGTAGTTTACGAAGTTGAAAAGACCGATGGTGAACTGCTGTACGTTGATAGCCCTGCCAAACTACCAGCGATCAATGATATTGAAGAAATTCGTGAACCGATCGCTCGTTGTAATATCCTGGTACCTTCAGAGTACCTAGGTAACGTGATCACGCTGTGTGTTGAAAAGCGTGGTACTCAGGTCGATATGGTTTACCACGGTAACCAGGTTGCCGTGACTTACGATATTCCAATGGCAGAAGTGGTACTGGATTTCTTCGACCGTCTGAAATCGACATCTCGTGGTTATGCGTCTTTGGATTACAACTTCCAGCGTTTTGAAGCTTCGAATATGGTACGTGTAGACGTTCTTCTGAACGGTGACACCGTTGATGCATTGGCGATGATCACACACAAAGACCAGTCTCAGACTCGCGGTCGTCAGCTGGTAGAGAAGATGAAAGAATTTATCCCTCGCCAAATGTTTGATATCGCAATCCAAGCAGCGATTGGTAACCACATTATCGCACGTTCAACTGTAAAACAGCTGCGTAAGAACGTAATCGCGAAATGTTACGGCGGTGACGTAAGTCGTAAGAAGAAACTTCTGAAGAAACAGAAAGAAGGTAAGAAGCGCATGAAGCAGATCGGTAACGTTGAGCTGCCTCAAGAAGCGTTCCTAGCCATCCTTCACGTAGGTAAAGACTAAAGTTGAACTTTGTCTCACACTTGTCGGTCTTAAGACGTTAGATATTAAAATAAGTGAAAGGGTTTCGGCTCTTTCACTTTCGTATTTTTAGATAAGGGAATTTAATGGCGAATACATTCTCACTGATGCTGGTTATTGCGACTTTGGTAACTGGCGTGGTTTGGCTACTGGAAAAGCTGGTTTTCGCGAAAAAGCGTCAGGAAAAACTGGCTGAGATTCAAGCTCAGACGTCTAATGGTTTGGATGCAGTGACCTTGCAAAAAGTTGAGCGTCAGCCTTGGTGGGTTGAAAATAGCGTCTCAATTTTTCCTGTGATTGCTTTCGTTTTAGTATTACGTTCTTTTATCTACGAACCATTTCAAATCCCATCAGGCTCAATGATGCCGACTTTGTTGGTGGGTGACTTTATCTTGGTAGAAAAATACGCCTATGGCTTGAAAGATCCGGTATGGCGCACGCAGTTAGTTGAAACAGGTAAACCTGAGCGTGGTGATATCGTGGTATTCAAATACCCGCCACAACCAAGTGTGGATTACATTAAGCGTGTTGTTGGTTTGCCTGGTGATATCGTGCGTTATTCAAGTGATAAGCAGCTTTGCGTGCAAAGCCAAGGTGAATCGGCGTGTAAACCAGTTAAACTGAGCAATGTTGAAGAAAGTCAGTTTAGCTCGAACGGTATTCCAATGATCCAACTGGATGAAAAATTGGGTAACGTGGAGCACAATATTTTGGTTAACCCTCTTGTTCGTAACCGTGTGGAGCAATACTTCCCACGTAGCGGCACGACAGAGTGGGTTGTACCACAAGGTCAGTACTTTGTGATGGGTGATAACCGTGACAACAGTGCTGACAGCCGTTACTGGGGCTTCGTTCCTGAAGCAAACTTAGTCGGCAAAGCTGTCGCCATTTGGATCAGCTTCGAGTTTGATCGTGGCGCAGATAGCGTTCTACCTTCATGGATTCCAACTGGTGTGCGTTTTAACCGCATCGGTGGTATTCACTAACCTTTTTATATCGAGAGAGTATGAATTCTCCAATTGATAAACTAGAGAGAAAGCTCGGCTACCAGTTTCAAGATGCCGGGCTTATCAACTTGGCGCTGACTCACCGCAGCGCCAACAGTAAGCATAATGAACGTCTTGAGTTTCTGGGCGATTCAATTTTAAGTTTTGTCATCGCTGATGATCTGTACCATCGTTTCCCGAAAGTGAACGAGGGTGACATGAGCCGTATGCGTGCTACTTTGGTTCGCGGACATACATTGGCGGAACTGGGTCGTGAATTCGATCTAGGAGATTATTTAAAATTAGGTCCAGGTGAATTGAAGAGTGGCGGTTTCCGCCGAGACTCTATTTTAGCCGATGCGGTTGAAGCCATTATTGGCGCAATTTACCTAGACAGCGATCTTGAAGTCGTGCGAGGCATTGTACTGAGTTGGTACAACTCACGCCTTGAAGCCATTAAACCTGGCGTCTCACAAAAAGATCCGAAAACTCGCCTACAAGAGTTCCTACAAGGCAGAAGAAAACCGCTGCCTGTGTACACAGTGACTAATATTAAAGGTGAAGCGCACAACCAAGAGTTTACGGTTGAGTGTGAAGTAGCAGGTGTGGACAAGCCTGTAATCGGGAAAGGCACCAGCCGCCGCAAGGCAGAACAAGCGGCTGCTGAAACAGCACTTGAGCAATTAACAAATGGCTGATAACGAATTCGATATCGATGCGTTTTTCGCATCACAAGGTGAGCCAAGCTCGCCAGAAAACCAGCACTGTGGCTTTATTGCTATTGTTGGTCGCCCAAACGTAGGTAAGTCGACACTTCTGAACAAAATCTTGGGTCAGAAGATTTCGATCACCTCACGTAAGCCGCAAACAACACGCCACCGCATTATGGGTGTGGACACGGATGGTGATTACCAAGCGATTTACGTCGACACGCCAGGACTTCACATTGAAGAAAAGCGTGCGATTAACCGCCTGATGAACCGTGCGGCTAACTCATCTCTAAGTGATGTAAACCTAGTGTTCTTCTTAGTCGATGGTACGCATTGGACCAAAGACGATGAGATGGTGCTAACTAAGCTTCAAAAATCGAACTTCCCAGTTGTGCTTTGTGTCAATAAAGTCGACAACGTGCAAGATCGTAACGAAGTTATGCTACACATGGCTGAGATGTCTAAGAAGATGGACTTCGTGGACGTTGTGCCAATCTCTGCGAAGCAAGGGAAGAACATTGATGTACTGCGTAAGCACGTTCGTAATCACTTACCTAAAGCAACGCACCACTTCCCAGAAGAATACGTGACTGATCGCTCCCAGCGTTTTATGGCATCTGAAATTGTGCGTGAAAAGTTAATGCGTTTCACGGGTGAAGAATTGCCATACTCGGTAACGGTCGAGATTGAACGTTTTGATTACAACCCAGAAACCGACGGTTTCCATATCAATGCCTTGATTCTTGTGGAGCGTAATGGCCAGAAGAAAATGGTGATTGGTAAAGGTGGCGAGAAGATCAAGACCATTGGTCGTGAAGCGCGTTTAGATATGGAAGAGTTGTTCGGTCGTAAGGTTTACCTGGAAACCTGGGTAAAAGTGAAATCTGGCTGGGCAGACGACGAACGAGCACTACGCTCGTTGGGCTATATCGACGACTTATAATCTTGGCTGCGAAGATGCTTCGCTCCAACATCGATGAAAACTCAGTATCGATTAAAATAAGGAGCCGCTTGGCTCCTTATTTTTTATTTCACACTTTTTAGGCACAATGACTTAGATGAGTAATCTGTCTTCCGAAGGTTTACAGCGCTGCTTTGTATTACATCGCCGCCCTTACAGTGAATCGAGCTTAATCCTTGATGTATTTAGTGAGGAATATGGGCGAATGACTTTAATGGCCAAAGGCGCGCGCAGTAAGCGTTCGAACTTAAAAGGCGCATTGCAACCTTTTACTCCGCTGTTACTTAAATGGTCGGGAAAAGGTTCAATGAAGACTTTGCGTCAAGCTGAGCCGATAAGCCTAGGTTTACCGTTAACGGGCATTAATCTCTACTCAGCCATGTACGTCAATGAACTGATTGGCCGTATCTTGATGGCTGAAGTGCCGATGCCAGCGCTATTTCATGATTATTTGCATGCGTTAACAGAGTTGGCACACAACGAGAACCCTGAGCCAGCACTGCGTCGTTTTGAGTTAGCATTGCTCTCTTCTATGGGGTATGGCGTGGATTTCTTGCACTGTGCAGGTACTGGCGAGCCCGTCGACCCAGAGATGACGTATCGTTACCGGGAACAAAAAGGCTTCATAGCTTCGGTTAGGCGCGATAACCTTACGTTTTTAGGGAATGAGCTGATTGCTATCAGTGAGCGGCGGTTCGTCACTAAAGAGCAGCTAAAAGCGGCAAAACGCTTTACACGTATAGCCTTAAAGCCGTATCTTGGCGGCAAACCTTTAAAAAGTCGTGAATTTTTCATTCAGACCCCCAGAGCACGGAGTAACGGAAAATGAGCTCAATTTATTTAGGCGTCAATATCGACCATATTGCCACTCTACGTAATGCACGTGGTACAAAATACCCTGATCCTGTTCACGCTGCAGAAATTGCTGAGCGTGCAGGCGCGGATGGTATCACAATTCACTTACGTGAAGACCGTCGCCATATTTTGGACCGTGATGTACGTATTCTGCGTGAAACCATTCAAACGCGCATGAATCTAGAGATGGCTGTGACGGACGAAATGGTTGAGATTGCGCTGCAAACTAAACCAGAGTTTGTGTGCTTAGTGCCTGAAAAACGTGAAGAACTGACGACGGAAGGTGGCTTGGACGTTGTGGGGCAGCTTGAAAAAATTAAAGCTGCGACGAAAAAGCTGACAGATGCTGGCATTAAAGTTTCACTCTTTATTGATGCTGATCGTCAACAGATTGAAGCGGCGAAAAAGTGTGGTGCTCCGTTTATTGAGCTGCACACGGGTCATTATGCTGATGCGACGACAGAAGACGAACAACAAGCTGAACTGAAGAAGATTGCCGCTGGTGCGAGTTATGCACATGACCTAGGTATTATTGTTAATGCCGGGCATGGCCTGACTTATCACAATGTCGCGCCAATTGCTGCATTACCAGAAATTTACGAACTCAACATTGGTCACTCAATCATTGGTCGCGCGGTATTTGATGGTTTGAATAAAGCGGTTGCGGACATGAAAGCACTGATGATTGAGGCACGCCAGTAATAGGGCTATCTAGATGGCGATTATAGGGTTAGGGACCGACATTGCAGAAATTGAGCGTATTGAAAAAGCGTTAGCTCGTAGTGGTGAGCCTTTTGCTCAGCGTATTCTTTCAGAAGAAGAAATGGCTAAATTTTCACAGCTTAAGCTGCAAGGCCGTTATCTTGCTAAGCGCTTTGCGGTCAAAGAAGCGGCCTCAAAAGCATTGGGGACAGGGATCGCGAAAGGGGTCACGTTTCACGATTTTTCCATCTCGAACGATGCGCTTGGAAAACCAGTGCTCGCATTGACGGGCACAGCAAAGCAAATAGCGGATGCGATGGGAGTTAACCACATTCATCTGTCCATTTCCGATGAGCGTCATTACGCTGTGGCGACGGTCATTTTTGAATCCTAGCTTGTAAGTCTTAAACAAAATACTAAAAAGCCAGAGCAGATGCTCTGGCTTTCTTGTCTCTCGAGCAGATTACTGTTCAAGGTATAATTTTGCAGTCGTTGTGACTTTAATCATTTCATCTTGCAGCTCGAACATTTCAGGCTCAACCTCCTCAAGACTGATCCCTGAGCGCAGTGCTTGCTCAAGCGTCGCACAGAGTGATTTCAGCCTAGGCACTCCGCAATATGAGCTACTGCCGTGCAGCTTATGGATGACATGAATTAGGTCATCACGGGAGATATCTTCTTGCTCCAGAGCTTGGTCAACGACTGCTTCTACTTCAGGGATGAACTCAATCAACATGCGCAGCATGTCTTTGGCGAGATCCTCTTTATTCGCGCTCTGTTTTAAGGCAGCTTGCCAATCAATAATCACATCCTGCTGAGGCGAAGAAACGGATTGTGGCGCGCTCCCTTCAGGCTCATCAACGTATGAAGGGGCGACTTTGCCAATGCTCTCTGTACAAGCATTTGGGTTCCAATGAACCAAAACCTGTTGTAGCACATGCTCTTCAATAGGTTTGGTCAAGTAGTCATCCATTCCTGCCGAGAGCAAACGATCTCTTTCACCCGCCATGGCATGCGCAGTTACCGCAATCACTGGCGTGTCTTTATTTAACTCCAACTCTTTAATGTGCTGACAAGCGGTCACACCATCCATTTGTGGCATTTGGATATCCATGAAGATTAAGTCGTACTTTTTCTCCGTCGCAAGGTTTACCGCTTGCTGGCCATTGCTGCAGGCGGTGACGGTTTCTACTCGTTCGCGGAGCAGAGCGGAAATCAGCTTCAAGTTCGCTGGGTTATCATCCACCGCTAACACCGTCAGAGGTAAACGCTCCCCTTCGCTTGGCGTAATTGGAGCACTCAATGTTGGTGGTGATTCGACATGTTCGCTAATCAGGCTTTGTAGCAGTTTACGGCGAGACAATGGCTTCGTCAGGCATTGGACGTGATGCTCTGTCATAATTTGGTCGGCAAGTGCCAGTTCGGTACTCGGCGTCCCTAGGATCACACTCGGAGCCATGCGTTTCGCTTGTTCTATCCAAGGTGTAATGACGTCTGCATCATGCGTTTGATTCGCCGCTAAATTCAGTAATACATAGTCATATTGTTCTTCGTTTTTCGGTAGCGAAGAGCGGTAGGTTACTAAGATACCTTCTTGACTTAGAATCTGTTGGGTTACGGATGCGGCTTGCATGTTTGGTTCAATCAACAGCAACTGTTTGCCCGTTAGAAGCTCCACTTCAATCAGTTCGCTCATTGGCATTTCGGTTGAGTGCAAGCGCACCGTAAACCAGAACGTCGAACCTTGGTGTAAGCGACTGGTTAAGCTGATCTCGCCACCCATCTGGCTTACCAATTTCTGCGTGATAACCAAACCTAACCCAGTGCCGCCGTAGCGACGTGAAATGCTGGCATCCGCTTGGCTGAACGCTTGGAATAATTGCGCTTGCTGACGTTCAGAAATACCAATACCAGTATCGCGCACCATGAACTGCAACTCGACGGAGTCCCCAGATTGAGAGCGCATTTCAACACTAACATCAATGTTGCCTCGCTCGGTAAACTTGATTGAGTTACCGACTAAGTTCGTCAAAATTTGCTGGATACGTAGTGGGTCCCCAACTAAACCCGGTGGAATTTTAGGGTCCACTTTTAGGGTGATTTCTAATCCTTTCTCATGTGCACTCGTGGCTTGTAGGTTAATCACTTCTTCTAAACTTTCTCGGAAATCAAACGGAATGTTTTCCAGCGCCAGCTTACCCGCCTCAAGTTTCGAGAAGTCGAGAATGTCATTGATGATGTTCAGTAGATTGTTCGCCGACTTTTCAATCGTCTGTAGGTAATCAGTTTGGCTGTTAGAAAGCTGCGTTTTAAGCATTTGACGAGTAAAGCCAATAACCCCATTGAGTGGAGTACGCAGTTCGTGCGACATGTTCGCCAAGAACTCAGATTTAACCCTGGCCGCTTCTTGCGCACGTTTCTTCGCGATATCTAACTCAACGTTCTGAATCTCTAGCTGCTCAAGCGTTTCACGCAAGTCTGATGTGGCTTGGTCTATACTGTGCTGCATCTCCACGTGATATTCCGATAGCGATACCGCCATGGCGTTAATACCGTTTTTCAGTTGGTCTAACTCACCATGCATTTTACCTTCGATACGTACGTCTAGGTGACCACGGCGAATGCGGTCAACGACATTCTTCATGTGGGTGATAGGCTGGGTAACATCGTGCATCAGACGTGAAGCAAACACACTTGCCAAGCCAAGACCGAGTATAAGAACTAAAAAAGCAGAGAAAACTTCTTGATACTGTTGCAGCCTTAAAGAGGAGAGATCTAACTCAACGGCAATATAACCAATTGCTTTAGTTCCTTGGCTTTCGTTCGATAACTCCGCTAAATAGTGACCCTCGGACAAAATAGGTACGCGCAATATCAGTGAGTTTTCGTAGATTTCCGAATTGCCCAGTTGCGGGATCGGTTTATCTTTAGGGAACATCAAGGCTTCGAAATTAGGGTGAAAGTTAGATGTCACGAAGAGCTCATGATGTTCATCAAATACCGCGATACTACGAACCAGTTTAGAGTTTTTGCGATGGGCGTAGCTTATCAAGCGACGTACCGCCTCTCGGCTTTCTGATAGTAGATGAGTTTCACTGGCAATTGCTAACGGCTCAATGATGCTGTTACCAGTGGTGATAACTTGTTTCTCAAGGTCTTGGTAGCGATTAAATGAGAAAAAACCGCTCAGTAATAAACCAATGATGAGAGTGGGAGCGAGAGTCAGTGTAATTACACGTGCTCGTAAGCCATATCTGGTCATGTTATCTAATTACATCGGAGTCTGGATATGGGAAAATAACGCATTATTTCTCAAGCGCACGATAAGGCGTTGAGCAAAGAAGTGACGTCACCTAATAAACGGTAAGCATAATCAAGTCACTCGAATCACACAACGGCTGCAATCAAGAATAGTGAAGCCGAAGAGCAATTAGACATAAATCAGGCATAGAGCATGGCACGCATCTTTCAACCGAAAAAGAAAACCCAACTCAATACTCGTCATCAAGCGGTGCAAGTGGAGCGTTTAGATCACCACGGCGCAGGTATTGCTTACCTAAAGAAAAAACCGCTGTTTATTGATGGCGCATTGCCGGGAGAAGAAGTCGTCACGCAGTTAGTGGAAGAAAAAAGTAAGTTTGCTCGCGGTAAACTGATTAAGATTCTCAAGCCGAGTGACACTCGCGTGGAGCCATTTTGTCCGCATTACCACGAGTGTGGTGGCTGCGATTTGCAACATCTAGATTATGACCAACAATTGACGTACAAACAGCAAACACTGCGTCAGCTGATGCGAAAATTTTCAGGCAATGATATCGAGCTTGATGCGCCATTATTAGGGGATTCACTGGCCTATCGTCGTCGTGCGCGAGTGAGCTTATTTGTCGATAAAAAAACACGTCAGCTACATTTTGGTTTCCGTAAAAAGCAGAGTAAGCAAATCGCGCAAGTGACCGATTGCCCAGTGCTGGCGCCGGAACTGAACGTTCTGCTTCCAGAGATTTATTCAGCACTAAAAGCGTTTAAAAAGCCGGAGCAATTGGGTCATGTAGAGCTGGTTCTTGGTGATAATGGGCCGTGTATTACGTTGCGTCACTTGAGTGCTCTGACAGCGAGTGAAACTCAATCTCTAACGGAGTTGGCAAAACGTTATGGTGCATCGCTGTACTTAATGCCAGCAACAGATCAGCTAAACCTTGTTGAAGGTAATATGCCTTTTTATCAAGAGGTTGGCGTGAAAATTCCTTTTGCACCAAATAATTTCATTCAAGTGAACCAAGCCGTAAATCAACAAATGGTCAAGCAAGCGGTTGAGTGGTTAGACCCGCAAAAGAGTGACCGAGTGTTAGATTTGTTCTGCGGCGTAGGCAACTTCAGTTTACCGATTGCGAAGTTAGCTAAGCACGTGGTTGGGGTCGAGGGTGTTGCAGAGATGGTCGAAAAAGCCACAAATAATGCATCCTTGAACCAAATCAATAATGCGCAATTTTATCACGCTAACCTTGAGCAAGACTTTGAAGGGCAGGTCTGGGCGGCAGAACGGTTTGATAAAGTGCTGTTAGACCCAGCACGCGCGGGGGCAAGTGGGATCATCGATCAAGTTTCTGAGCTTGGCGCACAGCGTGTAGTTTATGTTTCTTGTAATCCTGCTACCCTTGCTAGGGACAGCCAAAGCTTGATGGAGCAAGGCTATAAATTAACTAAATTAGGTATGCTGGACATGTTCCCTCATACCAGTCATCTAGAATCGATGGCATTGTTTGAAAAGTCCTAACTTTAGGACTTTGGCCCCTTATTTGTGGTGGGTGGTCATAAAGCCAGCGTTTACGCGCAGGTAAAAGAACTAACCTGGACGGTGTTAGTCAAACCACACGAATATAATAATTAGGATGATGAGATGGTTGCGGTAAGAAGCGCGCATTTAAACCAAGATGAACAGTTTGAACTCGAAAACTGGGTGGCTAGCCTAGGACAAGAGAAAAACACAGCCTCACGCTTAATCGAAGTATATCGAGATTGCCAGACGGTATTAGCCGATAACGAGCAAGCGGAACTGTTGTTGTGGCGTGGACGAGAAATGATCGAAATTTTGATCACCTTGTCTATGGATCAGGCCACCTTAGTGGCTGCACAACTGTTTCCTTTGGTTTCAAGTGGTGCTTTTAACAGAGAAATTCTGGAAGAGAAATACAGCAAAGAAATCATAAAATTAATTGATGGCGTTGAAGAGATGGCGGCTATTGGCCAACTCAATGTCAACATGGAAGGCAGTGCAGCGTCATCTCAGGTAGATAACGTACGCCGTATGCTGCTTGCCATGGTGGATGACTTCCGCTGCGTGGTTATCAAGCTCGCGGAACGAATTTGTAATCTTATTGAAGTTAAAAAAGCGCCTGATGAGGTTCGACGTGCGGCGGCAAAAGAGTGTGCCAACATCTATGCGCCGCTAGCAAACCGATTAGGCATCGGTCAGCTGAAATGGGAAATTGAAGATTACGCTTTCCGCTACCAACAACCGGAAACTTACAAACAAATTGCCAAGCAGCTTTCTGAGCGACGTATTGTTCGTGAACAGTACATCAAAGACTTTGTTGAAGACCTCACGCACGAAATGGAAGTGTCAGGTATTAACGCCGAAGTGAGTGGTCGACCTAAGCACATCTACAGCATTTGGCGAAAAATGCAGAAGAAGAGTTTGGCATTCGATGAGCTGTTTGATGTTCGAGCAGTACGTATCATCGCAGACAAACTGCAAGACTGTTACGCGGCTTTGGGCGTAGTTCACACCAAATACAAGCACCTACCGAGCGAGTTTGATGACTACGTTGCTAACCCTAAACCAAACGGTTATCAATCGATCCACACCGTAATTCTAGGGCCAGAAGGCAAAACCATCGAGATCCAGATTCGTACCAAGCAAATGCATGAAGAGTCGGAGCTGGGTGTTGCAGCGCACTGGAAATATAAAGAAGGGGCAAGCAGCCGAAGCGGTTATGATGAGAAGATTACGTGGCTGCGTAAGCTACTGGATTGGCAAGAAGAAATGTCAGATTCTGGCGAAATGCTTGATGAGCTACGTAGCCAAGTCTTTGATGATCGCGTCTATGCCTTTACACCTCGCGGCGATGTTGTCGATTTACCAATGGGGGCAACGCCGCTAGATTTTGCCTACCATATTCACTCCGAAGTGGGACACCGTTGTATCGGCGCCAAAGTCGGAGGCCGCATCGTACCGTTTACTCATAAACTACATATGGGGGATCAGGTTGAGATTATCACTCAGAAAGAGCCTAACCCATCACGTGACTGGTTAAACCCATCATTAGGCTTTGTTCATTCTGGCCGCGCGCGTGCCAAAATTAACGCCTGGTTCCGAAAGCAAAGCCGTGAGAAGAACCTCGAAGCGGGTCGTGAAATTCTTGAACATGAGTTAGCAAAAATTGGTGCAACGTTAAAAGATGCTGAGCATTACGCTCTCAAACGGTTTAACGTCAAAACACCAGATGAGCTTTACGTTGGTGTTGGTAGCGGTGATTTGCGTATCAACCAAATCATTAACCATATTAATGCGCTCGTTAACAAGCCAACGGCAGAAGAAGAAGACCAGCAAGCACTGGAAAAACTGCAAGAAGCAGAGCACAAATCACCAGCGCAAAGCCGACCGAAAAAAGACGCCGTCGTGGTAGAAGGCGTTGATAACCTAATGACGCACCTAGCGCGTTGCTGTCAGCCAATTCCAGGTGACGATATCTGTGGCTACATCACGCAAGGCCGCGGGATTTCAGTACACCGTAGTGACTGTGAACAGCTAGAAGAACTGCGCCATCACGCGCCAGAGCGTATCATCGATACTGTCTGGGGCAGCGGCTTCGTCGGGTCATACATCCTCACCGTCCGTGTTGAAGCGATGGAGCGAGGTGGTCTACTCAAAGACATTACGACACTGTTCGCCAACGAAAAGATCAAAGTGACCAGTATGAAGAACCGAGTCGATTACAGACGTCAACTTGCCATCATGGACTTTGACCTAGAAGTCACCAATATTGAGGTGCTTTCTCGTGTTTCGAAACGGGTAGAACAAATAAAGGATGTCATGACGGTGAAACGCCTCGGCTAATTTTTGCGTCACATTTGGCTTTTTATCTGCGTTAGCTGCACTTATTCGCTCCATCACATGGTGAACCATGCTCAGGAGTCTCATAAGTTTGCTGCCTTGCTAAAAGAGCCAACTGTTTAGTAAAAACCGACCAATGAAATAACTTAAGGTGAGTGGTTTTGGCTGCTCACCTTTTTCTTTAGTAGAAAGGTTTAAAGGAACAAAAAATGAGTCATCCAATTGAACAATTAGAACAAATTATGGCGAAGTTGCGTGACCCAGAAAACGGTTGCCCTTGGGACTTAAAACAAACCTTTGACACCATCGTTCCGCACACCATCGAAGAAACTTACGAAGTGGTGGACGCGATTCAAAATCGAGACTGGACCAATCTAAAAGAAGAGCTAGGGGATTTGTTGTTTCAGGTGATTTTTTACAGTCAGCTAGCGAAAGAGCAAGAGCTGTTCGACTTTTCGGATGTCGTCGAAACCGTGAATGAAAAACTGACTCGGCGTCATCCGCATGTTTTTTCAGATGTTGAGTTTGAATCGGACGAGGAAATCAACGCCAACTGGGAAGCCGAAAAAGCAAAAGAAAAAGCGCAGGTAGGCAAAGCGGAAGAAAGTATCCTAGACTCAATACCAAACTCTTTGCCGGCACTTTCTCGTGCTACAAAGATACAGAAAAAATGTGCGAAATATGGATTTGACTGGGACTCTCTTGGCCCGGTCGTCGATAAGGTGCGAGAAGAAATTGATGAAGTCATGGAAGAAGCACTACAAGTCCAGCCTGATGAAGAAAAAGTGGAGTTGGAACTCGGCGATTTGCTATTTGCGACCGTCAATTTGGCACGCCATCTTGATAAAAATCCAGAAGTCGCACTAGGGAAAGCAAACTTAAAGTTTGCGAGACGTTTTAAGCAAGTTGAAGGAAAGGTCCAGCAGTCAGGCAAAGCGCTTACAGATTGTTCTTTATCAGAGCTCGACGATTTCTGGGATGAAGTAAAGCGAGAAGAGTCTAGATAGGGGAAAATAAGCGGAATATACAATATGAGGCCAGTTTTCCTCTTAACACGAAAACGGACTTTGGTTTGTCTTTGCTCACTTTGATTTGAAGCAAAAAATAAAAAATTACGGTGTGATAGATTTCACGTTGTGGCGGTAAGGAGCTTCTGGTATATTTATCTCCCGTCCAGAAGCACTCCATTTCCCTCATTCAACCAATTTCAGGTTAAACATGACGACAAATTACATTTTTGTTACTGGCGGGGTTGTATCCTCTCTAGGTAAAGGTATTGCAGCAGCATCTCTTGCGGCTATTCTAGAAGCTCGTGGTCTTAAAGTGACTATGATGAAGCTTGACCCTTACATCAACGTTGACCCGGGCACTATGAGCCCTACTCAGCACGGTGAAGTGTTCGTTACAGAAGATGGCGCAGAGACTGACCTTGACCTTGGTCACTACGAGCGTTTTATCCGTACCAAGATGACCAAGCGTAACAACTTCACTGCAGGTCGTGTTTATGCCGACGTACTTCGTAAAGAACGTCGTGGTGACTACCTAGGCGCAACTATTCAAGTTATCCCTCACATCACTAACGCGATCAAAGACCGTGTAATTGCTGGCTCTGAAGGCCATGATGTGGCTATCGTTGAAGTTGGCGGTACCGTTGGTGATATCGAATCACTACCATTTATGGAAGCGATTCGTCAGCTAGCCGTTGAACTAGGCCGTGAGCGCGCAATGTTCATGCACCTAACACTTGTTCCTTACCTAGCGGCAGCGGGCGAAGTGAAAACTAAGCCAACTCAACACTCTGTAAAAGAACTTCTATCTATCGGTATTCAGCCAGATATCCTAGTTTGCCGTAGCGACCGCGTTATTCCAGCGAATGAACGTAAGAAAATCGCACTATTCTGTAATGTTCCAGAAAAAGCAGTAATTTCAATGAAGGACGTAGATTCTATCTACAAGATTCCTCAATTGATCAAGTCTCAAGGTCTAGATGATCTTGTGTGTGCTCGCTTTGGCATCACAGCTCCTGAAGCTGATCTTTCTGAGTGGGAACAGGTTATTTACGAAGAAGCAAATCCTACTGGTGAAGTAACCATCGGTATGGTTGGTAAATACACTGAATTGCCAGATGCATACAAGTCTGTGAACGAAGCGCTTAAACACGCTGGCTTGAAAAACCGTCTAAGTGTCACAATTAAGTATGTAGACTCACAAGATATCGAAACAAAAGGTGTTGAGCTGCTAGAAGGCTTAGACGCGATCCTAGTACCAGGTGGCTTCGGCGATCGTGGTATTGAAGGCAAGATCCGTGCAGCTCAATACGCACGTGAAAACAATGTGCCTTACCTAGGTATTTGTTTGGGTATGCAAGTTGCACTAATTGAATACGCGCGTAACGTTGCGGGTATGGAAGGTGCACATTCAACAGAATTTAACAAAGAGACTAAGTACCCTGTGGTAGGTTTGATCACAGAGTGGGTAGACGAGTCAGGTAACGTAGAAGAGCGTACTGAAAAGTCTGACCTAGGTGGTACGATGCGTCTTGGTTCACAGCTATGTCACCTAGAGAAAGGGACGAAAGCTCGTGAACTTTACGGTAGCGCGACGATCCATGAACGTCACCGTCACCGTTACGAAGTGAATAATGTGCTTCGTCCGCAAATCGAAAAAGCAGGTCTGAAAGTTTCTGGCCTATCAGCGGACAAGAAGTTAGTGGAAATGATTGAGAACCCAGCTCACCCATGGTTTGTAGCGGCTCAGTTCCACCCAGAATTCACATCGACTCCTCGCGATGGCCACCCATTGTTTGCAGGTTTCGTTAAAGCTGCGGGCCAAAACGCACGCGGCGAATTCGAGAAGTAAAAGGATACGGGCGGCGGCGAAGGTTGTGCTGCTGCCCTTTAAAATTGACATTTATATTTGAAACGAGAGGAAACATTAATGTCTAAGATCGTTAAAGTTCTAGGTCGTGAAATCATCGACTCACGTGGTAACCCAACTGTAGAAGCTGAAGTACACCTAGAAGGCGGTTTCGTAGGTATGGCGGCAGCTCCATCTGGCGCATCTACTGGTTCTCGCGAAGCTCTTGAGCTACGTGACGGTGACAAAGCACGTTTCCTAGGTAAAGGTGTTCTTAAAGCAGTTGAAGCTGTAAACGGCCCAATCGCTGAAGCTCTAGTTGGCAAAGACGCTAAAGACCAAGCTGCAATCGACGCAGTAATGATCGAACTAGACGGCACTGAAAACAAATCTAAATTCGGTGCTAACGCTATCCTAGCTGTTTCTCTAGCAAACGCTAAAGCTGCTGCTGCAGCGAAAGGCATGCCTCTATACGAGCACATCGCTGAACTAAACGGTACAGCTGGTCAGTTCTCTATGCCTCTACCAATGATGAACATCATCAACGGTGGTGAGCACGCAGACAACAACGTTGACATCCAAGAGTTCATGATCCAACCAGTTGGTGCTAAGACTCTTAAAGAAGGTCTACGTATCGGTGCAGAAGTATTCCACAACCTAGCTAAAGTTCTTAAGTCTAAAGGCTACAGCACTGCAGTTGGTGACGAAGGTGGTTTCGCTCCTAACCTTAAATCTAACGCTGAAGCTCTAGAAGTTATCGCAGAAGCTGTTGCAGCTGCTGGTTACGAACTAGGTAAAGACGTTACTCTAGCTATGGACTGTGCAGCATCTGAGTTCTTCGACAAAGAAGCAGGCATCTACAACATGAAAGGCGAAGGTAAAACTTTCACTTCTGAAGAGTTCAACCACTACCTAGCTGAGCTAGCTAACCAATTCCCAATCGTTTCTATCGAAGACGGTCTAGACGAGTCTGACTGGGATGGCTTCAAGCACCAAACTGAACTACTAGGTGACAAGCTTCAACTAGTAGGTGACGACCTATTCGTTACTAACACTAAGATCCTTGCTGAAGGTATCGAGAAAGGCGTAGCTAACTCTATCCTTATCAAGTTCAACCAAATCGGTTCTCTAACTGAGACTCTAGCTGCAATCAAGATGGCTAAAGACGCAGGTTACACAGCAGTAATCTCTCACCGTTCTGGCGAAACTGAAGATGCAACTATCGCTGATCTAGCGGTAGGTACTGCTGCAGGTCAAATCAAAACTGGTTCTATGAGCCGTTCTGACCGTGTTGCTAAGTACAACCAACTAATCCGTATCGAGGAAGCTCTAGGTGAGCGCGCTCCTTTCAACGGTCTTAAAGAAGTTAAAGGTCAAGCTTAATTCTTAATTGAATAAGTTTAGCTAAATAGCTTTCTAGAAACGCTCCACTTCGGTGGGGCGTTTTTTATTTAAGAGCGATGAGCACGCTCCTCCATGTTTCAAAGAAGCGGTCTAAAGAAGTTCAAGCTTAGTTCTTCATTGGATTAACCGCTTAGATTGAAGCTTTGAAAATACCCTGATTTTGCGGGGTGTTTTTGTATCTATAGGCTTGTATTTCTTGGTATTACTTTGGTGAGTGCTAAGAATAGCTTCATATGTCTTTGTTTCATTTTGCTGCTTATTTCTTGTAAGGAGCGTGTGAGTCTCCCTTTCTCCCCTAGAGGCAACCTCGCATTTATGCTATATATGTCACCTTATCTAATTCCTTCCGGTACAGAATGTTAGCAGCGATATGCGAATCTTTGTTATAGCCCTTACGCTACTGTTTGGCTTGCTTCAATACACTCTATGGTTTGGTAAAAACGGAGTGTCTGACTACTACACAGTAAAAGATGAAATTGAAGTTCAGCAACAAGTGAACAGCAAGCTACAAGCTCGCAATAATGAAATGTTTGCTGAGATTGATGACTTAAGGCAAGGTCTTGATGCGATTGAAGAACGTGCGCGTCATGAGCTTGGTTTAGTTAAAGATGGCGAGACTTTCTACCGCATTATAGGTGAGGAAAATCATTAAAATGTTGGATGTGAACTCATCGCATGTCGCAATTGTTCCTGCTGCCGGTGTCGGTAGTCGAATGAAGGCTGACCGCCCTAAGCAATATTTATTGATCGACGGAAAAGCGGTGCTGGAACACACTGTAGAAAAGTTGCTGTCGCACCCACGAATTTCGAAAGTGGTTGTCGCCATTACCGAAGGTGACCCTTATTTCCCTGAGTTAACCATCGCGAACCATCCCGATGTAATTCAAGTCGCGGGTGGCAAAGAGCGCGCTGATTCCGTACTTTCAGGGCTAAACTATGTCAATGAACATCTGGAAAGCGAGTGGGTATTGGTCCACGACGCTGCAAGGCCATGTGTATTAACATCCGACATTGACCGTTTGATTGATGTTTGCTGCGCCCACCCAACGGGGGGCATTCTCGCATCTCCTGTGAGAGATACAATGAAGCGAGCAAATGCAGCACAAGATATCGATCATACGGTAGAGAGAGAAGCATTGTGGCATGCATTAACTCCACAAATGTTTAAAACTCAACAACTGACTCGAGCACTGGCTGACGCATTAGAACAAGGCATAGCCATCACGGATGAAGCATCGGCTTTAGAGTGGTTGGGCGAAACGCCTGCTTTAGTCCAGGGTAATGCGAATAACATAAAAATTACTCAGCCAGAAGATCTCGCGTTAGCGGAGTTTTATCTGAGCCGTGAGCGCGGCTAAAAAAGAAAGGATAAAAAATGATTCGAATTGGTCATGGTTTCGATGTACATAAATTCGGTGGTGAAGGCCCGGTCATTATCGGTGGTGTTGCTATCCCTTACGAGCAGGGCTTAGTAGCCCACTCAGATGGTGATGTTGCTCTTCATGCTTTGACTGATGCGCTACTCGGGGCGATTGCTGCGGGTGATATTGGTCGTCACTTCCCGGATACCGACGATAAATGGAAAGGGGCTAATAGCCGCGAATTGTTGAAAGACGTTTATCGTCGTGTCAAAGAGCAAGGCTACCGCCTTGGTAATGCCGATGTCACCATCATGGCACAAGCACCTAAGATGGCACCTCATATTGACGCGATGTGTGCGGCGATTGCGGAAGACCTAGAAACCGATATTAGTAACATTAACGTAAAAGCGACGACGACAGAGCGTCTCGGTTTTACTGGACGCAAAGAAGGCATTGCAACGGAAGCCGTGGTGCTTCTGTTCAAGCAATAATTAACCAACTTGCTCCTTAATGCTGTGTAAACAGCGGAAAAACATCATGTCAGATATTTTATCTTCATTGGCTTATCTAACGGGTAAGCCTGTTGCATCGGCAAAAATCAAAGCGCAACCAGAACATTTTCAGGTTCGTGAGGATTTAGGTTTTGCCTTTACGGGCGAAGGCGAGCACCTAATGGTGCGTATTCGAAAAACTGGAGAAAATACCAGTTTTGTTGCGAATGAGTTGGCGAAAGCTTGTGGAGTAAAGTCGAAAGACGTGAGCTGGGCAGGCCTTAAAGACCGCCATGCCGTGACGGAACAGTGGCTGAGTGTCCATTTACCGAAAGGGGAAACGCCGGACTTCTCGGCATTCCTAGCTCAATATCCGAGTATTGAAATCGTAGCGACTGATCGACACAACAAAAAACTGCGTCCTGGAGACTTAATAGGGAACGAGTTTGTTGTCACTTTGTCTGAAGTGACTGACGTTGAAGATGTAGAGCAACGCCTTGAAAAAGTGAAACAAGTTGGTGTGCCAAACTACTTTGGTAGTCAGCGTTTTGGCAATGATGGCAACAACCTTGAAGAAGCACGTCGATGGGGACGCGAAAACGTTCGTACCCGTAATCAAAATAAGCGCAGCATGTATTTATCAGCGGCGCGTTCGTGGATCTTCAACCGTATCGTTTCTGCTCGTCTAGAAAGTGGTGTGTTTGATAAATTCATCGATGGTGATATTGCACAGACAAGTTCTGGCACTCAGTTGGTTGATGCAAGCAATATCGCAGATCTACAAGCACAATTTGCTGCTGGTGAAGTGGCAATTACCGCGGCCCTAGCAGGTGATAATGCGCTTCCAACTCAAGCGGATGCGCTTACTTTAGAACAACCGTTCTTAGATGAAGAGCCTGAGCTCATGGCGCTGATTCGTGGTAATCGCATGCGCCACGACCGTCGAGATATTGCACTTAAACCAAAAGACTTAGTTTGGGCGGTTGAAGGTAATAATATTACGCTGACTTTCTCACTGGATGCAGGATCTTTTGCAACCTCTATCGTTCGTGAGTTAGTTAATGAGGTTGAAGTAGAAAGAGAATACTAATGGAACAGGATTCACTAAACGCGAAGCCCCTAAGAGTCTTAATCAGCAACGACGATGGCGTACATGCGCAAGGGATTCATGCACTTGCTGATGAGTTGCGAGATATCGCTGAAGTGACCATTGTCGCACCCGACCGAAATCGTTCAGGTGCTTCGAACTCACTGACACTAGAGCAACCATTGCGCGTAACTGAAATTGCCCCAAATATCTATTCAGTGCAAGGAACGCCTACAGATTGTGTACATTTCGCGCTGAATGAGCTGATGAAAGATGATTTGCCCGATCTTGTTTTATCAGGCATCAATCATGGTGCAAATTTGGGTGATGACGTTCTTTACTCAGGAACGGTAGCTGCAGCAATGGAAGGGCATTTCCTTGGTGTTCAGTCGGTTGCTTTTTCGCTGGTGGGTAAGCGTCATTTCGAATCTGCCGCAAAAATTGCACGTCAAATTGTGCAACAGCATTTAGCGTCTCCGATTCCAACGAATCGGTTATTGAACGTAAACGTGCCTGACTTACCAGCAGAAAACCTGGGCGAAATCGAAGTCACGCGTTTAGGTGCGCGTCATCACGCAGAGAATATGATTAAGCAGAAAGATCCGCGAGGTCATGATATTTATTGGTTAGGGCCTCCAGGAAAAGAGCAAGATGCGGGTGAGGGCACCGACTTTTATGCGATTGAACATGGTCGAGTTTCAATGACGCCTCTGCAAGTTGATCTCACTGCTCATGAGTCGCTGCGCGCAATGGATAGTTGGTTAAAGGAAGAAAAGTAATGAGTAACCCACATGCTGACAGGTTGATAGCGTTTCTTATCTCCAGTGGCATCAAAGACCAAAGAGTTCTGGATGCTATCCAACGCTTACCACGAGAAAGCTTTGTCTCTCAAGCGATGATGCACCAAGCCTACGATAACAATGCGTTACCGATTGGTCAGGGACAAACTATTTCTCAACCTTATATTGTTGCTCGTATGACCGAGTTACTCGAACTAGAGCCAACGAGTCACGTACTGGAAATCGGAACGGGTTCCGGTTATCAAACCGCAGTACTGGCGCAAATTGTTGACCATGTATACTCCGTTGAGCGAATTAAATCGTTGCAATGGGAAGCAAAACGCCGTCTGAAACAATTGGATATCTACAATGTTTCAACCAAGCATGCTGATGGGTGGCAAGGCTGGGAAGCTCGTGGTCCTTTCGATGCCATCATTGTTACCGCAGCCGCAGAAGTGATCCCCCAAGCACTTCTCGCACAATTAAAAGATGGCGGTAAGATGGTGATTCCTGTTGGAGATACGGAGCAACAGTTACTAAAAATTGAACGTAAGGGAGATGAATATCTCTCTACTGTTGTGGAGATGGTTCGATTTGTACCTCTGGTTGCGGGTGATTTAGCTTAAGGGTTAGGGATAGGTGAGTAAGTTATTACGTCATATTGGTATTAGCTTTGTGTTTGCTGCAGGACTAGTTGGTTGTGCAGCGCATTCTCCTGCACCTGTCTCTAGCTTAAAGAAAGACTATTCAAGCCTTGAAAGAGGAAGTTACAGAGGGAGTTATTATGAGGTAAAAAAAGGCGATACACTTTACTTCATAGCTTATGTCACAGATAAAGATGTAAATGATCTTGTCCGTTACAATGAGTTAACTCAGCCTTACACCATCTACCCTGGACAGAGGCTAAAACTTTGGGCTCCGAAATATGTCGCCCCTAAATATGGCCAAAAAGTTGAACCCGTTGTGGTTCCTGTTGTTACGACGCCACCAGCCCCAGTGATGAAAACATCAACAGCCTCTAAACCGAAAACTTCAAGTAAAAACTCTAGTCAAAAACCTACAGAGACTAAGCCTAAAGTCGTACAAAAACAGCCTCCAAAGAAGGTTGAACAATCGAAAACAAAGGAGTATGTTGGTTCAAAAGATAACCAAAAAGTGAAGCAAAAAGCGCCAGTTACCACGGCGAAGAGTGATAAAGTTTCTAAGTGGTTGTGGCCAACAAAAGGGAGAGTAATCAAGAACTTTTCGGCGGGAGAACAGGGAAATAAAGGTATCGACATCGCAGGACAGCGTGGTCAACCTATCGTTTCAACCGCAGCCGGCACCGTTGTTTATTCAGGCAATGCGCTACGAGGTTATGGCAACTTAATTATAGTAAAGCATAACGACAATTATTTAAGCGCCTATGCACATAATGACAAACTGCTGGTATCAGAAGGACAAAGTGTAAAAAGCGGACAGAAAATCGCCACCATGGGTAGTTCAGGTGCAAAATCAGTCAAGCTACACTTTGAAATTCGCTATCAAGGTAAATCGGTGAATCCAAAACGCTATTTGCCTTAAAACTTTGAAAAACAACTTGCGACATCATTTAGCGACATATTGAGTTGTCATGTCTTGCTAACTCGCCAGGGGGAGGCGTTATGAGTATCAGCAACACAGTAACCAAAGTTGAAGAGTTTGCATTTGACAATGCGTCAGTGAAGACCATTGATAACGAACTCGAAAAATCATCATCCACAGAAAGCAAAACGGCTGCGCGTGAAGAATTTGATGCGAGCAGTAAAAGCTTAGACGCAACTCAGTTGTATCTAGGTGAAATTGGCTTCTCACCTCTACTTACTGCCGAAGAAGAAGTGCTTTATGCTCGACGAGCTCTGCGTGGCGACGAAGCGGCACGTAAACGTATGATCGAAAGTAACCTACGTTTGGTGGTCAAGATCTCTCGTCGATACAGTAATCGCGGCCTAGCACTACTCGATCTGATTGAAGAAGGTAACCTTGGTTTGATCCGTGCGGTCGAGAAGTTCGATCCAGAGCGTGGTTTCCGCTTCTCTACTTATGCGACCTGGTGGATCCGACAAACGATCGAACGTGCGTTGATGAACCAAACTCGTACGATCCGTCTACCTATTCATGTCGTGAAAGAGCTGAACATTTATCTGCGTACTGCGCGTGAACTTTCTCAGAAGCTCGATCACGAACCTACCGCAGAAGAAATTGCTGCTCAGTTAGATATTCCAGTCGAAGATGTAAGCAAAATGCTACGTCTCAATGAGCGTATCAGTTCTGTCGACACACCAATCGGTGGTGACGGTGAAAAAGCGCTGTTGGATATTATTCCCGACGCAAACAACTCCGATCCAGAAGTCTCGACTCAAGATGACGATATCAAATCATCGCTGATTCATTGGTTAGAAGAGTTGAATCCAAAACAGAAAGAAGTACTTGCACGACGTTTTGGTCTTCTAGGCTATGAGCCTTCGACGCTTGAAGAAGTTGGTCGAGAGATTGGTTTGACACGTGAGCGTGTACGTCAAATTCAAGTAGAAGGTTTACGTCGTCTTCGTGAGGTTTTAATCAAGCAAGGTTTGAATATGGAAAACTTATTTAACGTCGAAGATGATTAAATAATCCGTACTTCAGTAGATATGCAAAAGGCTATGGTTATCCATAGCCTTTTTTCTTTTGCGCTCGCTAAAGTGAATCGATTTAAAGCATCTTCTTCAAACGATACAACTCTTCAAGTGCTTGGCGTGGAGTCAAATCATCAGGAACAATACTAGATAAGGCTTGTTCGATCTCGCTAGGTTCTGGAATTAGACTCAATTGGTTAGCCACATCTACTGCACTTGGACGTGGTGCGTCACTGTTTTGCCCTAGTTGCTCTAACTGAGATAGCTTGTTACGCGCATTTTTGATAACCGTTTTTGGTACACCTGCTAAGCCCGCAACAGCTAGGCCGTAAGACTTACTTGCCGCACCTTCTTGAACTGCGTGCATAAAGGCAATGCTGTCTCCATGCTCTACGGCATCCAAGTGAACGTTCGCTAAGTTTGGCAGTTGGTTTGGCAACTCTGTCAATTCGAAGTAGTGAGTTGCAAATAGTGTCATCGCACCAATTTGTGTTGCGAGCCATTCCGCACTTGCCCAAGCTAAAGAGAGGCCATCGTAAGTACTGGTACCGCGACCGATTTCATCCATTAGCACTAAACTGTTTTTAGTTGCATTGTGCAGAATATTAGCGGTTTCCGTCATTTCTACCATGAAGGTCGAACGACCAGATGCAAGATCATCTGACGCACCAATACGAGTAAATATACGATCTAAAGAACCAATTTGTGCAGATTCTGCAGGTACATAAGAGCCGATATGTGCCATCAATGCAATCAGCGCAGTTTGACGCATGTAAGTGGATTTACCACCCATGTTTGGACCGGTGATGATTAACATTTTACGTGCTGGGTTAAGCTCTATTGGGTTAGCTATGAACGGTTCTGTTGTTACTTGCTCTACGACTGGGTGACGACCCGCTTGAATGTGAATGCCAGCGTCTTTCACAAGCGTTGGTCGGCAGTAATCCAACGAATCAGCACGCTCTGCTAGGTTTTGTAGTACATCCAGTTGAGACAGAGCAGAAGCTAAATTCTGCAGCTTCTCCAGATTTGGCATCAATAGATCAAACAGTTCTTCCCACAGCTGTTTCTCAAGTGCCAGCGCTTTCGATTTCGAGTTAAGTACTTTGTCTTCGTGCTCTTTGAGCTCTGGGATGATATAGCGTTCGGCATTTTTTAGTGTTTGGCGACGTACATAGTGCGGCGGAACCAAATGGCTCTGGCCACGGCTCACTTGGATAAAGAAGCCATGTACGTTGTTGTAGCCGACTTTAAGCGTATCGATGCCGTGTCGTTCACGCTCATCTCGCTCAAGCTGCTCAAGGTATTCTGTTGCACCGTCTGCTAATTTGCGCCATTCATCGAGCTCGGCATTATAGCCTTCTGCGATCACACCACCATCACGAATAACAACTGGCGGATTTTCTTTAATTGCACGCTCTAACAGATCACATACTTCGTCAATCGGAGCTGCGTATTGCGCCAGTTTTGCTAGATATGGATGGGTCAAAGAAGCGGTTACAGATTCTAGCTCTGGTAGCTGCTGCATGGCATTGCGAAGTCTAGCCATATCGCGAGGGCGAGCAGAGCGTAGTGCAAGGCGTGCTAAGATACGTTCAATATCACCAATTTGTTTTAACGTTGGTTGAAGATCGGCAAACAGCGCTTGTTCTTTAATCTCACCAATCGCATCAAGACGATTGTTTAACGTTTCAATGCAACGCATAGGCTGATGTAACCAACGCTTCAGCATTCGGCTGCCCATCGGCGTCGCACAATGGTCGAGTACCGCAGCGAGAGTGTTATCGGTTCCGCCTGCTAGATTTTGAGTAATTTCCAGGTTGCGTCGGGTAGCGGCATCAAGGATGACGGATTGGTCCTGATGATCAAACGTTAAAGAGCGAATATGAGGTAAAGCCGTACGTTGTGTATCTTTCACATACTGGATCAAACAACCAGCAGCACATAACCCTAAGGACGCATGTTCTACGCCAAAACCAACCAGATCTTTGGTGCCAAACTGTTGATTGAGTTGTTGCTTAGCCGTATCAAGCTCAAACTCCCATACTGGGCGACGACGGTTACCGTTGCGGCTCGCCATTAAATGTACAGGTTCAAAGTCTTCTGGGAATAGTAGCTCACGTGGTGCGGTACGCTGAAGCTCGGCTGTCATCGCTTCTTCGGTTTCTGGTTCTGTCAGTTGGAAGCGACCAGAAGTGACATCCAGCGTAGCATAACCGAACTTACCGTTGTGATAGTAAATGGCTGCGATTAAGTTATCGACACGCTCAGAAAGCAATGCTTCATCAGTAACAGTGCCTGGTGTCACGATACGCACAACTTTACGTTCTACCGGACCTTTGCTGGTGGCTGGATCGCCAATTTGTTCACAGATTGCGACTGATTCACCAAGCTGAACAAGTTTTGCTAGATAGCCTTCTACTGCGTGAAATGGCACTCCCGCCATAGGAATAGGCTCTCCAGCTGACGAACCGCGCTTAGTTAGCGAAATATCAAGCAGTTGGGATGCTCGCTTTGCATCATCGTAAAAGAGTTCGTAGAAATCGCCCATGCGGTAGAACAGCAAAATCTCAGGGTTCTCAGCTTTTAGCTTGAGGTATTGCTGCATCATCGGAGTGTGTTTTTGTTCAGCTTTCACAGGTAAGTTCTTTTGTTTATTTCCGTAGCGGCTTAGGATACGTGAATCCCTATCAAGTAAAAAGAGACAAAGGGCATTTTGGCTATGGAAAAAACAACAAAATTGAGCGCAGATTTAGGCGCATTATTGGCAAAGCATGGTCATGTTTTAACGACGGCAGAATCGTGCACGGGTGGCGGTGTTGCGACCGCTATTACTGATATTGCAGGCAGCTCAGGTTGGTTAGATAGAGCTTTTGTCACTTACAGCAACGAAGCCAAAATGGAAATGCTGGGTGTGAGAGTGGAAACCTTAGAGGAACATGGTGCCGTGAGTGAGCCTGTTGTGCTTGAAATGGTGCAAGGTGCGCTTCAACACTCGAATGCCACTATTGGGGTTTCCATCAGTGGTGTTGCTGGACCGGGGGGAGGCACTGATGAAAAGCCGGTTGGAACCGTCTGCTTTGCTTTTGCGGATAAGCACGACTGGCTCTTTGTTGAGACCATGCATTTTTCTGGTGACAGGGCGGAAGTTCGTCAACAAGCGGTGATGCATGCATTGACTCGATTGCATCAACATTTAATTTAGAATTTCTTACACCGTCTTAGCCCAGAATTGATAAGGGCTAGAGCAAATCCTTAGAAGCAGTGAACTAAATTTTTTCTATACAGGTATGGACACTGTATGAATCAACAGTATAATAACTTTCATTGCTGAGCAGGTTAGCTGCTTAAGAAAAATGAATTACTATTCGTCGCCCAAAGAAGATGAATAAATCGGAGAAAGTAATGGACGAGAACAAACAGAAAGCGCTCGCCGCTGCGCTAGGTCAAATTGAAAAGCAATTCGGTAAAGGCTCTATCATGCGCCTTGGTGATAACCGAGCAATGGACGTAGAAACCATCTCAACAGGCTCTCTTTCTCTTGATATCGCTTTGGGTGCAGGTGGTCTGCCAATGGGTCGTATCGTAGAAGTCTACGGTCCAGAATCTTCAGGTAAAACAACACTAACGCTTGAGCTTATCGCTGCTGCGCAACGTGAAGGTAAAACTTGTGCGTTTATCGATGCAGAGCACGCTCTGGATCCTGTCTACGCGAAGAAACTTGGTGTAGATATCGATGCGCTCTTGGTTTCTCAGCCAGACACTGGTGAGCAAGCACTAGAGATTTGTGATGCACTAGCTCGCTCTGGCGCTATCGACGTAATGGTTGTTGACTCAGTTGCGGCGCTAACACCAAAAGCAGAAATTGAAGGCGAAATGGGCGACAGCCACATGGGTCTACAGGCTCGTATGCTTTCTCAAGCGATGCGTAAGCTAACTGGTAACCTAAAACAGTCTAACTGTATGTGTATCTTCATCAACCAAATCCGTATGAAGATTGGTGTGATGTTCGGTAACCCAGAAACGACCACGGGTGGTAACGCACTTAAATTCTACGCTTCTGTTCGTCTTGATATTCGTCGTACTGGCGCAATCAAAGAAGGTGACGAAGTCGTTGGTAACGAAACGCGCATCAAAGTGGTTAAGAACAAGATTGCTGCACCGTTTAAAGAAGCCAATACGCAAATCATGTACGGTCAAGGCTTTAACCGCGAAGGTGAGCTGGTAGATCTAGGCGTGAAGCACAAGCTGGTTGAAAAGGCTGGTGCTTGGTACAGCTATCAAGGCGATAAGATTGGTCAAGGTAAAGCGAACGCGTGCAACTACCTACGTGAGCATCCTGAAGTGGCTAAAACCATCGATACTAAATTGCGTGAAATGTTGTTAGCGCCAGCCCTTGCGGAAGCTCCTGAAGCAGGCGAGGCGCCTGAGCAAGCTGAAGAGTTTTAATCCCTTCACAGATTAAAAAGTGATAAAGCCCTGCAATGCGGGGCTTTGTTGTATCTATTGACATCAAAAATCGAATCATCACAAAGGCCATTGAGAGTCTGTACAGCAAAAATACCTTTAGGATCACCATGTACCAAAAGCGCCAGACACCAACATTATCGAGCAAAGAGGCGGCTATCCAACTGCTTAGCCGTCGTGATCATGGTCAGTATGAGCTGTACCAAAAACTGTCGATGAAAGGCTATGAAGCATCAGACATCGAAATCGCGATTAATTTTTGCTTAGACCACAACTATTTAGATGATTTACGTTATGCGAAGAGCCAAATTAGGCAGCATGTATACAAAGGACATGGAGAGCGTCGAATTCGCCAAGAGTTAAACCAGAAACGTGTTGCGGAATCGGTGATTGAGCAAGCCATGGCTGAAGAACCACAAGACTGGTTTGAACTTGCTAAGCAGGCGGCAGAAAAGAAATTCAAAGGCGTCAAAGCCAAGGACCAAAAAGAATATGCAAAACAAGTCCGTTTTCTACAATACCGAGGCTACAGTTTCGACCAAATTAGCTATGCGCTTGCCTTTGAAGACCAAGATTAGCGTTGATCCAATTGCGCTGATTTTTGTTTTGCTTCAAATTTTTTCTTCTACTCCCTCTTTTCCTCAAGAAAACTAGTCTCAGCTGTTTGCATGATCTACAATACGGCAAAATTCTAACTCGACTATTTTCAGGAAGAGCTGCATGTACATGAGCACTGACGAGGTTCGTAACGCGTTCCTCAAGTTCTTTGAAAGCAAAGGACACCAAATCGTAGAAAGTTCATCGTTAGTTCCACATAACGACCCAACCCTGCTGTTCACAAACGCAGGTATGAACCAATTTAAAGATTGTTTCTTAGGCTTAGAAAAACGAGCCTATACTCGAGCGACTACGGCTCAACGTTGTGTACGTGCTGGTGGTAAACACAACGACCTGGAAAATGTTGGCTTTACCGCTCGTCACCACACATTCTTTGAAATGCTAGGCAACTTCAGCTTTGGCGACTACTTCAAAGAAGATGCGATTTCATTTGCTTGGGAATTCCTAACCGAAGTTCTTAAACTGCCTGCGGATCGTCTATTGGTAACCGTTTACGAAACTGATGACGAAGCATTCGACATCTGGAACAAAAAAGTTGGCGTGCCTGCTGATCGTATCGTGCGCATTGGTGACAAAGAAGGTGGCAAGCCTTACGAGTCTGATAACTTCTGGCAAATGGGCGACACTGGTCCTTGTGGTCCATGTACTGAAATCTTCTACGATCACGGTGAACACATCTGGGGTGGTCGTCCTGGCACGCCTGAAGAAGATGGTGACCGTTTCATCGAGATCTGGAACAACGTATTCATGCAGTTCAACCGTCACGCAGACGGCACTATGGAACCGCTACCAAAACCATCGGTAGATACTGGTATGGGTATCGAGCGTATCTCTGCAATCATGCAAGGCGTTCACTCAAACTACGAAATCGATGTATTCCAAACTCTTATCAAAGCAGCGGCTGAAGTCATTGGTTATGAAGATCTATCGAACCAATCGCTACGCGTTATTGCTGACCACATCCGTTCATGTTCATTCTTGATTGTTGATGGTGTGATGCCTTCAAACGAAGGTCGTGGTTACGTACTACGTCGTATCATTCGTCGTGCCGTACGTCATGGTAACAAGCTAGGTGCACAAGGTGCATTCTTCTATAAGCTTGTTGGCGTATTAGCAGAAGTAATGGGTACAGCAGGCGAAGAGCTGAAGCGTCAACAAGCAGTGGTTGAAAAAGTGCTGCGTATCGAAGAAGAAAACTTCGGTCGTACACTTGAGCGCGGTATGGTAATTCTTAACGAAGCATTAGATAACCTAGATGGCAAAGTGCTAGACGGCGAAACGGTATTCAAGCTTTACGATACTTACGGCTTCCCAGCAGACCTCACTAACGACGTTGCACGTGAGCGTGAGTTCGCGATCGACGAAGAGGGTTTCGAAAAAGCGATGGAAGAGCAGCGTCAACGTGCGCGTGAAGCTGGTCAATTCGGTACAGATTATAACGCAGCAATCAAAGTTGATACGCAAACAGAATTCTGTGGTTACACAGGTACTAAAGGTTCTAGTTCAGTCGCTGCGATGTTTGTTGAAGGCAACGAAGTAGATTCACTATCTGCAGGCGATAAAGCCATCATCGTGCTTGGTGAAACGCCATTCTACGCAGAGTCAGGCGGTCAGTGTGGTGACGCGGGTGAAATCCGTACTGAGTCTGGTGTATTCCGCGTTGAAGACACTCAAAAACTCGGTAACGCAATCGCACACCACGGTGTAATGGCAGAAGGCGTGCTAGCGAAAGGTGACGAAGTGGCAACTATCGTTGACGCAGAGCGTCGCGCAGCTATCTCTCTTAACCACTCAGCGACGCACTTGCTACACGCAGCACTACGCCAAGTTCTTGGTGAGCACGTAACGCAGAAAGGCTCATTGGTGAAGGCAGACAACCTACGTTTCGACTTCTCACACCTAGAGGCAGTAACTGCAGCAGAACTGAAAGAAGTTGAGCGTCTAGTAAACGCACAAATTCGTCGTAACCACACGATTGAAACCAATGTGATGGACATTGAGTCTGCTAAGAAGAAAGGCGCAATGGCATTGTTTGGTGAGAAGTACGATGACGAAGTTCGCGTGTTGTCTATGGGTGACTTCTCTACTGAGCTTTGTGGTGGTATTCACGCATCAAGCACGGGTGATATTGGTCTATTCAAAATCACATCAGAAAGCGGTATTGCAGCTGGTATTCGTCGTATTGAAGCGGTAACAGGCGAGGCGGCATTAGACGCTATTGAAGCTCAAAATGCGAAGTACGAAGAGAAACTGGCAGAGTCTGCACAGAAAGCAAAAGCACTAGAAAAAGAAGTGCAGAAGCTAAAAGATAAGATGGCAGCCGCAGAAAGCGCTAACATCATGGGCAAAGCGGTTGAAGTAAATGGCACAAAAGTTCTAGTTGCGGCCCTTGAAGGTGCTGATAGCAAGAACCTACGTACCATGGTTGATGACATCAAGAATCAAATGGGTTCTGGTGTTGTACTGCTTGCCAACGTAACGGGTGACAAGGTTGGCTTGATTGCTGGTGTGACTAAAGATCTCACTGGTAAAGTAAAAGCAGGTGATCTGGTTAAAATGGTTGCAGAGCAAGTCGGTGGTAAGGGCGGTGGTCGTCCAGACATGGCTCAAGCCGGTGGTACTGATGTTTCAGCACTGCCAGAGGCAATCAAAACAGTTCAGCCTTGGCTAGAAGAGCGTTTATAAGCTCTTAACTAATAAAATTACGCTCAATCAAGTTTCTTTGATTGAGCGTAATTTTTTTTAGCAACCAAGTGGTTTAATTGACCAAAAGTTAACCGAGTCATTTAAGCTGCTTGGTTTTTGTTGTAACTACTGCTTATATAATTTTTCTCAAAGGAAATATTTAAGATGTAAGCAGTTCTAAAGAGACTTCGGTCTTGGGAAGGTGAAGACTGGTGAAAAAGCCCCTTATCGTGCAAAAGTTTGGCGGAACCTCTGTGGGTTCAATTGAAAGAATCCACCAAGTCGCTGAACACATCATTAAGGCGAAAAATGATGGCAATCAAGTTGTTGTTGTCGTGTCTGCAATGTCAGGCGAAACAAACAGACTGATGGATCTCGCTAAACAGATAGATAGCGTACCTACAGCTCGAGAACTTGATGTTTTGCTCTCTGCTGGTGAGCAAGTGTCAATGGCACTGTTAGCCATGACTTTGAATAAAATGGGTCATGCTGCGCGCTCGCTTACCGGAGCACAGGCGAATATTGTGACGGATAATCAACACAATGACGCAACGATTAAACACATTGATACCACGACAATTATGGGATTGCTTGAGCAAGACCAAATCGTGATTGTTGCGGGCTTTCAAGGTGTGAATGAGAATGGGGATATCACCACATTAGGTCGAGGTGGCTCAGATACGAGCGCTGTGGCACTGGCGGGCGCATTGCGTGCTGACGAGTGTCAAATCTTTACCGACGTTGATGGTATTTATACTTGTGACCCACGTGTAGTGAAAAATGCGCGCAAATTGGCGGTTATCGATTTTCCTTCAATGGAAGCGATGGCAAGCCGAGGCGCAAAAGTATTACATTTACCTTCAGTGCAATTTGCATGGAAGAATAATGTGCCACTACGCGTGCTTTCGACATTTGATGTTAATGAAGGCAGTTTGGTAAAGGGGGAGTCAGGCAATCAAGCCGTCTCTGGTATAGCCATTCAACGTGACCTTGCCATTATCGAAGTCGATAAAGAACATTTATCTAGTGCTACAAAACAATGTCAGATGCTGGGTATAGACATTTGGAATGTGATCGAGGAAGCAGAACGGGCAGGTATCATGATAAAACAAGATGCATGTGCCAAGTTCGATCTGGTGTTCAGCGACAAAATCCGTAATAGTGAAGTGGTAAGCCTGTTGACCGCAGTGGGGCTTGAGGCCAATGGAATGGTAGAGCACGCATGCGATTTGTTGGCAAAGCGAGATATTGAGATCAATTTCAGCGCAACGAATGCACTCACTATGATGCTAGTTTTAGCACCCGAATGTGTGGATACAGCAGCAAACATTCTGCATGATGCTTACATTACGTCTAGTGAAGCATTAAACATTCAACAAAAACATGCCTTTTTAGGCTGATTTTCGCTAACAAGGTAGTTTACGAAAATATAACTTTTGTTGGATAATAGCTTTGTAGCAAGAAAATTTAGAGATTACTCAAGGAGCAAAGAATGCTAATTTTGACTCGCCGCGTAGGCGAAACACTGATGATTGGTGATGAAGTGACTGTAACTGTACTAGGTGTGAAAGGTAACCAAGTACGTATCGGCGTTAACGCTCCGAAAGAGGTTTCAGTTCACCGTGAAGAAATCTACATGCGCATTCAAGCTGAAAAAGGCAATGGCAACGTTGCTTCAGGTAACTACTAAGTCGCTCCTGTTTACAGAGCTTAGTTTGAATGAAAAAGGCTAACCGAAGGGTTGGCCTTTTTAGTCTTTAATGTTTTTGAAGATTTGCGGAAACCATTGTGTTGAGTGTGGCTGCGAATCCGTCAATATTGTTGAATCGAACATCAGGAAGTTGTTTGAAAATAAATGTCTTTTTTTCAGAGAAGACTCTCTTTTTTTCATCATAATAGAGTGGTAAAGTTCGTTTAATAGTCACTTTGATTAAATCAGCAACGGTTAAGTCAGTTTCGTGGATTTTTTCAAAGAAAGTGTTTGACATATTTTCGGTAAAACGTAATATGTGCCTCCGCAAGACGGTGAGGTGGCCGAGAGGCTGAAGGCGCTCCCCTGCTAAGGGAGTATACGGTTTATCCCGTATCGAGGGTTCGAATCCCTCCCTCACCGCCATTCTTGCAATGTTGAGAAATCAACAAAAAAAGTGCGTCCTTAGCTCAGCTGGATAGAGTACCTGGCTACGAACCAGGCGGTCGGAGGTTCGAATCCTCCAGGACGCGCCATATCTCTTCTGAGATATAACAATGAAAACGGTGAGGTGGCCGAGAGGCTGAAGGCGCTCCCCTGCTAAGGGAGTATACGGTTTATCCCGTATCGAGGGTTCGAATCCCTCCTTCACCGCCATTCATTGACTGGCCCGATGGCCTTTTTTTTGTTTCGTAAGAAATGAATGTGATTTGCTTCACAACTTCCTAGCAAGAAGATCTGCGCGTCCTTAGCTCAGCTGGATAGAGTACCTGGCTACGAACCAGGCGGTCGGAGGTTCGAATCCTCCAGGACGCGCCACTATTTAATAATTCGTTTGATAAACGGGTTATACAAAGTAAAATAAAATTATTGCGCGTCCTTAGCTCAGCTGGATAGAGTACCTGGCTACGAACCAGGCGGTCGGAGGTTCGAATCCTCCAGGACGCGCCACTTATTAAAGGGTATTGCCCTGATGTTGACGAAAGTTGATATCGAAAATTGCGCGTCCTTAGCTCAGCTGGATAGAGTACCTGGCTACGAACCAGGCGGTCGGAGGTTCGAATCCTCCAGGACGCGCCACTTATTGAAGGGTAATGCCCTGATATTGATGAAAGTCGATATCGAAAACTGCGCGTCCTTAGCTCAGCTGGATAGAGTACCTGGCTACGAACCAGGCGGTCGGAGGTTCGAATCCTCCAGGACGCGCCACTTATTAAAGGGTATTGCCCTGATATTGATGAAAGTTGATATCGAAAACTGCGCGTCCTTAGCTCAGCTGGATAGAGTACCTGGCTACGAACCAGGCGGTCGGAGGTTCGAATCCTCCAGGACGCGCCACTTATTAAAGGGTATTGCCCTGATATTGATGAAAGTTGATATCGAAAACTGCGCGTCCTTAGCTCAGCTGGATAGAGTACCTGGCTACGAACCAGGCGGTCGGAGGTTCGAATCCTCCAGGACGCGCCACCTATTAAAGGGTAATGCCCTGATGTTGACGAAAGTTGATATCGAAAACTGCGCGTCCTTAGCTCAGCTGGATAGAGTACCTGGCTACGAACCAGGCGGTCGGAGGTTCGAATCCTCCAGGACGCGCCATTTACTGAAAAAGCCTCGCAATTGCGAGGCTTTTTTGTATCTGGACATCAGGAACTATAGCCTAGAGTTGTTAGAGGCGAGGTCCTTCTTTTCCAAAAGCGAATATGTGCTTATCTAAGCAATTTGGAATAAAGTTTCTGCTGTAGTTTGTGAATCCATCCTTACTATCTCTCCTGTATATTGATTTCCGTTTCTTTCACTTTAACTGTTCAAATGTAACTTCTTTGTTATTTATTTGTTTGTTAGTTGTTACCAAATGGCATCCTTTTGTTTTTATTAGCTTTTATGTGTAAATCTCGATTTGGTTTTGAAATCCAAATCGCAGTTTTTATTTATGTCCTCCTTTACTCTGTTCGTAAGGAGATAGCAGATTCGCAGTAATTATTTTGTCATGAACTGTGATCTGGGTAGTGAATAAATAATCATTTATCAGGATTATTACAAACCTTCCTTAAACAAAATTGACAAAATTTAACCAATCGAGATAATCCATTGGTCGGGATTTGACGCTATTAAAGTCCTGCACGTTGTCAGGATGACAAAGAAAGGAAGCAACATGACTAATATAGGAAGCCTGCTAGTAGATGCGGCCACCCTGATGCTAACGGGGATGGCGGTCGTATTTATTTTCCTCACTATTCTTGTTTATCTCGTTCGGCTAATGTCGAAATTGGTACCAGAAGAAGTACCAGAGCCGATCGCAGCACCAAAAACAAATACTAATATTCAATCAACCTCTTCAGCTGTTAGTCCACAAGTAGTGGCGGCGATCTCGGCTGCGATTCATAAACATCGCGCCTCATTCGCGAAGTAGCCGAACCAGGATTAAAAAGGAGTTTAAGAGCATGTCTAAACCACTAGCTATTACAGATGTGGTCCTTCGTGATGCCCATCAATCACTATTTGCTACGCGTATGCGTATTGAGGATATGCTGCCTATCGCAGCTGAGTTGGATAAGGTTGGTTACTGGTCTCTAGAGACTTGGGGTGGCGCAACGTTTGATTCTTGTATTCGATTCTTAGGGGAAGATCCTTGGGAGCGTTTACGTGAGTTGAAAAAAGCGATGCCTAATACACCAATGCAAATGCTACTGCGTGGTCAAAACCTTTTAGGATACCGCCATTATGCCGACGACGTAGTAGAGAAGTTCGTTGAACGCGCGCATGCTAACGGTATGGACGTGTTCCGTATCTTTGATGCAATGAATGACGTGCGAAACTTCCAGAAGGCCGTTAAAGCAACGGTCGATGTTGGCGCACATGCTCAAGGTACGCTGTCTTACACAACAAGCCCTGTGCATAACGCAGACACTTGGGTTGACTTGGCAAAACGCCTAGAGGATTTAGGTTGTCATTCACTGTGTATTAAAGATATGTCTGGCTTACTCAAGCCTTATGAAGCGGAAGAGCTTATCACGCGTATCAAAGCATCTTGTGATGTGCCATTAGCACTTCATTGTCACGCGACGACAGGCTTGTCTACTGCGACAGCGGTAAAAGCAGTTGAAGCTGGTATTGATATTCTCGATACAGCGATTTCTTCAATGAGTTGTACCTATGGTCACACACCGACTGAAACGGTAGTCGCGATGCTAGAAGGAACCGAGCGAGATACGAATTTGAAGCTCGAGCAACTAGAACCTATCGCCGCGTATTTCCGTGAAGTACGTAAGAAGTACGCGAAGTGGGAAGGTCAGTTGAAAGGTGTAGACTCTCGCATCCTGATTGCTCAAGTGCCTGGCGGCATGCTGACTAACATGGAAGGCCAGTTGAAAGAACAGGGCGCGGCGGATCGCATTGATGAAGTCTTAGAAGAGATCCCTCGTGTTCGCGAAGATCTTGGTTTCATTCCATTGGTGACTCCAACTTCGCAGATTGTCGGAACGCAAGCGGTGATTAACGTGCTTACTGGCGAACGCTATAAGAGCATTACTAAGGAAACCGCTGGTCTATTGAAAGGCGAATACGGTCAAGCGCCAGCCGAGTTAAATGCAGAGCTGCAAGCTAAAGTACTTGATGGCAAAGAGCCTATTACTTGTCGTCCTGCCGATTTGCTTGAGCCTGAAATGGAGACGCTTACTGTTGATCTAATGGAGAAAGCGAAATCAGAAGGTATTAAGCTAGCAAGTGAGCGTGTTGATGATGTACTTACTTATGCGCTTTTCCCTCAAGTTGGTCTCAAGTTCCTTAAGAATCGTGACAACCCAGAAGCATTTGAACCTGCACCAACGCTAGAAGCCGCGAAGCCTGCCGTACCTGCGGCGCAACCAGCAACTGGCGGCGTAGAAACTTATAGCGTACGTGTTGACGGACAGGTGTATGAGGTGGAAGTTGGTCCTCAAGGCGAGCTAACCTCTGTCGCTCCTTCTGCGGCGCCTGCAAAATCGACGGCACCTAGCGCTCCTTCTAGCGCATCTGCTGAAGCGGTGCCTGCTCCTCTTGCCGGTAACATCTTTAAAGTAAATGTTCAGCCTGGCGCTGAAGTGGCTGAAGGCGATGTACTACTGATTCTTGAAGCAATGAAGATGGAAACAGAAGTGCGTGCGGCGCGTGGTGGTGTGGTTCAAGAGTTGAACGTTAAAGAAGGCGATGCTGTCACAGTAGGTGCGCCTCTGTTGAGCCTGGCGTAAGGGAGTATCATGGACGGATTGTTAACCCTTTGGGCAGAAACAGGGATCGCTAACTTCGAGTTCGGCCAAATCTGTATGATGCTGGTTGGTTGTACCTTGCTGTTTTTGGCAATCAAAAAAGGCTTTGAACCTTTACTGTTATTGCCGATTGGTTTTGGTGCTATCTTGGCGAATATTCCAAATGCTGGCTTTACTGAGCCTGGCGGCTTGCTCTACTACGTTTACTACATTGGGATTGAATCGGGTGTGTTCCCGTTGTTGATCTTCATGGGGGTGGGTGCGATGACCGACTTTGGTGCTTTGATCGCAAACCCAAAAACGTTGTGGCTAGGTGCGGCAGCTCAGTTTGGTATTTTTGCGACACTGTTTGGCGCTATTTTGCTCAACTATGTACCTGGTATGGAGTTCTCCATGGCGGATGCATCGTCTATCGCTATCATCGGTGGTGCGGATGGCCCAACGGCGATTTTCTTAGCAAGTAAGTTATCACCAGACCTGCTTGGTGCGATTGCTGTAGCCGCGTACAGCTACATGGCTTTAGTGCCAATCATTCAGCCGCCAATCATGAAGGCGCTAACCACTAAGGAAGAACGTGAGATTCAAATGGCGCAACTGCGTCACGTGGGTAAATGGGAAAAGGTATTGTTTCCGATGGCAGTATTACTCATGACGATTCTTTTCCTACCTTCAGCAACGCCTCTTGTCGGTATGTTCTGTCTTGGTAACTTAATGCGTGAAGCGGGTGTGGTCGATCGTCTATCGAAAACCGCACAAAATGAGCTGATCAACATCGTGACGATCTTCTTGGGCTTAGGGGTTGGCTCGAAGCTGCAAGCGGATCAATTCCTGAACTTAGAAACATTAGGCATTCTAGGGCTTGGTGCGGTTGCGTTTAGTATTGGCACGGGTGCTGGTGTGCTAATGGCTAAGTTGCTGAACAAGTTCTCAAAAGAAGACATCAACCCACTTATCGGTGCGGCTGGCGTTTCTGCGGTACCAATGGCCGCGCGTGTGGTGAACAAGGTCGGCTTACAAGCTAACCCGCAAAACTTCTTGTTGATGCATGCGATGGGACCAAACGTAGCTGGTGTATTGGGATCAGCGGTTGCCGCTGGTATCTTGCTAGCACTTGTCGGCTAGTCATTACCGAAAATGGAATGATCAACCAATTTACAAAATCACGATTAACTTCGGTTAACAAAATGGTTTATAGTCAAAGGGATGCTTTCGCATCCCTTTTTGTTTTCTTGCAGGGAATGGTTTATGGAACACAAACAGATCGTTATCACTGAATTTGGTGATGCCAACGTACTCGCGATTCAACATGCTTCTACACCATCACCACAGCCTGGTGAAGTCTTAGTAAAAGTCGCTTTTTCAGGCGTAAATCCTATTGATGTTAAAACTCGAGCCGGACTCGGTTGGGCAGCTGCGCAAAACAAGGATAATTTACCTTGGGTACCAGGTTACGACATCTCAGGAAAAGTCGTGTCCTGTGGAGACGGGGCGTCGCGTTTTAATGATGGTGATGAGGTGGCTGGATTTATCGGTTTCCCAGTCCGAGGCGGTGGGTACAGCCAGTACGTATGTGTTCCAGAAGCTGAGTTAAGTCATGTTCCTAGTTCAGTTACTTTAGAGGCTGCCGCAGCATTACCGTTGGCTGGCCAAACTGCGGCACAAGCACTTAGCAAAGCCAATGTGACAGAAAACGATCGCGTACTTATCCTCGCAGGAGCCGGTGGCGTTGGACACCTAGCGGTACAAATCGCGGTCGCGACTAAAGCGGAAGTCTTTACAACCTGCAGTGAACGAAATTTAGACTACCTGGCTACCCTTGGCGCTCACGCAGTGAACTATCAATTTGCACCAGTGTCAGAACGTGTTGAAGACGTTGATGTTTTGATTGATTTAGTAGGTGGAGATGCCGCGTTAGATGCGCTTAAATGCCTGAAAGACGGTGCGAGAGTCATCACCGTCCCAACCATCACGGCTGAGCTGATTTGTGAAAAAGCCAAACTCCTAGGCTTTGAGGCTAACGGCATGTTGGTTGAGCCAGAACCAGCGCAATTAGATACCTTGTTGTACATGGTTGGCGTTGGTTTACTGAAGACTGAAATTCAACAGGTTTATCCGATGAGTGATGTGATTGCTGCTCACCAGCAAGTTGAATCAGGAAGAACCAGAGGCAAGGTGTTGCTTGATATGACATGCTAGAAGCATTTAATACGAGCTTTGAAAGTTTAGCGCTTTGGTTTTCAGATTCAGCATTATGGGTGCTTTTCATGACCGGTTTTCTCAGTGCCACTTTGTTACCTGGTGGTTCTGAGGCGGGCTTAGTTGCCACTCTCTCATTAAATCAATATTCCGTTTCGTCAATTATTATGGTCGCCACTATCGGCAATACGCTTGGTGGCTTAACAAACTATTGGCTTGGCTTGTGGATTCCCAACAAAGCGCAAGAAGAAAAGCACGGTCATACCGCATTAAACTGGCTGTCTAAGTATGGCTATTTGGGATTGTTTTTTAGCTGGTTACCCATAATTGGAGACCCGCTGTGTTTAGCCGCAGGGTGGCTAAGAATGAAGTTTCTGCCTTGCGTGATTTTAATATTTTTAGGAAAGGCTGCTAGGTATAGCTTACTTGCGGCCATCTATCTCGGATTATTTTAAGGAAAGTACATGAAGATGTTTTGGGTTGGCGCGTGCTCACTGTTGGTGATCACGGGCTGTGCATCAAATACGCCAGTTTCATCACTGCCGAAAGGGGTAACTTTCGTTGAGTCATCGAAAGCGGAAGAAGGCAAAGTTAAGATTCCATACCAAAAGTATAAACTCGATAATGGCTTAACGGTGATCTTAGCTCCTGAAGATTCCGACCCATTGGTCCATGTGGATGTGACTTACCATGTTGGTTCGGCTCGTGAAGAGGTGGGTAAGTCTGGTTTTGCGCATTTCTTTGAGCACATGATGTTCCAAGGTTCAGAGAACGTTGGTGACCAAGAGCACTTCAGAATCATCACAGAGGCTGGCGGCACGTTAAATGGTACAACAAACCGCGATCGTACTAACTACTTTGAAACTGTCCCGGCTAACCAGCTAGAGAAAATGCTGTGGTTAGAGTCTGACCGTATGGGCTTTTTGCTGGATGCGGTTTCTCAACGCAAATTTGAAATTCAGCGTTCAACTGTAAAAAATGAGCGAGCTCAGCGTTACGATAATCGTCCTTATGGCTTAATTTGGGAGCGCATGTCTGAAGCGTTATATCCTGAAGGTCATCCGTATTCGTGGCAAACTATTGGTTATGTTGAAGATCTTGATCGTGTTGATGTGAACGATCTCAAAGCGTTTTTCTTACGTTGGTATGGCCCAAACAATGCGACTATCACTATCGGTGGGGACTTAGACGTTGAACAAACTCTTGAGTGGGTAAATAAGTACTTCGGTTCGATTCCTCGTGGGCCAGAGGTTGAAAATGCGCCGAAACAACCTGCAAAACTGCAAGAAGACAAATACATCACGCTAGAAGATCGCATTCAACAACCGATGGTGATGATCGCGTGGCCAACAACTTACAACGGCGAAGAAAGCCAAGCGTCTCTCGATACGCTATCTGAAGTGCTAGGTGGCGGTACAAACAGCGTGCTCTACCAAGACTTAGTCAAGACTCAAAAAGCCGTCGATGCGGGCTCATTCCATGACTGTGCAGAACTGGCGTGTAACTTTTACGTTTATGCAATGGGTGATTCAGGGGACAAAGGCGATCTATCAAAACTGTACGACGAGCTTTTACAGTCACTCAATCAGTTTGCTGAAAAAGGCGTGACAGAAGATCGCCTTGAACAATTGAAGGGTAAGGCGGAAGCGGATGCTATCTTTGCATTAGAAAGTGTTAAAGGCAAAGTAACGCAGTTGGCATCCAACGAGACATTCTTCGGCGAGCCAGACCGTCTTGAGCAACAGCTTGAGCAGATCCGCGCAGTGACGCCTGCATCGGTAGAAAAAGCGTATACGGATTTTATCCAAGGTAAGAACAAAGTGACCCTAAGCGTGGTACCAAAAGGAAAAACTGACCTTGTCGTAAAACCAGCGACCTTTGTGACGCCAAAACGTACGCTACCAGAATACGAGAAGATCACTGATGATCAATTGGCGTATCGTCGTGCGACCGATAACTTCGATCGCTCTGTGCAACCGCCTGTAGGGGAGCCAGTGAAAGCGACGATGCCTGAGTTGTACGAGCTTCATTTTAATAATGGCTCGGAGTTGCTTGGCGCGGTTAGCGATGAAACACCAACGGTCATGATGCAGTTTAGTTTACCTGCGGGAACACGTTTTGTTGAAAAGGGCAAAGAAGGTCTTGCCCAATTGACCGCCGCAATGTTGCAAGAAGGCACAACGAAACGTAGTGTCGAAGAGATTCAAGCTGAGCTCGATAAACTAGGTAGTGTCATCTCCGTGAATGCAACGGGCTACACAACAAACATCAGCGTTTCTGCTTTAGAAAAGAACTTAGAGCCGACGTTGAAAATTGTCGAAGAGATGTTGCTGTCTCCTGCATTTAAGCAAGGAGACTTCGAGCGTGTGAAGATGCAAGCGCTAGAAGGTCTTGTGTATGAGCATCAAAACCCAAGTTGGATGGCATCACAAGCGACTCGCCAGGTGCTCTATGGGGACTCTGTTTTTGCTCGACCAAAAGACGGCACGCAAGCAGGGGTAAGTGCACTAACGTTGGATGATGTCCGTGAATTCTACTCGAAGCATTACACGCCACAAAGTGCGCAAATCGTCGTTGTTGGTGACATTGAACAACAGGAAATTGAACAGCAGCTGACGTTCTGGAAAAACTGGCAGGATGAAGCTGCGCCATTGTATGCGCCGCAAAGCATCGCTGCATTAGGTGAGCAAAAGATCCATCTTGTTGATAAACCAGGAGCCCCGCAAAGTGTGGTCATGATGGTTCGTCAGGGTATGCCTTACGATGCAACGGGCGATTTTTACCTAAGCCAACTGGCAAACTTCAACTTAGCAGGGAACTTCAATAGCCGCATTAACCAAAACCTACGTGAAGACAAGGGTTACACATACGGCGCTTACGGTTACTTCTCTGGAAATCCAGAAACTGGCTCGGTTGTTTTCACCGCGCAAGTACGAGCGGATGCAACGGTTGCTTCTATCATTGAGATGGAAAATGAGCTAAATGAATACTCGCAGTCAGGAATTACTGATGAAGAGATGAAATTTATGCGTCAAGCGGTCGGTCAAAAAGATGCACTGAAATATGAAACGCCAACACAAAAAGCGGAACTCATCAGTGATATTCTTAAGTACAACCTCGATCAAGATTACTTGCAGCAAAGAAACGCTATCGTAGAAAAAGTTGATAAGCAGACTTTGAATGCACTGGCTCAAAAGTGGTTTGATCCAAATGACTATCAAATTATCGTCGTTGGTGATGCTAAATCACTGCGTCCTCAATTAGAAAAGTTGGGGAAAGACGTAGAAGAGCTTGAAATCATTCGATAGAGTACACATTTAATAGCGGAGAAACGTTTCTCCGCTATTCATCTAGATAAGCGACTTTTCGTGGGTTATTTATCTAGATGCATTAAATATCAATAACTTAGCTTACACTTGTCCTTTGTGACAAGTGTCCTGCTCCCAATATAAGCGAACCTCATTTTGACTGATTTTGCTGCGCGACTAAAAAAAGTTGCATCAAACCCCGAAGTATTTAAGCAGTTTGGACGCGGTGTTGAGCGAGAAACTTTGCGCTATCGTCAGGATGGACATCTAGCAACAACACCTCATCCAGAGGGGTTAGGCTCAGCGTTCACAAACCAATGGATCACGACTGATTTTTCTGAATCATTGTTAGAGTTCATTACTCCTGTGTCACATGAAATTCCAGAACTGATGGCACAACTGAAAGATATCCATCACTTCACGCAGACAAAAATGGGTGAAGAAAAGATGTGGCCTCTTTCTATGCCATGTTATGTTGGCTCGGAAGAGGATATTCAGCTTGCTCAGTACGGCTCTTCGAATGCAGCAAAAATGAAAACCCTGTACCGAGAAGGTCTAAAACGCCGCTATGGCAGCCTGATGCAAATCATTTCAGGTGTGCATTTTAACTTCTCGTTCCCTGAGACATTTTGGGACGCGCTTTACGGCGAGCAAGATGAACAAGCCCGCCAAGATGCTAAGTCTGATGCCTACTTTGCGCTGATCCGTAACTATTACCGTTTTGGTTGGATGATTCCGTATTTCTTCGGCGCATCGCCAGCGTTATGCGGCTCTTTTATTCAAGGTCGTGAAACCGATCTGCCATTCGAAAAAATTGGCGGCACTTTGTATTTGCCGAAATCGACGTCTTTGCGTTTGAGCGATCTGGGCTACACCAATAGTGCGCAAAGTGTACTGAAAATTGGCTTTAACAGCATTGATCAGTATCTGGATGGTTTGAGCGATGCGATTCGTCACCCATCAGAAGAGTTTGCGAAAATAGGCGTCAAAGTGGACGGTGAATACCGCCAGCTTAATTCCAATATTTTACAAATTGAGAACGAGCTATACGCTCCAATTCGCCCGAAACGCGTGTCGAAAAGTGGTGAGAAGCCTTCAGATGCGTTACGACGCGGTGGGGTTGAGTACATTGAAGTTCGCTCTCTAGACGTTAACCCATTCAGCGCAGTGGGGTTGGATGAAGAGCAAGTACGATTCCTTGATCTCTTCCTGACTTGGGCGGCCTTGTCAGACTCGGATCCAATGGACAACTGTGAATTAGAGTGTTGGCGCGACAACTGGAACAAAGTCATTGTTTCTGGTCGTGAAAAAGGGCTAATGCTTCAAATTGGTTGCCAAGGTGAACGTCTATCTCTGCAAGATTGGGCGCATCGAGTGTTTGTCGAGCTGCGTCAGATAGCACAGCAAATGGATATGGCTGCTGGTGGCAGTGCATACCAAGATGTGTGTAATAAACTCGAGACATGGATTGATAACCCAGAACTAACGATTTCAGGTCAACTATTAGAGCTGACGAAAGAGCTTGGTGGGTTAGGTAAAGTCGGCTGTGCGCTTGGCATGAAGTACCGCGAGGAAAATCTAGCTCACGGTTATCAGTACTACTCTCAAGATACGATGGAAACGGAAGTGGCGTCGTCAGTAGAAAAACAAAAGCAAGCGGAACAAAGTGACACGCTATCTTTTGATGATTTTTTGGAAGATTACTTTGCTTATCTGAAGCAGTAGTGAATAGGTAAAGGTTGGGTGGGATTGAACATTAAACCGTTAGTAGTATCGGTACTCGGAAGCATGTTACTTGCAGGTTGTGCCACGGCACCGCCAAAGCAGCAGAATAATTTATGTGAGATATTTCGAGAGAAATCCGGCTGGTATGATGATGCCAAAGATATGGAAGAAAAGTGGGGAACCCCCATTCATGTCGCTATGGCTATCATTAAACAAGAAAGCAGCTTTCGGCACGATGCGAAACCACCCAAAGACTATTTATTGGGATTTATCCCTTGGGGACGAGTTAGCAGTGCGTATGGTTACGCTCAAGCTCAAGATCCTGCTTGGGAAGATTTCCAAGATGCGACGGGGCAGGGCGGTTCTCGTACCAACTTTGATGATTCAATGATGTTTGTCGGTTGGTATACTCACGAAACGAGGCGCCAACTAGGGATTTCGTTATGGGACCCATACAGTCAATATCTGGCTTATCATGAAGGTCGAGGTGGGTACAAGCGAGGTACTTATAAGCGAAAGCCTAGTTTGATCAAAGTCGCTCGACGTGTTGAACAAACTGCAAAAACTTATGGCTGGCAGCTGAAGCAATGTCGTCAGGAATTGGAAGACAACAGCAGCTGGTTCTTTTAACCCACAGCCTGTTTATGTGCTGTAGGGATGAATGACATTTATCCAGTACCGAGAGGTATTGGAGTTACAATCAGGAGAGATGTAATGCCTTTACTCGATAGTTTTACCGTGGACCACACTCGCATGAATGCACCGGCAGTGCGAGTGGCGAAGACCATGCAGACCCCAAAAGGGGACACGATTACTGTCTTCGATTTACGCTTTACCGCGCCAAACAAAGACATCCTTTCTGAAAAAGGTATTCATACACTAGAGCACCTTTATGCAGGCTTTATGCGCAATCATCTAAACAGCGATTCTGTTGAGATCATCGATATTTCGCCTATGGGTTGCCGCACGGGCTTTTACATGAGCCTGATTGGCACTCCATCAGAGCAGCAAGTAGCGGATGCTTGGATTGCGGCCATGGAAGACGTACTAAAGGTAGAAAGCCAGAACAAGATCCCTGAACTCAACGAATACCAATGTGGTACGGCAGCGATGCACTCTTTAGAAGAAGCACAACAAATCGCGAAGAGCATTTTGGATGCTGGTGTATTGGTGAACAAAAATGATGAACTTGCTTTGCCTGAATCGATGCTAAAAGAGCTGCGCATCGACTAGTTGCTAAAAACTTATCAAGAAGCATATTTATCCAGAACTAAAAAGAGCCTGACATGATCAGGCTCTTTTCTTTTTATTTCTTATCGTGAGTTGTAGATAGGGGCTATTTTTTCTTTTTAGGATAAACACGAACGAGCTTGATGCGGTTTTCTTCAATCTCAACAAGCTCCATTGGATGACCCGCCACTCTCACGCTTAAATGGCTCTCTGGAATATCTTCCAGGTGCTCCAAAATAAGACCGTTTAACGTTCTTGGGCCATCCGTTGGTAAATCCCATTTCAGGCCTTTGTTAATATCTCGGATATTGGTGCTGCCTTCAATGAGGAAGCTTCCGTCACCTTGAGGACTGATTTCATCAGAAAGGCTTGGAGAAATCGAGGTCGTGAATTCGCCAATTATCTCTTCCAGAATATCTTCCAATGTCACCAAGCCAATAATGTCGCCATACTCATCAACAATCAGACCAATACGCTGTTTGTTGCGTTGGAATTTTAACATTTGTACGTTCAGTGGCGTACCTTCCGGGATGTAATAGACTTCATCCGCAGCACGTAATAGCGTCTCTTTATTGAACTCGTTTTTTTCTAGCATCAGGCGGTAAGCTTCACGCAGGCGCAGCATGCCAACCACTTCATCAATTTGGTCACGATAAAAAACAATGCGTCCATGTGGTGAGTGGGTAAGCTGACGAACGATGGATTTCCAGTCATCATTAATATCGATACCGGTAATCTCATTACGTGGCACCATGATATCGTTCACAGTGACGTGCTCAAGATCCAAAATAGACACCAACATGTCTTGGTGTCGGCGAGGGATCAATCCGCCAGCTTCGTTTACTACGGTACGCAGCTCATCGGAACTAAGATGGTCTTCTACTGAGTGATCGGCTTTTACGCCAAGTAAACGAATAAAGCCATTCGTAATAAAGTTAACGAGCATCACCAAAGGCGATAGTAACTTCATCAATATGGTCAGTAGGATACTGCTCGCGTAAGACACGCGTTCAGGGTACAGCGCTGCAATTGTTTTTGGGGTAACTTCAGCAAAAACCAATACAACCATAGTCAGTGCACCGGTTGCGATAGCGACACCTAAATCACCATACAAACGCATACCAATAATGGTCGCGATGGCGGACGCGAGAATATTAACGAGGTTGTTGCCGATAAGAATAAGACCAATCAAACGATCTGGACGGTCTAATAGCCTTTCGACTCGCTTAGCGCCTTTATGCCCATTTTTGGCTAAGTGCTTTAAGCGATAACGGTTCAGAGACATCATCCCTGTTTCTGAGCCGGAAAAGTAACCTGATATGACGATAAGACACGCGAGTAGCGCAAACAAGATACCCGTAGAGATGTCGTCCAAAACGTTGCTGTTCCTTGTAAGTATTGGGTTATATAACGGTTGAGTAAGTCCGTTAAGTCAAAGGGTTAAGGCGTACTGTATTTTATCTAGCCTAAAATATAAAGGATAGGAGCCCTAGAGCTCCTTAATTCAAGATGATTTCTTTCACAAAGCGACTGCCAAAATACGCCAGAGTTAACAGCGTTGCCCCTGCGACAGCGAACCAAGTAACTTTTCTACCACGCCAACCTTTTTGATAATGACCCCAAAGCAGTATTGAGTACACAATCCAAGCGATGAAAGAAAGAATGCCTTTATGCGCTTTACCTTGAGCAAACATATCCTGCACAAAGACAAAGCCAGTAATGAGCGTGCCAGTTAACAATAAGTTACCGATCAAAATGATTTTGAATAGCTGACGCTCTACCATTAATAAAGGCGGCAGGTTTGGGTTAATCGCCAAAGATTTTTTTGTTTTCAGTTTGTGATCCAACCAAGCCAGCTGAAGTGCGTAGAGTGCCCCGATAGTTAAAGTTGCGTATGAGAACAGCGCAAAAGAAATGTGAATGAGTAGCTTAGGGTCATTCTCTAGGTGCTTGATAAACGTGCTTGGCAAAAATGTGGCAGCAGATAAATTGATGGCAGCAAAGCTATAAACGACAGGCAATAAAAACCACAACCGATTTTTCAACATAGCAAGGCTCATGACCAGAGAAATAATAAAACTGATCAAAGAGGCTACGTTGAGAATACTAAGGTTTTGACCTGCACCATCAAAAATCAGATCACTCAAAATCCACGCATGAAAAACAAGCGCACAGGCAGCACTAGCAAACACTGTTTTTGCTTTGATTCCTGACTGCTGTGAGAGTCCGGGTATGATGGTCGCAATCGCCAAAACATAAAGTATGGCGGCCGCGATGGCTATTAAGCTATCCATGAATCCTAAATATTATTGTGCACAATGAGGAAATTATACCTTGCATTACACTTTGGGGCTACGTTATATCCGACATCAATCGTGAGAGATGAGATATTGAAATTAATAAGTTACCGCACCATATAGAAATAGAGACAAGAATAGAGCAGCGGTACGGGTATGACTCAGACCTTGGCTAATGTATACTCACACTAATTAATCGCCATTTTAGCGAAGAGACAAAGATGTTTGAGAATTTAACGGATCGATTATCCAAAACGCTGAAAAATATCAGTGGCAAAGGTCGTCTGACCGAAGACAACATTAAAGAGACCCTACGTGAAGTACGAATGGCCTTACTTGAAGCTGACGTTGCGCTTCCGGTTGTTCGTGAATTTGTTAACCGCGTTAAAGAAAAAGCGGTAGGTGTAGAAGTTTCTAAATCTCTGACTCCAGGTCAGGAATTTATCAAGATCGTTCAAACAGAACTTGAAGCCGTAATGGGTGAGTCGAATGAGGCGCTAAACCTTGCCGCTCAACCACCTGCTGTGCTTCTTATGGCAGGTCTACAAGGTGCGGGTAAAACCACATCGGTAGGTAAGCTATCTAAGCTTTTAAAAGAACGTGACAAGAAGAAAGTCTTGGTTGTGTCTGCCGACGTTTACCGCCCTGCGGCAATCAAGCAGCTTGAAACGCTGGCATCAGACATCGGTGTTGACTTCTTCCCATCATCACCAGACCAGAAGCCTATTGATATCGCCAATGCAGCGATTGACCATGCGAAGAAAAAATTCTACGACGTATTGATTGTCGATACCGCAGGTCGCTTGGCAATTGATGAAGAGATGATGGGGGAGATCAAAGATCTTCACGCAGCTATCAACCCAGTAGAAACGCTATTTGTTGTTGACGCCATGACGGGTCAAGACGCAGCAAATACCGCAAAAGCCTTTGGCGATGCGCTACCTCTTACCGGTGTAGTTCTAACTAAGGTTGATGGTGATGCTCGTGGTGGTGCGGCACTTTCAGTACGCCATGTCACGGGCAAACCAATCAAATTCTTGGGTGTCGGTGAAAAAACTGACGCGCTAGAACCGTTCCACCCAGATCGTGTTGCTTCACGTATTCTTGGCATGGGTGACGTTCTGTCTTTGATTGAAGACCTACAACGCAACGTTGACCAAGAAAAGGCAGAAAAGTTAGCGAAGAAGTTCAAAGAGAAGAAAGGTTTCGACCTTGAAGATTTCCGTGAACAGCTAGGCCAGATGCAAAACATGGGCGGCATGATGGGGATGATGGATAAGCTTCCAGGAATGTCCCAGCTACCAGACAATGTGAAAGACAAAGTCGATGACAAGATGTTCAAACAGATGGAAGCGATCATCAGCTCCATGACAATGAAAGAACGTCAACGCCCAGAAATTATCAAGGGCTCGCGCAAGAAGCGTATCGCGGCTGGTTCTGGTGTGCAGGTTCAAGATGTAAACCGCTTACTAAAACAGTTCACCCAAATGCAGAAAATGATGAAAAAGATGCAAAAAGGTGGCATGAAAGGCATGATGCGCAACATGCAAGGCATGATGGGCGGCATGGGTGGCGGCGGTGGCTTCAACCCATTTGGTCGTTAATTAATCGATTACGCATAGATTCAGGGTGTTAGGTACGTCACAAACTTTAAATTCAATTTATGTTGGTGAAAAAGTAACTAAACTCCTTGCATTGCTCCGGGAGAAGAGTAAAATTCCGGAGCTTTATTTTGGCACGAGACCCCAAACTGTTTAATTTCTTGAATGGTTTTTGGGGTTAATTTTATTTTTGAGAAAGCAAAGAGGACGACATGGTAACCATTCGTTTGGCACGTCACGGCGCTAAAAAGCGTCCATTTTATCAAATCGTAGTAGCGGACAGCCGCAACGCTGCAACTGGCCGTTTCATCGAGAAAGTTGGTTTCTTCAACCCAACTGCTAAAGGTCAAGAAGAAGGTCTACGTCTAGACCTAGACCGCGTTAACCACTGGGTTGGTCAAGGCGCGTCTGTATCTGACCGCGTTGCTAAGCTAGTTAAAGACGCTCAAAAAGCGGCTTAATTTTTTACTTGAAAAGTAGAAACTAGTTTATGTCGATGAAAGGTAAAGAAACAATGAGCAACGAAAAGATTGTTGTAGGCAAGTTTGGTGCTACTTACGGCATTCGAGGTTGGCTTAAGGTTTTTTCCTACACAGACAATGCTGAAAGCATTTTCGATTACAGCCCTTGGTATATTAACCAAAAGGGCAAGTGGGTTGAGTACAAAGTAGAAAGCTGGAAGCGCCATAACAAAGGTATGGTGGCTAAGCTGGAAGGCATGGATGTTCGTGAAGACGCGCATCTAATGACGAACTTTGAAATTGCTATTGACCCTGCGGTACTTCCTGAATTGTCAGAAGATGAGTTCTACTGGCGCGAATTGTTTGGGATGCAAGTTGTAACCACTAAAGGTTACGATCTAGGTGTCGTTACTGACATGCTAGAAACTGGCTCAAACGATGTTCTGGTTGTTAAAGCAAATCTTAAAGATGCTTTCGGGCAGAAGGAACGATTAATCCCGTTCCTTGAAGAGCAAGTGATCATTAATGTTGATCGCGAAGCTCAACGGATCGAAGTTGACTGGGATCCTGGATTCTAATCTCCAAAATTACAGAGCGAGATAAACATGTGGGTTGGCGTTATTAGCCTTTTTCCAGAAATGTTCCGTTCTGTTACTGATTTTGGAGTAACAGGTCAAGCGGTTAAAAAAGGTCTTTTGTCGATTGAGACTTGGAATCCTAGAGATTTTACTCACGACAAACATCGCACTGTCGATGACCGACCTTACGGTGGTGGCCCTGGTATGTTAATGATGGTTCAGCCTTTGCGCGATGCCATTCATACCGCGAAAGCAGCCTCACCGGGCAAGACGAAAGTCATCTACCTTTCTCCTCAAGGTCGCAAGCTCGACCAGAAAGGAGTGGAAGAACTGGCAACGAATGAGAACTTGCTTCTGATTTGTGGTCGTTATGAAGGGGTAGATGAGCGCATCATTCAATCTGAAGTCGACGAAGAATGGTCGATTGGTGATTTTGTGATGACGGGTGGTGAGATACCAGCCATGACGTTAATCGACTCTGTCTCTCGGTTTGTTCCGGGTGTACTAGGGGATTTCGCGTCAGCAGAAGAAGACTCTTTTGCAAATGGCTTGTTAGATTGCCCTCACTATACGCGTCCAGAAGTATTGGATGACAAAGAGGTACCAGCGGTACTGATGTCAGGCAATCACAAGGACATTCGTCAATGGCGACTAAAACAGTCGCTGGGCCGAACTTGGCTTAGAAGACCAGAGCTCCTGGAAAACCTAGCTCTGACTGACGAACAGGAACAATTACTTGCTGAGTTCATTAGTGAACATAACGCAAAGTAACCTAATTTATTTAGTATCAGTTTATTCTAGGAATTTAAAAAATGAGTAACATCATCAAAGCTCTTGAAGAAGAGCAAATGAAATCAGACCTACCTAAATTTGCACCAGGTGACACTGTTGTAGTTCAAGTTAAGGTAAAAGAAGGTGACCGTGAGCGTCTACAGGCTTTCGAAGGCGTTGTAATCGCAATCCGTAACCGTGGTCTACACTCTGCTTTCACTGTACGTAAAATCTCTAACGGTGAAGGTGTTGAGCGTACGTTCCAAACACACTCTCCAATCGTTGATAGCATCGAAGTTAAACGCCGTGGTGCAGTACGTCGTGCCAAGTTGTACTACCTACGTGAGCGTTCTGGTAAGTCTGCTCGTATCAAAGAGAAACTTGCTAAGAAGTAATGCTATAACTAGCGTTCTCATCTTAAATGGAGTCCTTTTAGGGCTCCGTTTTTTTATTTGTGTAATTAGCTTGCTCGTTTTCTTTTCACCCGACTTGTACTGTCGATGCTCATGCACTGGCATACTCTCCACGCTTCCGCCTTGCTCGAATAAAAATAGCTTTGCTAGAAGTCAGAGTTGAAAAGAGGGGAATGAATACCGATTGCAGACCGCAATGGTTAAAATTAATCATTCTGGATAGCGACGAAGTAGCGGGATTCAGAATCTACTAGTCGAGAGCACTAGTGTTTAAGTTGTTAGCTTCATCCTTGCTGTGAGTAGATTTCTGATGTCGCTATGGCTCCTTGGAATGACGGGAAATGATGGCCAAAGATTACAGGGCACCGAGGTTAAAATTCATCACTCTGGACAGCGACGAAGGAGTGTGGTTCAGAATCTACTAGCCGAGAATGCAAGTGTTTAAGTTGTTAGCTGCCCCCTTGCTGTGAATAGAGTCGTGATGTTGCGATAGTTCTTCGGAATGATGGGAGTACAGATGGTGGAGTTAAATTGTCTTTTCTGTATGTTGTAAGCCAAGTGCTCCGCATTTCATAGCCATTTCCCAATAGCCTAAAACCTAGGAGCCTAGGATATTCCTTTACCCTAGGCCTCAATTAATACTGGTCTTCAGACCAGCCATCACTGTCGGACATATCGGGGGCGCCTGGGATGGTGTTTTCTTCATCTGCCCATTCACCAAAATCAATCATTTGGCATTGTTTACTGCAGAAAGGGCGATGAGGACTTTGTTCTCCCCATTCTACGTCGGCGCCACATTGTGGGCATTGAACGATGGTAATTTTAGACATAGTTGAGCGTCCCATTACTAATTGGTGTTAAAGGGTAGTATACCTAAATGAATTCAAGATGGCTTATTCAACGCGCTATTGCTGCTACGAAATTTTATCCAATATAAGCGTAACAAAGCGTTGAATTTTAGATTGTGGGGGAGGCTTAGTGTCGTCTTAGCTGCACACAGCAAGTTCAAACTCAATATCTTGTGTGCACGCTTGACCGTTTTCAAACGACATAAACTTGATCGCAAAGCGGTTTTTATGGCCAGAAATCATAGGATAAACGCCATATTCCATTGGGATGTGGAGCCTTAGAATATTGGCTTCATCAGCGTCACTTTGGAAGAAACCCGCGCGACCGATTTGAGCTTTGAAATGTCCGGTCTCTCTGGTGAGTTTCAACCATAGCGAAAGCGCATCAGATAAGGGCTTTAAGCTTACTTGCCACTGCTGTGCATCATGCATTTTACGTTCAATGGGTAGGTGAAGCCAGTAATGTAACGCTGGCAAATCAAAACAACATGAACCACCCGGTAGATTAAAGCGTTGGCGGATAGAGCTTAAGAAGCGATCTTCTTTTAGTGCTTGACCAAAACGCTCTGCACCCATCAGTTGGCTATGAACGACATCTATCTCTTGTAGTAGGGTATTTAATGCGTCTTGATCGACGCCATCAACATTTAGCCAATGGCGGTACGACAGTCGTTGTTTCTCTAAATCTTTGGCCAGTTCACTTTTCAGCTGGATCTGTTCGAAAATTTCAACCATATCGAATAACGCACGGAAAAACAGTTGGTACTGGTGATTTTCGCTAAACCCAGAGGCCAAGTGAGCCTGACGCAGCAGAGACTCCACTCTTAGATAAATACGAGTTTTCTCATTTAACGGATGTTCAAATTTGTGCGTGGTCATCGACATAAGCCTTTGTGAGTTTCGTTCCTATTTTCGCAGATTTTTCTTACACATGGCTAGGTACTTTTCGTGCAAATCTGTGATTTGAAGCAAAAGATCTGGGTCACTTGGATTATTCTTAACCACATCGTCTGCAAGCGCGAGTCTTTGCTCTCTTGATGCTTGAGAGGCAAGGATAGCGCGAGCTTGTTCTTCACTCACATTGTCTCGTTTCATCGTGCGAGATATCTGTGTATTCGGTTCTACATCGACGACAAGAACGCGATCACACAAACTGTCTAGCTTGTTTTCTACGAGCAACGGCACCACAAGTAACGCATACTCTGAGGTGACTTGCTGCAAATCTTCGATCATCTTTTCACGAATTATTGGGTGCAACAGTGCGTTGAGCCATGCTTTTTCATCTGAGTTTGAAAAGATTTTTTCTCTCAGCTTTGCGCGATCTAAAGTTTGGTCTTCACGAACGATATCGTGACCAAAGTGTTCAATAATCGCGTTTAGGCCGGGAGTGCCTGGCTCGACAACTTCTCTTGCTACAATGTCTGCATCGACGATATCGATTTTAAATTGTTGTTTGAACAGATTCGCGACGGTTGTTTTACCGCTAGCGATACCACCTGTTAAACCAATAACCAAAGCCATTTACACTCCTAGAACTGAAGTAAAGTACCAGTTTAAAATCTGGTCGCCCCAAATTAAGCTTATCCAACCAGCAATTGCTAAGTAAGGACCGAAAGGAAAAGCTTTTTCAATTCCCTGTTTTTGCAAGCGTAGTTGAATGATGCCAAATACGATGCCAACCACAGAAGAAAGTAGAATGATCATCGGCAGTGACTGCCAGCCCAGCCAAGCCCCTAGTGCTGCTAGTAGTTTAAAATCACCATATCCCATTCCTTCTTTACCAGTAAGTAGCTTAAAGCCCCAGTAAACGGACCAGAGACATAGGTAACCAGCAATAGCACCAATGACAGAATCTTGTAGAGTAACAGGACTTATTTCGACTAATGCTAAGGCAATGCCAGCCCAAGTTAATGGTAATGTTAATTGGTCAGGTAGCAACATAGTATCGAGATCGATAAATGTTGCGGCGATTAAGATAAAAGTGAAAAAGAGTAGGGCAACGGTAAAGTAACTAAAACCAAAGTGGTAAGCGACAAAGCCTGAGCAGAACGCAGTGAGCAGTTCAATCAGTGGATAGCGTGCGCTAATGGCTGTCTGACAATTGTGGCATTTGCCTTTTAAAAGCAGCCAGCTAATCACAGGGATGTTGTCTCGAATACGTATCGGCGTTGCGCACTTCTGACAGGAGGAGCGTGGGACGCTCAAGGTCAGCACTTCTTTAGGAGGTTCTATTTTGTATTCAGGAAATGACTCGGCACATTCGCGTCGCCATTCTAGTTCCATGATTTTAGGTAGTCGATAAATAACCACGTTGAGGAAGCTACCCACGATAAGACCGAAGATGGTGGCAAACACAACGAATAGCCAAGGGTAGTACTGGAATACTTCCATATTTGTCTCTTGAGCGATGAGTGAAATCAGCAAGATGCTGTTTTAAAGGAGTTAACAGCTCATTCTAGCCCAATACACTCATTAAGTTAAAGATTGGCAAGTACATTGCTGTCACTAATCCGCCAACAACGATGCCTAAAAAAACGATAATTAGCGGCTCTAGAATTTTACTAAGGTTGTCGACGGTGTTATCGACTTCAAACTCGTAGATCGTTGCAACTTTATTGAGCATATCGTCAAGTCGACCAGACTCTTCACCGATCATGACCATTTGTAACACTAATTCAGGGAACACATTACAGTTACGCATGGCAACATACATTGGCATACCTGCGGCGGTATCACGGTAAACTTCTTCTATGGCGAGTTGATAGTGTAAGTTTCCTGAGGTTTTTGATGTGGTTTTTAAACTGGTTAGAATTGGAATACCCGCTGTAAAGCTTGTGGCGAGTGTTCGACTAAATTTGGCGATAGCGGCTTTTGATAATACAGGGCCCAGAACAGGAAATTTAAGCACAGAGCGGTTGAGCATTAAGCGAAAAGAATCTGAACGCTTAGAGAGGACTCTCGCCGAGATGAATAAACTAATGGAGCCTAGTGCGATAAACGGACTCCAGTTTTGTGTCCAGGCGGAAAGATCTAATACTTGCCTGGTAAACCAAGGTAAGTCAGCACCAAAACCAACAAACATTTTTTCAAACTCGGGAATGACTTTGGTGAGCATGATAAACGACACGCCTAACGCTACTAGCACTACCATCGCTGGGTAAATCAGTGCTTTGATCACTTTCGCACGAAGCTGCTCATTTTTTTCTCGGTAGGTGGCTAAGCGCTCGAATACTTCCGCTAAGTTACCGGATTGCTCACCTGTGGCGATAAGGTCGGTATAGAGTGGGTCAAAGTGTTCACTTGCAGTGCGCATGGCTTTTGACATGGGTGTACCCGCTTCGACGGCGCGTGTTACGCTCATCAAAATGGATTTCATCTCTGCTTTTTTGTGATTTTCTGATACCAATTTTAAAGCCTGAACTAAGGGTACACCGGTTATCAACATCGTCGAAATTTGACGGGTAAACACCGTGATGTCTCTGCCTTTCACGCGATGGCTGAGTTTAGTGAGAAACGAGATACTGCTTTTCTTTAACTTCTTGATCTTGATGTGTTGTGCGTCTAGACGCTCGCGTACTTCAATTTCTGTCATCGCGAGGGTTTGTCCAGACGTCTTTTTGCCTGAACTGTTGATGCCTTTCCAGCGGAAGTTTTTTAGTTGTGGTGTAGTGGTTTTCATAGAGGTGACTGCTGATTAAAGGATTAAAAATAAAGTACGCGCTGTAGTTCACTAAAACTTGTGATCCCTTGTTTGAGTTTTTCTATACCCGACATTTGTAACGTGCTCATACCATTTGCGATGGCGAGTTTTTCTAGTTCATGCACTGATGCGCCTTTTATAAGCGCTTCGGAAAGAAATTCATCAAAGCGCATCACTTCATAAATCCCCGTTCGGCCGGAATAACCATGGGTACACTCATTGCATCCATCGGGATTGGCTTTAAAAATGTTGTCGCTTGTTTGAATTCCGAGATGTTGTAGCTGAACGGTAAGCTCTTGTGATTGTTTGCAGTGTGAGCACAGTTTACGGGCCAAGCGCTGGGCAATAATCAAACTAAGAGAGGAGGCCAAGTTAAAGCTTTCTACGCCCATGTTTGATAAACGAATAACCGTTTCAGCCGCAGAATTGGTATGTAAGGTTGAAAGTACTAAGTGACCGGTTTGCGATGCTTTTATGGCTATTTCCGCAGTGTCTAAGTCACGAATCTCACCGACCATTACTACATCGGGGTCTTGACGTAAGAAAGAGCGCAGGGCTTCGGCAAAACCAAAACCAATCTTAGGCTGAACTTGAACTTGGTTAATGCCCGATAAGTTAATTTCTACTGGGTCTTCTGCCGTGGAAATGTTGATTTCTGGTTTATTGAGAATACTCAGCCCAGTGTACAGAGAAACGGTTTTACCGCTCCCGGTTGGGCCTGTCATCAGAATCATGCCTTGTGGGCGACGCAGCGCATCCAAGTACAATTTTTTTTGTTGTTCGCTATAACCAAGCTTGTCGATATCCAGTGACGCAGAGCTGCTGTCGAGCAGTCGTAATACAATTTTCTCTCCAAATAGAGTAGGCAGCGTGGATACACGCATATCAATTGCGGTGTCTTGACTCAACTTGAGCTTAATACGCCCATCTTGTGGTAAGCGCCTTTCGGCAATATCAAGCTTAGAGAGGATTTTGATACGAGCGGATAAGCGGCGGCTTAAGTGGCTTGGTGGCTGCTGTGTTTCAATTAAGATGCCATCACAGCGTAGGCGAACGCGGTACATCTTTTCATAGGGCTCAAAGTGGATATCGGATGCGCCTTTGCGCACAGCGTCCAACAGAATTTGGTTGATGTAACGGCTAACAGGAGACTCATCTTGGCTCAAGTCTTCAATGTTGTCGATTTCATCTGCGCCCACATCAACCAGGTTGGCTAATTCTTCTTGGTTGATCTCTTTTAATCCGGACTTCTCATGACTCAATGAACGACCATATAAGCGCCGAATCGCAGCGGTCAGCTCGCGAAAATCAGCGAGAACAAGTTCTACTTGCAACCCTGTCGCAAAACGAAAGTCATCTTCTGCTTGTTGGTTCGTGGGGTCGGCAACAGCTAATAATAAAGTTGAAGAAGTACGCTGGAGTGGGAGTGCGTTATGTCGAGTGATTAATTCACGTAGACCGAGTTGTTGACAAAGCGAAGCGTACTTGTACTGAGATAACTCGGGCTGATTTAAACCAAAGAGAGAGCTTAAGTGCTCAGCGAGTTCGCTTGACGTGAATAACCCTGAACTGAGTAAAGCTTCCGGCATCGAAATGCCAGAAGCTTTGACTTGCTCTATTAACGATTCTTCTTGGGAAAACGTCAGTAACCCTTTTTGGCGAAGAATGGTTGAGAGGTTGGTTAGCATCTATACTAGCGACACTAGCGACAGTTTTTTGGTAACAAATCGTCTGTAACAGGGCTAGCTGAGGAGCCTTGACATGTCCAAGTACCATCAGAAGCACGAACCAACTCAAAGTTTTTGCTAGTGATAAGGTTACTTACGCCTGAGGCATTGAACGTGAACTTGATAGTGCCACCAGCTGAACTAGCAGTTGAAAATGCGATAACACCTGAAGGGATTGTGCTCGGTACACCTAGATCTGCTTCTGTTTGGTTAGCTGTTGAACCATCCGGAAAAGCACCATTTTCTACAGCGTAAGCTTCAACGTTAGTTTTTACACCAGTTAATGTAGCTAATGCGGATGCGACTTCTGATTTCGCTACATATTTTTGATATTGAGGAATTGCAATCGCTGCTAAAACACCGATAACTGCTACCACAATCATCAATTCAATCAGAGTAAAACCCTGTTGTTTTTTCTGTTTACTGTTTTTCATTTTTAACCCTTTCCTAAAAATTAATAATGCTCTTGCATTAGCGAAAGATTATGGAGAGTTAAGGTGGGTTGAAAATGGGGAAGGGATGGGCTCTCGAGTGAGATAAAACTCTTTGGTGAAAAGTTGCATATCGCATGCAGAGTTTTGCGAGTAGTACTATTTTTTTAGTGGATAAAAAGAAAGGGCCAATTGGCCCTTTTAAATGATGAGTTACTCACAACTCACTGAGTTAGTTGAAGTAATTGAGATTGTGTTGCTTTTATTATTTGAAGCGCATCGAAAGATCCATCGCTTTTAAATGCTTAGTCAACGCGCCTACCGAAATGTAATCGACACCGGTTTCTGCGTATTCTGCGATGGTCTCTAGCGTAATGTTGCCGGAGTTCTCTAAAGCGGCACGACCTGCGTTAATCGCTACGGCTTCACGCATCATTTCTTTTGTGAAGTTATCGAGCATGATGATGTCGGCACCGGCGTTTATCGCTTGTTTCAACTCTTCTAAGCTTTCCGTTTCTACTTCTACCGGTTTGCCTGGGTTAAGCTCTTTCGCTTTTTGGATCGCTTGAGTAATACCGCCACAAGCAATGATGTGGTTTTCTTTAATAAGGTAAGCATCGAACACACCGATGCGATGGTTAAAGCCACCACCACACGTCACGGCGTATTTTAGTGCGCTACGCAGACCAGGAATGGTTTTACGTGTGTCTAGTAGACGACACTCAGTATGCGCGATTTTTTCAGCGTACTCTGCGGTAACTGTTGCGCAGCCAGACAGCGTTTGGATGAAGTTCATTGCGTTACGCTCACCAGTCAACAAGTCACGAGCAGGGCCTGTCAGCGTGCAAAGGGTTTGGTTAGGTTCGACTTTATCGCCGTCCTTTACGTGCCATTCAATACTGACCTTACCACCGAGCTGCTTAAAAACTTCATCAGCCCATGCTTGACCACAGAACACACCATGCTCACGAGTAATAATCGTTGCGGTATTAACCGCCTCGGCAGGGATCAAAGATGCAGTAATGTCGTTATCTGCGTCGACATTGCCACCTAGATCTTCTTTTAAGGTATCAGCGACAGAGCGAGTGATCTCTAAAGGGAGTTGTTGTTTAAGGTATTCTAGGCGTTCTTGAATGTTGTGTGTGTTCTTCATCGCAAATCTTGTCTTGAAAGGGAGATGGCAACGAATGATACTCTCCGGTGTCAATAATTTCAGCAGTTAATTTGCAAAGTAGAGAGGTTGATATGCGCCCAATTATCGAGAATGGCTGGCTGACACAGGCAAAGCATGTTCCGTCACCATTTTTTGATGCTCGCTCTGATATAAACGACATCTCTCTGCTGGTGGTACACAACATCAGTTTGCCTCCTGGGCAGTTTGGTGGACCATATATAGAGGACTTCTTCACTGGCAAGCTAGACCCAAACGCACATCCATTTTTTGAAGTTATTCACAAAATGGGCGTTTCTGCACATTGCTTGATTAAGAGAAACGGCGAGGTTGTTCAATTTGTTTCTTTTCTCGATAGAGCATGGCATGCCGGTCAATCCAGTTTCGCGGGCAGGGAGCGTTGTAATGACTATTCCATTGGTATCGAGCTTGAAGGGACAGAATTTACTGCCTACACAGATGCGCAATATCAATCACTTGCAGAGATCACTGAGGTGATTATGCAGTCTTATCCCCACATCACCCTGCCACGAATTACCGGTCATCAATATATTGCGCCCTTGAGAAAAAGCGATCCTGGTCTAAGCTTTGATTGGGTGAAATATAGACAGCTTATACAGCGTTGATTTGTAGCGAAAGTGTAAATTCAAAAAAGCGAAATAAATAAGGCATACGATCAGGTATGCCTTTTTTTGATACCAGAAATATTAATGATTGTTAAAAGTTAACTACATTTTTACGCTCGCATACGCCGTTTTGGTGAAGAAATAGACTGATAATTTTGTCATTTTCTGTATTTCTTTTCCAAAATTGCTAGCACGTCGACTTCCCATTTGTATGCTTTATGTAATTGGTCATACCAATTCTATTGCTGTTTTAACAGTCGATTGTTATCAGAGTGTTGGAAGTAAGCTCGTTCTATGATTTAGGTCAATTTTCGGCTGGACAGTGGCGTTTTAATTATGTTAATTTCTGCACCAACTTAAAATTGGTATTACCAATTACCTGCAAGAGTAGAAGAACAATAAATTATGGCTTATCAAAGGATTCGTCAGCCAAAACTCTCTGATGTTATAGAACAAGAGTTAGAAAGGTTGATAGTGGAAGGAACATTGTCTCCGGGGCAACAACTGCCTCCAGAGCGTGAACTGGCAAGACAGTTCGATGTGTCTCGTCCTTCAGTCCGAGAAGCCATTCAACGCTTAGAAGCGAAGCGTTTGTTAACTCGTCGCCAAGGTGGCGGAACATTCGTAAGTGAGAATATCTGGAAGAGCTTTTCAGATCCCTTGTTGAATTTGTTGTCTAGTCATTCTGAAACCCAGCTTGATGTGCTTGAGTCTCGTCATGCAATGGAAGGAATTTCAGCTTACTTTGCAGCTTTACGTGGTACCGAAGAAGATTTTGCGCGTATTCAAGGTTGCCTTGAACGCATTAGCCAAGAGCAAGCAAACAACGATATCGAAGCTGAATCTGCGGAAGTGATGCAATTTTTGATCGCTTTGACCGAAGCCGCGCACAACGTGGTTTTGTTGCACATTGTTCGAAGCTTAGCACCTTTGCTTGAGCAAAATATTCTACAAAATTTTAAATTACTACGTCGCCGCCCAGAAGCGGTCGAGAAAGTCAGTAAACACCGAGCCAATATCGTGGATGCGATTGTTTCTGGTCAGCCTGAAAAGGCGCGAGAAATGTCCCACTCGCACTTGGCTTACATCGAAGAAACATTGTTGGATTTGACTCGAGAAGAGTCTCGACGAGAGCGTTCTCTACGTCGAATTCAGCAGGGTAATGACTCGTAAGAGCGTTACTTAAATAAGTAGATCCAACCAACAGAAGGATAGATCGCCATGTCTGATATGAAGCATGACGTAGATGCACTGGAAACTCAAGAATGGCTACAAGCGCTTGAGTCAGTTGTACGTGAAGAAGGTCTAGAGCGTGCTCAATTCCTATTAGAGCAAGTTCTAGATAAAGCACGTCTAGACGGTGTTGATATGCCAACAGGTATCACAACTAACTACATCAACACGATTCCTGCAGACCAAGAACCAGCATACCCAGGTGACACAACACTTGAGCGTCGTATTCGCTCAATTATTCGTTGGAACGCTATCATGATCGTTCTACGTGCATCTAAGAAAGACCTAGAGCTAGGCGGCCACATGGCGTCTTTCCAGTCTTCTGCTGCGTTCTACGAGACATGTTTCAACCACTTCTTCCGTGCACCAAACGAGAAGGATGGTGGCGACCTAGTTTACTACCAAGGTCACATTTCACCAGGTATCTACTCACGTGCATTCGTTGAAGGTCGTCTAACTGAAGAGCAGCTAGACAACTTCCGTCAAGAAGTAGACGGCAAAGGTATTCCTTCATACCCGCACCCTAAACTGATGCCTGAATTCTGGCAGTTCCCGACAGTATCGATGGGCCTAGGTCCAATCGCTTCTATCTACCAAGCTCGTTTCCTTAAGTACCTAGAAGGCCGTGGTCTTAAAGATACTTCAGAGCAGCGCGTTTACGCGTTCCTAGGTGACGGTGAGATGGATGAGCCAGAATCACGTGGTGCTATCTCTTTCGCTGCGCGTGAGAAACTAGACAACCTATGCTTCCTAATCAACTGTAACCTACAGCGCCTAGATGGCCCTGTAATGGGTAACGGTAAGATCATTCAAGAACTTGAAGGTCTGTTCAAAGGTGCTGGTTGGAACGTAGTGAAGGTAATCTGGGGTAACAACTGGGATTCACTACTAGCTAAAGATACTTCTGGTAAGCTTCTACAGCTTATGAACGAAACGATCGATGGCGACTACCAAACATTCAAATCAAAAGATGGCGCGTACGTACGTGAGCACTTCTTTGGTAAGTACCCTGAGACAGCGGCACTTGTTGCTGACATGACTGATGACGAAATCTTCGCACTTAAGCGTGGTGGTCACGAGTCTTCTAAGCTATACGCGGCATACAAAAACGCGGCAGAAACTAAAGGTCGTCCAACAGTAATCCTAGCTAAGACTGTTAAAGGTTACGGCATGGGTGAAGCGGCTGAAGGTAAGAACATCGCGCACCAAGTTAAGAAGATGGACATGACTCACGTACTACACCTACGTGATCGTCTAGGTCTTCAAGACATCCTAACTGACGAAGCTGTGAAAGAACTTCCGTACCTGAAACTTGAAGAAGGTTCAAAAGAGTACGAATACCTACACGCTCGTCGTAAAGCGCTACACGGCTACACACCACAGCGTCTACCAAAATTCACTCAAGAATTCATCGTTCCTGAGCTAGAAGAATTCAAGCCACTACTAGAAGAACAGAAGCGTGATATCTCTTCTACTATGGCATTCGTACGTGCACTAAACGTTCTACTTAAGAACAAGAACATTGGTAAGAACATCGTTCCTATCATTGCTGACGAAGCGCGTACATTCGGTATGGAAGGTCTGTTCCGTCAAATCGGTATCTACAACCCGCACGGCCAAACTTACACACCAGAAGACCGTGGCGTTGTTTCTTACTACAAAGAAGCGACTTCAGGTCAGGTTCTACAAGAAGGTATCAACGAGCTAGGCGCTATGTCTTCATGGGTTGCTGCTGCGACTTCGTACTCGACAAACGATCTACCAATGATCCCGTTCTACATCTACTACTCAATGTTCGGCTTCCAACGTGTTGGCGACATGGCGTGGATGGCTGGTGACCAACAAGCACGTGGTTTCCTACTAGGTGCAACTGCGGGTCGTACAACGTTGAACGGTGAAGGTCTACAGCACGAAGACGGCCACTCGCACATTTTGGCGGGTACGGTTCCTAACTGTATTTCTTACGACCCAACATTCGCGTACGAAGTAGCAGTAATCATGCAAGACGGTATCCGTCGCATGTACGGTCCAGAACAAGAAAACGTGTTCTACTACCTAACGCTAATGAACGAAAACTACGCAATGCCAGCAATGCCAGAAGGCGCTGAAGAAGGCATCCGTAAAGGTATCTACAAGCTAGAAACTTACACGGGCGACAAAGCGAAAGTTCAGCTAATGAGCTCTGGTACTATCATGAATGAAGTACGTAAAGCAGCTCAAATCCTAAGCGAAGATTACGGTGTTGCTTCTGATGTTTACTCGGTAACGTCATTCAACGAACTAACTCGCGATGGCCAAGATGCAGAGCGTTTCAACATGCTTCACCCAGAAGCGGAAGCGAAAGTACCTTACATCCAAACAGTAATGGGTACTGAGCCTGCTATCGCAGCAACTGACTACATGAAGAACTACGCAGAGCAGGTTCGTGCATACATTCCTGCTGAATCTTTCAAAGTTCTTGGTACTGATGGCTTTGGTCGTTCAGACAGCCGTGAAAACCTACGTCGTCACTTCGAAGTGAACGCAGGTTACGTAGTAGTAGCAGCGCTAACTGAACTAGCGAAACGTGGCGAAGTTGAGAAATCTGTAGTTGCAGAAGCAATTAAGAAATTCGACATCGACACAGAGAAAACAAACCCGCTATACGCTTAATTAAGAAGGTAGATAAGAAATGGCAATCGAAATTAATGTACCAGACATCGGTGCGGATGAGGTTGAAGTTACTGAGATTCTTGTAAGCGTTGGCGACAAGGTTGAAGAAGAGCAGTCTCTGATCACAGTTGAAGGCGATAAAGCTTCTATGGAAGTTCCTGCTTCTCAAGCGGGTATCGTTAAAGAAATCAAAGTTGCAGAAGGCGACAAGGTTTCTACTGGTTCTCTAATCATGATTTTCGAAGCCGAGGGTGCAGCTGACGCTGCACCTGCTCCTGCGGCAGAAGCAGCTCCAGCAGCAGCTCCAGCTCCAGCAGCAGCGGCAGAACTAAAAGAAGTTCACGTACCAGACATCGGTGGTGATGAAGTAGAAGTTACTGAAATCATGGTTGCCGTTGGCGACAGCATCGAAGAAGAGCAATCTCTTCTAACTGTTGAAGGCGACAAAGCTTCTATGGAAGTTCCAGCGCCATTCGCAGGGACTCTAAAAGAGATCAAAGTTGCAGCTGGCGATAAAGTATCGACTGGCTCACTTATCATGGTATTCGAAACAGCAGGTTCAGGCGCTCCAGCAGCACCAGCACCAGCGGCAGCTGAAGCTCCTGCGGCAGCAGCTCCAGCAGCGTCTGCGGCAAAAGAAGTGAACGTTCCAGATATCGGCGGCGACGAAGTTGAAGTTACTGAGATCATGGTTGCAGTTGGCGACACAGTGGAAGAAGAGCAATCTCTAATCACTGTTGAAGGTGACAAAGCTTCTATGGAAGTTCCTGCACCATTTGCTGGTACGGTTAAAGAAATCAAGATTGCAGCTGGCGACAAGGTGTCTACTGGCTCACTAATCATGGTATTCGAAGTGGCGGGCGCAGCACCTGCTCCTGCAGCAGCTCCAGCTCAAGCGGCAGCACCTGCAGCTCCGGCTCCTAAAGCAGAAGCTCCAGCGGCAGCAGCTCCAGCAGCGACTGGCGACTTCAAAGAGAACGACGAGTACGCTCACGCGTCTCCAGTTGTTCGTCGTCTAGCGCGTGAATTTGGCGTTAACCTTTCTAAGGTTAAAGGTTCTGGTCGTAAGAGCCGTATCCTAAAAGAAGACGTTCAAGCTTACGTGAAAGATGCGCTTAAGCGTCTTGAGTCTGGCGCAGGTGCAGCAGCATCTGGCAAAGGTGACGGCGCGGCTCTTGGTCTACTACCATGGCCAAAAGTGGACTTCAGCAAATTTGGTGAGACAGAAGTTCAACCGCTATCTCGCATTAAGAAGATCTCTGGCGCAAACCTACACCGTAACTGGGTAATGATCCCGCACGTTACACAGTGGGATAACGCAGACATCACGGCTCTTGAAGCATTCCGTAAAGAGCAAAACGCGATTGAAGCGAAGAAAGACACTGGAATGAAGATCACACCACTTGTGTTCATCATGAAAGCGGTAGCTAAAGCGCTTGAAGCGTTCCCAGCGTTCAACTCTTCTCTATCAGAAGACGGTGAGAGCCTAATTCTGAAGAAATACGTGAATGTTGGTATCGCGGTAGATACACCAAACGGTCTAGTTGTTCCTGTATTTAAAGACGTGAACAAGAAAGGCATCTACGAGCTATCTGAAGAGCTAATGGCTGTTTCTAAGAAAGCACGTGCAGGCAAGCTAACTGCTGCTGACATGCAAGGTGGCTGTTTCACTATCTCTAGCCTAGGCGGTATCGGCGGTACGGCGTTTACTCCAATCGTAAACGCGCCAGAAGTTGGTATCCTAGGTGTGTCTAAGTCAGAAATGAAACCGGTATGGAACGGTAAAGAGTTCGAACCGCGTCTACAACTTCCACTATCTCTATCATACGACCACCGTGTGATCGATGGTGCTGAAGGTGCGCGCTTCATCACTTACCTAAACTCATGTCTATCTGACATTCGTCGTCTAGTTCTGTAATAGAAATTAGATGAATGAGAGGCGGCAATTTAGCCGCCTCTGCTAATCATAATTACCGACAATTTGGTTATCAGCCTTGCTTCGTTCAGGGTTTTCACAATCGAATTGTTGTCTAGCTCACAGGCTAAATTGATTTACTTTTCACACCATTAACATCTCTGTAAACTGTTAGCGGTCTGAAAATAACTGTTTAAAACAAATCTCTCTTAAACATAAAAAATCGATACCCACTCAGCCTGTTAGGGATAATGACTACAAGAGGTCAAAATGAGCAAAGAAATTAAAGCCCAAGTTGTTGTACTTGGTTCTGGTCCTGCTGGTTACTCCGCTGCATTCCGTTGTGCGGACTTAGGTCTTGAAACTGTACTAGTTGAACGTTACAGCACGCTTGGCGGTGTATGTCTGAACGTGGGTTGTATCCCATCTAAAGCACTGCTTCACGTTTCTAAAGTAATTGAAGAAGCGAAAGCGATGGCTGACCACGGCGTTGTGTTCGGTGAGCCTCAAACAGACATCAGCAAAATCCGCATCTGGAAAGAAAAAGTTGTTAACCAACTAACTGGCGGCCTAAGCGGCATGGCTAAGATGCGTAACGTTACAGTAGTTAACGGTTACGGTAAGTTCACTGGCCCTAACTCTATCCTTGTAGAAGGCGAAGGTGAGCCAACAGTTGTTAACTTTGACAACGCAATCGTTGCGGCTGGTTCTCGTCCAATCAAACTGCCATTTATCCCGCATGAAGACCCACGTATTTGGGACTCTACTGACGCTCTTGAACTAAAAGAAGTGCCAGAAAAACTGCTTATCATGGGGGGTGGTATCATCGGTCTAGAAATGGGTACGGTTTACCACTCTCTAGGTTCTAAAGTTGAAGTTGTTGAAATGTTTGACCAGGTAATTCCTGCAGCAGACAAAGATATCGTGAAAGTATTTACTAAGCGTATCAAAGACAAGTTCAAGCTAATGCTAGAAACGAAAGTAACAGCAGTTGAAGCAAAAGAAGACGGTATCTACGTTTCAATGGAAGGCAAGAAAGCGCCAGCTGAAGCTGAGCGTTACGATGCGGTTCTAGTTGCTATCGGTCGTGTACCAAATGGTAAGCTAATTGACGGTGAAAAAGCGGGTCTAGAAATTGACGAGCGTGGCTTCATCAACGTTGATAAGCAAATGCGTACTAACGTTCCTCACATCTTCGCGATCGGTGATATCGTTGGTCAACCAATGCTTGCTCACAAAGGTGTGCATGAAGGTCACGTAGCTGCTGAAGTTATCTCTGGTAAGAAGCACTACTTCGACCCTAAAGTTATCCCTTCAATTGCGTACACTGAGCCAGAAGTAGCTTGGGTTGGTAAGACTGAAAAAGAAGCGAAAGAAGAAGGCATCAAGTACGAAGTGGCGACATTCCCATGGGCAGCATCAGGTCGTGCAATCGCATCTGACTGTGCAGACGGTATGACTAAGCTAATCTTCGACAAAGAAACTCACCGCGTAATCGGTGGTGCTATCGTTGGTACTAACGGTGGTGAACTACTTGGTGAAATCGGCCTTGCAATTGAGATGGGCTGTGATGCAGAAGATATCGCTCTGACTATCCACGCTCACCCAACTCTACATGAGTCTGTAGGTCTAGCTGCTGAAGTATTTGAAGGTTCAATCACTGACCTGCCAAACAAAAAAGCAGTTAAGAAGAAGTAAGCTTTTTCTGACTGAATGATAGAAACCGCTGCATTGCAGCGGTTTTTTTATGTTTGTTAGGTAGGAATATAAACGTGTGCTCGGCTGACAGCAGACAATAAAAAGCCCACCAAACGGTGGGCTGACATATATTGCGAGTTAAGCTTTAGTGTTCACGGTTGTAAATGCAGAGCATGTCTAAGTATGAACTAACAAGGTGCTTAAGTTCCGCTTCACTTTTTGCTCGGTTCGCTTGGACAAACAGTGAGTAACAAATACCGTGGAACAAGTTTGCCAAGTGTTCTGAATCGTGCTGGTCACACACTTCGCCACGTTCAATTGCTTTAATGAACATGTTTTGTACCAGTAACTGGTTAGTACGGTTAGTTGAAACAAACAATGGCCATACTTCATCACGTGTTGAAGCACTCCACTCGAACCAAACTTTTAGCCAGTGACAGTCTTGACTGACAAGCTCAATCATCGCGTTAGTGATATTGGCGATGTTTTCACGCGCGTGTAAGTCTAAGTCAATGTTATCCGATAGGAAGTTCGAGAACTGACGTACGACGTGGTTGAGTACTTCATCCACCAAGTCTTCACGAGTCGGGAAGTAGTTAAAAACGGTCGCCACAGAAACTTGAGCAATTTCTGCGATATCTGCGTGACCACCACGACCGATGCCGCGGCGCGCAAACACTTCCAATGCGATTTCCATTAACTGTTGCTTACGTTTGATCGGGGAAAGCCTAGTTCTAGGTCTCTTTGCAATTGAGTCCATATCCATTTTCCTTGCCATTTGAGTTGATATTGGGGGTAACCCCCTAATTGATTATTTTAATAGTTGCTTAAAGCAGTGATGAGTGTAATGGTGCATATCAACAAGGTCAACATCTGTAGAACAATTTATATACAGTAATGTCATTATTATTGATAAAATTAGCTATGAACTTTATAAAACTAAGACCTTCTTCCAAGATTTTTTGGCAACAGGATGTGACTTTCAACCCAATGAACGTGGTGATACACTACACGCCGTAAGATTAGGTGATCGTTTGCGTGCGACTTACCTCAACCCACAAATTAGATTGAGCACAGTATGAAACATACAATAGAAGTCATGATTTCTGAGCAAGAAGTTCAGGAACGAGTTCGTGAATTAGGCAAACAAATTACAGAGCGTTATCAAGGTAGTGAAGATCTTGTGTTGGTAGGCTTATTGCGTGGCTCATTTGTATTTATGGCAGACTTGGCACGTGCTATCGAACTGACTCACCAAGTTGATTTTATGACAGCGTCAAGCTACGGCAACACAATGGAAAGTTCACGTGACGTTCGTATCTTGAAAGATTTGGATGATGACATCAAAGGCAAAGACATTTTGCTTGTTGAAGACATCATTGATACAGGTAACACACTAAATAAAATCCGTGAGATCTTATCGCTGCGTGAGCCGAAGTCTATCGCGATTTGTACGCTCCTAGATAAACCATCTCGTCGTGAAGTGAATGTTCCTGTGGATTGGATTGGTTTTGAAATCCCAGATGAGTTTGTCGTTGGTGTGGGTATTGATTACGCGCAGAAATACCGCCACTTACCATACATCGGTAAAGTTGTACCTCAAGAATAATCATTGAGAGCAGCATTAAAAATACAAAAAAACGCCCATCTCAGATGGGCGTTTTTTGTTCAACTTTTAGATGTAGCTTAGCGACAAAGCAGCTTATTGTCTGTATTTAGAATCGTCGAAAGGGCTTTCTGATAAGACGCTTCTACGGTTTCCTTAGAGTTAGAACGAATGCCTAAGTACTCTAAACGACCATCTTCAATGCCGTATACCACGCCATGAATTTCAACATCTTGCCCACGCTCCCAAGCGTTTTGCAGGATGGTTGAGTTACCCAAGTTGTACACTTGCTCTGCGACATTAAGCTCGCCTAGTTTATCTGCTCGATCTTGCTGCGGCATTTGATCTAAGTAAGTGCGGTGTTTGAAATAGATATCTCTGATATGTAACAGCCAATTATTAATAAGACCTAGCTTAGGGTTATCAATGGCAGCGTTTACGCCACCACAGCCATAGTGTCCACAGACAATGATGTGCTTAACCTTAAGAACGTCTACGGCGTATTGAACGACGGACAGACAGTTGAGATCAGTATGGATGACTTGGTTTGCAACATTCCGATGAACGAATAGTTCACCCGAGTATAGTCCGGTTAGTCGCTCGGCAGGGACACGGCTATCAGAACAGCCAATCCAAAGAAAATCGGGCTTTTGACCCTCTGCGAGTTTTGCGAAGTATTCAGGTCGATCAGATTTGATCTCTTGAGACCATTTTGAATTGTTTTCAAATAACTGTTTAATTTCCGGCATCTTGCAAACTACTTCCCTTAAAAGACAAAAGCGCTGCCGCTTATATGAACATGCAAGCGATCAGTGTTGTAACTATACACAATGTTACAATTTCGATCCCGTTAAATATTCGTCAGACAGGACTCATCTGACTAGTTTTCATCAATAAAAACGTAAAATTAGGCCTAATTATTTGTGGTGTGAATTTAGCCTTAATCTATTTATGGTTTAAATTTTCGCCTGGCTCGTTAAAGTAATGACATTTTACTTTTTAAAATTGAATGCAGGGAAATCAGCAGTGTTCGGTAGTCGTTTTGAAGATATTAATTTCAAAGGGGATGTATTTGGCGGGGTAACCACGGCGATTATCTCTCTTCCTTTGGCGTTAGCGTTCGGTGTTGCATCCGGTGCAGGGGCAGAAGCAGGCCTCTGGGGCGCAATAATGGTCGGTTTGTTTGCTTCGTTGTTTGGTGGTTCTAATACGTTAATATCAGAACCAACAGGGCCAATGACGGTAATCATGACCGCTGTGTTAACCAGTATGATGGCGAAGTATCCAGAAACGGGCATGGCCATGACCTTCACGGTTGTTATGATGGCTGGCGCGTTCCAAATCCTATTAGGGACGTTAAAACTGGGTAAATACGTTACCTTGATGCCTTATAGCGTGATTTCGGGCTTTATGTCAGGGATTGGCGTGATTCTTATCATTTTGCAGCTATCACCTTTGATGGGGCATGCTGCTCCTTCTGGAGGAGTGCTCGGAACATTATCTGCTTTGCCGGAGACCATTTCTAACCTTAAGTTCAGTGAACTGTTTTTAGGTCTACTAACTTTGGGTATTCTCTTTTTCTTCCCTAAGCAGTATCGAAAATATGTACCAGCGCAACTCGTGGCGTTGGTTGCGGTGACTTTGTTGTCTGTGATGCTCTTCGATACGGAAGATATTCGTCGTATCGGTGAAATCCCGGCAGGATTGCCTTCTCTCGTTGCGCCTCATATTGATCCAGATATGTTTGTTGAGATGGTTATTGATGCGTTGGTGCTCGGCACCTTAGGTTGTATCGATACTTTGTTGACGGCGGTTATCGGTGACTCCTTGACTCGTAAAGAGCACGACTCAGACAAAGAACTGCGAGGCCAAGGTCTTGCCAACATGATCTCAGGCTTGTTCGGTGCACTACCTGGCGCGGGCGCAACGATGGGCACGGTGACTAACATTCAAGTTGGGGCTCGTTCGCCATTGTCCGGTGTGATTCGTGCACTTATGCTTGCATTGGTCGTATTGGTTGCTGGTGGATTAACGGAGCCGATCCCAATGGCTGTGTTGGCTGGCATTGCAGTATATGTCGGCTTTAACATTTTGGATTGGAGTTTTATTCAACGAGCACACAAGGTTAGCTTTTCCGGAATGGCGGTAATGTATGGCGTTATGTTGCTCACAGTGTTTGTTGATCTTATCGTTGCCGTGGGCTTGGGCGTCTTTATTTCCAACATTATTATCATTGAGCGTCTGAGCCGAGAACAGGCGAGGCAAGTGAAAGCGATCAGTGACGCGGATGAAGACGATGTGCCGCTAACTGACAGCGAGCGTGGCTTGCTTGATCGCGCCAATGGCAAAGTACTGTTCTTTTATCTTTCGGGTCCAATGATCTTCAGTGTTTCTAAGGCAATTTCACGCCAGCACTCCAGTATTTCGGATTATGATGTGATGATTCTCGATCTTACCGATGTACCTATGATTGATGTCACCGTCGGTTTAGCGTTAGAAAACGCGATTAAAGATGCGCTTGATGCTAATTGTGCCGTGTATTTGTTGTGTCCAAATGAGCGCACGCGAGAACAGCTAGAAAAGTTCCACGTTATTGATCTTGTCCCGAATGACAATATGTACCAATTCCGTTATGAAGCATTAAATGCGGCGGTAGCACATGTCGAGGCGGACCAGTATCAGCGTATAACGGCGTAATCACTCTGATCGTTAAAAACGCAACAGCGCTCTGTTGCGTTTTTTTATTCCCTAACTTTTCCTTACTTGCAGATAACCTTTACGTTGATAGGGACTATATTTCCAACATTATCGAAAGGTTTAATTGTAATCATCGTTATTCAACGATAAACTGATGGACCTCCAGTACAATACCCAAGGCGATTTCGTAGTAAACCGCTGATAAACATCGAGTCGGTATTAGTAATCACAAACAAACGGCAATCAAGACCTTATGTACGCATTAGAAATTGAACAGCTGCGCAAGACGTATGCAGGTGGCTTTGAGGCGTTAAAAGGTATTAGTCTCCAAGTGAAAAAGGGTGACTTCTACGCGCTTCTAGGTCCCAATGGTGCAGGAAAATCGACCACGATCGGCATCATCTCTTCCTTAGTGAACAAAACTTCTGGGACGACGAAAGTTTTCGGTTATGACATTGATACCGACCTTGAGTTGGCCAAACAGAATTTAGGCTTGGTGCCACAAGAGTTCAACTTCAATCAGTTTGAAACTGTTGAACAAATCGTGATGCAGCAAGCGGGCTATTACGGTGTGTCTAAAGTATTAGCCAAAGAACGAGCTGAAAAGTACCTGAAAAAACTCGATTTATGGGAAAAACGTAAAGAGCGTGCCCGTAATTTATCTGGCGGGATGAAGCGCCGTTTGATGATCGCCCGAGCTTTGATGCACGAGCCGCAGTTGCTCATTTTGGATGAGCCAACGGCTGGGGTGGACATTGAACTACGCCGCTCAATGTGGGAATTTCTGAAAGAGATCAACCAAGAGCAAGGGATTACGATTATTTTGACGACGCACTACCTAGAAGAAGCGGAGATGCTGTGTCGAAATATCGGCATTATTAACCGAGGTGAGTTGATCGAAAACACCACCATGAAGGCGTTGCTAGGTAAGTTAAGCGTCGAGACATTTATCCTAGACATTGAATCTGAAGGCGAGGTGCCTGAGCTTGAAGGCGTCAATCGACAAAGTATTGTTGATGGCTCTTTAGAGATAGAGCTAGATAAAAGCCAAGGATTGAACTCAGTGTTCAGTCAGTTAACAGAGCATGGTATTAGAGTTCTTTCAATGCGTAACAAAGCCAACCGACTGGAAGAGTTGTTTGTTAGCATTGTAAGAGAAGGGAGTAAGTAAATGTACGGTTTATATTGGACGGCATTTCGTAGCTTGCTGAGCAAAGAGATCACCCGTTTTACGCGTATTTGGGTGCAAACTTTAGTTCCGCCTGCAATCACAATGACACTGTATTTCATCATTTTCGGTAATCTTATTGGCTCTCGAATCGGTGAGATGAGCGGCTTTAGCTACATGGAGTACATAGTTCCAGGTTTGATCATGATGTCGGTGATCACCAATTCATACTCGAATGTGGCGTCTTCGTTCTTTAGTGCAAAACTACAGAAGAACATTGAAGAGCTGCTGGTGGCACCGGTGCCAAATTACGTGATTATTGCTGGATACGTAATGGGCGGTGTGACTCGAGGTTTGTTAGTTGGCGCTATTGTTACCTGTGTGTCTCTGTTGTTTGTGGATCTGCAAGTTGAACACTGGGGTATTATTGTTGCGACCGTCTTCATGACATCCGTTGTATTTGCTCTAGGCGGGCTGATCAATGCGGTCTATGCAAAAACGTTTGATGATATTTCGATCATTCCTACATTTGTGTTGACCCCGTTAACCTACTTGGGGGGTGTTTTTTATTCCATCAGCTTACTGCCTGAATTTTGGCAAGGTGTCTCTAAGATTAACCCAATCGTCTACATGGTGAATGCGTTCCGTTATGGTTTTTTAGGCGTATCGGATGTGGGTATTGTCACCTCATTCAGTGTGCTTGCGGTGTTTGTGATAGCACTGTATGCCGTTGCTCATTACTTAGTAACGAAAGGTATTGGGCTAAGAAGCTAAGACTCTCCCACACAACAAAGAGCAGCGAATCATGCTGCTCTTTGGCATGCATAACAATACACTCCCATACAATCTTTCGGTTTTTATCATGTTAGGTTTCAATCATTTGTAATAAATGAGTGATCCTATGAATATTGTCCCGCCGCCGCCTTTCTCCTATCAGTTACTTAAGCCCAAGTATTGGTCTGTTTGGCTAGCATTTGGCTCTCTAGCGGTCATTGTAAATTTACTCCCTTACGTGGTGTTGAAAGTTGTAGGTAGAGGCATCGGTTGTGTTGCGATGTATGTAATGAAGCGCCGACACAAGATCGCTTTGCGTAATCTTCAGCTGTGTTTCCCTGATTTTACGGATTGGCAATGTAAGGACGTAGTACGAAAAAACTTTCAATATACGGGAATGGCGATCATCGAAACGGGGATCGCCTGGTTTTGGCCAGACTGGCGGATTCGTCGGATAACCTCTACTGTTGGAAAAGATAGTTTACTCGCTGAGGAAAAGAATGGTCGTGGTGTGTTGGTGGTGTGCAGTCACCATTTAAACTTGGAAATAACCGCTCGTATTTTCAGCCAATTTGCCAAAGGTTACGGTGTGTATCGCCCAAACACGAACCCTGCTTATGAGTTTATTCAACATCGAGGTCGAACTCGTTTTGGGCATCAAATGATTGATCGAAAAGACGTTAAATCAATGCTCAAAGTTCTGAAAAATGGTCATCGACTGTGGTATTTGCCCGACCATGATTATGGCGTCAGCCATTCTGTTTTTGCGCCGTTCTTTGCTGTTGAACAAGCCGCGAGTACCGTGGGCTCTAGTGTGCTTATAGACGCAACAAAGTGTGCGGTCATATCTGGCGTCACAGTGAGCAAGAATCACCATTACACGTTATATATTGGAAAAGATATCAGTGAGCGTTTCGAGAGGCGTAATGCGATTAAAGCGGCAAGTATCTTGAACCAAGAGCTTGAGAAAATGATAAAACGTGATATTCCAGCGTGGATGTGGCTGCACAAGCGGTTTAAAACACGCCCTGAAGGGTTAGATTGCGTCTATACGTAGAATATAAAAAAGGTCGACTAAGAGTCGACCTTTTTACGTCTTGATGGCTCAGAGCTTACTCTGCGCTCTCTGAGTTTGTATTACTAGACTCTGCTTCTTCCTTCGCTTCGACAACCATATCTACCGTTTGGTTATCGATAAGACGAGCTTTGCCTAAGAACGCAGACATCAGAATGACGGCTTGTGTCGTTTCTGGTGTGATCACTTGTAATGTACGAGCATCACGAATGAAGATCTCATCAGGGTGCAAACCTGCAGCTCGCAGTTGGTCGCTCGCATCTTCGATGATCGATGCGTAGTCATCACGGCCGCCACGAATGGCACTGCTGATCCAACGCATTGTACGAGCAAGTACTGGCGCACGTTGACGTTCGTCAAGTGTAAGCAGACCATTACGTGAGCTCATTGCTAAACCGTCCATTTCACGTACGGTTGGTACACCGATGATTTCAATGTCCATCGCAAGATCGACAACCATCTTGCGGATAACAGCAAGTTGTTGAAAATCTTTCTCACCAAAACAGGCCACATCTGGCTGAACGATGTTAAATAGCTTGTTTACGATGGTTGTGACGCCACGGAAATGACCAGGGCGTGAAGCCCCTTCTAAAATAGTCGATAGACCCGGAACATCAACAAACGTTTGTTTATCAAGCCCTTCAGGATAGATAACTTCTGGTGTCGGCGTAAATACCACATCGACCCCTTCAGAGGTTAACTTGCTTAAGTCTTCCTCTAGCGTACGCGGGTAATTATTTAAATCGTCTGCACGATCAAACTGCATCGGATTAACAAAGATGCTTACGACAACGATATCAGCGTATTCGCGTGCTTTACGCACTAAAGTTAAGTGACCTTCGTGAAGGTTGCCCATGGTTGGGACAAACGCAATTTTACGACCTTCACGTTTAAAGGTTTTAAGGTGTTCACGAACTGCTGAGATTTCCGCAAAAGTTTGCATGCATTTATCCTCTAGGCAATGGTATGAGCGTCGTCTGGGAATACACCGTTGGCTACATCTTCAATGTATTTAGCAACGGCTTTGCGCATATCACCTGTTTCAGCAAGAAAGTTTTTGGAGAATTTCGGCATGTAGTTGGCAGAGATACCGAACATATCATGCATCACGAGAATTTGACCATCTGTCACGTTACCAGCTCCAATACCGATAACAGGCACGTCGAGCACTTGCGTAATACGCTCAGCAAGCTCAGCAGGCACGCACTCTAGTAAGACGATTTGAGCGCCTGCTTCTTGCAGTGCTAACGCATCTTTCACCATGCGGTCCGCTTTTTCTTGATCGCGACCTTGAACTTTGTAACCACCAAAAATATTCACGGCTTGAGGAGTTAAACCAAGGTGAGCACAAACTGGAACCGAGCGTTCAGTGAGCATTTTTACAGTGTCGACTAGCCAGTCACCACCTTCAATTTTCACCATATTGGCACCAGCACGCATCAGTGTAGCCGCATTTTCGCAAGCTTGCTCTGGCGTGGTGTAGCTCATGAATGGCATGTCAGCCATCAACAAACAATTTGGGCTACCTGCGCGTACGCAACGAGTATGGTAAGCGATATCATCGACCGTTACTGGCAGAGTATCGTTGTGACCTTGCAAAACCATACCTAGAGAATCACCAACAAGAAGTACTGGCATTTCTTGGCTTTCAAACAGTTGGGCAAAGCTCGCATCATAAGCGGTTGAAGTAGCAAATTTACGACCTTCTTGCTTCCACTTGATTAGGTCGTTGATGGTCATTTTTTTCATGGTTTTATCCTTACTAGGAGTTGGCTATGACTGCCAGATACTGAGGCCGTTTCTATCTACTTGTTCCAGTAGTTCAGAGACCTCGGTCCCATCGGGGAGTTGTAAACTTGGTGCAATTTCCGCAAGAGGGTAGAGTACGAATTCACGCTCTTTCATTCCATAATGAGGAACGATCAGCCTCTCGGAATTAATCACCTCATTGCCATAAAGAACAATGTCGAGGTCCAAGGTTCTTGGTCCCCAACGTTCGTCTTTACGGACACGCCCTTGTTCTTGCTCAATGGCTTGCGTGCAATCGAGCAACTCAAGAGGCGTCAAACTGGTGTTAATCGACACAACCGCATTGATGTAATCCGGTTGGTTTTGTGGTCCCATTGGCGTGCTGCTGTATAGCGAAGAAGCCTGAACAAACTCTGATTTAGGCAGCGTTTTTAATGCTTCAATCGCTTGCTTCGCTTGGCTGACAGGATCAGCCAAGTTACTGCCTACCGCAATGTACGCTGTGATCATGACTTAGGCTTACTCTTTTTCTTGCGATAGGTTTTACGGCGGCGCTGACCACTCTTCGGTGATTGACCGTCTAGGTCGGCAGCCATTGCTTGACGCATTTCTCGGCCTGCATTTTGGAAAGTTTCCCACCACTTGGCAAGCTTCTGAGTGTCACCACCTTCAATTTCACCGCGCATTTCAAGAAAATCAAAGCCAGCTCTAAATTTATTGAGCTCCATAAGACGGAATGCACGTTTACCGTTACGTCGAGGAAGGCGCAGCTGCAGCTGCCAAATCTCGCGAATGGTTGCGGTGTGGCGTCTTGGAATGGCAATTGTACGAACTTGTTCATCAAGAATGATGTTACTCGCTTCCATAATAGCGTCGTAATGGCCTAGGTTGCGCTCTTCCATCAGTTCATCGGCTTTCGCACACAGTGGGTACCACAGCATTGCAGCAAACATAAATGCTGGATTGATGCGTTTCCCATCTTCGATGCGCATGTCGGTAGAATCTAGGACAAGATCCAACATTTGCTCAGTGTGAGAGGAGTAATCTTCTGTAAAGTGCGCTGCAATCGTCGGGAATAGCTGTTGGAATAAGTTGTACTCACGCAGTAGGTGGTAGGTTTCTAGGCCATGACCGGATTGCAATAACTTGAGTGACTCTTCAAAAAGACGCGCTGACGGAATGTCACCGAGCAACGGTGCCATGTGTTCGATTGGTGCCGCGGTGTCTTCTTCAATATCAAAGTCCAGTTTTACTGCGAAGCGAACTGCACGCAACATACGTACTGGGTCTTCACGGTAGCGTGTTTCTGGATCGCCAATCAGCCGAATGAGGCGATCTTCTAAATCCTCAATACCACGTGCGTAGTCGTGAATCGAGTAATCCGCGATGTTGTAGTACATCGAGTTAATCGTGAAATCACGGCGCTCAGCATCTTCATCGATGGTGCCGTAGACATTGTCCCGCAGCAGCATTCCTTCTTTCGATTGCTGAGAGATGCTCTTATTCTTTTGCTCTTGGTGGTGACCACGGAATGTCGCAACCTCAATGATGTCTCGGCCAAACATAATGTGAGCCAAGCGGAAGCGGCGACCAATCAAACGGCAGTTACGAAATAGCTGTTTGATCTGTTCCGGCGTTGCGTTGGTCGCAATGTCAAAATCTTTTGGTTTCTGTCCAAGCAGTAAGTCTCGAACCCCGCCACCCACAAGAAAAGCATCGAAACCAGCACCATTTAGGCGGTACAGTACCTTCAGTGCATTATCACTGATCTGCTTACGCGAAATGTTGTGCTCTTCACGAGTTATTACATTGAGAGCGAGCTCTGGAATAGTGGCAGGTTCGCTTGGTGTATAGTCGTTTGTATTCATGTGCATCTGGCAATAACTGGGTTTAGTCCAATCTTGCTTTGGTTAGTTTTTGCGCCTCTAGGGCCTAATTTGCGGCTAATGATAGCCTACACAATGCCATTTGAGAATCACGGTGTGATCTCGATCTCTGTTGGAAGCTGTTCCAAGCGCCAGTTTTCGCAGCCCCAACGAAGAATCTCTTCTATGTTGGCCGCTTGTATGGCTTCAGGTATCTCGAAGCCCAAAAATGTCATGGCGCGTAATAGAGTAGGCTTTGGTGTCTCTATATCAATAGCCGTCGCGTGATTTTGTTTCGACAGTTTATTGCCGTTGTTGTCCATCGCCAATGGTAAATGCAAGTAGCTGACTTCAGGCTGCCCAAGTATCTGGTACAGACTGATTTGACGCCCTGTTGGCTCGATTAAGTCTGCACCACGCACGACTTCGGTGACGCCTTGGTCGATGTCGTCCAATACTACCGCAAGATTATAAGCAAATAATCCATCTCGACGTTTAATAATGAAATCTTCATTAACGAGTTGCTCTGGAATCGTAATGGTTCCACGCTTCTGATCGAAGAAATGAGCGACAGGCTTGGTCATTTTTAGGCGAATCGCGCCGTCTTTCAAGTTTTTATCGCGGCAAGTGCCAGGATAAAACCCGCCATGCTCTTTAATTTGCTTTCGAGTACATTGGCAATAATAGGCTTCACCATTTTCGAGCCATGTGTTTATTTGGGCTTGGTAAAGGTCATGACGTTCACTCTGGTATACCACCTCTCCATCCCAATGCAGCTGATAGGCTTTGAGCGCATCTAGGATAAGTTGCGCCGCACCTGGCATTTCTCTTGGTGGGTCCAAGTCCTCAATACGTACTAACCAGGTTCCGTTGTGTGCTTTCGCTTGAAAATAGCTGCCAAGAGCGGCAATCAGTGAACCAAAATGTAAAGGACCAGAAGGAGATGGGGCGAATCGACCTACATAGCGTGTCATGCGTGTATCTCGAATTTAGTAAACAAATGGGATGCAAAGGTAGTCAAAACAAAAAGGGAGCCTGAGCTCCCTTCAATAATCATAATGCTTGGTTGATTAACCTTGCATTTGCTTCTCTTTGATTTCTGCAAGTGTTTTACAGTCAATACATAGGTCAGCGGTTGGACGTGCTTCAAGACGGCGAACGCCAATCTCTACGCCACAAGACTCACAGAAGCCAAAATCGTCTTCTTTGATTTTATCCAAAGTCTTTTCAATCTTCTTGATCAAACGGCGTTCGCGGTCGCGGTTACGCAGTTCTAGGCTGAACTCTTCCTCTTGAGAGGCGCGGTCAACTGGATCTGGGAAGTTTGCTGCTTCGTCCTGCATGTGGTGAACGGTACGATCCACTTCAGCTCTCAGCTGGTCGCGCCAAGCTGTTAAGATTTTCGTAAAGTGTTCAACCTGCTCTGGTGACATGTACTCTTCACCAGGTTTTTCCTGATATGGCTCCACGCCGGCAATGGCTAGGATGCCTATCGTTTTCTTCTTTGATTCTGGCATACAGCATCTCCTACTTACACCTAGTCAACTGCTACGCAGTCAATTTAAGGCGGGTATCTATAGCAAAAAGAGGCGGTGCAAGCAAATACTGAATCGCAAAGTTATCGTCAATGTGAAGACGACATCATTTTTTCTCTTAATTGATAAAATCAATAGCGGAAATCAGCTTCATTCCAGTATCGCTCAGTTCAGCTTTGTAGCAGAGAACTTCCACTCCAGCGTCTTGTGCTTGTTTGAGTAATAGTGAATATTTCGCGTCTATATGGTGCGCCGCGGATACTTTTTCAATACCTGAATGTAAAACAGTGAATAAAAGTATGGCTCTACTTCCATTTTGTGCCATTTCTGTGAGCTCTCTCAGGTGTTTTTGTCCCCGAGTCGTGACCGCATCTGGGAAGTATCCTTGTCCAGTAGAGTCGGTCTCATCAAGAAGAGTGACGCTTTTCACTTCTATATAGCACTTTGGCTTGTTGTCTGCGCTGAGCAAGATATCAATTCGGCTATTTTCATTACCGTATTTCACCTCAGTTTGAAGTGTGTCATAACCACAAAGCTCTGAAATGGCATTATTTTCAATAGCCTCAACGGCTAATTGGTTGGCGCGCGCGGTATTGATACAAATGCGGTGGCCTTGTTCGGTTTCACTCAACTCCCAACTATTGGGATATTTTCGTTTCGGGTTGTCGGAAGTGGAAAACCAAACTTTGTTTCCCGGTGTCGCACAACCTGTCATAGCACCAGTGTTTGCGCAGTGGATAGTACGAATTTCACCGGTATCGAGTTCGATATCGGCAAGAAAGCGTTTATAGCGTTTGAGTAGAGTGGCGGACTCTAAAGCGGGTGTGAAATGCATTTGCTTATTTAGACAAAAATTTTTTTATGTACAATGTTGCCACCATTACACCATAAGGTATTTCCTTTGTCACAATTGCCGATTGAAGCCGTGATGCCTGAGTTGCTGACGGCGGTCAAAAATCAACATCAAGTGATCTTAAAAGCGGCGCCTGGTGCCGGTAAGTCGACTTACTTCCCTTTGCAGTTACTCTTAAACCATTCGGTTGTTGGAAAAATCATCATGCTTGAACCAAGACGACTCGCGGCGCGTAACATTGCCCGTTATCTTGCTGAGCAATTGGGAGAGCAAGTAGGCCAACGCGTGGGTTATCGAGTTCGTGGCGAGGCAAAGGTAAGTTCTGCAACGCAGTTGGAGATCGTGACTGAAGGGATCATGACTCGGATGATTCAAACTGACCCTGAACTGGATGGTGTTGATCTCCTGATCTTTGATGAGTTTCATGAACGCAGCATTCATGCCGATACCGCTTTGGCATTCAGTTTAGAAGTTCAAGAGGCATTGCGAGACGATCTCAAGCTGGTGGTAATGTCGGCAACGCTTGATCAACAAGCCTTACAGTCGTTGTTGCCGGAAGCCAGTTACATTGAATCAGAAGGACGCAGTTTCGACGTAGACATGCGTTACCAACCGTTAGGTGTGAATGATCATTTACCTACGAGTATGGCAAAAACAATAGAAAGTCTTATGAACAAAGAGTCCGGCTCTTTGTTGGCTTTCCTACCGGGCGTTGGGGCCATTAAACAAGTCGAAGAACGTTTATCTCATTTGGCGGATGATATTGAAGTGTGTCCGCTTTATGGGCAACTGAGCTTTACTGAGCAACAAAAAGCCATCACGCCGGCAGAACACGGCAAGCGTAAAGTCGTACTCGCGACCAACATCGCAGAAACTTCACTGACGATTGAAGGCATTCGCCTTGTGGTTGATTCTGGGTTAGAGCGTATTGCCCGGTTTGATTTGAAAAACGGTTTAACACGCTTAGAGCAAACACGCATTGCACAGTCTTCAGCGATTCAGCGTGCAGGACGAGCGGGACGAATAGAAGAGGGCATTTGTGTTCGTCTTTATTCTGAAAGCCAGTTCAAGCAGCAACCGCTTGTTCCCCAACCCGAAATTTTGCATTCCGATTTGGCTAGTTTAGTTATGGAGCTTGCCTTTTGGGGAGCGAGTGATATCCACGATCTAAAGTGGCTTGATGTTCCCGCTAATGCGTCATTGGAACAAGCGAAGCAGCTATTGGTGTCATTGGGGCTGCTGACGGAAAAAGGGCAATTAACGTCCGAAGGAAAACAGGCGCATGAACTAGGCGTTGAGCCTCGTGCGGCTGCGATGCTAATTAAAGCACAATCTTACAGTGATAAGATGTTAAATGCTGCTTTGGCGGCGGTCGCACTGATTGAAGAGCCAGAGAGAAACGTTACCAATATCGCTCATAGCTTGCATCGTTGGCTTGTTGGTACTCATCCAAAAAAGTCGCTGTTGTTCAAGCGTGCTCAATCTCTAGCGTACAAATTGGATACGGTATTTGACCTGAAAGGCGTGGATGAAGAAGCATTACCGCTGGTGTTAAGTTTGGCATTTCCAGATCGCATTGCGCAGCAGCGCACAAATCAATTTGGGCGATTTACTTTGGCTAATGGTCATGGTGCAGAATGTCGTCAGGAAGACATGCTAGGTGGCTGTGAGTATTTGGTTGCCGTTGACTTAATGCGTTCTCATTCTAACTCCAGTCAAATTCATTCGGCATGTGAATTGGATGTCAATATATTGCGAGCGACCTTTGAAGCGCTATTTTCGTCTGAAGAAGTTGTAGGCTGGGATGAAAAAAGAGGGCGTCTAATGGCTGAGAGACAAACAAAACTCGGTCAGCTGGTGGTTGAACGCGAGCCTTTGCCAAGCCCTGGCAAAGAAAAAATGACACAAGCTTTACTCACGTATGTCCGCCGCCAGGGCTTACAGAGTCTAAACTGGACACCGGCAGCGGAGAGCTTGTTGGCTCGGATTCGTTGTGCGGTGGAATGGTTACCCGAGCAATCATGGCCAATGTTTGATGAAGCCAGTTTGTTGGATTCATTAGAAGAGTGGTTAGAGCCGTACATGATGTCCGTCAGTTCGGTTAACGATTTGAGCAAGATAAACTTGGTCGAAGCGCTGAACGCTCGATTAGGTTGGCCACTCAATCAACAACTGGATGAATGGTTACCAGAGCATTACCAACTGCCTACAGGTTCAAAGAAGCGTATCCGTTACCAGTATGGCCATGAGCCGAAATTATCGGTGCGTATGCAAGAGGTATTTGGTGAGAGTGGCTCCCCTACGGTAGCGCTTGGTCGTAAGCGTTTGGTGCTTGAACTGCTTTCGCCGGCACAACGTCCGCTGCAAGTGACGTCTGACTTGGCGGCTTTCTGGAACGGAAGCTATAAAGACGTTCAAAAAGAGATGAAAGGGCGCTACCCAAAACACGTTTGGCCAGATGATCCTGCCAATCATGTAGCAACTACGAAAACAAAAAGACAATTGAATAATGACTAACAGCAAGAAGCCTAGCGCGAAAAAAGCGCCAGCGAAGAAAAGTACAACCAATAAAGGAACGACAAAACCGACTCGACGCACACCGAGTAAAAAGCCGGCTAACGAGAAACGTTCGTGGCTGAAAGTTTTGTGGTCATTTAGCTGGAAAGCCGGTGTTGCGCTTGCCGCTGTTTTGCTGTTTGTTGGGATTTACTTAGATAGTGTCGTGAAAGAGCGCTTTGAAGGTCAGCTGTTTGAACTGCCAACGGTGGTTTATGCTCGCATCTTGAACTTAAATCCGGGTGAAAATATCACCATTCAAGAACTGCGCAACGAGCTGGATGTACTGAATTACCGTAAGGTAAGTCAGCCTCGCTATCCTGGTGAGTACTCTTCTTCTTCCACTCGGATTGAATTGATTCGCCGTCCATTTGAATTTGCCGATGGTCCTGAACCGGATCGTCACGTGATGCTCCATTTTTCAGATTCTGGCTTACAGCGTATTCAGTCTTTAGAGTCCCGAGGCGATCTTGGTTACTTACGCTTAGAGCCTAAGATGTTGGGTATGCTGGAGAAAGATCAAGATGAGCAGCGTCTGTTCTTGCGTCGTGATCAGTTCCCAGAAATTTTAGTTGATGCACTGCTTGCGACCGAAGACCGGGATTTTTATCAACACGATGGGGTGTCTCCACTCGCGATTGCACGAGCAATGGTTGCAAACATTAAAGCGGGTCGTACTGTTCAAGGTGGTAGTACGCTAACTCAGCAGTTAGCGAAAAACCTGTTTTTGACCCGTGATAAAACGCTGTGGCGTAAAGTTCGAGAAGCGTATATCGCGTTAATTTTGGATTACCGTTACAGCAAAGATCGTATTTTGGAAGCCTACCTTAACGAAGTGTACTTGGGGCAAAGCGGTGGTGAAGCGATCCACGGGTTTGGCTTGGCATCGCGTTATTACTTTGGACAACCGATCCAAGAGCTGCGAATCGATCAACTGGCGATGTTAGTTGGGATGGTAAAAGGACCATCTTACTACAATCCAATTCGTTACCCTGAGCGCACGAAAGAGCGCCGCGATCTTGTATTACGTTTGTTGATGCAGCAAAACATGCTGACATCTGAGCAGTATGAGCAAGCCGTCAGTCGTTCGCTTGATACGCAGAGCAAACCACGTATTGCGAGCCGTCAGCCCGCTTATTTCCAACAATTGAGCATTGAATTGAAAGAAAAAGTGGGGGAGCGATTTAAAGCGGAAACCGGGCTGCGCGTGTTTACGTCTCTGGATCCGGTATCGCAAAGCAAAATGGAGCAAGCCATCGCGAAAAAGATCCCGGAGCTAGCTAAACGAGGCGGTAAAGAATTAGAAGCCGCAGCAGTTGCGGTTGATCGTCATAGTGGTGAAATCCGTGCCATGGTTGGCGGTAAACGTGTTGGTTATGAAGGTTTTAACCGCGCGCTCAATGCCAGTCGTCCAATTGGTTCTCTAGTTAAACCAGCGATTTACTTGACGGCTTTAGAACAACCGGAAAAATATAACCTAGGCACGACGCTGCACGACACGCCGCTAAGCCTGAAAAGCAGTAAAGGTAATGTATGGACACCGCGTAACTACGACCGAAAATACCGTGGTGATGTGCCACTCTACATTGCGTTAGCGAAGTCACTCAACGTGCCAACTGTGCGCTTAGGCATGGCGCTTGGTATCCCAGAAGTATCCGATACTTTAGAGCGTTTGGGCGTCAACAAAGACGAAATCCGCCCAGTGCCTTCGATGTTTTTGGGCTCGTTTTCTTTGACGCCGTTTGAAGTCGCGCAGATGTATCAGACACTGACGAACTCAGGCAAACGTGCGAAACTGACCGCTCTGCGTTCAGTGATGGATATGGAAGGTAATGTGCTGTATCAATCCTTGCCTCGTTCATCAAGAGCCGTGGATGAGCAAGCAGCATGGCTAACGACCTACGCGATGAAACAGGGGGTTGCTCAAGGTACAGGCCGCTTCTTACAAAGCCAGTTTGGTTGGGCTGCACTGGCAGGAAAAACGGGTACCAGTAACGATAACCGCGATAGCTGGTTTGTCGGTGTTGATGGCCGTGAAGTGACGACAATTTGGCTAGGCCGCGACGATAACAAACCGGTTCATCTAACGGGATCGAGCGGTGCATTACGAGTGTACGCAGAGTATTTGAAGCAACGCATTCCTGAGCGTTTAGAGCTTCCATGGCCAAGAGAGATCACCACGTTAGGATTTAAGCCGACATCAGATGGTGGTTTAGAAATGAACTGTCGTAGTGATTATAAACTGCCAGTTTGGGATAAAACGGGTCAAATAAAGCAGCAGTGTGAGAAGAAATCAAACTGGCTTAACAGCTTATTTGATTGGTAGCATCGCCAAATCAACAACATTAGCTTGTCTCTCTGGTCAATTCTTAGTACATATTAGGGCGTGTTAGTGCGGTGCTGCTAGCACGCCCTACTTGATAAGAAATTCAACAAAGGAAGAAGTGAATGTTCAAAAAGCTGTTATCAAGCCCGTCGACTCGCCATTTCGCGCTTTGGGTTAGTGCCTTTTTGATCACCACTCCTTCAGTTTCCCTCGCAAACTCTCTAGCAAAAACGGATGACGTGGAGCCTCGTCCAAAGGTGGCAGTTGTGCTCGCTGGTGGCGGAGCAAAAGGCGCTGCGCATATCGGCGTCCTTAAAGCGTTAGAAGAGATGCAGATCCCGGTCGATATCGTAACGGGCACTAGTATGGGCGCTTATGTTGGTGGTCTCTATGCCACGGGGATGAGCGCTGATGAAATTGAAAGTTTTATCTACACCGTGGATTGGAGCAGTGGCTATCGAGATCGTGTCGACCGCAGTCAACGCCGAGTTCGTGATAAAGAGTATGAAGACCGCTATCAAATTAACACTGACCTCGGCTTAAGATTTGGTGAGGTGCGTGCCCCAACTGGTGTGGTGCAAGGCCAGAACATGTTGCGCGTATTGCGTGAGACTACAGGGAACTTAGGGCGATTCGATTCTTTTGATGATCTTGCCATTCCTTATCGCTCTGTGGCGACAGATATTCTTGCGCTGGAGGAAGTGGTTCTTGGCAATGGCTACCTTGTGGACGCCATGATGGCTAGCATGTCTGTACCAGGAGCGCTTCCTCCCTATAAGCTCAATGGCCATATGCTTGTCGATGGCGGCGTGGTCAATAACATGCCTGTCGATGTGGCTCGCGCCATGGGGGCTGATGTTGTTATTGCTGTTGATATTAGCACCGACTACAAAACCGAAGATGAGTTTACCGGGCTGTTTACTGTAGCGGATCAACTTTCTAATTACCTAGTTCGTCGCAGTACGCAACAGCAAGTGGACGAGCTTGAACCACAAGATATTTATATTCGTCCCAATGTGGGCACCATGGAAACGGTCGAGTTCGACAAAATGCCTTGGGCTTTTCAAGCGGGCTACGATATTACCAAGCAGCTTGAAGATAAGCTGCTTGGTCTAAGTTTATCGAACGCAGAATACCAAAAGTACATTGATCACAAGCAAGAGGTACGTAAGACGCTGGTTTACGGTGATAAACGCATTGTTGATGACATTGTGATAGTGAATAACACCCACTACAGTGATGTATTACTTACCAACCGTATCCAATTGAAAACAGGTCGTCGTATTCCAACGGCTGAAATAGAAAAAGCCGTTGAAAATCTCTATGCGTTGGATCGTTTTGAGTTAATCACTTACCACTTTGAAGATGTTGATGGTAAGACATTGTTGGTTTTTGATGTTAACGAAAAGTCGTGGGGGCCGAATTACGTTAACTTTCGATTTTTCCTTGAAGATGACTTCGATACGGATAGCCAATACGGCATCGGTATGTCGACCAATTTTACTAATTTAAACTCGCATGGTGCAGAGTTGGCGTTCAACGTAGAAATGGGCACGGATAAGCTGATAGAAGCTGAGTTGTATTCGCCTGTTTTATCTAGCCAAACGCTTTTTGTTGCTGGCCGTGTTGGATACAGCAGTGAAGATAGAAACTTACCTTTTAGCGAGTTTGAAAACCCGGACCTCAGCTCAGTTAACGACTTCTTACCCGTTTCCTATAATGACTTTGCTTCAGAACTGGCGATTGGCATTCAACCTACGTTATGGCAAGAGTTGCGCCTTGGTGCTCGTTACTCTACAGGAGATATTGAGCTGTCTACCTTGGCCTCGGCAGGGCAGCTAGACTTCGAGCGCAAAGGTATATTTGCGAGCTATCGACTCGATACGCTTGATGATTTTGCATTTCCTACTCGCGGACTGCTGGTCGATCTTGAATATTTCGTATCTCATGACAAGAGTCCGGAAGGCATCACTCTGCTCGACACGGAAAAGATGATTGAAGATACTGTGTATGAAATCTCCGCGCGATTCAAAGGTGCGGTCAGTCATCAGCGTCATACTTTAGTCGGACATGCAGAATATAGTTTTGTAGAAAGTAAAAATTCATCGGTTCCACTTGATCCGAGAGAGTTAGGCGGCTTTTTAAACCTATCTGGCATCCCAAGAAATAGCTTGATTGGACAGAACCTGTTTTTTAGTAGCTTGGTGTACCGATACAAATGGTTCGACAACGACTTTGGACTATTTGAAGCGCCAGTCTACCTAGGTGCATCAGTGGAATACGGTGGAGTGTGGTCAGATAATGATCTGAAGCTGAATGAAGCGCCACTTTACAATGCTGGCTCTATTTTCTTTGGTGTTGACTCACCAATCGGGCCAATTATGTTGGCTTATGGTCGTACTGAGCAGGATATGGATGCTGTGTATTTGATCGTAGGAACGTCGTTTAATTAACCGGGTATAAGAAAGCAAAAACTTGGCATATTTGGTCAAAATTAGCAGAACTTTAGTCGTAAGTTGCTATGTTGGTCAAAATGATAAGATTTTAATTTAAGGTTAAATTTGCTATTATTTTGCCCACAGTTTGGCCTCTACGGCGCTGTTTCTCAATCATAATTGAATGAAAACAAGGGCAATGGAGAGCCAAGTTTCCAAGGATGTTCACTCCTTTACTTTAACAATAGTAATAATAGAGGAGGAACCGCAATGAGAGGAAAAAGTCGTGCTTGAAGCCTACCGTAAACACGTCGAAGAGCGTGCTGCTGAAGGAGTTGTTCCTAAACCGCTAGACGCAGAACAAGTTGCTGGACTTGTAGAACTTCTGAAAAATCCCCCGCAAGGTGAAGAAGAGTTCATTCTTGACCTACTTGAAAACCGTATCCCTCCAGGTGTTGATGAAGCTGCTTATGTAAAAGCGGGTTTCCTAACAGCAGTAGCAAAAGGTGAAGTTAAATCACCATTAGTGAGTCGTGAAAAAGCGGCTGAACTGCTAGGCACTATGCAAGGTGGTTACAACATCGAGCCGCTAGTTGAGCTACTTGATGACGAAGCACTGGCAGAGATTGCTGTAGAAGCACTGTCTCATACACTTCTGATGTTTGATGCTTTCTATGATGTAGAAGAGAAAGCAAAAGCAGGCAATGCGCATGCACAGAAAGTACTTCAGTCATGGGCTGATGCTGAGTGGTTCCTTTCTAAGCCTAAGCTTGAAGAAAAAGTCACTCTAACTGTATTTAAAGTAACAGGTGAAACGAACACGGATGACCTTTCACCTGCACCTGATGCTTGGTCTCGTCCTGATATCCCAGTGCACGCACTTGCGATGCTGAAGAACGAGCGTGAAGGCATCAATCCTGATCAACCGGGCAATATTGGTCCGATCAAGCAAATTGAAGAATTGAAAGAAAAAGGTCACCAATTGGTTTACGTTGGTGATGTTGTTGGTACTGGTTCTTCACGTAAATCTGCAACCAACTCAGTACTTTGGTTCATGGGAGATGATATCCCTTACGTTCCAAACAAACGTGCTGGTGGTTATGTGCTTGGTGGTAAAATTGCACCTATCTTCTTCAACACAATGGAAGATGCGGGCGCACTACCAATCGAAGTCGACGTGACTAAGCTCAACATGGGCGATGTTATCGATGTTTACCCATATGAAGGTAAAGTTTGTAATCACGAAACAGGTGAAGTTTTAGCTGAGTTCTCGCTGAAAACGGAAGTACTGATTGATGAAGTTCGTGCTGGCGGTCGTATCCCATTGATCATCGGTCGTGGTTTGACAGACAAAGCGCGTCAATCGCTAGGTCTTGAGCCTTCGGATGTATTCCGTAAACCTGGTGAAATTGCAGATTCTGGCAAGGGTTACACGCTTGCACAGAAAATGGTTGGTAAAGCGTGTGGCGTAGAAGGCATTCGCCCTGGTACCTACTGTGAGCCGAAGATGACGACAGTAGGCTCGCAAGATACTACCGGCCCTATGACTCGTGATGAACTTAAAGACTTGGCGTGTTTGGGCTTCTCTGCTGACCTTGTCATGCAGTCTTTCTGTCACACCTCTGCGTACCCAAAACCAGTAGACGTAAACACGCACCACACACTTCCGGACTTTATCATGAACCGCGGTGGCGTATCTCTTCGCCCGGGTGACGGTATTATCCACTCATGGCTAAACCGTATGCTACTGCCGGATACAGTTGGTACTGGTGGTGACTCACATACTCGTTTCCCGCTAGGTATTTCATTCCCAGCAGGTTCGGGTTTGGTTGCCTTTGCTGCTGCGACAGGCGTTATGCCACTAGATATGCCTGAGTCAATCTTGGTTCGCTTTAAAGGTGAAATGCAACCGGGTATCACACTGCGTGACCTTGTTCATGCCATCCCTTACTACGCGATTCAGCAAGGTCTACTAACGGTAGAAAAAGCGGGCAAGATCAACGAATTCTCTGGCCGTATCCTTGAGATTGAAGGCCTAGAAACGCTAACAGTTGAGCAAGCATTTGAGCTTTCTGATGCTTCTGCTGAGCGTTCTGCGGCAGGTTGTACTGTGAAACTGTCGCAAGAGTCGATCGAAGAGTACCTAAACTCTAACATTGTAATGCTGAAGTGGATGATCTCTGAAGGTTACGGTGACCGCCGTACTATCGAACGTCGTATTACAGCGATGGAAGAGTGGCTAGCAAATCCTGAGCTGATGCAAGCGGATAAAGACGCTGAATATGCACATGTAATTGAAATCGATATGGCTGAAATCAATGAGCCAGTACTATGTGCACCGAATGATCCGGATGACGCTCGCTTGTTGTCTGAAGTACAAGGCACAGCGATTGATGAAGTGTTCATCGGTTCTTGTATGACTAACATCGGTCACTTCCGCGCTGCTGGTAAGCTGCTAGATAAGTTCAATGGACAGCTTGCAACTCGTCTATGGATCGCTCCGCCAACGAAGATGGACAAGGATCAGCTAACGGAAGAGGGTTATTACGGTATCTTTGGCCGTGCTGGGGTTCGAATCGAAACACCAGGATGTTCACTGTGTATGGGTAACCAAGCGCGTGTTGCAGACAAATCAACAGTGATGTCGACCTCAACGCGTAACTTCCCGAACCGTCTAGGTACTGGTGCGAATGTTTACCTGTCGTCTGCGGAACTAGCTGCCGTAGGTGCAATCCTTGGTAAGATTCCAACCAAAGAAGAGTACTTGGAGTATGCGAAGCAAATTGATGCAACCGCTACAGATACTTACCGCTACTTGAACTTCCATAAAATGGATCAGTACACCAAGAAAGCGGATGAAGTGATCTTCCAAGAGCCTGCATAAGTTTAACTGCACAATTAAAAAGCACCTCAAACGAGGTGCTTTTTTTATGGGCGCAATTCGCTATACTCCGCACCAAATTGATACGAAAAGGCAATCTCGATGGAATTTGAATTCATCCGTAACACGTTGATGGGCGAGTACTGCGTAAAATGCAGCATGGGGCATGAGATTGTTGGGCGCTGGCTACAAGAAGAAATTGGCAAAGATCCTATGAAGATTGCTCAGGTTGAAAAGCTAATTGAGCAGTCATTTTCAGCGCCTTCTCAAGAGCATAACCTAACAGGTACAGAAATTAGCTTGATGATTCAGGGCGATGAAGTCCTAGTGCAAGAAAACGCATTGGCCCATGACCATGATGTTGAGATGGAAAGTGAATTCGATTTCTACAATGCAGAAAGTACAGCAAGCTGTGGAATAGAGGACTTCATGATTCTTATCGAGCGATGGAAAGACTTTTTGAACATTTAGTGCACAGTTTTGGGTAACTTTCCTTCTGTTGCTTTAAATTTGTGAAAAGGGCGCACCGATATGGTGCGCCCTTTTTGTTTATAGATATGTAAATTGACGTTAGTTTTTATTATTCAATGACTTAAAAACTTGGCACGTAGATTGGATTATTAGAAGTGTTTCAGGATGAAAGCTTCGGAGAGAATTGAATGAAAATAATCAATGCCATTATTAAGCCGTTTAAATTAGACGATGTGCGAGAAGCATTGGCTAACGTCGGTATCGAAGGGATGACGGTATCAGAAGTTAAAGGGTTTGGTCGTCAAAAAGGCCACACGGAACTGTATCGCGGCGCTGAGTATCAGGTCGATTTCCTACCAAAAGTGAAAATTGAAATCGCTACTCACGCGGATAATGTTGAGCGAGTGGTTGAAGCGATTACAAAAGCTGCGCAAACAGGAAAGATTGGTGACGGTAAAATTTTTGTCTACGACCTGAACCAAGCGGTGCGTATCCGAACGGGCGAAATGGACGCAGAAGCACTTTAAGAATTCAAGGGATTGGAGAAACTTATTATGGAATTAACAACAACAGTAACCGAGTTACGTTACGCACTTGACACCTTTTTCTTCCTCATTTCCGGTGCGTTGGTAATGTGGATGGCAGCTGGTTTTGCGATGCTAGAAGCGGGTCTTGTGCGCTCTAAGAACACAACAGAAATTCTTACGAAGAACATCTGTTTGTACGCAATTGCATGTACGATGTTTCTGATCGTTGGTTACAACATCATGTATGTCGACAACGGAGAAGGAGGCTGGTTACCTTCATTTGGTGCGTTGATTGGTACCCAAGGAGAAGGGGCTGATCACTCTCTAGAATCTGACTTCTTCTTCCAAGTCGTCTTCGTTGCAACGGCAATGTCCGTCGTTTCTGGTGCGGTGGCTGAACGTATGAAGCTTTGGTCTTTCTTGGTTTTCTCTGCAATTTTGACCGCATTTATCTACCCAATGGAAGGTTATTGGACATGGGGCGGTGGCTTCCTAGCAGAAGCTGGATTTAGCGACTTTGCAGGTTCAGGTATCGTACATATGGCTGGTGCTTCTGCAGCTCTTGCTGGTGTATTGCTTCTTGGTGCTCGCAAAGGTAAATATGGTAAAAACGGTGAAATCTACCCGATTCCAGGTTCAAACATGCCTTTGGCAACACTAGGTACTTTCATCCTTTGGTTTGGTTGGTTTGGGTTTAACGGTGGTTCTCAGTTGATGGTTTCAGATTTTGAGAACGCAACAGCGGTAGGTCAGATCTTCCTAAACACCAACGCAGCAGCTGCTGCAGGTGCTATTGCGGCGCTATTTGTATGTAAAACAACTTGGGGCAAAGCGGACTTAACGATGATTCTCAATGGTGCGCTAGCTGGCTTGGTTGCCATCACTGCAGATCCTCTATCACCATCGCCATTATATGCGGTTGCTATCGGTGCAGTATCTGGCGCGCTAGTCGTATTCAGCATCATTGGCCTAGATAAACTGAAAATTGATGACCCAGTCGGTGCGATTTCAGTGCACGGTGTTTGTGGCTTCTTTGGTTTGATGGTTGTGCCACTAAGTAACGGCGATGCTACATTCGGTGCACAGCTTTTAGGTGCTGTCGTTATCTTTGCTTGGGTATTTGGTGCTAGCCTAGTGGTGTGGGCTATCTTGAAAGCAACCGTTGGAATTCGCGTCACGGAAGATGAAGAAATGGAAGGTATGGACATGCATGATTGTGGCGTCGGTGCGTACCCAGAATTTGTCACTGTGAAGTAATCAATAGCCTGTAATAAATAGTTACACTCTCAACATATAAAAACCTGCTCCGATGAGCAGGTTTTTTAATATTTGTCATTGTCTTCTTATTGAACATACATATAATAACGCAACTGATAAACGTTATCATTAGCATGGTAAAGGATTAAACAATGAAAAAACTGCTAACTCTTTCAGCATTAACTTGCGCAACCTTAGCTCCAACAGCAATGGCTGCTGAAGAAGTGAACGTCTACTCTTACCGTCAACCTTTCCTAGTTGAACCTATGTTCAACGAGTTCACTAAAGAAACTGGCATCAAAGTAAACGTAAAATTTGCTAAAAAAGGCTTAGCAGAAAAGCTAGCTCAAGAAGGCGAGTACAGCCCAGCTGACGTTATCCTTACGACAGACATCAGTCGTCTAGCTGAACTGACAAACAAAGGTTTAGTTCAGAAAGTAGATAGCAAAATCATTGAAGAAAACGTACCAGCTCAATACCAAGATAAAGAGAATGAGTGGTTTGCTCTAACTCTACGCTCACGTAGTGTTTACTCTTCACGTGATCGCGTAGGTAAACTAGGCGCAGATTTCAACTATGCAGATCTGGCTAAGCCAGAGTTCAAAGGTAAAATTTGTACTCGTAGCGGTAAGCACCCGTACAACGTTTCTCTAGTTTCAGCAATGATTGCTCACAATGGCGAAGCAGAAACCAAAGAGTGGTTGGAAGGCGTGAAAGCAAACCTTGCTCGCAAACCACAAGGCAACGATCGTGCACAAGTTAAAGCGATCAAAGAAGGTCTATGTGATGTTTCTCTAGGTAACAGCTACTACCTAGGTAAAATGGTTAATGACAAAGAGCAAAAAGCTTGGGCAGATGCAGTTTACATCAACTTCCCTAACCAAGAGACTACAGGTACTCACGTAAACATCTCTGGTATGGCGATGGCGAAGTACTCTCCAAACAAAGACAATGCTGTGAAGCTAATGGAATTCCTAACGGGTGACAAAGCGCAGCAGATGTACGCAGAAGTTAACTACGAGTACCCTGTTAAAGAAGGCGTGAAGCGTTCTGAACTTGTGGAATCTTGGGGTGACTTTAAAGCAGACAAGCTTTCTCTAGACGATATTGCAGCCAACCACGAAGCGGCAATTAAGCTATTAGACGAAGTGAAATTTGACCTTTAATTCCTTGTGGGGGTATAACAGTACCCCCATTTGATTAAAGGATATGAGATGTATTTGCAACAGCATTTGTATTTCATACAGCCTTGCAGTAATTAGGCGATGAAAGATAAACACTCTTTATGGAAAACCAGTAGTGGGGTAATAACTCTGTTACTGGTTTTGCCGATCTTAGCGATCTTCTACACCGCAATTGGTGAAACGGATGATTTGTTTGCCCATTTAATGGCGACAGTCATGCCGACTTATATTTTTAACACGGTTGCGCTCACTATTGGCGTAATGGTGTTGTCCTTAATTCTTGGTATACCAAGCGCTTGGATAATGGCCATGTGTAAACTGCCGACCGAAAAATGGTTGCAGTGGGCATTGGTGCTACCTCTTGCGATGCCAGGTTATATCATTGGTTATATTTTTACTGATTGGTTTGATTTTGCAGGACCGATTCAGATCTTTTTGCGTGATGTAACCGGATGGGGACCTGGCGAGTATTGGTTCCCTGATATTCGCACCTTGCCTGGCGCGACCTTTGTGTTGGCTTTGGTGTTGTATCCTTACGTGTATTTATTGTGCCGGGCTGCGTTTATGGAGCAAAATGTCTCTTTATTGCAAAGCGCGCGTTTGCTCAAGTGCTCTCCATGGGAAAGCTTTTGGCGCATCTCGATGCCGTTAGTAAGACCCTCTATCGCAGTGGGTTTATCATTGGTCGCAATGGAGACCATTGGCGACTTTGGTACGGTAAGTTACTTCGCGGTGAATACGTTAACCACAGCGGTCTACGATACTTGGTTGGGGTACTCTAATCTTAATGCGGCAGCCAAGATCTCTGCCATGATGCTTGTCATCGTGGTATTGCTTCTTAGTGCAGAACGATACAGCCGCCGTAAACAAAAACTTTTTCAAAGCCAATTTAACAGTCACGAAGATTTTCGTTATGAGTTGACGGGCTGGAAAAAGTGGACCGCGCTGGTTTGGTGTTGGGGCTTGGTTTCGGTCGCGTTTATTTTGCCATTACTACAGCTGATTGATTATGCGATAACTTACTTTGCGCAGAGTTGGACCCCCGAGTTTCGTGAATACGCATGGAATAGTTTGGTCGTGTCGGTTATTGCCGCCATTATTGGTGTTGCTGTCGCACTGATCGTTAACTTTACCCATCGCGTCAATGGCAAGCGCGAAAGCTTGGCATTTATGCGTCTTTCTTCGATGGGATATGCAGTGCCAGGAACCGTATTAGCGATTGGTGTGATGGTCGCAGTACTGTTTATGGATCACCGCGTCAACGACCTTGCTAAAGCCATGGAATGGGGAAGACCGGGACTTATTTTTTCTGGCTCCATGTTCGCCCTGGTTTTTGCCATGGTTGTGCGCTTTTCAGCGGTGGCGATTGGTAGTATCGAAAGTAACTTAAATAAAATTTCGCCTTCGTTAGATATGGCGTCTCGCACCATGGGTTGTAAGCCTAATGCCATGCTGTGGCGTGTGCACTTTCCGCTGGTTAAACGTGGTGCACTGATTGCGGCTCTGTTAGTGTTTATCGAGTCGATGAAAGAGCTCAATGCGGCCCTATTACTTCGTCCGTTTAACTTTGAAACACTAGCCACATACGTTTATAACTTCGCCTCGGATGAGCATTTGGAATTGGCCGCTTTGCCTGCGGTTTTGTTGGTTCTTGTTGGGTTGATCCCGCTTGTTGTTGTTAACCGTTCACTGGAGCAAAATCACTGATGAGCTGCGCATTATCAATTAAAAACCTAACTTGCCAATATGATGATCAAACCGTACTCGAATCATTGTCTCTTGAGGTGGAACAAGGGCAAATTGTCTGTTTACTAGGTGCAAGTGGTTGCGGAAAAACAACACTATTAAAAGCCGTTGCAGGGCTATTGCCATTAACGTCAGGCGAAATGAGCTTAAATTGCGTCACGATTGATGATGGGGAGAACTGGTTGCCACCAGAACAGCGTAATATCGGGATGATTTTCCAAGATTATGCGCTTTTTCCTCACCTGACGGTGGAGCAAAATATTGCCTTTGGCTTAAAGCATTACTCGACAAAAGAGAAAAATGGCAAAGTCCAAGAGATGCTCGAGCTCGTGCATTTGCAAGGCTATGGCGATCGTTATCCTCATCAATTGTCTGGTGGACAGCAGCAGCGCGTTGCGATTGCTCGCTCATTAGCTTACAGCCCAGACTTATTGTTGCTGGATGAGCCGTTCTCTAATATTGATACGCAAGTTCGCCATGAGTTGATAAGTGAGATCCGTAAGATTTTTAAGGCGCAAGGCGTGACTGCCATTTTTGTTACGCATAGCCGTGAAGAGGCTTTTGCCTTCGCGGATAAAATGGCAGTGATGAACAATGGTGTTATCGAGCAGTATGGTACGGCATCTGAGCTTTACTACCAGCCTTCAAGTAAGTTTGTTGCGGATTTCTTAGGTGGTGGTAGCTATCTGGCCGCTAAACGAGTTTCGGATTCAGAATATGAAACCCACTTGGGTGTGGTTGAAGCCACAGCCCAACAAGAGATCCCAGTGCAGTCTGAATGCTCTTTGTTGCTAAGGCCGCAACATGTGCAAATTCAATCCGATGAAGAGAGCTCAGTAACGGTGCTGGAGCAGCACTTTATGGGCGACCATTGCCGCTACGTGATTGATGCGAATGGCGACCGTTTGTTGGCTACAGCATCGCAGGCATTAAATATTGGTGAGTCTGTTGCTGTGAAAATTGAAACGCAGGGCGTGCTGGCATTCGCATAACGTTACTGGGTACCTTTACTATTCTCTTATGCCTGCCTACACACAATAAAAAAGCCCGGCAGTGATGCCGGGCAAGTATTCTTCCCCTTAGCGACAGCTTTAATTACATGACAAGCGTAGCCGAAGTGCTCGAAGCGGGCACAAGGTCAGTTATAAAGATAAGAAGTCTTTAAACTGTTGAAGAACACGTTCCGCAGTGTCCTTATCTTGCATTTCTGCAAAAATACGTAGTAATGGCTCAGTACCAGAGAAGCGCGCGATGATCCAACCGCCGTTCTTGAAGTAGACTTTCGCGCCATCTTCGTAGCTGACTTTTTCAATATCGAACTCAAACTCAGGCAGTTGTTTTTCAACATATATCTTGTTGAATAGGACTTCTTTTTGCGCTGGTTTGAATTTGCAATCACCTTCTGCCATGTACGCGTAGCCGTACTTGCCATAGATTTCATCCAGTAGTTCAGACAACTTTTTGCCCGTTACCGAGATCATTTCAACCAGTAAGCTTGATGCGAACACACCATCTTTACCTTTGATATGACCGCGAATAGTTAAACCACCAGAGCTTTCTCCACCAATCAGTGAGTCATCTGCTTCCATTTGCGAGCTGATGTGTTTGAAGCCAACTGGAACCTCAAAACATTTCTCACCGTGATCTTCGGCGATTTTGTCTAATAGGTGTGTTGTTGCGATGTTACGTACGACTGAGCCTTTCCAACCTTTGTATTTCAATAGGTAGTAATACAGCAGGATCAGCACTTCATTTGGATGAATGAAGTTGCCTTTCTCATCGATGATACCAAGACGGTCTGCATCGCCGTCAGTCCCAATACCGATGTCGTAGCCTTCTTGCTCGACAAGGTGCATCAAGCGGTACAGGGTCGCAGCACTTGGAGAAGGCATTAAACCGCCGAAGTCTGGGTTTTTTCCGTCGTTGATCACGTCTACTTCACAGCGGCCGTTGATTAGGACGGTTTGCAGTGCGTTTTTCGCGACACCAAACATCGGGTCAATCAGCACACGAAGGTTGGCTTTTTTGATTGCTTCAATGTCGATAAAGTCGATGATTGAATCAACAAACTCGTTCATTGGGTTGATGATTTCAATCAACTTGTCTTCAACCGCTTGATCAAAATCGACACTTTTCACATCTTGTGCGGTAAGTGTAGAAATTTGAGTTTCAATTTTCTCGGTAATGATTTCATCTGCATCACGACCACCTTCAATGAAGACTTTGATTCCATTGTAATCGGCAGGGTTATGCGATGCGGTGATGCACGCTGAGTATGCACAGCCCATCTCTTTTGCTTTGAACATCACGATTGGCGTTGGAACAAACTTATCGATAAAGCTAACTACAATGCCATTTGCCGCTAAAACTTCGGCAAACCAACGGCCAGCTTTATCAGACAGAAAGCGTCGGTCATAGCCAATGACAAAGCCGCGATCAGCAACAGATTCGTTATTCGTAATGTTTGCAACTGCTTGAGCAACCAAACGAACATTATCTTTAGTGAATTCTTCACCGATGAATGCGCGCCAGCCGCCTGTACCAAATTTGATCATGATTCGAACCTCAATCAGGGCGGCAAGGCGCCGCGCCTTAAAATTTTGCTAGCGAACCCAATGCACAAGCTAAAAAGCAAAAGTGCATTGGGACGTTTTGAAGCGATTAACCTAGTGTTACGATCACTTCGTTGACGGAACCTTCCGCTTGAACTGGTACAGATGCACCATTTACTGCTTCACCGTTCACAGTAATTGACTTAACGCCTTTGCTTACTGAATCAGGGTTCACCACTTTTATGTTGTACGTTGCACCTAGCCATTGACGAGTCACTTCGAAACCAGGCCAGTTAGTTGGGATACATGGATCGATAGTCAGGCCATCGAAGCCTGTACGCACACCAAGGATAAAGTTGGTAACAGCGAAGTAAGCCCAGCCAGATGTACCAGTTAGCCATGGGTGGTTTGCACGACCGTGGTCTTGGTGGTCACGACCCATAATGAACTGAACGTATGAGTATGGTTCTGCAATACGTTTTTCGATGATGTCGTTCTGGTTGTATGGGTTTAGTGCATCGTAGAATTTCATTGCACGGTCACCACGACCTAATTTAGCCTCAGCTACCCAAGCCCATGGGTTTGGATGTGAGAAGATTGCCCCATTTTCTTTTACGCCTTGGTAAACGCGAGTCACAAAGCCAATGTCATCGTTTGGTGTTGCGAATGATGGTGAATTTAGGTGAAGTCCGTATTCAGAGAACAGGTTCTCGTCGACTGCGTCCATTGCCTTTTCACCGCGCTCTTGAGAAACCGCGCCAGACAGAACCGCTAGCGTGTTTGACTCAAGGTGTACACGACCTTCTTTTTGCTGCGCAGTACCGATCTTGTCGCCATTTTTCGTCAGACCACGGATGTACCAACCGCCTTCGTCGTCCCAAAGGTGTGTTTCACACGCTTCACGCACGTTTGCTGCCATTTCCGTGTATTTTTCAACGTCGGCTTCTTTACCTAGGTATTTCGCTAGGTCGATGAACTCTTGCAGTGCCCAGAAGTGTAGGAACGACACCATTGAAGATTCACCACCTCCTAGGTTTAGACAGTCGTTCCAGTCTGCACGTAGACCTTTACAGATGCCCGTTTGACCCACGTATTCAGCTGAGAAGTCTAGCGCAGCTTTCATGTGGTCATACACGGTTGCATCACCGCCATCCGCGTAAGGAATCACTTCGTCGAAGAAGCTGTGCTCACCGGTTTCCATCACGTATTTACAGATGGTTGGTACTAGCCATAGGTGATCATCAGAGCAAGTGTCTTCAATACCGTGGATCTTATCTTCATCGGACGGAGTAGGAACAACTGTTGGAGACTTAGATGGTTTAACATCTGCTTTTTCAGGATCGAACCAATCAGGATCGAATAGGTGTAGGCCGTAACCCGCTTTTACTTGACCACGCAGTAGATCAACGATGCGCTTGCGAGTCATTTTCGGGTTCGCGTGAGGAACGGAAATTGCGTCTTGCGCCGTATCGCGGTAACCAAGACCAGTACGACCACCCACTTCGATGAACGAAGCAAAGCGAGACCAAACCACACATGTTTCTGCTTGGTATAGCGTCCAAGCATTGATCATGGTGTCTAGGCCTTCGTTTGGCGATTTCACTTGGAACTTGCCACAACGCTCATCCCAGTGTGCTTTGATGCCAGCAAATGCATTGTCGACTTCTGCAAGGTCTTGGTACTTAGCACGTAGACGCTCACCGTTGCCTTTACCGATACCTAGAATGTAAGCAAAACGAACTTCTTCACCCGGTTGGATAGTGAATTGCTTGTGCAGAGAGCCACAGTGGTTGTAACACGTTTGCGCTGTGTTGAAACACTTACCTTGTTCTACCGCTAGCGGGTTTGCTTCGTCACGGTATAGGCCAAGGAAGCTGTCACGTTGACCGTCGTACGAATCTGGGTCAAACGTTGAAGCTAGGTAGTAGAAACCTTCGAAATCGTTCGTGTTGTAGTACAGGTCGTACTCAATCACGCCTTCGTTGTATGACGTACCAGCAGAGTACAGAGACATCTGATGGTTCTGGTTATCAGATTGAATGTGGCTGAATGAGAACTCAACAAATGAGAATGCACTGATCGTACGCGGTTTGTCTGAGGTGTTCTTGATTACTACATCCCAAATTTCTGCATCTTCGCCTTTTGGTACAAAGAGCGTTTTGGTTGCGCTAATGCCGCTGTATTCACACTTGAATTTAGAGTACGACAAACCATGACGAACTTCGTAGTTCGCTTCGTCTAGGCTTTTGGCAACTGGTTGCCAAGAGATTGACCAGTAATCTCCCGTCTCATCATCACGTAGGTAAACGTAGTGTCCTGGGCGATCGAATGTCGCATTTGGACGGAACTTAGTAACACGGTTGTATTCTGGAGAGTTGTAGAACGAATAGCCACCTGCGTTATGCGAGATAACGGTACAGAATTTTTCTGTACCTAGGTAGTTGGTCCAAGGAGCAGGTACATCAGGGCGAGTAATGACGTATTCACGATTCTCGTTATCGAAATAGCCGTATTTCATTTGTGTCTTTCCTTTTTACAAAGCTGCGTCTGCAGCCAAAATTTAAAAACTCTTCAAGCGTGATGCTTCTACATCAGCTCTGTATTACTTCCACGGTTTACGGTAATTCACTCCCTGCAAATCAAGCAGCGGTAGGTGTCCTTTCAAACGTGATAAATAGTCGGTCCAATCTCGGTGTTGTTTGTCTGTCCAACATGCTTCTGCCATTGCGGTTAAGCGCGGGAAGACCATGTAGTCCATACGAGACTGGTTGTTGATGATTTCACACCACAATGCTGTTTGAATGCCCCAAATGCGTTTACGTATTGGATCGTCGGCTGGCACTTCAGCGAGTGGTTCATAGTTGTAAGCTTTTTCTAGCGGCAACGGGTTAGCCCAATCCACGCCCGGTTCTTCTGGTGCGTAATCTTGGGTCATATCTAGGTAGGTGGTTTGTGCAGGTTGTAGCACCACATCGAAACCTTGGCGCGCGCAGTTCAACGCCGCTTCTTCGCTTAACCACGAATAGATCACTGTGTCTTTGCTGACTTTGTCGCCATGCTGTGCTTCTTCCCAACCCAGCATGCGCTTGCCAAGTTTGCGCAGTTTGTCTTCGGCATGACGCAAGAAGTGCCCTTGTAACTCTTTGTAGTCGCTGTAACCCAGTTGTTCCATTAGTGCTTGGCACGCAGGGCTTTTTGACCAAACCCCGTTAGGTACTTCATCCGCACCGATATGAACATAAGGCGCAGGGAACAGCGCGGAGACTTCTTCCAACACTTTGTCGATAAACTCATAACTTCCCGGCAGAGCTGGGTTAATGACGTTGTCGTTGTAATGCTGAATACTGCGGTATTCGGTGGTATCTTCTGTTTCTACCAATAGGTGTGGTAACGACTTGATGGCAGCTCGGCAGTGGCCTGGTACATCGATTTCAGGGATAACAGTGATGCCTCGTTTCGAAGCAAAGGCAACCACGTCTTTGATGTCTTCTTGAGTGTAAAAACCGCCGTAACGCTCAGCAAGGTGCGTGTACTGTGGCTCATTGGTTTCATCCAACCCACGCCATGCGCCAATATCGGTTAGTTGAGGCAATGATTTGATCTCAATTCGCCAACCTTCATCATCGGTAAGGTGCCAATGGAATGTATTGAACTTGTAGTGAGCCAACTGGTTGATCAAACGTTTGACTTGCTCAACGGAGTGAAAATGGCGAGCACAATCTAGCATCATACCGCGGTAACGAAAACGTGGTCGGTCTTTGATCGAACAGCAAACCACTTCCATTGAGGCTGGTTGATCGCCAACTTTGATTAGTTGCAATAACGTTGCACAAGCATGGGTAAAACCAGACGAAGAGCCTGCTTCAATTTTGATCGACTCTTCGGCTACTTTCAGTTTGTAAGCGCCTTCATCCAAGGTTGGGTTGCCTTTGAAGATGATCTGACTGCCATTGTCTGATGCGAACTCAAATTGGTGAATGCGCTTAAGCTCATCAAGTAGCCATTCTTTAGCTGAATTGGCTAGGTTTGAATAAACCGCGACGCCAGCATGATGATTAAAGCTAAAGCAGTGATCACTGACCTCTATATGGTTTGGTTTTGGCAACAAAGGTTGCGCATGCGTCAAGCTGGAAGGGATCTCACAGCGTTCACGGTACGGTGAAGCCAATACGATCGGCGTGACATCGACTTGAGCTCGCTGAAGGTTGCCGTTGACTTCAAAGTTGACCAAGGCTTCATTGAATCCATCAGAATAGTAACGGAATGGGTTCGAACCAATACTGAACTCGCAGTAAAAATGATGGTTAGCTGCCAGCACCAACCCTTCTGGTTTGAGGGTGCAGTAGCTGCCAATTTGCTTGAGCTGACCATTCGAAACACTATCGGGCAGAATGTAGCGATCAAAAGCAAAAATCAGGCTCCAATTGTGGAGATCTTGATCGCTCAAATTATGAAACGTCAGTCCGAAACGGCAGTTTTGCTTTTGCTCTGATAGGACGACGAGATCAACACGATATTCCATATCTACTCCTACGCCGCATTGAGCGAGTAAAGGTTATGTTCAGGTTTACCTGCAAACATAATTGCGCCTTCAATCGCGTCAAACTGTGGCTCAACAACCCATTGCTGAACGGGGGGCGAAAGCCAACGTAAAATACGTTCAGCAATGCTGCCCATTAAACAAATACGCGTTGCGCCGCGCTTGTTTAATGCCACGAGAAACATTTCTATATCAGCTGCAGTTTGCTTCAGCATCTCAATTGCTAGTACATCACCTTGTTCTGCATGTTGGAAAATTGCAGGAGAAAACTGGCCATAATCACGAGGAAGCGCTTGTTTAGACCAAGCCACCACGTTATCAACGTCATTTTCGAAATGCGCCATGACGTGTTGTGCTAGAGGCGTTTTCTCTCTGATGCCATCTTCTGCTAACAACACTTGTTGAACTAGGTGAAGCCCCATCACTGCGCCGCCACCTTGATCCGAAATAGGGAACTCACGACCACCGACAACGTGTTGCTCCAATCCTTTAAGATAGATGCCACAAGAGCCTGTTCCTGCGATCATGATTGCGCCATCTTCGCCATTGTGTGCACCAACGCACGCGCCGTAAGCATCAGTATTAAGAGTCATACTGGCAAACGGATGAGGAAGAGACATGAAGGCTTGCCAAGATGCTTTGTGCTCAGCACCTGCAAGGGCTAAGCCGACGTGCATCGATGCGAAATCTTGTTGTGTCAGGCCGCCTTGCTCGGCAGCTGAAGTGATGGATTCAAGAATCGAAGCCATTGCAATTTCAGCGCCTAGCATTATGTTGGCGCTGCCGCTTTTGGCCTCGCCAAGAAAATTACCTTGTGAATCTTTAATCCTGGCTCGACATGACGTGCCGCCACCATCGATACCAACAAAATACATCCCCATGATTATTGTTCCTTAATATTTTTAGAGGTTGCCAACTGAGAAATATGCTGAGCTTGACTCATTATCGCGAGTAAGTACCAAGCGCCATGCGGGATCCATTGTTCGCCCCAGCGCCAGTTTTGTAACATGTCGTCTTTTTGTGCTGGTGGGTTAAATGCGATGTCTTCCTCGTCTTCAAAGCCGCCAGTGATTCCGTTACACACACCGCCTTTAGCATTGAAGAAACCATATTGAGGAAGGTAATCAGGGTTGTTACGACCGTGGCCATCAAGCATGCACATGTCGTATGGGTTTAAGCCTACAATCCAGTTCAATGCATCTTGAGCAAACACGGAAAGTTGTTGCTGTATTTCTTGCGACGCTATATGCGGTTGAGCAAGATACGCCATGGTCGCGAGTGAGCCCAATCGAGCATTCTCGCCTTGCCACCAATAGCCGGATTCATTGTTGTGTGCGACAAAAAATACATCGCGTTTTGACTCATTTACGCCTTTAACATACTGGCGAGGGTAACCGAATGGGTTGGTCACTTTATTCGATATTTTGATCTCAAATTCACACGCTCGGTTAACGATGCGTTTTACCGATTCTGTCTGTACGGAGTCGTCTTCAATTGCTAGGTATTCGCATAGGGCAATAACGGGTAGACCTGCTTCGGCAGCGTGAAAGTATGGACGAGTGCCGTCTTGGTTTGCTGACCAAAAGTGTTGAATCTGCTCGTCGCTCATTTGGCGGGCAACTAAGCGTTGTGTCCACCAACGGCTCTCTTCCAAGTAGCGAGTTTCTTTGGTGGCTTTAAACAGTTCTACACTAGCTAGTAGCGCACAGTATTCGTCGATAATGTTTTCTTCACCATCATTGAGGTACTGCGTATTGTGCTCTTTTAAGTGCCAGTAACCATTTTCAGCAGCGTTGCGGTATTTCTGTTGATCGTATTCGCCGTGAACACCTAAACGCGACGCCGCGGCCAGCGCTGCGATGGCGACACCGCCACCTTGTCGAAAGCCTGCTTGGTAGTCATCAAATTTGTGACCAAGTTGCGTTTCGTAGGCACAGATTTCTCGTTGCGCAGTATCTTTGCTCCACTTATCAAAGACCGTCATGTAGAAGAAGCCTTTTTCGTTTTGCATACGAACAAGGAAGTCTGCACCGAACAGGGCTTCTTCAATAAGACGTGTGCGTGTGAAGGCTGCAATGTCTTCGCTTCCTTCAAGCAATGAAAGCCCTTTTAGGATGTTCCAAACCACCATTGGAGTTTGTTGAGGGTTCAAATAATTAGCGTATGAAAGATGACTTAAGTACTTACTAACGTCTCCAGATGCGTCGTACCAGCCACCGTGAACATCAACTGTTTGGTTGGCGTTGAGCACTGGCACTTGTCGATCTTGTTGATCGAAAACCCCACCGCAACGTTGTGATTTGAAGTAGTGGATCACATCCGACAAAGTTTGATCCAACAGAATATGTTCGCCAATGGTGAAAGAGGAAGAGCGCGTATCTTCCACTTGCAGGAAATAGTCGCCTGAATCTGTGAAAGGTGAAAAGTCGATGAGGTAGAAATAGCCCTGATGCCAGTTCGCCACTTTACCCTGTTCTTCAACCGCAAAAGTTGCCACGGTTTGCTCGGTAGTGGCACAAATCAATTGGGCAGTGTAAGAAGACAAGTGTGGTTGTTCGGTCTGGACAATGGCTTTCTTTGGGCCCAGATGTTCATAACCAATGTGGTTAGTCAGTAGCAGCATTCAATGTCTCCGGGAAACGATAAAACAGGAATGGGTCAGGCTGAACCTGACCCTCGTTATAATTAATCTTCAAATAAGTAACAGCGAACAAAGTGGTTCTCAGAAAGCTGAGTGACGCCTGGTAGTCGTTCGCGACATTTATCGGTTGCGTGTACGCAGCGTCCTGCAAATGGGCAGCCGACTGAATCCGGTGTCCAAAGTGGGATTTCCCCTTTGTTGCCTTTCAGCTTCTCGTGGATAGACTTCGATGGATCAGGCACAGCAGATACCAACAGTTGCGTATATGGGTGTTGAGGATCGTGAATGATTTCTTCAGTATCGCCCCATTCAACCATGTGACCTACGTACATAACCGCGAGATCTTCAGCAATGTAACGCGCCGTTGCGATGTCGTGAGTGATGTAAAGCAGAGACATTTGTTTTTCAAACTTCATCTCTTCCATCAAGTTAAGAACACCAGCACGAATTGACACGTCCAGCATTGATGTTGGCTCATCTGCCAATACCACTTCTGCACCTACAGCGATGTTACGAGCTAGGTTTACACGTTGACGCTGACCGCCAGATAGCTGGTGCGGGAACTTTTGCGCGGTTTCTTTTGGCGGAATCAGACCAACTTGTTCTAGTAGGTCATACACACGCTCTTCCAGTTCCTTTTTGTTGCCTGGTGCAATCTTTTTATGGATCAGCAACGGGCGAGCAATGTGGTGGAAGATATTGTGTGTAGGGTTTAGTGAGCCAAATGGGTCCTGCCATACCATTTGTACGCCTTCACGGTATGTCATCAAGTCATGTCGAGAGGTAATATCTTGGATATCACGACCTCTGTATTCGATTACACCCTCGGTAGGGGCGTACATTTTAGCTATCATTTTAGCGGTAGTAGATTTACCAGAGCCTGATTCTCCTACTACTGACAAACCGCGGCTCTTGTACATCTTGAATGACACGTCGTTGATCGCGCGCATTTTTGACTGCTTGATTGAGTTACTATTTAAAGGGAAGTCCTTAACGACATGTTTACCCTCAATCAGCAGTTCGCCGAGTTGTTTGCTCATAATTCTCTCCAGTGTAATTTTGTTCTTAGCTAGCGTTATTTTTTGTTGTTAAACCTTAGCTTGAGCAATCGTGTCGCCGTATAAGTGGCAATTTGAAAAACGACCAGGTTCAATTTGACGCAGCTGAGTTGGTACTCGTGTACAAGCTTCGTGGACGCGGTCGCAGCGAGCTTGGAATCGGCAGCCTTGAGGAATCTCTAACAGGTTCAAAGGGTTGCCTGGAATACCAGTTAATTTGGTTTTAGGACCAGTTAGTGGAGGGAAAGAGCTACCCAAACCTTTGGTGTAAGGGTGGTAAGGACTTTCCAGAATTTGCTTAGAAGGGGCGACTTCAATCAACTCACCGGAGTACATAATGCCGATTCGATCCGAGAACTCGACCATGAGTGACAAGTCGTGGGTAATGAAAAGGATCGAGAAGCCGAACTCTTCTTTCAGTGCATAGATTTTTTGTAAGATTTCACGCTGAACCACAACATCGAGTGCCGTCGTTGGCTCATCCATGATGATCATCTTTGGATTGAGAGCCAGAGCAATCGCAATGACTAAGCGCTGGCGCATACCACCAGAAAATTGGTGTGGGTAGTCATTCAAGCGGCTTGGATGAATATCAACGATTTCCAACAATCCTTCGGCGCGCTTTTTCGCTTGTTCACGTGTCATGTTGGTGTGGCGCATGATGACATCGCAAAACTGCTCTTCCATCGTAAGCACCGGATTTAATGCGTTCATTGCACTTTGGAACACCATCGACATTTCGCTCCAGCGGAATGATTGCATACGTTCATCGCTGTACTTAATGATGTCTTCACCGTTGAAGATGACCTCACCACCAGTGATGAATGCTGGCGGCTTATGAAGACGCATGAGCGAGAAAGCAACTGTGGATTTACCACAGCCAGATTCACCTGCCAGGCCAAAGACTTCACCTGGCGCAATGTCAAAGCTAACGTTGTTACAGGCGCGGACATCGCCCGCATCTGTGATGTAATCTACGCATAGGTTACGGATAGAAATTAGTGGTGCAGTCATGATTATTTATCTCCGCTCCATAGTGCATTTTGTGGTGCCATTTCAGGCGCGCGCTCTTTCTTGTCTTTCTCTGCCAGTTTCTTCCAGCGTTTCATGCCTTTGTGAGAACGAAGCTGTGGGTTAGCAATTTCATCAACGGCAAAGTTAAGTAGAGCAAGACCAGTCACCAAAAGAGTTAAGGCGATACAAGGTGCTAATACTTCCCACCATGCGCCAATCAACATCGCTGATGAGGTTTGCACGTTGTAGAGCATGATGCCCCAACTGATGGTGTTGGCATCGCCCAGGCCCAAGAACGAGATTACAGCCTCAGTATTGATAGCGAGCATTACTGAGCCGATGAAGCTTGCACCGACAATCGGGATTAGGTTTGGTAAAATTTCAACGAAGATGATGCGGAATGAAGACTCGCCCAATACTTCAGCGGCTTTCACAAACTCTTTCTCGCGTAGAGCCATGGTTTGAGAACGGACAACACGTGCGCCCCACGCCCAAGAGGTACCAGCGATAATCAAGGCAATGGTGAGTGGACCTGCTTCGCCAATAAAGGCTGCCAGTACAAAGAGCAATGGGTATTGAGGGATTACCAGCATGATGTTCATCGCTGCACTCAATATGTCATCCACTTTGCCGCCGAAGTAACCTGCCGAGATACCAATGACCGTTGCTAGGAAACATACGATGATGCCAGCACCAAAGCCGACACCCAGCGATACGCGAGCACCGTAAGCCACTTGTGACCAAATATCACGACCCATACGTGAAGTTCCCAGAACGTGATCAGCCTTTTTCGACATAATCAGCGTACGACGATCATCTGCTAGATTTTTAGCTACCCAGCCATCAGGATTATTTTGCGCTTGTTTTACGACAAAGCTTGGGTATTCGTGTGGATTACCGGTTCGCTTGTCTGGCGCATGTTTCGTAAGTAAAGGAGCTGCGATCGCAACGAATACGAATACGGTAACAATACCAAGACCGATTCGAGCGAATGAGTTGCCTAAAATAAGTTTGAATAGTTCTTTCATGATTATTTGCCTCCCGTACGTAGGCGAGGGTCTAGAATCATGTACAGCATGTCAGCCATTAAGTTGAAGCACAGCATGAACATCGTCATGATAATTAACTGACCTTGAAGTACTTGGTAGTCACGAGCGTGAATTGCGTTAAGTAGCACGGTGCCTAAACCTGGGTAGTTGAAAATCATCTCGATGATCAATTGACCACCAATGGCCATACCCAAAGACATAGATAGCGCGGTTACACTTGGAAGTAGCGCGTTACGTGCGGCGTAATTGAAGACGACACGGTTCTCGCTCAGCCCTTTGCCTTTCGCCATCGTGATGTAGTCTTCGGCGAGAAGGTTGATCATGTTGTTACGCATATTGACGAGGAAGCCACCGATCTGAACGATGGTTGCACAGAATAGAGGCAGTACTGCGTGGTAACCCACGTTTTTGATGAACTCCCAGCTTGACCAATCAGGGATAGTACCTGGCGTGTAAGCATAGCCAGATGGGAACCATTTTAGGCCAATCGCAAAGGTAAACAGTGCTAACATTGCGATAACCATCTGTGGGATAGCTTGAATGATCAATGTACCAGGCGTTACGAATGCATCGTACTTACTACCACGCTTCCATGCGGCAAAAATACCGAGTACAGAAGCGATTGAGAAAGAAAGTACAACCGCAGTACCAGCTAGGAAGAGAGACCAGCCAAATGCACTACCTAGTAAAGAGTTAACTGAAAGAGGGTAGAACTGGATTGATGTACCTAGCTCCCAACTTAGAATGTTTTTAATGTACGAAAAGTACTGAATGTAAATCGGCCCATCAACGAAACCGAGCAGTTCTTTCATTGCTGCGATTCGTTCTGGCGTCACCTGTACAGAAGCGTTAGCAAACATCATGGTAACTGGGTCACCAGGCATTGCTCGCGGAATAATAAAGTTTAACGTCGCTGCAACTAAGAGCGCGACAAGATAGAACGACAAACGTCTTAAAAAATAACCCATAACTCACACCTTACTCACCCAGATTTTTTCCCTGTTTCTGGTTTCAGGTCGCTCCTAGCGAAATTTAGAGCGAAAAATCCCCTGACGACGAGCGCCACATATTGGTTTCGTTAACAAGGGATTTTTATAGGCGGCACACGGGATGTATGCCGCTTGAAATGAACTTCTACTTATTTAACTGGTTTTAGGTCCAGCACGTGAAGTAGACGTTCTGGGATACCAGCCCAAATGTTTGGACGGCCCTTAGGATTTTCTTCGTTCCACCAACCAGTGAAGCGAGTTGTGTTGTATTGATACATGTACGCGCCAGATAGCACAGGAATGGTTACTTGGTCCTGAGCAATGATCTTCTGGATACCATGAGCGATTTCTAGCTGTTCTTGCTTATCAGCGGTTTTGTAGAAGCTGTTAAGAAGACCGTCTAACTTATCGTTCTTGTAGAAGTGCATTGCAAAGCGAGGCATACCGTCACCAGACTGTAGCTTCGAGTTGTAGCCGCTGTCCCAGTACAAGTGTGGATCCGCACCGTGGAAGTAGTTGGTGTAAGCAACGTCGTATGTACCTTCTAGCATTGCTTGGTTGTATACCGAGAAATCTGGAGTACGAGCACGTGCTTTAATGCCTACTTCTGCTAGTTGCTCAACAGCTAGTTGTACAGTGTTGTTAAAGTCAGTCCAACCGTTTGGCGATTGAATGAGAAGCTCGAAAGACTTGCCAGATGGTGTATCTACAAAGCCATCTTTGTTTACATCTTTGAAGCCTGCTTTAGCAAGAAGCTTTTTCGCACCTTCGGCGTTGTATGTGTTGTAACCTTTGTACTTGTTGTGCGTCTCTTCGTCAGACCAAGCTTCGAATGCGTAGCCTAGACCTGAAGCGAAGTCATTTACTGTACCGCCACCGTAGAATGCAATGTCGATAATCGTTTGACGGTCTAGCGCCATAGAGAACGCACGACGGAAGTCAACGTTAGTAAGTGCTTCGTTTTTCGCCGCGTCTGGGTTTTTGAAGTTCACTACAAACGCTTGAGTACCCGCTGGTGGGTACCAGTAGTGGTGATTCGGACTTGCTGCAGCGTAAGTGCGGTCGATGTCTGGTACGAATGAAGACGTCCAGTCCATTTCACCGTTAACGATTTTGCCCAAGAATTGGTCGTTGTTCGCGATTTGTGGCACTCGTAGACAGTCTACATCTAGGTTATCAGCATCCCAGTAATTCGGGTTTTCACACTGAATGTATAGTTGCGGTGTAAAAGTGTCGATTTCGGTAAATGGACCACTACCTACTGGATTTTCGTTTGTGAATGTTGCTGGATCTTTCACTTTGCTCCATACGTGCTTAGGTACAACTGGTACTTTCGCAATTTCGTAAGGAACGTTTGAGTTTGCTTCGCTTAGACGGAATTTAACTTTGTAGTCGTTAACTTTCTCTACGCCAGTAACCCAAGAGTTGATACCAGATTGGTCTAGCTCTGGCTTCTCTTTAACTAGGTTGAAAGAATAAACTACGTCATCAGCGGTAAACGCTTTGCCGTCAGACCATTTTACGCCCTTACGAATATCGAAGGTCACGCTCATTAGGTCATCAGCCATGGTAAAGTTTTCTGCTAGACGAAATACTGGCGTGTTACCGTGCATTTCGTTAAAAACAACGAGCGGCTCGTAAATAAAGTCGGTTGTTGTGTGCAGGTTAGTTGCACCCAAGAAAGGGTTAAAGTTACGAACGAAAGTTGTAAACTCTTTAGGGTGGATAGTCAGTTCACTGCGTTCAGCCGCAGTAGCTACCGATGCAAAACCTGTAGTAGCCGTTGCAATAATTGCTGTTGCTAGTGCTGTTTTTTTAATATTGGCAAGCATAGCTGTTCCTTACTATTTGCTTTCATTTCACTAAATGGAATTGAATGTCATCAATTGATAAACACTCTCCAAGACCTACCTCTTGTTTGTGCATTACTCATTACAACATTGAGTTTCGCCAAGAGTGGCCTGTAGGCCTTAGGCAGGAGTAAGAAAACACCTTATCCATAAAATAATCAAACTCGATTCTCGTTAAAAACGTTAAAATATCGTCACTCTCCGTTATAAACGTTATTTTGGCTAAATTTGACTAGAGATAGACCAAAAAATAAACGTTGATATGCGTCGCAGTTTATATCCTTGTTAATAGTGAGTGTTAGTAATTGCTAACCTATAATCTATTTAAAATAAAAGCCTTATGATTCTCTTCCTGGTTCGGAGATCTCGCTCACATGCAGAAAATGTGTTAATTAATTAGCTAAAAATTAATCTGCCGTTCTGTTGTGATTGAGTTCGCAATCTCTGTCAATTGTTGGTTAAAAACCGTTTGTTATCTGAAAAATAGTCTCTTTTATCGACAGTTTTCTCTCATTTATTGCTCTTTTTTTATTGTGAAAATGAAGTGTTTTATTCGCTCGACTCAACCTAGTTTGGGTAAGTTATATCGATAGAAGCGTATGTTTGGAATGCTTACCATGAACAACTTTGTCCAGAGGCTTATTCGGCATTTTAATGTGGTAACGGTAGAGAGTCGCTGTATTGTTCGTCTTTAGAGAAAGAGAAGGCTTGGATAATAAAAAGCCCAGCGTATGCGCTGGGCTAGTTTTTGATAGGTATTAGCTGGTCAACAGTCGCTGTAGTTTATCTCGTTGAGCTTCGATGTACGCACGCTCAGGACTCTGTTCTTTACAGTGTTCAAGGATGAATTCTATCGAGCTCAATACCGTTCTCCAACGTGGCGTTTTTGGCAGCGTTTCTATACGCATGTATTTATCCAAAGTGCGTGTTTGCAGAGTGCTACGGTCAAGATAAACGCGCCATAAGCCACTTTGTTCGGCAAATGCGAATTTACTTTCACCAGTGACTGACTCCCAATACTCTAAGGCATGTGTCATTGCGTCGACCAGAATTTCTCGCATTAGCTCTTGTTTGTCTTTTTTGTTACCAAGCGCTTTGTCTGCAAGGCGTGTAAACTCTCCACCGAGTTCTTTCAGCTTCTGCAGCTGGTCTTTATCGCCATCAAAAGCATAACTTGAAAGCACCTCTACTGCGGTTTCTAGGTTGTGTATGCGAGCGGCATTGGCTCCTCCGCCAACATTAAAGATATACATGACATCTAAGCCTGAGCCTTCAGGTAGTTTAAGAATGTCTGCTTCGATGTTTTGACGAATATCTTCAATATAGATATCAATCTTGCCACAGTAATGAGGTTGTTTGACGGTCAGATACTTAGGTGCAATCAACTCATCGGCAGATGAACGTTTTAATTGTTCTAAGTTACGCTTGAATAGCTTGCAAGCAGCTTCATTAGCAAACCGGATACGTTTATCTTCACGCAAACAGATAATCGCTTCAGGAGCCGATTCCAGTTGTTCCAACAATCGCCCTTGAGTTTCTAATAAGCTTGCCTCTACAGCCGCTCGTTGGCGAAGTTCAGATTCAAGTATCTTATTCTCCATGTGGCGCATTTCAGCTTGGCTTGCCGTTAAGTGCGCTTGGATGCGCGCAGCTAGCTCTTGTTTATTGAATGGCTTAGATAAATAGTCGTTGGCTCCTGCTTCAAAGCCTCGTACACGATCTTCTGTTTGACTAAGCGCGGTGAGCATAATGATAGGTAGCTCGGCATGGTCATAAGTTTCACGTAATTCACTGCAGACTTGATAGCCGCTCATGCCTGGCATCATGATATCCAATAACAGGAGTTCCGGTTTTTCCTGCTCAACGAGTGCTAATGTTTCTGGTCCATCAGAGACGGTACGTACGCGATAGCCCTCTAAACGTAAGAAGCTCTCAAGCACACGCAGGTTTACTGGCTCATCGTCAGCGACATACAGTAACGGGCCGTCTGGATTCTCTGGCAGTGATAAGTCTTCATTGTTCTCTACATCGATTTCAGGAATCTGGAAGTGTCCGTGCGCTGCAAGGGTTTGAGTTGTTTGGATCTCTTCTTCACTGGCAAGTGGTAACGTGAAACTGAAGGTGGTGCCGACCATAGGCTGGCTGCTGACGTATAACGAGCCACCCATCAACTCAATCAATTGACGGCTAATCGAAAGCCCGAGCCCCGCACCTTGACGATAGCGACTTGCGTCTTGTCCCGCTTGGATAAGTGGTTCGAAAATATGTTCAAGATGTTCTGCGGGAATACCTTGCCCAGTATCCACAACTTGCACACGAACATGATCATCAACTACATTGGCGGAGATAACGATTTTACCTTCAGAGGTGTACTTAATCGCATTACCGATCAGGTTATATAACACTTGTTCAAGGCGTTGAGGATCGGCAGACACCGCTTTCAAATCCGCTGGTACTTGGTTGATGATACGGATGGTTTTATTTCCGAGTAAATGACTGGAAAGCTCTAGTACCAGTCGCGTTGCACTGGCTAAACTCACCGCTGACTTCTGGATATCCATGCTTCCGTAACGCATTTTATGATAATCCAATAAGTCATCAACAAGGTTTGCGAGACGTTGCCCACTTTTAATGATGATATCAAGCTGATATTTTTGGCTAGCAGGGATAGCACCGTTAGCGCCGGACGCTAAGGTCTCAGCGATTCCGACCATGCCGTGCAATGGTGTGCGGAGTTCATGAGAAGTGGTGGCTAAGAACTCATCTTTAAGTTTATCGGCCAATTGCAGTTCATCATTTTGTTTTTGAATGATCTGGATGTTGCTCTCGAGCTCTTCATTTTGCTTCTTAATGGTTTGAATTTTCTCTCGAATAGAGCGCTGCATTCGTTCAAAACTCAGTGCAAGACGGCCAATTTCATCTTTGCGAACCGTATTAAAGGTGGTGTCATCAAGATCTCCGGCAGACACTTTTTCGGCAGCCCAAGTTAACTTCAGCAACGGAGAAGTAATAAAGTTTGATAAATAATGGGAAGCGATTACCACTAGAATGATGGCGATCAGCATGGCGATAACAAACAGTTTTTCTAGTTGATGAATACGAGCGAAAGCTTCTTTTTCTGGTAATTGCACGACGAGTGCCCAAATAACACCACGCGTTTCAATCGGTGCATAAGCAGCGATGATCTCTTCACCTAAACCGTTCGTGTAAGTGCCGACGCCAAATGCACCAGAGAGTCCTTTATCGATCACTTCTAAGCTGTTCTTGATGTCATCTTGTTTGGTGTTAATTGTGCGAGGTTGGTGATCATTTCCAACCAGTAAGGTATTAATGGATGACTCTCGGTTGGCGTCTGCGGCTAACTTCGTGATGCCATTGTTTGGTAAGCGGAACATAGCATAGCTGTGTAGGTAGCCTTGCTGAACAATTGGAGCACCTAACCAAGCGACTTGTTTACCACCTTCCAGTTCGAAATCAGACACAATCACAGGGGTGTAGTCTTCATTCACCTTACGGCGTTCAGTGACGTCATCAGCTAGACGTTTGAAGGTTTTGCCAAGTGCTGAGTCTTTGTAGGGGCCTGATAATAAGTTTGTTCCGTAGTTATCGTCTTTGTTGATCGAGTAGGTGACATTACCGTTGATATCGACCAGCAAAATATCATTAAAATCAGAGCGCTTGAGGAGCTCTAAGTAGGCCCAGTGGTAACGTTTATGTAAGAGTCGGTAACGTTCACTTCCGACATAGTTGGAAGACTCGGGTAACGTTGACGTTTTGATTTGATCTCCGCTGCCTTCAATGTAGCGCTGTTGGGCATTTTTACGAGATTCTTCAATGTCATTGCCTAAACGACTAAAAGCATTGACGAGACCGTAGAATCGACCACCACTGGCGTAAGCCAGTTCAGAGCGCACAAAGCCCATGACTTCAGTTTCCCGCGCCTCAAAGTAGTCGATAATTTGCTGTTGTTTTGTATCTCTAACAGACAACAAGTGTGAGGTGCTTTGTTCTTGCAGATCTTTACTGTGGGACTGTAGGAAAAAGATCGCAGTAATAGTAAGAGGTGTGATACTGAGCACCAGAAATGCGGTCATCAGTGTACTCTGAAGGCGCTTAAATTTCTGTTTTTTGTAGAATTTAAACATGGATAAGATTACAACTCATAAAGGGCAGTTCTAAAATGTACTTCGCTGCCGAGGTTCTCGTTAAAAACGGATAAGATGTTCAACTAGATAGAATTAACAAAATTAACGAGTTTTTTTTCTTTGACAAGAAAGTTAGTTGTAAAGCGTGCAGGGTGACGCAGTTTTTCTTATGAGTGTTGAGTTTTTGAGAAAAAATCGCGCAGGTTTGCACCTGCGCGAGGGAAGATTATGACTTTTTCGCGTAGTAGATAGAAAATTTATTGGTCTTATTTAGCGTCTCGCAATTATTAAACGCTAGCTCAATAATTGGTGGGTATTTTAAGAAGCTATTCGCGACAATGATCATTTCACCATGGTTATCGAGATACTTTGGAGCCTGACCCAATAGTGTTTCTGCTGCGTTGTAGTTCGTATCCAAACCACTGTGGAAAGGTGGGTTACTGATGATAAAACGATAATCGTCGGCAGTGTCTGAGTAAATATCAGAGGCGAATACATGGCCGGTTAATCCATTGGCTTTTAGTGTGGCTTGACTCGATGTGATGGCATACGCGTTAATGTCACACATCTCAATCGCAATTTCCGGATTGGCTTTTGCCATGAAAGCACCTAACACCCCAGCACCACATCCAAAGTCGAGGACTTTACCTGATAGAGTAGGTAGGGTTTCGAGTAATAGGCGGCTACCTAAATCGAATTCGCCATGACTGAATACTCCAGGCAAGCTCTTAACAGTCAGTGATTGCTCACCAAGTGTGACCGTATAGGTTTTAAACCAGTCTGCTTGATTGAACGGCTTTGGTTCATTGAGGCAAGTGCCCCAGTAAAATGAACAGCGACGAGCGGAATCGTATTTATTGACCGGGCCATACTCTTTGAACATCTTCTCGATGCTTTTAACACCTGAGCGGTTTTCGCCAACCACTACAATTTCAGTGTTCACGCCTAGTTTCGCCATCAACATCGCCAGAAGGTATTCGGCTTCGGCTTTGGCTTTAGGCCAGTACAAAAGCACCATGTCTGCTTGTGTCTCAGTATTAAACTCAGAACCAAAATGGCTTTTAACCTTGTTATGAGTGCGAATTTGACGGTAGAAGCTGTAGTTTGAAGTGAAGACTTCCACAGATTCACAGTGTTTGGTCAGTTCAAGTGGAAAGAGATCTTCGACTTCACCTGCAACTAAAACATGTTTTCCGTTGAAGTAATCGAGCTGACGCTGAGCGATTTGGCTAGGAGCGATATAAGCAGACATAAATTGGGTTCATCAGAAATAATTGGGGCAGATTTTCGCACAATCTGCCCCAAGCTTGAAGTGATTAAGCTGTGACTAGCTGTTGTCTTGCTGGTTGAGGAAGTCTTTGAATTCTTCTTCGTAGATATTAAACAGTACCATTGTCACGGCAAAAATCAGTGGACCGTAGATAAGACCAATCAAACCAAACAGGTGCAGACCACCCAGTAACGAGAAGAAAATCATTAAGGTGTTCATGCCTGCGCTGCCTTGCATTAGCAGCGGACGCAACAGGTTATCAATAGAACCAACGACGACCACACTCCACACCGTCAAGAAGATAGCCCAAGTCATATCGCCTGTTAAGAACAAGTAGGCCGCTGCAGGAATCCAGATTAGTGCGGTTCCGACCACTGGAATGAATGATGCAAAGCCCATCATCGTTCCCCAAAATAACCCAGGGAAGCCAGCGAGCCACATACCGATACCGCCAGCCAGACCCTGAGCAATAGCCGTTAGGAATGAGCCCATCACGGCTGATTTAGAAACCTGCTCGATCTCTGTCAATATACGGTCTTCCTGGCTACGTGAGAGTGGCAGAATATGACGAATCGCAGAGATAATTTTGTCGTGATCACGAAGTAGAAAAAACAGCACAAACAGCATCAGGAAAAAATTCATTAGGAAGTTGGTGGCGTCTCCTAAAATCTTTGCGCTGATAGCAACTAAGTTAGAGCCAAACGATGTAGCAAATTGACCAATTTTTTCCGCAATGGCTTTGGGCTCGATTTTATCGAAAGGTAAGTACTCATTAACTATAGCTAAACCTTTGATAACAAAAGGGTGTTGAAATATATCTTGGATGCCGCCATTAGTGACCCAGTTGTACGTATTTTGTGAAAAAACAGAGCCTTGTTGAACAATGGCTGCAAACACAAATAGCAGTGGGATAACGATAATAAACGTCAAGACGACACATGACAGCAGTGCGGCCATATTGGGGTGCTTGGGAATTTTTCGCTCAAACCATTCGTGTACCGGAAACATGAGCAAAGAAATGATAAAAGCCATCACAATGGAATTGATGTATGGCTCAACCAATAAGTAGCAAGCAAAAGCAGCGGCGAGTAAAGCGACCATTAGTACTCGGTGACTCGACGTTATTTTTACATTATTTGGCATGAGATTAGTCCAACTTACAGGTGACGTTTACGGTTTGCGCCTTCAAAGATGGCGTTGAACCTGTATTACTTTGCACTCTTAACTCTTTCAACCTTATGACAATGCCGAATTAGAGCAGAGCAATATACCTTGTTATAATGACCACAAATCAGTCGGTTATCAATCAAGAGATGAACTATGGGTTGTTGCAACGGTGATAAAAAGTGTCAAACCGAGAAAAAAGCCAAACGAATACCGTGGTTTGGCATTGTTATTGGTGTTTTAGCAGTGTTGGTTATATTGAATTGGCAATAAAAAAGGACCGTGATGGTCCTTTTTTAAATTAGTTATCGCAGCTTTTAAGCGATTATTTTGCTTCTTCTGCAAGAGTTGCAAAACAGCGGTCAGCCGCTTCTAGCGTGGCATCGATTTCTTTTGAACCGTGAGCAAGGGAAGTAAAGCTCGCTTCGAACGCTGAAGGCGCTAGGTAGACACCGTGTTTGAGCATTAAGTGGAAGAAGCGCTTGAAGCGTTCCACATCGCACTTCGTTACGTCTTCGTAGCAAGTCACTTTTTCTTGGTCAGTGAAGAAGAAGCCAAACATGCCGCCCACTTGGTTCACAACCAGAGGAATACCGTGTTTCTCTGCTAGAGACTTAAAGCCATCTGCTAGTTGTTTGGTTTTTGAAGCTAGGCGTTTTTCGTTGCCTTCTTCTTTTAGAAGGTTCAAACATGCATAGCCTGCAGCCATTGCGACAGGGTTGCCAGAAAGCGTACCCGCTTGGTAAACCGGACCAGTTGGCGCAACGTATTGCATTACTTCTTTACGACCACCGAAAGCACCCACTGGCATACCACCACCGATCACTTTACCCAGTGTCGTTAGGTCTGGCTTGATGTTGTAGTGCGCTTGTGCGCCACCAAGTGCCACACGGAAGCCTGTCATAACTTCATCAAAAATTAGTAGCGCGCCTTCTTGATCACAGATTTCACGTAGACCTTCGTGGAAGCCTTCCACTGGTGGAATACAGTTCATGTTGCCTGCAACTGGCTCAACGATGATACAAGCGATTTCGCCTTTGTTAGCAGCGAATAGCTCGCGTACAGAATCTAGGTCGTTGAATGTTGCTGTTAGTGTGTGCTTAGCAAAGTCTGCAGGAACGCCAGGAGAGCTTGGTTGACCAAGGGTCAATGCGCCAGAGCCCGCTTTGACTAGCAAGCTGTCAGCGTGGCCGTGGTAACAACCTTCAAATTTCATGATCTTGTCGCGACCAGTGAAGCCACGTGCAAGGCGAATCGCGCTCATAGTCGCTTCGGTACCAGAACTTACCATACGGATTTGCTCCATTGATGGAACAAGTTCAGAAACTAACTCTGCCATCGCGATTTCAAGTTCTGTTGGCGCACCGAAGCTAAGGCCGCGTTGCGCTGCGTCAATGACGGCTTCGCGGATAACCGCGTGGTTGTGGCCAAGAATCATTGGACCCCAAGAGCCAACGTAATCAATGTACGCTTTACCATCGGCATCAAAAATCAGTGGACCGTCTGCTCGTTCGATAAATAGCGGAGAGCCGCCAACGCCGTTGAATGCACGAACTGGTGAATTGACACCGCCAGGGATGGTTTGCTGAGCTTTTTGATACAGCTCTGATGATTTGGTCATGGGGTTATCCTCTTTTGATTGCTCGGACCAAGTGGAGCGCATTGTACCTAGCTATAATCAAGTTAGAAACGTTTTGCTTAATTTATGTGTTGTTTCGCAGTGTAATCTTATATATCCGCATCTGTTATAAAGAATCGGCGGTGAATACTTGAACGAGTTTGTCAGGTATTGGATAATCGTCTCAATTAGCACAAATTTGACGTCTTGCTTCAGGCTTGACGCATTACACGAGTGAGAGAGGTCTTCGTGAGCGAAGTAAACGTACCATTATCTTTTTCTGACGCAGCAGCATCTCGCGTTAAAGCATTGATTGCTGAAGAAGAAAACCCAGCATTGAAACTGCGCGTATACATTACTGGTGGCGGCTGTAGCGGCTTCCAATACGGCTTTACTTTTGATGAAAATATAAACGAAGGCGATACGACAATCGTAAACAGTGGTGTAACACTGGTTGTAGACCCTATGAGTCTGCAATATCTCGTTGGCGGCATTGTTGACTACACAGAAGGGTTAGAAGGCGCGCGCTTCTTTGTAAACAACCCAAATGCAACGACAACATGTGGTTGTGGTGCATCGTTCAGTGTGTAATTAACACCAATCAGGCAGCCAGTGGCTGCCTGAACTTTACGTAGAAGGATGTCACGTAAAGTCGCTCTCGCAGAATATGCAGAGAAATAATAAAAAGGACTTTATATGTCTGGATCGTCTTTCGGACGTCGCATTGTCGAGCGCCCGTGGCTAGTATCTCTTATCCTCATATTGCTTCTTGTTGCATGGCTGGCAATAGGTCAACTGAAAGCACAAGATGATAATCTCAATTCTTCATCCTCTTCAACGAACACCACGCCACTTGCAAAGGTGATGTTCGACACCTTTATTGCTGAACCCACAAGTAAAACCATCGAACTGTATGGACGGACTGCCCCCAATCGTCAAGCGCGCCTTGGCGCTGAAGTCGCGGGTAAAATAGTCAGCCTCACTATAGAAAAAGGTCAAACAGTCAAGCAGGGGCAAGTGATCGCAAGCATCGACAAGCGCGATCTTGGTATTCAGCTCAAGCGGGCTCAGGCGATGCTGTTGGTTAAAGAGAAAGAGTTTAATGCAGCTAAATCGCTAAAAAGTCGCGGACTACAGGGCGAAGTTGCGTTTGCGACAGCACATGCGGCATTGGTGGATGCTCGAGCGAATTTGAGCAACGTGCAAACGGCATTAAGAAATACCGAGGTGAAAGCACCATTCGATGGCATTGTTGATCACCACTTTGTTGAGTTAGGCGACTTTGTAGGGATTGGCGATCCTATTGCGACGGTCATTGATTTGGACACTTTGGTGATTGAAGCCGATGTCAGTGAACGGCATATACAATACCTTAAGGAAGGCCTACAAGCCGATGTAAGAACCATTAACCAACAGCATTATCAAGGTCGGGTACGCTACATTGGGCGTGTTTCTTCTGCTTCTACTAACACCTTTCCAATTGAAATCGAAATTGATAACCAAGATGCAAGAATTCCGGCCGGTATGAGCGCTGAAGTACAGCTGCCGTTGAGTGAAGTGTTGGCGGTAAAGATTACGGCTGCAATGCTAGCACTCGATGAAGAAGGTAATTTAGGTGTTAAAACACTGCGTAATGAGCATGTTGAATTTGTTCCGATTCAGCTCGTTAAGGCCGAAGATGATGGTGTTTGGCTCTCTGGGTTAGGAGAGCGAGCCGATATTATCGTGCTGGGGCAAGGGTTTGTACGCGATGGCGATCAAGTACTGGCCAACAAAGTTGATGACGCAGTTGTTGAAGCGGCTAGTGAGCAGTAAGGAGCACTTATGTACACTCTGATTGATGCTGCGTTATCCCGCGCTCGCACCATGCTGACATTACTGGTGATGATCTTAATTGCCGGTGTCATTACTTACGTCACTATCCCCAAGGAATCGAGCCCAGATATTACCATTCCTATTATCTACGTTTCTGTTGGGCATCAAGGCATTTCTCCCGTTGATGCCGAACGTTTATTAGTTCGGCCAATAGAGCAAGAGTTGCGCTCTATTGAAGGCGTAAAAGAGATGACCTCTGTGGCATCAGAAGGTCATGCTTCGGTGACGCTGGAATTTAGTGTTGGAGTGGATCTTGATAAAGCGATGGCAGATGTCCGAGACGCCGTTGATCTTGCGAAGCCAAAATTACCAGAGGACAGTGATGAGCCAACGGTAAATGAAGTCACGTTTGCATCTGAAGAGCCTGTTTTGACTGTTGTTCTATATGGCACCGTACCAGAGCGGACCATTGTACAGATTGCCAGAACGCTACGTGATCGTTTGGAGAGTTTCCGTCAGGTTCTTGAGGTTGAAATCGCAGGGGATCGCGAAGACATCGTGGAAATAGTTGTCGATCCGCTATTGATGGAAAGCTACGGTCTCGATCAAGCGGATATTTATAATTTAATCGCCTTGAATAACCGAGTAGTTGCAGCGGGATTTGTCGATACTGGGTATGGACGCTTTTCGGTAAAAGTCCCATCGGTGTTTGATTCACTGAAAGATGTGCTTGAACTGCCAATCAAAGTGAATGGCAAAGAGGTGATCACCTTTGGCGATGTGGCGACAGTACGACGTGCATTTCGCGATCCTGAAAGTTTTGCTCGTTTAGATGGTGAATCTGCCATCGTTTTGGACGTAAAAAAACGGGCAGGGGAAAACATCATTGAAACGGTCGAGCTGGTAAAAGAAGTACTGGCTCAGGGACAACAACGAGCCGAGTGGCCCGACAATTTGCAAGTCAAATACACTTGGGATCAATCCGACGATGTCAAATTGATGCTCAGTGATCTACAAAACAATATCTTATCCGCAATTATCCTCGTAGTGATCGTCATTATTGCCATATTGGGGGTTAGGACCGCGCTTCTCGTAGGGATTTCTATTCCGGGATCGTTCTTGACTGGGTTGTTGGTGTTATCGGTATTTGGGCTTACGGTCAATATCGTCGTACTGTTTGCTTTAATTATGGCGGTGGGCATGTTGGTGGATGGTGCCATTGTGGTGACAGAGTTTGCGGATAGGCGCATGCAAGAGGGTACACCTCGTAAAGAAGCCTATCGAGATGCAGCAAAGCGAATGGCCTGGCCTATTACCGCATCCACAGCAACCACATTGGCTGCGTTTGCTCCGTTACTTTTCTGGCCAGACATTACTGGTGAGTTCATGAAGTACTTACCACTTACTTTAATTGCTACTTTGGCCGCTTCGCTGATGATGGCTTTACTGTTCGTTCCTGTCATCGGTGGGATCATTGGCAAGCCTCAAGTAGTCAATCAGAAAGCTCAGCGAGAAATGGTTGAGCTGCATAACGGCAACTTTGAAAAAGCGACAGGCATTACCAAACTTTATTACCAGACTCTGTCGGTAGCGATTCGTCATCCATGGAAAGTATTACTCAGCGCGATACTGCTAGCGGCAGGTGTCGGCTTCACTTACAACAAGGCTGGCTTGGGTGCAGAGTTTTTCCCTGAAGTGGACCCAGCCTTTTTTACCGTTAAAGTTCGTTCTTATGGTGACCTGTCTATTCACGAAAAAGATGTGGTTATGCGCGAAATCGAGAAGGTGATGCTCGGTCATGACGAGTTTGAAAGTGTCTACACGCGTACAGGCTCAAGTGATAATGGGGATGAAATCGGCCAGATTCAGATAACGCCTGTGGATTGGCAGTATCGACGCAAAGTGAAAACCATTATTGAAGAGCTAAAAGAGACCACAGATCGCTTTTATGGTGTTGAACTTGAGTATAAATTCCCGGACGCAGGACCGCCTGTCGAGCATGATCTCGTGATTGAAGTGTCATCACGAAACTTGAGTGTTAGTGCGTTAGATGAAGCGGCCAAAAAAGTCCGACACTGGGCTGATGGTAATCCTGCACTGACCAATTTGAGTGATACCACTAATAAGGAAGGGATTGATTGGCAAATTGATATCCAGCGAGATGACGCCTCTCGCTTTGCAGCGGATGCGACCTTAGTCGGGAATACTGTTCAGTTTGTTACAAACGGTTTGAAAATAGGCGATTATTTGCCCGATGATGCGGATGAAGAAGTCGATATTTTGGTGCGCTATCCACAAGATAAGCGCGATATTGGTCGATTTGATCAACTGAGAGTGAAAACGGCGGCTGGTTTGGTGCCAATCACGAACTTTGCTCAAATTAAGCCAGATCATAAGCAAGATACCATTCGTCGTGTAGACGGCCATCGAGTTATCAATATCAAAGCAGACATGGTGGAAGGTTACAATTTGGCTCTTGAGCTACCGAAGATTGCCGCTGGAATGGAACAGCTCGACTTACCGGAAGGCATTGAATATAAGATTCGGGGTCAAAATGAAGAGCAGGAAAACTCATCAGCATTCTTACAAAATGCTTTTATTGTCGCGCTTGGTGTGATGGCTCTGATTTTAATTACGCAGTTTAATAGCTTTTATCAAGCTTTCTTAATCCTCAGTGCTGTGTTGTTTTCTACCGTTGGGGTCTTTGCTGGATTGCTTATTTTCCAAAAGCCATTTGGCATCATCATGTCGGGAATAGGGGTGATTGCGCTTGCAGGTATTGTTGTGAATAACAACATCGTATTAATCGATACTTATAATCAAATGCGTAAACGTGGCTTAGAGAAATCTGAGGCGATCTTGCGCACAGGTGTGCAGCGTTTAAGACCCGTTTTACTCACGACGGTGACCACCATACTAGGCTTATTGCCAATGGTGCTAGAAATGAACATCGACTTAGTTAACCAGAAAGTGGAATTTGGCGCGCCAAGCACTCAATGGTGGTCTCAACTTGCGACGGCTGTCGCGGGTGGATTGGCGTTTGCGACTTTGCTAACGCTGGTTCTGACACCATGCTTGCTCATGCTCGGGAGAGAGCATCACTCCGAAAAGTAAGCTTCATCGTGATGATATTAAAGAAACAAAAAGGGCAGCTGAGCTGCCCTTTTCAATACATCAATTTACTTCATTGCTAACAGTTTGCTGTAGCGCTCAAGTTTGTCCATGCTAATTTTTGCGTTTGCCATGAAAGTTTGTCTTGCTTTGCCTGTTAGGGATTTAGATTGTGGCAAATTCACCGTACGCGGGTTTTTGTGGACACCATTCACAAGGAACTCATAGTGCAAGTGAGGGCCTGTTACACGACCTGTTCCGCCAAGCGTACCAATGGTTTGACCTTGCTTAACGCGTTGACCAGCTCGTACTGTACGTTTAGTTAAGTGCAGGTACTTGGTAATGTAAGTATTGCTATGTTTAATGAAAACGTAGTTACCATTAAATTTGTTGTAAGACGATTTTTGAACGACACCATCGCCAGCCGCCCAAATCGGGGTGCCCACTGGTGCAGCATAGTCCGTGCCTCTATGAGGACGAACGCGTCCCGTTACAGGGTGTAAGCGGCGTGGGTTGAAGTTAGACGATACTCGACGGAAATCCAACGGCGCGCGTAAGAATGCTTTTTTCATTGCACGCCCATTTTCGTCATAATACTTGCCACTTTTCTGATCCAGTATTGCGGTGAAAGTATCGCCTTGGTTTTTAAATATCGCAGCAATGATTTTTCCGCGTCCAATCACTTCACCTTCTACCACTTCCTCTTGGTAAAGCACTCGGAAGCTGTCGTTTTTACGAATATCTAAAGCAAAGTCGATATCCCAGCCAAATATGCCGGCCAGTTCCATGATTTGGTTGCCATTTAATCCTGAAGAGATTCCCGCATTCCAAAAGTTTGATTTGATGGTGGCTTCAGCGTAGTTGTACTGGAAGTCGACTTCTTTTTTATCGACTTCTGAGACGTATTTGCCGTCTTTTAACGTGATACGAAAAGTTTCGAATGCGCTTAATGTTCTTCTTAACTGTACTAAGTCGTTGTTTTCATCAAAACCGAATTGCAATCGATCGCCAGGTCGAAGCCGGGTTAATTGCTTTTCCACTTCTTTGTCTGATGAGACAAGATCATGCAATAGGCGGGCAGAAAGCCCCACGCGACTAAACAAGATGGCGGCACTCTCACCATTTTTCACTTTGTACGTTTCCCAACGCAGTACAGCGGAGGACGCTGGAGACGAACTGTTTAGTGCACTGAGTTCTAGGGAAACAGGCACAGGATAATGTTGACCAACTTTTAATCGGCTCTGCTGCGGGTCTAGGTCTTGCGGATCAGGTAAAAAGAAGAGCGCGAAGATAATCAGCGCACTAAAAAAACCGATCAATACTTTGTGCAAGAGTGGAAGTCGGACAAAAATCGAATGCATGAGGTACTTGATTGCTAAATTAAACGGAAAAATTGACAACTACCTAGTCTAACGTGTTTCAAAATGCATCGCTATTCAAGTAATATGTTCAGCTATTATATTTTTGCCAAATCTGTGGGAGTGAACAAGAATGGCGAGCATTGAAGCTGCACTAGCCGAGATTAAGCGCGGTGTTGAAGAGCTGATTCCAGAAGAAGAGCTTATCGCAAAACTAAAAGAAGACCGTCCTCTACGTATTAAATTGGGTGCGGATCCTACGGCTCCAGATATTCACCTAGGTCATACGGTTATTTTCAATAAGCTTCGCTTGTTCCAAGAGCTAGGTCATGAGGTGACGTTCCTAATTGGTGACTTCACTGCAATGGTTGGTGACCCAACAGGTAAAAACACAACACGTCCACCGCTAAGCCGCGAAGACGTATTGCGTAATGCAGAAACTTACAAAGAGCAGGTATTCAAAATTCTAGACCCTGCAAAAACTAAGATTCAGTTCAACTCTGAGTGGTTATCTGAGCTTGGTGCAGAAGGTATGATTCGTCTTGCTGCAAACCAAACCGTTGCTCGTATGCTAGAGCGTGATGACTTTAAAAAGCGTTACGCGGGTGGTCAACCAATTGCTATTCATGAGTTCATGTACCCACTTCTACAAGGTTGGGACTCAGTAGCAATGGAAACTGACGTTGAGCTTGGTGGTACTGACCAGAAGTTCAACCTGCTAATGGGGCGTGAACTGCAAAAGTCTCACGGTCAAAAACCACAGGTTGTACTGATGATGCCTCTTCTAGTGGGCCTTGATGGCGAGAAGAAGATGTCTAAGTCAGCAAACAACTACATCGGTATCAGCGAAGCGCCAAGCGAAATGTTTGGTAAAATCATGTCTATTTCTGATGACCTAATGTGGAGCTACTACGAGCTGCTATCTTTCCGTCCTCTGGAAGAGATTGCTCAATTCAAAGCTGATGTAGAAGCGGGCAAAAACCCTCGTGACATCAAAGTATTGCTAGCAAAAGAAATTATTGCTCGTTTCCACAGCGAAGCTGATGCAGATGCGGCAGAGCAAGAATTCGTAAACCGTTTTGCGAAGAACCAAATTCCTGATGAAATGCCAGAATTTGATTTTGATGCAGGTCGCCCAGTGAGCAATCTGTTGAAAGAAGCTGGCTTATGCCCATCATCGTCAGATGCGATGCGCATGGTTAAGCAGGGCGCTGTGAAGATGGATGGTGAAAAAATTGCGGACAGCAAATTTGCTCCAGAAGCGGGTACTTACGTGTTCCAAGTAGGCAAACGTAAATTTGCACGTATTACTATTCAGTAATCAATAATCGCTGCAAATGAAAGCGCCTGATGGGCGCTTTTTTTGTATAAAAATTTAGCGAAAAAGACAAAGTAAACCTTCCAAACATGTTGAACTTTGCTACTATACTCGCGCTGCCAATAATGGCAGCGTTATCGGAGATTTACATGAACAATACCGACCATCCTCCCAGTCGTTGGGTGAGTAAGAGCAAGGGAGCGAAATAACCCGCTTCGGTATTGGCGATCTCCGCCTTACCTAAGTGGTGAGGCATCTTTTCTAATTTTCTTCTCGTTATTTCCTTCATACATTCTGAATAGACAGTGCATCCGCATTGGTTTTCTCTGTGCATCTTAATTGTTGTGTGACTTTAAGTATGCAAGATTGACTTTGCGTGCCTTGTCGATGGTCGTTACCAATGCCAATCGGGAGATTCGCCATGACGGTAATGAACAACACTTTTATTGAAACAACACCAAACTTTTCTGAAGTAGAAATTGGTGCAGCTCGCAATGCATTTTTGCAGTATGAGCAAGAGCAACAAGTCCATTTGCTTACGATCATGCCGATCGATGAGGCGGTAGGTATTTTGCAGCATTGCTCTGTCGGTTATGTGAATAGTCTTATTGCTCAACTTGAGCAAGCAGGCCATGACAAACGCGCACGTCATTATGCTCACCAATTGGGTTTGCATATGTCTGAAGTTGATACACCTGATGGTTATTTATCGACTAGTGTTTTGGGGCACGTGAAGCAGCGTATTGGGTGGATCATTGCACTGGCACTTTTGGGGATTGTGTCGGGTTTGATCATTGCTCAGTATGAGGACACCCTTAGCCAGCTCGTTTTGCTTGCGGTGTACATGCCTGTGATCGCTGCGGCTGGTGGTAATACAGGAACACAAGCTGCAACTTTGGTGATTCGTGCTCTTGCAACTGGGGAGCTAAAGAAACGCCAATGGCTAGAAGTTTTGTGGAAAGAGAGCCGCGTTGCTCTATTTATTGCGTTAGCTATCGCTATCGTGATGATTGGACGCATTATGTTATTTAGTGCCGGTCAATCAACAGGGGGCTTTGAACTTACCGATATCGCATTGGCAATAGCGGTTGCGTTATTCATCCAAGTAACGATTTCTACAACATTAGGTGGGCTGCTACCAATTATTGCACGAGCTTGCAAGATGGACCCAGCCGTATTGGTGAGTCCAGTTCTTGCGTCTATCGTCGATATTTCAGGAATGTGGATTTACTTTAACGTGGTGAACTATTTCTTAGGTATTGCCTGACTAAAGTTCACAATATCATTGTAAAAAAGCTGCTCAAAATGTGTAATAGGGGCGATGACAGGTTTGTTATCGTCCCTTTTTTCTGGGAAGTAGTCTGAAACAAACTGAACAAAAACGGTATTAGGTTGACCATTTTTATCCAAGCCATATCCGGCCATGTTGTAAGTTCCGTAGAGGGAGCCGCTTTTGGCGATCAATTGTCCTTTAATTGGCAACTTTCGCATACTTTGTCGGTACTTTAGTGTGCCTGACTCACCTGACTTCGGCATGATGGCGATCAGTTTAAGCTCGTCTTCGTGCTTCCAAATATAACGAAGAATTTCCGCCATTTTGGTGGCGGAAATACGGTTGTTTCGCGAAAGTCCTGAGCCGTCTTCCAGGCGCGCATTACGAATATCAATACCAGTGTTGGCGAAAATGATCTGCTTGATCGCCTCTGTACCGTTGGCAAAGCTACCTGACTGAACAAAAAACTTAGCGCCAAGTGTTTTGGTTAATGTATCTGCAATCAAGTTATCAGAGTTTTTAAGCATCTCTTCCAGAATGTCTGGTAATGCCTCTGATTGATGCATGGCGATTAGCTTGCGCTGTTTTTCCGGAGCCGAACCGATCCTAATCTTTCCTGATAACTCAATATTGAGCTGCTTAAGCAAAGCTGCCAATCTATGGCTGGTATAAAGTTCAGGATCTTGAATGGCAAATTTAAGTGGCAATGGTTTCTCCCTCTCAACTAAGCATCCAGTTAGCTTGTAGTTGTTATCAGGGTTTGCGACTAAGCCTAAATCGCAATGACGACTTTTCTTAATCGTTTTAGAAACGGTCTCGACAGTACTTGTTACACGAATAGGTTGATGCTCAGGTACGTAGACTCGAGTCCCACCGTCTTTTTGCGTATAGATAGAAGCCTGCACACAGTTGTTATTGAGTGTGATGGTCGATGCCGGAGCGCTGTAGCAAACTCCCAAGATATCCCACGGCCAGCCTACTGCACGGTTGTAACCAGTGAATGCGCTGTTATCGAGCCATAAGTCACCGTCAATACGTTTTAAACCATTTTTCTTGGCTAGGGTAAGAAGTGATTTTAAATCGTTGGTTTGGAGCGTTGGATCGCCGACAAAGTAAATCACTGCGTCTGAGCTCGACGCTTCTAGCTTGGTTCGAAAGCGGAAGTTATCACCCAGCTCTAACTTCGCCGCTAATGCTGTGACGATTTTTAATGTACTGGCTGGTGGGAACAGTTGTTCGGTAGGATGAACACCGTCAAGTTCAGCATTCTCACTGAGTTTTTCCGCGACTAAACTGATGCGAGAGCCTTCCGGCAACACTTCTTGATGAGGGTACGCTTGTGAAAAAGCAGAAAGTAATGAAGAGAATATGAGCAAGGGCCAACGTAAACGCATAATGATACTTTCTAAGGTGAGTTATGTGATTGAGTATACGCAAGTCCTTCCAATATGCTAGGTAACTAAAGAAATGCTTTATATGTCATCAGGAATGAGACATGAGAGAAAGGCGCGCGGCTTAAAATGGAGTATAAAAAATGCCCGCTTGAAGCGGGCATTCGATATTCTAGTCAAAGACCGGAATTAGAAGTCGTAACGTAGACCTAGAGCTAGCTCGTCTTCAGCATCGATCTTAGTTGCAACTGTTTTGTTCGTGTCAGTTGAACCAAACTTGTCACCTGCGTCAATCAGGTTGAAGTTGTAAGAAATGTAACCACGGAAGTTAGGCTTGAAGTAGTAAGAAGCATCAACAGCGAAGTTGTTTGCAGAAGTTTCGTTGTTAGTTTCTGCATTGTTGTACGTTGTTGTAAATACCGTTTGGCCTAGAGTGTAAGCACCCGCTAGCTCGTAACCAGTGTAATCAACTGTGTTACGGTTGTTTGAGTCTTCCATTTTCTCGCCGTCAGTGAATACACCAGCGAAGTAAAGATCAGACATTGTGTAAGATGCAGCTAGCATGTACTCGTTAGCTTCGTCTTGATCTGCGTAACCAGCACCTAGCTCAAGACCAGTGTCAGCTAGAGCGTAGATTGCAGATAGAGAGTAACCGTCTTGTTTGTTGTCGTAGTACTCACCAGTGTTTTTGTTTTCCATACGATCAGCGAAGCGGTAGCTTGCTTTAACACTTAGGTTTTCGAATTGACCTTTGTAAGCCATCATGTTGTCTGTACGGTCTGCTACAGCTAGTTTGTCTGCTGCAGAGTTACCGTGGTAAGCCATGATATCTGTGAAGTCAGTGATAACGCCTAGTGCACCTTCAGTTTTACCGTATGCGAACTCACCGTAAGCACCGCCAAGACCAGCGTAAGCAAGACGAGTTTCTAGATCGCTCTTGTCGTCGCCGTCTACAGTACCGTTTTGAGCAGTCTCAAATTCACCTTCCCAGAAACCAACACCGTATAGGTTGTCATTGATCTCTTGTTTACCAAGGAAGTTTAGACGGATGCGAGATTTGTCTTGAGCGTCGCCATCTTTCATAGATAGACGTGCTTCAGCACGGCCGCCCATTTCTAGAGAAGTGCCGTCTTGGTTGTAAAGTTCAGCTGCGTTTACGCCAGTTGCCATAGCTGCTGCAGATACAGAAAGAGCAATTAGAGTCTTTTTCATCTTATTTGTCCTAGTTAGCTGTCCATAATCATTGTTGTATGGGGGAGAGGTAATCTCTCACAAGTTGTTGGTCTATAATCGGCCAATGAGCGGTATAATTCGCCCTTGTAAGCCTTTGATCTAACAACTCGCTGGACATGTTTTACTGCTAAAGTTTCCGTATGAGTTAGTAAAATGATATAAATCGTATCGATGAACACTGTTCGATTGGTCTGGTTTTTGATTTAACTTTTTGTTTTAAATGGGATTTTTTGACTATAACATTCGTCTGACATTGATTAGTTTTTATCTTTTTTGATGTTTTTGGTGTAATGAACAGTGTTGTTTTTCAACAAATTGCGACAGTGATGCACTCTAGAATCGTTCTAAAAGTGACTTATATCATTATGCCGAAAGGGCATAGTCTTACAGCGTTTCGAATTAAGATGATTTCGTCCGGGAGTTTGTTTACACTAAATGAAATACATCTTTAAGCGCACTACCCAGCCCTATGGCAGGGTGGGCTTTTTTTTGTCCAAAGACCCATTTGGGCTTGAGGTTATAAAATGGAAAAAGTTCCAATGACACTACGTGGCGAGCAAAAGCTACGTGCAGAACTCGATCGTCTACTTAAACTACGTCCTCAAATTTCAGAGGCAATCGCTGAAGCTCGTGAGTTAGGTGATTTAAAAGAGAACGCAGAATATCACGCCGCTCGAGAAGAGCAGGGTATCTGTGAAGCACAAATCCGTGACATTGAATACAAACTGTCAGTTGCTCAAGTAATTGATGTAACGAAGATGGAGAACACGGGTAAAGTTATTTTTGGTTCAACCGTAACCTTGATTGACATCGACACCGAAGAAGAAAAAACATACCAAATTGTTGGTGATGACGAAGCAGACATTAAAGCTGGCCGTATTTCAGTAAGCTCACCAATTGCTCGTGGCTTGATCGGTAAGATGGAAGGCGATGAGGTTGCTATTCAAACTCCGGGTGGCGCGAAAGACTTCGAAATCGACCGAGTAGAATACATCTAAGTTGTTGAGAGTAATTTTGTTACTCCAATAAAACGCAAAAAGGTCGCCAATGGCGACCTTTTTTCTTCAGCAACGTAAGTAGAATTACTTACGAGGGATTTCGATTTTACGCTCTTCAGACTGGCGGTATAGCACAAGCACTTTACCAATAGTCTGAACTTTTTCTGCGCCCGTCTCACGTACGATAGCGTCGATGATTAGCTGTTTTGTTTCACGATCTTCTGAAGCAACTTTTACTTTGATCAGTTCGTGATGGTTAAGAGCGATTTCAATTTCTGCTAGCACGGCTTCTGTAAGTCCATTTGCGCCCATTAGCACGACAGGTTTTAAACTGTGAGCTAGGCCTTTAAGGTGCTGCTTTTGTTTGGTGCTTAGGTTCATTACGCGGCCAATTTTCTTTAAAATAAGGGTTGAAAAAAGCTATTTTAACGCCATCTATTGCTGAAGACTATAATTTATTGAGTAATAGGTAGCGCCTATTAAAACAATAGCTCCAATTTGCGCCTTGTTGGGATTAAAATGAGTAAACAAAAACATTCGGCTAGTTCTGGTCGTTGGTTGAAAGAACACTTTGATGATAAATACGCGAATGAGGCTCGTAAAAAAGGCTATCGCTCACGTGCTTATTTCAAGATCGATGAGATTCAAACGAAAGATAAATTGTTAAAGCCTGGGATGACAGTCGTCGATTTGGGTGCGGCACCGGGCGGGTGGTCTCAATATGCTGCTAAGATAGTAGGAGACAGTGGTCAGATCATTGCGTGTGATTTGCTTCCTATGGACCCGATTGCGGGTGTCAGCTTTTTACAAGGCGACTTTCGCGATGATGCAGTATTGGAAGCTTTGCTAGAAAGAATCCAACCTTCAATGGTAGACGTAGTAATGTCTGACATGGCACCTAATATTGCGGGAAATAACTCTGTTGACCAACCTCGTGCTATGTATTTAGTTGAATTGGCTTTAGATATGTGTCGACAAGTTCTAGCGCCTAATGGTAGCTTTGTCGTAAAGGTTTTCCAGGGGGAAGGCTTCGATCAGTATGTGAAAGAAGTCCGAGACATGTTTAAAGCCGTAAAAATTAGAAAACCAGACTCATCGCGAGCTCGCTCTCGAGAAGTCTTTGTTGTAGCCACTGGTTACAAAGGTTAACCATTTTGCTCTCTTGAGAGCGTGTTAACACTATAGCTACAGTGAATGAACTGTAGTACCCTACCTTTAATTACAATTAGTTATCGAGAGGCTTACACCTTGAGTGACATGGCAAAAAATTTAATTCTGTGGCTTGTTATCGCCGTCGTATTGATGTCGGTATTCCAGAGCTTTGGCCCTGGAGAAAGCAATGGCAGAACCGTGGATTACACCACGTTTGTACAGGAAGTTGGCCAAGGCCAGATTCAAGAAGCAACTTTTAAAGACGGTGAAATTAGCTTTGTTCGTCGTGGCGGCGGTGCCAAAATGGTCACTTACATGCCAGTGTATGACCAAAAGCTTCTAGATGACCTAATTAACCAAAACGTGAAAGTACAGGGCACGCCTCCAGAAGAGCAAAGCTTGCTTGGTACTATTTTCATTTCTTGGTTCCCAATGATCTTACTGATTGGTGTATGGATTTTCTTCATGCGTCAAATGCAAGGCGGCGGCGGTAAAGGCGCTATGTCTTTTGGTAAGAGCAAAGCTCGAATGATGAGCGAAGAACAAATCAAGACAACTTTTGCTGACGTCGCTGGTTGTGACGAAGCAAAAGAAGACGTGAAAGAGCTGGTGGACTACTTGCGTGATCCAAGCCGCTTCCAAAAACTGGGCGGTAAGATTCCTACTGGTGTTTTAATGGTTGGTCCTCCTGGTACTGGTAAAACGCTTCTAGCGAAAGCCATTGCTGGTGAAGCAAAAGTACCGTTTTTTACCATCTCGGGTTCAGATTTCGTAGAAATGTTTGTGGGTGTCGGTGCATCTCGTGTACGTGACATGTTCGAACAAGCTAAGAAAGCAGCGCCTTGTATTATCTTCATCGATGAAATCGATGCGGTAGGTCGTCAGCGTGGTGCTGGTGTTGGTGGTGGTCACGATGAACGTGAGCAAACACTAAACCAAATGCTAGTAGAGATGGATGGTTTCGAAGGTAACGAAGGTATCATCGTAATCGCTGCAACTAACCGTCCAGACGTTCTTGACCCAGCGTTGCTACGTCCTGGTCGTTTTGACCGCCAAGTAGTGGTTGGATTGCCAGATGTACGTGGTCGTGAGCAGATTCTAAAAGTACACATGCGTAAAGTCCCTCTAGCAGGTGACGTAGAGCCTTCTCTAATCGCTCGTGGTACACCAGGCTTCTCTGGTGCTGATTTAGCAAACCTAGTCAACGAAGCGGCGCTATTTGCTGCGCGTGGTAACAAGCGTAACGTTTCTATGGTTGAATTCGAATTAGCGAAAGACAAAATCATGATGGGTGCCGAGCGCCGTTCAATGGTGATGTCTGAAGAGACAAAAGAGTCAACGGCTTATCACGAAGCAGGTCACGCAATTGTTGGTCGTTTAGTACCTGAGCACGATCCAGTGTACAAAGTGTCGATCATTCCACGCGGTCGCGCGTTGGGTGTGACTATGTACCTACCGGAGCAAGACCGTGTCAGCATGTCTCGCCAGCATCTAGAGTCTATGATCTCTAGCTTGTACGGTGGTCGTCTAGCGGAAGAACTCATCTACGGTGCTGATAAAGTCTCAACAGGCGCGTCAAACGATATTGAACGTGCAACTGATATTGCTCGTAAGATGGTTACTCAATGGGGTTTCTCTGAAAAGCTTGGTCCTCTACTGTATGCAGAAGATGAAGGTGAGGTGTTCCTTGGTCGTAGCGTGACTCAGACTAAGCATGTATCTGATGATACGGCGAAGCTGATTGATGATGAAGTTCGTCAAATCATTGACCGCAACTATGACCGTGCGAAGAAGATTCTTCAAGAAAACATGGATATCATGCATGCGATGAAAGATGCGCTGATGAAGTATGAAACCATTGATGCTCGTCAAATTGATGATTTAATGGAGCGCAAAGCTGAAATTCGTGAGCCTGCGGGTTGGAGTGATAACTCAACTAGCAAACCTGAAGACAGCGAGAAGCCTCAAGCAAAGCCAGAAGTTAAAGAAGAAGCAACGGACGCTGCGAAAGATGCAGAAAAGTCTAGCTCTCCAGAAGCGACTTCTAGCGAAGCGCCTGAAAAGAAAGACTCTGAATAAAGAGTGTTGATAATAATAAACCCCGAGTTATCTCGGGGTTTTTGTGTTTATGATGATGATTACAGCAAATAACAAATCTTTAGATCTTTCCCGTCCACATGTTATGGCCATTCTAAATGTGACTCCGGATTCCTTTTCGGATGGTGGTAAATACAACTCGATTGAACTCGCCCTTGCTCAAGTTGATAAAATGATAAAGGCTGGTGTAAGCATTGTTGATGTTGGTGGGGAGTCGACAAGGCCTGGCGCGCCAGATGTGTCTTTAGAAGAAGAACTTCGACGTGTTGTCCCAGTAATCAAGGCCATTCGTGAAAAGTACGATGTGTGGATTTCGGTCGATACCAGTAAAGCGGAAGTTATGCGTCAAGCTATTGATGCTGGTGCAGATTTGATCAATGACATTCGATCTTTGCAAGAACCTGGTGCTCTCGAAGTCGCAGCAGAAGCAAAGCTTCCAATTTGTCTGATGCATATGAAAGGTCAACCTAGAACCATGCAAGTTGCACCTCATTATGATGATTTGATGAGCGACGTATCTGCCTTTCTAGAAGAACGTATCGCGGCATGTGAAGCAGCAGGGATTGATAAATCTCAACTGATTCTCGATCCTGGGTTTGGCTTTGGCAAAACGATAGAACACAATTATCATATGCTCGCTCATCTTGAAAAGTTTCATGAATTCGGCCTGCCAATTTTGGCTGGCATGTCTCGTAAGTCAATGATTTTTAAGTTGTTGGATAAGCCAGCGGCTGAATGTACAAATGCGAGTGTCGTTTGCGCTACGATTGCAGCAATGAAAGGCGCGCAGATCATTCGTGTGCATGACTTTGAAGAGACAATCGAAGCAATGAAAGTTGTTGAGATGACGAAAAACAATATTTAAAAATAATAAAGGAAAGTTTATGTCGAATAAAAGACGTTACTTTGGTACTGACGGTGTGCGCGGTAAAGTAGGACAATACCCAATCACTCCGGACTTCGTACTTAAGCTTGGCTGGGCTGCTGGTCGTGTACTAGCAAAACAAGGCACAAAGAAAGTTATTATAGGTAAAGATACGCGTATCTCCGGTTATATGCTTGAATCTGCATTAGAAGCAGGCCTTGCTGCAGCGGGACTTAAAGCAACATTTACTGGTCCAATGCCAACCCCAGCAGTGGCATATTTAACTCAAACTTTCCGCGCAGAGGCGGGGATTGTGATTTCTGCATCGCATAACCCATATTACGACAACGGCATTAAATTCTTTTCTTCTGAAGGTACTAAGCTACCTGACGATATCGAGTTGGCGATTGAAGCTGAGCTGGATAAAGACATTGAATGTGTTGAGTCTGCAGAACTTGGTAAAGCCACTCGTCTAAATGACGCTGCAGGCCGTTACATCGAATTCTGTAAGAGTACTTTCCCATCTGAATTGAGTCTTGCAAACTTTAAAATCGTGGTAGATTGTGCGCACGGTGCAACGTACCACATTGCTCCAAATGTCTTCAAAGAACTTGGTGCAGATGTAATCGCGATGGGTGTTGAGCCAAATGGTATCAACATCAATGAAGAAGTCGGTGCTACAGACGTTCGCGCGCTACAAAAACGCGTTGTAGAAGAGCAAGCTCATCTTGGTCTTGCATTTGATGGTGACGGCGACCGTATCATCATGGTTGACCATTTAGGTAATAAAGTCGATGGTGACCAAATTGCTTACATCATCGCACGTGATGCTCTGCGTCGTGGTGAACTAAAAGGTGGCGTGGTTGGTACATTGATGACTAACCTAGGTATGGAAAATGGCCTGAAGCAATTAGGTATTCCATTTGTTCGTGCTGCTGTCGGTGACCGCTATGTAATGGAGCAATTGCTGGCTAAAGGCTGGAAGATCGGTGCCGAAAACTCTGGTCACGTTATCTTGCTAGATAAAGTAACAACGGGAGACGCGATTGTTGCAGCTCTACAAGTGCTTGCTTCTGTTGTTGGTAGTGACATGTCACTGCACGACTTGTCGCAAGGCATGACGCTTTACCCACAAGTTTTAGAAAATGTACGTTTCGCTGGTGAAAACAACCCTCTAGAAGCGCAAGCAGTATTGGCTGCTGTAGAAGAAGTTGAAGCTGAGCTAGGCGATAAAGGACGTGTATTGCTGCGTAAATCTGGCACAGAGCCTTTGATTCGCGTTATGGTGGAAGGTGAGGATGGCGAGCTAGTTCAAAGCTCTGCATTGAAAATTGCCGAAGCTGTAAAAGCAAGTTGTTAATCATTGCGTTAAAGTATGCAGTGAATGAAAAGGGCATCTTTTGCCCTTTTTTTGAGCGCTTAGCGCATTGGCATTGATTTTTTACTAATTTTCCCTTGTCAGCGTTACCGGCTTTCGCTAGTATTGCTCCGCCTCCCGTTAGGAGGTCGCTAGCCTTGTTCAATTATGATTTATTCTCTTGAACGGCGCTGGCTCAACAATTTGGAACATAGGTGGAAAAAATGTTTTCAGTTCTACTTGTGATTTACCTGTTGGCAGCGCTTGGTGTGATTGGCCTTGTGTTGATTCAACAAGGTAAAGGCGCAGATATGGGAGCCTCGTTCGGTGCTGGTGCTTCAAACACAGTGTTTGGTGCTGGCGGCTCAGGTAATTTCTTAACCCGAACAACTGCTATTTTAGCAACCGTATTCTTTATCGTTAGCTTGTTGCTTGGTCGTATGTCTACGCACCAGACTGAATCACAATGGGTAGACCCAACATTAGGTCAACCAGTTGTTGAACAAGTTAAGGATGCAGCGAGTGAAGTTCCAGCCCCTGCGGGTGATGAAATTCCTCAATAAGCTGTAAGGTTTTGATGCCGAGATGGTGAAATTGGTAGACACGCTAGCATGAGGTGCTAGTGCCTTAGGTGTGAGGGTTCGAGTCCCTCTCTCGGCACCATGTATTTACAAACTTGTAAATCACTTGTTTGCGAGTATAATGCTCAGCAAGTCGGACGCGGGGTGGAGCAGCTTGGTAGCTCGTCGGGCTCATAACCCGAAGGTCGTCGGTTCAAATCCGGCCCCCGCAACCAATCTCTTTCTTTAAGAAGAAATCGTAGATTGGCAAGTTTGCGTAGTGCTAACCACACTACGAGTTAAGAGAAGCATTTGTTGGCTATTCTTAACGTATCAGGGTCCAGCAGCATAAAACCCCGACTATCGGGGTTTTTTGTTATCTGAGCTTTTTGAAATAGCTCAGAGACTGCTTGGTTTTTTGATTGGGCTCTGAGCCCTTTTTTTGTTTCTGGAGTGGTTAAATGACTGGTTTAGAAAGACAACTTACTGAAATGCTTGAAGCACCAGTAGAGGCATCAGGCTATGAGTTGGTTGGATTAGAATTCATTCGTGCAGGCGCGCACTCAACGTTACGCATCTACATTGACCATGAAAATGGTATTAACGTGGACGACTGTGCAGAAGTTAGCCACCAAGTTAGTGCGGTTTTAGACGTTGAAGATCCAATTTCTGTTGCTTACAGCCTAGAAGTGTCTTCTCCAGGTTTAGAAAGACCACTTTTTAAAGCAGCACATTACGAGCAATTTATTGGTCACGAGGTCAGCATCGTATTGAAAATGGCTGTAGCAAACCGTCGTAAGTGGAAAGGTATTATCCACGGCGTTGATGGCGAAACAGTGACGATTACTGTAGACGGTCAGCAAGAAGAGTTTGCTCTAAGTAACATTTCCAAAGCTAACCTGATCCCTAAATTTTAGTTCCCTAAAAAAGTTTAAGCTTAGAGGCTAAATACAATGAGTAAAGAAATTTTAGCGGTAGCAGAAGCGGTATCGAACGAAAAAGCGGTACCTCGTGAGCGTATCTTTGAGGCTCTTGAGATTGCTCTAGCAACTTCTACAAAGAAAAAATACGAAATCGAAATCGACGTACGTGTTGCCATTGACCGTAAAACTGGTGAGTTTGTGACTTACCGTCGTTGGTTAGTTGTTGATGATGTTGAGAACCCTACAAAAGAGATCTCACTAGAAGCAGCACAGTACGAAGATGACTCAATCGAGCTTGGCGACTACGTAGAAGACGAAATCGAATCAGTAACGTTTGACCGTATTACGACTCAAACGGCTAAGCAAGTTATCGTACAAAAAGTTCGTGAAGCTGAACGTGCACAAATCGTTGAGCAGTTCATCGACAATGAAGGTGATCTAATCACTGGCGTTGTGAAAAAAGTAAACCGCGACACAATCGTACTTGACCTTGGTAACAACGCTGAAGCGGTAATCCTACGTGATGACCAACTTCCTCGTGAAAACTTCCGTCCAGGCGACCGCGTTCGTGGTCTTCTTTACAAAGTTGCGCCAGAAGCACGTGGTTTCCAACTGTTCATCACTCGTTCTAAGCCTGAAATGCTGGCAGAACTATTCCGTGTTGAAGTGCCTGAAATCGCTGAAGATATTATCGAGTTGAAAGGCGCGGCACGTGATCCTGGTTCTCGCGCTAAGATCGCTGTCAAAACAAATGACAAACGTATCGACCCTGTAGGTGCGTGTGTTGGTATGCGTGGTGCACGTGTACAAGCTGTTTCTGGCGAACTTGGTGGTGAGCGTATCGATATTGTGCTTTGGGATGATAACCCAGCTCAATTCGTTATCAACGCAATGGCGCCAGCTGATGTTGCTTCTATCATCGTTGATGAGGATGCACACTCAATGGACATCGCAGTTGAAGCTGACAACCTAGCGCAAGCTATCGGTCGTAATGGTCAAAACGTGCGTCTAGCATCTCAACTAACAGGTTGGGAACTGAATGTTATGACAGTTGCTGATCTTCAGAAGAAACACGCTGAAGAATCACAAGCATCTATTGAAAACTTCATGAAGTACCTAGATATTGAAGAAGACTTCGCTCAACTTCTTGTTGAAGAAGGTTTCTCAACGCTAGAAGAAGTCGCATACGTGCCAGTTAACGAGCTACTAGAAATCGATGGTTTGAATGAAGAACTAATCGAAGAGCTTCGTGGACGTGCAAAAGATGCACTAACGACGATCGCACTAGCACAAGAAGAGTCTTTTGAAGGTCTAGAACCGGCTGAAGATCTGCTTGCACTTGAAGGTCTTGAGCGTGAGATGGCATTTAAATTGGCAGCGAAAGGTGTAGCGACACTGGAAGATCTTGCTGACCAAGGTATTGACGATTTAGAAGGTATCGAAGGCCTGACCGAAGAACGTGCAGGTGAGCTAATTATGGCCGCACGTAACATCTGTTGGTTCGGCGAAGAAGCATAATTTTCGGCAAGGAGGAAGCGGCATGACACAATTAACAGTTAAAGCACTGAGTGATGAGATTGGTACGCCAGTCGACCGCTTGATTGAACAACTTGCTGACGCTGGCATTAAAAAGGCGAGCTCTGACAATGTTACTGATGAAGAGAAGCAGAAGCTTCTCTCTCATTTAAAGAAAGAACACGGTGATAAATCAGGTGATTCAGAGCCGACTCGCCTTACGCTTCAGCGTAAAACTCGTAGTACACTTAGTGTGAACGCGGGTGGTGGCAAGAGTAAGAATGTTCAGGTTGAGGTGCGCAAAAAACGTACATACGTGAAGCGCAGCACAATTGAAGATGAAGCGAAACGTGAAGCTGAAGAAGCAGCACAACGTGAAGCAGAAGAAGCAGCAAAACGTGCAGCAGAAGAAGCTGCAAAACGTGAAGCTGAAGAAGCTGCAAAACGTGAAGCTGAAGAAGCTGCAAAACGTGAAGCGGAAGAAAAAGCGAAACGTGAAGCTGAAGAAAAAGCGAAGCGAGACGTAGATACGAATGCACAACGTAATGCTGAAGAAAAAGCAAAGCGTGATGCTGAAGAGAAAATTAAGCAAGAAGCAGCGCGAAAAGAGGCCGACGAGCTTAAACGTCGTCAGGAAGAAGAAGCTAAGCGTAAGGCTGAAGAGGAAAGTCAGCGCAAGCTTGAAGAAGCTCGCGAATTGGCTGAAAAGAATAAAGAGCGTTGGTCTGCTGCAGAAGAGAAAAAGGGTGATATGGAAGATACAGATTACCATGTAACGACTTCACAATACGCACGTGAAGCCGAAGATGAAGCAGATCGCAAAGTAGAGAGCGGTCGTCGTAAGAAGAAAAAAGCTTCAGGTAAAGACGACCAAGCTCGCGGTGGCCGTAACAACCAACGTGGCGGTAGAGGTCGTAAAGGCAAACTTGCTAAACCGACTTCAATGCAGCATGGCTTTGATAAGTCAGCAACGGTTGCTAAGCAAGACGTTGTAATTGGCGAAACGATCGTTCTATCAGAACTTGCTAACAAGATGTCGGTTAAAGCGACAGAAGTTATCAAAGTAATGATGAAGATGGGCGCTATGGCGACTATCAACCAAGTGATCGACCAAGAAACAGCACAACTTGTTGCTGAAGAAATGGGCCATAAAGTAGTTCTTCGTAAAGAGAACGAACTGGAAGAAGCGGTACTATCTGACCGTGACACTAACGCGGAAGCAGTTCCACGTGCTCCAGTTGTTACTATCATGGGTCACGTTGACCACGGTAAAACGTCAACACTTGACTACATCCGTCGCACACACGTTGCTTCTGGCGAAGCGGGTGGTATTACTCAGCACATTGGTGCGTACCACGTTGAAACAGACAACGGCATGATCACGTTCCTTGATACTCCTGGACACGCAGCGTTTACTGCAATGCGTGCTCGTGGTGCTCAAGCAACAGATATCGTTGTTCTTGTAGTTGCAGCAGACGATGGCGTAATGCCACAAACAGTAGAAGCGATTCAGCACGCGAAAGCGGCAGGCGTTCCTCTAATTGTTGCTGTGAACAAGATCGATAAAGAAGACGCGAACCCAGATAACGTTAAGAACGAGCTTGCTCAATACGACGTTATTCCTGAAGAGTGGGGCGGTGAGAACATGTTCGTTCACATCTCTGCTAAACAGGGTACAAACATCGATGGTCTTCTAGAAGCAATCCTTCTTCAGTCTGAAGTTCTTGAACTTACAGCTGTAGCTGAAGGCATGGCATCTGGTGTTGTTGTTGAATCTCGCCTAGATAAAGGTCGTGGTCCAGTTGCAACAGTACTTGTTCAATCAGGTACACTAAACAAAGGCGACATCGTTCTTTGTGGTCAAGAATACGGCCGTGTTCGTGCAATGCGTGATGAGCTAGGTAAAGAAATCACTTCGGCTGGCCCATCTATCCCTGTAGAGATCCTAGGTCTTTCAGGTGTACCATCTTCAGGTGATGAAGCAACAGTAGTTCGTGACGAGCGTAAAGCGCGTGAAGTAGCTAACTACCGTGCTGGTAAGTTCCGTGAAGTGAAACTTGCTCGTCAGCAGAAATCTAAACTAGAGAACATGTTCTCTAACATGACTGCTGGTGAAGTTGCTGAACTTAACGTTGTACTTAAAGCAGACGTTCAAGGTTCTGTAGAAGCAATCGCAGACTCACTAGTTAAGCTATCTACTGACGAAGTTAAAGTGAACATCGTTGGTTCTGGTGTTGGTGGTATTACGGAAACTGACGTAGTACTAGCGGAAGCTTCAAACGCAATCATCCTTGGCTTTAACGTTCGTGCAGATGCTTCTGCTCGCCGTGCTGTTGAAGCCGCAGCTGTTGACTTACGTTACTACTCAATCATTTACCAATTGATTGACGAAGTGAAACAAGCAATGGGCGGTATGCTTGCTCCAGAATTCAAGCAAGAGATCATTGGTCTTGCTGAAGTTCGTGACGTGTTTAAGTCACCGAAACTGGGCGCTATCGCTGGTTGTATGGTTACAGAAGGTGTGATCAAGCGTAACAACCCAATCCGTGTACTGCGTGATAACGTTGTTATTTACGAAGGTGAACTAGAGTCACTACGTCGTTTCAAAGATGACGTTCAAGAAGTTAAGAATGGCTACGAATGTGGTATCGGCGTTAAGAACTACAATGATGTTCGCGTTGGTGACCAAATCGAAGTCTTCGAAATCGTTGAAATTAAACGTACTCTAGACTAATTGACTAAAATTACTAATATTGTCTTTGAAAGATAAGTAGTAATTGGTTGTTGAATACACCATGGGGGGCTGGCTTTGACCAACCCCCCATTCTTTCTATATAAGAGTAAAGATATGTCAAAAGAATTTAGCCGCACGCAGCGCGTTGCACAGCAGCTGCAAAAAGAACTAGCGATGATCCTTCAACGTGAAGTTCGTGACTCACGCCTTGGCATGGTAACGATCTCAGACGTAGAAGTTTCTCGTGACCTTGCTTACGCAAAAGTATTTGTAACCTTCCTATGTGTGGGCGAGCAAACACCAGAATCATGTCTAGCTGCACTACGCGAGCACGAAGTGCACATTCGCATGATGTTAGGTAAGCGCATTCGCCTACGTCTAACGCCAGAAATCCGCTTCCATTATGACAATACGCTTGTTGAAGGTATGCGTATGTCTAACCTAGTGTCTGAAGTGGTAAGCTCAGACAAGAAAAAGCAAAAAGATTCTGGTCGTGAGGACGAAGAATAATGGCTCGTCGTCGTAAAGGTCGTCCAATTAATGGCGTTATACTGTTGGACAAACCAACAGGTATCTCTTCCAATGATGCACTGCAAAAAGTAAAGCGAATCTACTTTGCTGAGAAAGCAGGCCACACTGGAGCCTTGGACCCATTAGCGACAGGCATGCTGCCAATTTGCTTGGGTGAAGCGACGAAGTTTTCTCAGTTTCTTCTAGATTCTGATAAACGTTACCGTGTGATCGCAAAGCTTGGTGAACGTACCAACACGTCTGACTCGGATGGTGAAGTCGTAGAGACACGTCCAATCGATGTTACGTTAGACAAGCTAGAAGCGTGCATTGAGAAGTTCCGTGGCGAATCTGATCAAGTACCTTCCATGTTTTCAGCGTTGAAATATCAAGGGAAACCCTTGTATGAATACGCTCGCAAAGGCATCGAAGTTCCGCGTGAATCTCGTAAGATCACGGTATACGAGATTGTTCTTCACCGTTTTGAAGGCGATGAAGTCGAGATGGAAGTTCATTGCTCAAAAGGCACCTACATTCGTACCATCGTGGATGACCTAGGCGAAATGTTAGGTTGTGGTGCGCACGTAACTATGCTTCGACGCACTGGTGTTGCGAAATACCCTTACGAGAAGATGGTGACACTTGAGCAACTGAATGAGTTACTAGAGCAAGCACACCGTGAAGAGCGCGCTCCTCGAGAACTACTGGACCCATTGCTGTTACCAATGGATACAGCGGTAGAAGACTTACCAGAAGTCAACTTAGTGCCTGAACTGGCGGATATGGTTCAGCATGGGCAACCTGTTCAAGTATTTGGTGCGCCTACCGAAGGCTCACTTCGCCTTACCATGGGTGAAGAGCGTTTGTTTATTGGCGTTGGCGAAATGAACGAAGATGGCAAAATCGCTCCTAAGCGATTGGTCGTGTTCCGAGATGACGTCGCATCCAAGTAAATGATTGAAAATACCGACCTGAGTGTCGGTATTTTTATATTGCACGAGATAGGAAATTTCCCTATAATCCGCGCTTCGCGTAGCGGCTGAATCAGAGATTGGCTGCTACAACTTTAAACCTACTCTTATTAGGAGAGAATTATGTCTCTGAATGCAGAAACTAAAGCAGCAATCGTTGCAGAATACGCACAAGGCGAAGGCGACACTGGTTCACCAGAAGTTCAAGTAGCTCTACTTACAGCTTCTATCAACCACCTACAAGGTCACTTCAAAGCGCACAAAGGCGATCACCACAGCCGTCGTGGTCTTCTACGCATGGTTTCTCGTCGTCGTAAGCTTCTAGATTACCTAAAAGGTAAAAACCTAGCTCGCTACCAAGACCTAATCAAACGTCTAGGCCTACGTCGCTAATCAGCGACTGCATAGCAGTTTGTCTAAAAAGGGGCTTTATGCCCCTTTTTTGTTGCCTAAATTTAGCCAAATTAGACTTATGCCGTTATAATACTGGCGGCTAAACCTCGTAAGAGGTTTTCTCAAAAGCTCATAGCATTACAGTCAACCACGTCGACCAAAAGGTCGCGACTATTCAAAAGGAATTTCCGAGTTTCTTTTTACTAGTCGCGATTCGTAATGTCTTGAGTGTCAATTAACACATCTAAGATTTCTTTAAGCACTAAAGGAAGATTAGAAACAAGGAATAACAATGTTCGAAAAACCAGTTGTTAAAACGTTCCAGTACGGTAACCACACAGTTACTTTGGAAACTGGCGTTATTGCACGTCAAGCTACAGCAGCAGTTATGGTCACAATGGATGATACGTCTGTATTTGTATCTGTTGTAGGTAAAAAAGAAGCCGTTGCAGGTCAAGACTTCTTCCCACTAACGGTTAACTACCAAGAGCGTACTTACGCAGCAGGTAAAATCCCAGGCGGTTTCTTCAAGCGTGAAGGTCGTCCTTCTGAAGGCGAAACGCTAACAGCTCGTCTAATCGACCGTCCAATCCGTCCGCTATTCCCAGACGCGTTTAAAAACGAAGTTCAGGTTATCGCGACAGTAATGTCTGTAAACCCAGATGTTCAGCCAGATATCGTTACAATGATCGGTACTTCTGCTGCTCTTGCTATCTCTGGCATTCCATTCAACGGCCCTATCGGTGCGGCGCGTGTCGGTCATATCGATGGTCAGCTTGTACTTAACCCTAGCCAAACTGAACTAGAAACTTCTAAGCTTGATCTTGTTGTTGCTGGTACAGAATCAGCCGTACTGATGGTTGAATCAGAAGCGGACAACCTAACTGAAGAAGAAATGCTAGCAGCGGTTGTTTACGGTCATGATCAACAACAAGTTGCTATCAAAGCTATCAACGAATTCAAAGCAGAAGTGGCAACTCCTGCTTGGGATTGGGTAGCTCCTGAAGAAAACACAGCGCTTAAAGATAAGATTGCTGAGCTAGCAGAAGCGAAGCTTGTTGAGGCTTACAAAATCACTGAGAAGATGGCTCGTTACGACCGTATCAATGAGATCGCTGCGGAAGTAAATGAAGTTCTTCTTGCTGAAGATCCTGAAGCGGATACAAAAGAAATCCACACTATCTTCCATGATCTAGAGAAAACAGTTGTACGTCGTAGCATTATCGCGGGTAACCCTCGTATTGATGGCCGTGAAAAAGACATGGTTCGTGCACTAGATGTACGCACTGGTGTTCTTCCTCGCACACACGGTAGCGCACTATTCACTCGTGGTGAAACTCAGGCTATCGTGACGGCAACTCTAGGTACTCAGCGTGATGCTCAAATCATTGATGAGCTAACAGGCGAGCGTAAAGATCACTTCCTACTGCACTACAACTTCCCTCCATACTGTGTAGGTGAGACTGGTTTTGTAGGTTCTCCTAAGCGTCGTGAAATCGGCCACGGTAAACTGGCTAAACGTGGTATCGCAGCAGTAATGCCATCAGTAGATGAGTTCCCATACACAGTACGTGTTGTATCGGAAATCACTGAATCTAACGGTTCATCTTCAATGGCTTCTGTATGTGGTACGTCTCTTGCGCTTATGGACGCAGGTGTGCCAATCAAGTCTTCTGTTGCGGGTATCGCAATGGGCCTTGTTAAAGAAGGCGACGACTTCGTTGTTCTTTCTGACATCCTTGGTGACGAAGACCATCTAGGTGATATGGACTTTAAAGTAGCAGGTACTAACACTGGTATCACTGCTCTTCAAATGGACATCAAGATCGAAGGCATCACTAAAGAAATCATGCAAATTGCGCTTAACCAAGCTCAAGGCGCACGTAAGCACATCCTATCTGTAATGGATGAAGCAATCTCTGGTGCCCGTGAAGACATCTCTGAATTTGCTCCTCGTATTCACACGATGAAGATCAGCGCAGAGAAGATCAAAGACGTTATCGGTAAAGGTGGTGCAGTTATCCGTGCTCTAACTGAAGAGACTGGTACAACTATTGAAATCGAAGACGACGGTACTATCAAGATTGCTGCAACTGAAGGCACTGCTGCGAAAGAAGCTATCCGCCGTATCGAAGAGATCACTGCTGAAGTTGAAGTTGGCCGTATCTACACGGGTAAAGTTGCACGTCTAGCTGACTTCGGTGCATTCGTAACGGTTCTTCCAGGCAAAGATGGTCTCGTACACATTTCTCAAATCGCCGAAAAACGTGTTGAGAAAGTGTCTGACTACCTAGCTGAAGGCCAAGAAGTTCAAGTTAAAGTTCTTGAAATCGACCGCCAAGGCCGTGTACGTCTAAGCATGAAAGAAGCGGTAGAAAAGCCAGCTGAAGAAGCTGCTGCTGAAGCACCAGCTGCGAAAGACGAGTAAGACAAAATGAGACTTTCAGCCTTTTATTAGATTAAGGGCCTGAAAGCATGTTATAAAAGGGGAGCATTTTCGCTCCCCTTTTTTTGGTTTATTTCGACGCATTAACCTCAAACGAGGTTATCGCCTATATTGCATTAAGAGAAATAAATTTTGAGCGGTCCAAACAGGAGTATCAATTAGTGAAATGGTTTCAAACCGCAAGTTTATGTGTTGCTATCGCGCTGACCGGTTGTGCAAACACTTCTCAGCAATCAGCACAAAAGTGGCTATATCCACCGATGGCGGTGCCACTTCAGCCTAGCGTTCAACAAGAAGTACAAATCGCGCGTTTATCGCAGTTGCTACAACGTCCTGATCTCAGTGATGAAGTACGCGCTAAAATGCATTATGAGCGCGGTAGCTACTACGATAGCGTTGGTTTGCGTGATCTTGCCCGTTTGGACTTTAACCAGTCTTTGCAGTTGAATCCTGCTCAACCGGATATCTTCAATCTTTTGGGGGTGTATTTCACCCAAGTGGGGGAGTTTGACGCGGCTTATGAAGCGTTTGACTCGACCATAGAGTTGGCTCCGGATAATTCCTATGCTGAACGCAACCGTGCGATTGCACTGTATTATGGTGGCCGAATCGATCTCGCTTTAGAAGATATGACCAAGCACTATCAAGAAATGCCAACGGATCCTTTTCGTTCATTATGGCTGTACATCATCGAAGCTGAGCAAAATCCAGAGCAAGCAAAAGCCAATCTTCAACAGCGTTATTTACGAGATCGTAGTGAAGAGTGGGGATGGGTTCTTGTTGCCATCATGCTGCGAGACGTCTCGGACGAAGACGCGCTTAAAGCAATTATGGATGGAACGAGAGAGAACTATCGCCTAGCTGAACGATTGACGGAAACGTATTTCTACCTTGGAAAGCGTAATCAGCTTGAAGGTGACATCGCAAGTGCCATCTCACTTTATAAGCTCGCGATTTCGTTCAACGTTTATGATTATGTTGAGCACCGGTATTCCTTCTTGGAACTGGCACAAATCTACGATCAATTACAGCAAGACAGATTGGCCAAGCTAAAGGCCGCTAAGAAGCAGGAAATTGATTGATTTAGAGCCGCTCGATGAGAGCGGCTTTTTTATGATTGAACTTGATGAGTGACTTATTTAAAATAGTTAGCCTTGCTAACTAAGTAGTGGTGGATTTTGTGGCACTAGAAGAAAGCTTGATTGATTTAGAGCGTTTTTGCGCCAAAGCTTGGCGTGTTTATGCCAAAGAAGATCCGTTATCACATCTAAGCTTTAATGAGTTCGACTATTTACGTGTGATTCAGGTTTACCCTGAGGGTGTACGAATAACCGATCTTGCAGAAGAGTTGCAAGTGACTAAGCCTTCCGCATCTACAATGGTTGTTCGTTTGGAAAAAAAGGGTTTAGTGAAACGCATCGCATGTAATGAGGATGCCCGTGCTAAGCGTGTATTGCTGACAGAAGAAGTCGCAGAAAAAATGTCTTTGGAGCAGGTGGTTTACAAAGATATCTCTGAACAAATGATGCAACAATTAAATCAGCAAGAAGCTGAGCAGTTACAAGCTTTACTGAATAAAGCATTGAGCAATAAGTCATTTTAAATTAAACCCAAGGCCTCCGCTGTACGTATTAGCCTTTGGTGTTTCATTTTTCTTTTATTTAATTTAACTATTTAGTTAGTCTTGCTAATTAAATGGTTAGCTTTGCTAACTACTGGTGGCAGTCATGCAAAACTCAATTTATAGACAGTTTTGGAAATATACGATTCCAACCGTCGCAGCAATGCTCGTGAACGGTTTATATCAAATAGTTGATGGCATTTTTATTGGCCGTTATGTTGGTGCTGACGGATTAGCAGGGATCAATGTTGCGTGGCCGATCATCGGTTCCATCCTTGGTATAGGGATGATGATTGGCGTGGGGACTGGTGCGCTAACGTCGATTAAGCAAGGAGAAAACGATCATGAAGGCGCGAAGCGTATTTTAACAACCGGATTGGGGTTGTTAGCGATATTGATGCCGGTCGTTGCTACCATATTGTTCTATTTTGCCGATGAATTTATTCGCTGGCAGGGGGCGGAAGGGCGAGTGTTTGAACTCGCGCTGCAATATCTGCATATTCTGATTGTCGCGTGCGTATTTACGCTAGGCTCTATCGCGGTTCCATTTCTTTTACGCAATGACGACAGCCCGAACTTAGCAACGATGCTGATGGTCATCGGTGCTGTCATTAATATTGTATTAGACTACGTATTTATTGCTTGGTTGGGGTGGGAGTTAACCGGAGCGGCCATTGCTACAGCGCTGGCACAATTGGTGGTAACCGTGCTTGGTATTGGTTACTTCTTTACTTCAAAAGCGACCTTACGCCTTCGAATCAGTGACTTTAAGGTTCAAGTTGATGTTGCACCAAAGATTATAATGATCGGTACATCTAGCTTCTTTATGTACGCGTACGGCTCTGTGATGGTGGCAATGCACAACGCATTATTTGCTCAGTACGGAAGTGCAATGTTAATAGGGGCGTATGCCATTTTGGGATATATCGTGACGGTTTACTATCTGATTGCAGAGGGAATCGCGAACGGTATGCAACCTCTAGTGAGTTTCAATCACGGGGCGCGCAACCAGGCGAACGTCAGAAAATTACTGCAAGTCGCAATGGGGACATCTGTGCTTGGTGGTGTGGCGTTTGTGGGTTTGATGAACCTTTTCCCGTACGAGTTGGTCTCGGTGTTTAACAATGCTGATCAACAGTTGATTGATAGCACGGTGATCGGGATTCGTTTACACATGTTTGCGTTGTTCCTAGATGGCTTTTTAGTCGTGGCGGCTGCGTACTACCAATCGGTAAACAAAGGCAGCAAAGCCATGTTTGTGACACTAGGCAACATGTTGGTTCAACTGCCGTTTTTGTTCGTTATGCCGAAACTGTTTGGCGTGACAGGCATTTGGCTGGCTTTCCCATTGTCCAATATTGCGCTGAGTTTAGTTGTGGTCAGTATGTTGTGGCGGGACGTGAAAAAGCTGCTAAACGAAACTTCGGCTGAGCCAACAGTGCAAGCCTGTTAACAATGGCTGATAGAGAAAAGCGAGGTTGGGCCTCGCTTTTCTTTTTTGGAGAGCTAAATGTTTTTTACTTCTAAGCCAGCTAGCTGATGCCAATAGCCATTGCATTGGCGGCTTTCAAGTTTTTCAGGGTTGTCGCCGTGCTCGTTTGAGCGAAAATGCTCTAACTCAGAAAGTGTACTCACACCGAGAGGGCTTAAGCGGACCACATCAACCAGCCCTTGCATGCTTGGTAAGTCATTGATCAGGTTATAACAATACCCTGATTGCGTTTGAATGCCGTTAAGGTTGAAGACTTCTTGCCCTTCTTGGCTGCTGACCTGGATACCCGTAGGGTATTTGATACAGCAGGTTTCGCAATCGTCTTTCGCTCGGTTTTCAGCTCGGGCAGTGAAACAGCGAGCGGAATATGCTAAAGGCAAATAACCGTGGCTAAATACCTCAACTTCAAACTTGTTACGAATACCAAGCTCGTCACACTGAACTAAAGTATCGTTTAACCATTCGCGAGAGAGCTCGACAGGCATGCACCAACGCATCATACCTTGCTTCAAAAATAAGTTGAGCGTGTGTGCGTTATAAGTATTGATTGCAGGACCAACGACGAAAGGCACTTTATGCTCTGATGCTAATTGAACCGCCGATACGTCATTAGCCTCAATGGCGAAGTCACCGTTATTGATGTACTTCTTCATGATGTTTACTTCACTCGGTGCTTCCAGTAGCGCCATCGTAGAGATAACGACTTGCTTGCCAGAGGCAGATAAGTCTTTGGCGATTTCCAACCAGTGGGCTGGTTTCATTTCTCTGCGTTTAGAGCAAACCGATTCACCCAGGTAAATAATGTCTGCAGAGCTTTGTTTTGCTTGTTGGTAGAAGGCTTCTACATCTTGTTTTGGCCAAAAATAGAGTAGTGGGCCAAGTGCGTATTTCATTGAGTTATCCATCTTAACCTCTACTGCCATTTACGGTGGTAAGCACCTAGGGTGGTTTGCGTTCCTTCTGACACATTTGCGAGCGTCGCATCCCATGCGGCTTCAACTTGGTAAGCTTCTGGGTTGGCTTGGTAGCGATCAATCGCGGCTCGCCATGTTCGAGTGACTTGCTCTACGTAAGCTGGGCTGCGTTGGCGCCCTTCAATTTTTACAGACGCGACATTAGCGGCAAATAGTTCTGGCAGCATCGAAAGGGTGTTCAAACTGGTTGGCTCTTCAAGAGCATGATAGCGTTTTTTCTCACCATCAATTTCTGTTTCAAAACGACCTTTACAGAGCGTAGGGTAGCCCGCGTTTTCTCCTGCGCAGTAGCGGTCAATTAGGATATTGTTTAGACGAGACTCAAGACCTTGATCAGTTTCTTGCCAACGAACGTATTTGGCAGGAGAACAGGCACCCACAGTGTTTGGGGACTCACCCGTCATGTATGATGACAAATAACAACGGCCTTCGGACATAATACAAAGGCTACCAAAAGCAAAGACTTCAAGCTCGACATCGCTAGTGATGTTGCGCGAAAGCTGCTTCACCTGATGAATCGATAAGACGCGAGGCAGCACCACACGTTTTACGTTGAAGTTCTGTTTATAAAAATCAATGGCTGCGATGTTGGTCGCAGATGCTTGCACTGAAAGATGTAGTTCCAGATCGGGATATTTGCGAGCTGCATACTCCAGAACTGCAATGTCTGCAACAATCAGCGCGTCCACACCCAATGCCGCTGCATTGTCTACCGCGTTCGTCCAGCGCTCAAAGCCATTGGGATGAGCGAAGGTATTCAACGCGACATGAATTTTTTTGTCGCGGTCGTGAACGTATTGCACCGCTTTTTCTAACTTTTTGCCGTTAAAGTTGAGGCCAGCAAAGTGACGGGCGTTGGTATCATCTTTGAAGCCAATGTAGACGGCATCGGCACCGCAATCAATCGCAGTTTTTAACGCAGGCAGGTTACCCGCGGGACACAAGAGTTCCATATGCTCACAATCATTGAGAATAAAAAGGTGTCCGCATTTTATGAAGAATTATGAATAGCGAAATTGACCTAAGTTAGGTTTAGCTCAATAAAGTCGATATTTACCCCTTGAGAGTAAGGGTATCGAGTCGGGGTTAGTTCTTATGACGACGATTCTGTACAAACAGCTCTTCAATTTCATGTTTTGGCTGTGGGCGATAAAAATGGAATCCTTGAATCGCATTACATTGAAGGTTAGAGAGCAAAGTAGCTTGCTGGTGGGTTTCCACCCCCTCGGCAACGACCGTCAAGTCGAGTGACTTACCCAGATTAATGATGTTTTCAATCACAGTGACCTGTTTGGGTAGCGTGTCGATATCGTTAATAAACGCGCGGTCGATTTTCAGCTCGTCGATAGGGAAGCGCGCTAAGTAGGAAAGGGAAGAGTAACCGGTACCAAAGTCATCGATAGAGAGGGCGAAGCCCAGTTTCTTAATCGCATTCAGCATTTGCAGTGTATGTTCGCTATCACTCATCACGGCACTTTCGGTTAGCTCGAAGGTAATGCAGCTTGGATCAAGCTCGGTAGTGCGAAGCAACTTTTCCATAAAGTCGATCAGCTGTGGATTACCAAATTGCTCGGGAGAGAGGTTGATAGCGACACGACCTGGCAGTATGCCTTGTTGTTTCCAACGTTTTACCGTATTGAAAACATCACGCATCACGACGCGTCCAAGGTGTTCGATTAACCCTGCACGCTCGGCGACAGGAATGAATGAACCTGGGCTAATGTAACCTTCGACAGGGTGTTTCCAACGAACGAGCGCTTCGGCACCGTTAATGCTGAAGTCACGCGCGTTAACCTTTGGTTGATACCACACTTCTAAACCGTTCTGCTGCAATGCTTTTTGCAGTTCGATTTCAAGCCACAAACGCATGCGCGCTTCTTTGTTCATCTGGTCGTTAAATTTGATCAGGCGATTTCGGCCACGATCTTTGGCTTCATACATCGCCGTATCAGCATTTTGTAGCAGGATTCTCGCATCTTGCCCGTCTTCAGGGTAACGAACGCTACCAATTGAGCACGCAAGGCGTTTACTGAAGTGGTGCAAGTCGAAAGGCTGGTTGATCAACGAGATAATGCGATCTGACAAAATTTCAGCCATGCGGGTATTTTCTGGTTCTGGCAGAATGACGCCAAACTCATCGCCACCCAAATGACCAATAATCGCTTGATTTGGCAGTAATCGTTTAAGACGGGCCGATACCTCTTGAATCACTTTATCGCCAATGTGGTGACCAAGTGAATCATTAATGTTTTTGAAGTTATCGATATCCAAATAGAACACCAGAAGCGGCGTTTGCTTTTTGATCAGCTGTTCCAAACGTTTGGTAAAACCAAAGCGGTTGTACAGTTTGGTGAGCGAATCAATATGTATGTCTTCATTCGATGCAGAAGACAAATTCTTAGGTGTATCGTCAGCGTCTTGGATCAAGATGATTTGAGACTCGCTACCTAATATCGCCGTGGAATCAGCGTGTAACTGAACTTTTCGTTCAAAGCCACATCTCGCGCTGGTTAAGCAAACAAAAGGCTTGTCAGAAATTAATGTACTCAAACGATGACTAAACACTTTCTTGCTGTTTTCATCGATGAATAAACGGCTGAGCTCTTCGCCTAACAACTCATGGGGAGAGTTCAGTCCCAGAAGGCGTGCTGATGCAGGGTTGGCAGAGATGATAATGTCATCTTCGATAAGCAGCAGACCGTCAGGCAGTAGTTGTGTCAATTTCGCAAACTTACTTTCGGACTCCTCTAAGGAGCGTACGAGGATCTGCTTTTCTGAAGTATCCACAGCGTGAAAAACGACAAAGCGAATTTCGTTACCTTCAAAAACCGGTGACAGACTAAAGTGCAGGCTTGTTTCAAGGTCGGTTTCATCGAGGGTGATTTCGGCTTCGACATGCGTTCCTTTGAATGCACGCTGATAGTAAGGGGCCAGCTTTTTATAAAACTGCTCACCCAGTACCTGGCAATCGTTTAAGCCGATGATTTCCTCATGACTTAAACCTGCGATATCGCAGTAACGGTCACTTACCATTCGATAATTGTGTTTTTTATCAAGAATGGCAAAGAAGAAAGGGCTATTTGAGGTTAGCGTGGCAAACCAATGTTTTAATTGCTGGGAAGGCATTAGGGTATTACCGATCTCCAATGAGCCAGATTATTCGTCCGTGTATAAAAAGCGACACCCTGATAAGCCTGCGGCGGTCTACTATCAAGTCCAGTATCGCTTGCCATTAAAGGGCTCGCGGTTTTAACTTTACAGTCGACAATCACATGGATACGCTCAGATAACTATAACTTTGAAAATACGGTTGTAAAAGTGTTTATCCACCTGTTCGCATCAATAATACACGTAACTTCAAAAAAAGAAGCGTTAGTGAACAATAATCCACCAATCTAAAATAAGCACTTTATTGATACATAACAGTAATCTCATTGCCACGATTGCTTAATATAGGCAACCTAATGACAAAGTAACGGATAATGAACGTGTTAAACAAGATTCGCAGTCAACTAGTAAAGAACGCAGCTAACATTTTGCGTTCTCCAGTCCAGTTATTACCACAGCCAATTCAGCAAAAAGCATTGCTGGAGGGGCTAAAAATGGTGTTTAAAGAAGCCTTGGAAGATGGTGACTTTGAGTTCCTTGAAGACAAGTGGTTAAAAGTTGCGATTAAAGACTTGAACTTAGCATGGTACATCAGCTATCAAGACGAAAAATTAGTGGTAGCTGAAAAACCAGTTCAGGAAGATGTGAGTTTTAGTGGTAATCTAAACGACCTAGTACTGATTGCTGGTCGTAAAGAAGACCCTGACACACTGTTCTTCCAACGTCGCCTTTCAATTGAAGGCGATACTGAGCTTGGCTTAGAAGTGAAAAACTTAATGGACAGTGTCGACTTAGAGCAGTTACCGAAAGCAATGCAAGTCGCTTTGAATCAATTGGCTGATTTTGTTCAGAAAGGAGTTCAAGCGCCTGCACAACCAACCGGAGTAGCGAATGCTTATTCGAACTGAAGCCCCTGCGGACATTCTTACCATTGACCGCTTATTGAAACACGCCTTCCCGACGGAAGCTGAAGCTAAGCTTGTGATGCGTTTGCGCGAAAACAGCAAATTCACACTTTCCTTAGTCGCGTGTACAGATGAGGGAGAGGTGATAGGCCATGCTTTATTTAGCCCAGTGACCTTAAATGGTGAAGATTTGTCGTGGCAAGGGCTGGCGCCATTGGCTGTTCATGAAGATTACCGTCGCCAAGGCATCGCTGCAGAGTTGATCAAAGAAGGTTTTGATTCACTTCGTGATTTTGGCTATCCAGTGTGTGTGGTGTTGGGCGATCCTGATTATTACGCGCGCCAGGGCTTTCAATCATGCGACGAGATGGGATTCGAATGCGCTTGGGATGTTCCTAAAGGTGCATTTCGTATCGCAGAGTTGGTCGAAGGTCAATGTGCCGGACACTCCGGACGCATAGATTACGCGCCAGAGTTCTCTGAACTGTAAATGAAAGAAGCCCACTAACTCAGTGGGCTTCTTTCTTAGTTCATTGAAAACTGAGATAGGGAGGTTAAGACGACTGGTCACTTTTCTTCTTACCCCAAACCTCTATTTTTGCTTTCTTACTTAGCCCTAAAACATTGAGTTTTCTGCTGCCCCAACTGCTGTAAGTCATTTCAATCTGTTTTAGCTTCGCTTCTTTTGAGCCAGGAAGTCTCCATGCACGAGTCGATAATCCACTTGTTAGCACACCCATAGAGGTTAGCTTTTTCTCACTACCGTCCGTCATCAAGACTTTTAAGTCGTTAATGTCTACCGTGCCCTGCACACATTTCAGTTTAATTTTACTGAAGCTGCGATTTCGAAATAGGCTATTTGGTGTCACGGTATCCGTTTCTGTTTGGAATTTGACGGTTTTTGTTGCAATCAGCTCCCACTCATCGCTGCTATTAGCAAAAACACTCATGCTGGTGGCGGCTACCAGTGCGCAAAGCAGCAGTGTAGGTAAGAATTTCATAATGTACCTCATATGTTATACCTACGGTATGGCCATTGTCATAGGCAGAACAGTTCAATCATTCCAATGTATTGAGGTGTTCCTTGAAGTCCTTTAGGTATAATCAAGATTATTTGTTAGGATTGCCCTCGTTCAAATAGGTGACGGAAAATGTCAATTAACGAGAAACAGTATTTACACGAAATGGGCATCAGCACATGGGAGCTGGTACACCCAGATAGATTGGCAGGTTACCAATCGCCAAAAATCGATTTGCAAAGTTCTTGCAAACTCCTGTTAATTTCTCCGGTATGTCCAGAGAATGAGACGGCGGTTTTGTTTGAAAACATCCTAAAGAGTATGAAGTTAACGCTTGACCAAGCGTTACATATTGAGCCAGAGCGATTTCCATTACTTGGCCAGCACGAGCTTGAGTGGGTTTGGTTTGCTGGGTGTGAAGCCGAAGTATTGCCTGACACTAAACCGCTGACATCGCCATTGTTGCAAGATGTGGATGGGAATACCCAACAAAAACGTGCACTTTGGCAACAGATTTGTTCTTGCAACAATTCGCGCAAATAAGCATTAATCCCCGTTTTACTGCAATTGGTATTGCACATGAACCCCTAGGTAAATAATGACAACTAAAATCTTACCAATGTGCGCTGAGCACTTAGATCAAGTTTGGCAAATTGAGCAGCAAGCACACTCGCATCCGTGGGCAGAGTCTTTGGTACGTGATTTATCCAGCCGTGGAGCATGTCATCATGTGATGCTCGATGGCGAGATGGTGATTGGCTACTTCTATGCGCAGAATATTGTCGGTGAAGTTACGTTGCTGAATATTGCTATCGCGCCGCATCTTCAGGGTAAAGGCTATGGTCAAAAACTGTTGGATGCGTTCTTAGAACATTGTGAGCAATCAAAAGCGGAGAGTGCTTGGCTTGAGGTGCGAGAGAGTAATAAGCCTGCTATTTATATTTATGAACAAGCTGGATTCAATGAAGTTGAACGACGTCATAACTATTACCCTGCGAAAACTGGCACGGGAAAAGAAGATGCGATCATCATGAGTTATCTCTTCTTTCACTAACGTTAACGCATCCCATTAGGGAAGTCGCCCCTAAAGCGATCAGTTGCCCCTGAGGCAATAATAAGCGAGAATACCGCGCAATATTGAATCTAAAAAGCGTGTTTGCTTTTCGAGCAAGCATTCAGACATCAAAGAAGACCAGTTTCATGTCAAATACACCTTTTCTAAGCGAAGTGTCTAAACGTAGAACGTTCGCTATTATTTCTCACCCGGATGCGGGTAAAACCACCATTACTGAAAAAGTCCTTTTATTCGGAAACGCGATTCAAAAAGCAGGTACGGTTAAAGGTCGTGGTAATGCACAGCACGCAAAATCAGACTGGATGGAAATGGAAAAGGAACGTGGTATCTCGGTAACCACGTCTGTGATGCAGTTCCCTTACAATGATTGCCTGGTAAACCTACTTGATACTCCTGGACACGAAGACTTCTCGGAAGATACATATCGTACTCTAACGGCAGTCGACTCGTGTTTGATGGTTATCGATGCAGCGAAAGGTGTCGAGGATCGTACTCGTAAGCTGATGGAAGTAACCCGTCTACGTGATACGCCAATCGTGACCTTCATGAACAAACTTGACCGTGACGTTCGTGATCCAATGGAAGTATTGGACGAAGTAGAAAACGAATTGGGCATGATGTGTGCGCCTATCACGTGGCCAATCGGCTGTGGTAAAGAGTTTAAAGGTGTGTATCACATTCACCGTGATGAAACGATTTTATACGAATCTGGTCACGGTCATGAGATTCAAGAAGTTCGAATCATCAAAGGTCTAGATAACCCAGAGCTTGATGAAAAAGTCGGTGCAGGCCTTGCGGAAAGTGTTCGAGAAGAGCTTGAGCTTGTTATGGGTGCTTGCCCTGAGTTTGATTTGGAAATGTTCTTAACAGGTGACCTGACGCCAGTTTACTTCGGTACCGCATTAGGTAACTTCGGTGTAGACCACATGCTAGATGGTCTAACAGAGTGGGCGCCAGCACCGAAAACGCGTCAGGCGGTTGAGCGTGAAGTTGAAGCGACAGAAGAGAAGTTCTCTGGTTTCGTATTCAAGATCCAAGCAAACATGGACCCGAAACACCGTGACCGTATCGCATTCATGCGTATTGTATCGGGTACTTACACGCAGGGTATGAAGATGAACCACGTTCGTCTTGGCAAGCAGGTGAGTATCTCTGATGCAGTAACCTTTATGGCTGGTGACCGTTCACGTGCAGAACACGCTTACGCGGGTGATATCATTGGTCTGCATAACCACGGAACTATCCAGATTGGTGATACCTTTACTCAAGGTGAGTCACTGAAGTTCTCTGGTATTCCGAACTTTGCCCCGGAACTGTTCCGTCGTATTCGCCTGAAAGATCCACTAAAGCAGAAACAGCTACTAAAAGGCTTGGTGCAACTATCAGAAGAAGGTGCGGTACAGGTATTCCGTCCACTACAAAACAACGATCTGATCGTTGGTGCCGTTGGTGTACTTCAGTTCGATGTTGTTGTGGCTCGTTTGAAGTCTGAATATAACGTTGAAGCGATTTATGAAGGCATCAACGTTGCAACTGCGCGTTGGGTTGAGTGTGATGATGCGAAGAAACTGGATGAGTTCCAACGTAAGAACCAAGCAAACTTAGCATTGGATGGTGGTGATAACCTAACGTATATTGCACCAACAATGGTTAACTTAAACTTGGCGAAAGAGCGTTTCCCTGATATTGATTTCCGTGCGACGCGTGAGCACTAATCAAAAAGCGGTTTGGGTAAGCTTTAACGCAAACTAGATTTTAAAACGCCCTTGGCTATAAACTTAGCCAAGGGCGTTTTTATAAGGATGAGATATGAACTGGTTTAAACGAGGATTGAAGCATTACGACGACTGGTGCAAGGAGATGGGACTAACGCCCGATCAAAAACGCAGCTGCGTTCCGTATCGAAAAGATCCTGCCCATCAAAATGAAGAGAACAGTGAAGCTCTGTTATTTTCTGATTCTCAGTTTGTCGGTACAGATAAAAAGTCTCAAGATGAAGCTCTTTGATACCCATTGTCACTTTGACTTTGATGTATTCCAAGGTGACTTTGCACATCAACTTCAGCTAGCTCAAACGCAAGGCGTGACAAGAATTCTGATTCCTTCAGTGGGACCTCAAAACTGGGCTCGTATTCAAACCTTGGCAGATCAACATGCCAATTTGTATTACGCCCTTGGGTTTCATCCGTATTTTCTTGAAGATAACGTCGAGCAGCACTTTGCTGAATTGGAGCATTATCTAAAACAAAATGCTCCCCAGTGCGTGGCAATAGGAGAGTGTGGGCTAGATTTTGCCATTGATGTTGACCCACAGTTGCAAGAAAAGACACTTGAAGTTCAATTTGAACTGGCTAGACGCTTCGAACTCCCAGTTATTTTACATAGCCGAAAAGCGCACAATCGCCTTATTCAAATGGTTAAAGCGGCGAAGCTCCCTCGGGGTGGTGTGCTACATGCTTTCTCTGGGAGTTATCAGCAAGCAATGGAGTGGGTCAAATTAGGTTTTTTTATCGGTGTAGGAGGAACCATCACCTACCCAAGAGCGAAGAAAACGCGCGACGCAATTCAAAAATTACCACTCAAACATCTCGTGATCGAAACAGATGCACCGGATATGCCTATAATTGGGTATCAAGGGGAGTCGAATCACCCAGCCAAACTCATTCACATCTTTAATGAGCTCGTAGAGTTGCATAACGGTCCAAAGCAATCGATTGCCTCTCAGTTATGGAAAAATAGCAATTTTGCTTTCTCGATATGTGAATAAAATCTAAAGATGTGGTTTGAAATAGAAAACGTTTTCCTGCTTATTGTGAATTAACTCACAAAGCTGGCTGAATCAATCATGAATCTTATAGGAAAGTGTGAGGCTGGCATTACTTTAATTGATTCTGCATGAGTATAATTGCTCCCGCTTTATAGCTCCATTTTGTAACACGCCAATAAATAACTTATAAGGAAGTCATAAACTATGAGCCTGTTTATGAGCCTAATCGGTATGGTAGTGCTTCTTGCGATTGCAGTGGCATTTTCTAATAACCGAAAAGCTATCAATCTAAGAACTGTGGGTGGCGCATTCGCTATCCAATTCGCATTAGGTGCATTTGTTCTGTATGTACCTTGGGGCCGTGATCTACTAAACGGTTTCTCTTCAGGTGTTTCTAACGTTATCAACTACGGTAACGATGGTTCATCATTCCTGTTCGGTGGTCTTGTTTCTGACAAGATGTTCGAAGTATTCGGCGGCGGCGGTTTCATCTTCGCATTCCGTGTTCTTCCTACACTGATCTTCTTCTCTGCACTGATTTCAGTTCTTTACTACATTGGCGTTATGCAATGGGTTATCAAGATTCTTGGTGGCGCACTACAAAAAGCGCTGGGCACTTCACGTGCGGAATCAATGTCAGCAGCAGCAAACATTTTCGTAGGTCAAACAGAAGCACCTCTAGTTGTTCGTCCATTCGTTCCAAAAATGACTCAATCAGAGCTATTCGCGGTAATGTGTGGTGGTCTAGCTTCTGTTGCTGGTGGTGTACTAGCGGGCTACGCTTCAATGGGTGTTCCACTAGAGTACCTAGTAGCAGCATCATTCATGGCGGCACCAGGTGGTCTACTATTCGCTAAAATCCTTCACCCAGAGACTGACCAGCCTCACGAAAGTATTGAAGAAGCGATGGACGGCGGCGACGACAAACCAGTAAACGTAATCGACGCAGCAGCGGGCGGTGCGGCTTCTGGTCTACAACTTGCGCTTAACGTAGGTGCAATGCTAATCGCATTCGTTGGTCTAATCGCGCTGATCAACGGTATGCTAGGTGGCATCGGTGGTTGGTTCGGCATGCCAGAACTAACGCTAGAGCTAATCCTAGGTTACGCATTCTCTCCACTAGCATTCCTAATCGGTGTTCCATGGGCTGAAGCAGTAACTGCTGGTTCATTCATCGGTCAGAAAATCGTAGTGAACGAATTCGTTGCTTACTTGAACTTCACACCATACCTAGGTGAAAACGCTCAAGTAATCGCGGCAACTGGTGAAGTAATGTCTGAGAAGACAACAGCTATCATCTCATTCGCACTATGTGGTTTCGCGAACCTTTCTTCTATCGCGATTCTACTTGGTGGTCTAGGTAGCCTTGCACCAAACCGTCGTAGTGACATCGCTCGCATGGGTGTTAAAGCTGTGCTTGCAGGTACGTTGTCTAACCTTATGGCAGCGACAATTGCAGGCTTCTGCTTAAGCCTTGCAGCACTATAATTAGAATCGGTTCTTAATATATAGACGCCGTTTTACATCATGCCCTGTAGCAAGAGATTGCTGCGGGGCATTTTTCGTTTTTCGGGCTCTAAAATCTCACCGGATGCCGGACTCAGTCTATGAGTTACGCAGCCGATGGAATAGGGGCTAGGAAATTTTGAGATACAAACCGTTTGCGCTCTATTTGGTGCTACAGTTTTGCGGTGAAACTCTATAATGTATTAATCACAGGATAGTGGTTAAGGTTGATACTTAATCACGTAATGAATATTACATAATCGATGGGCAAATGACTTGCCCAGCAATATCAGATCTAATAGGCGTTTTGCTGTGTGATGTGATATTAAAGACACCGCAATCATAGATTGTTGTGCCATAGGCCAAACTGGTACTGTGCGGTGACAAGGATAGCAATTGGCATATGAAATTTTCGCTGTATATGCCGAGTCTTCAGGGAACCAAGTCCGTTCATTAATAGACTGTTTAGCCATTTACTCACATTGTCTCGACTTGTTGATTATAGTTAGAGACGTGATGTAAGGCTGAGTAGTGAATTTTTTGAATATTGATCGGAGATAGAAATGAGCGATTTAAAAGCAGCAGCGCTACGTGCACTTAAACTTATGGACCTAACTACGTTGAATGACGATGACACTGATGCAAAAGTGATCTCATTATGTCATGACGCGAAAACAGCAGTAGGCAACACAGCTGCAATTTGTATTTACCCTCGCTTTATTCCTATTGCTAAGAAGACACTTCGTGAGCAAGGTACGCCAGAGGTTCGCATTGCAACAGTAACGAACTTCCCACACGGTAACGACGACATCGAAATCGCTGTTGCTGAAACAAAAGCGGCGGTTGCTTACGGTGCAGACGAAGTTGACGTTGTTTTCCCATACCGCGCGCTAATGGCGGGTGATGAGAAAGTAGGCTTCGAACTAGTTAAGCAATGTAAAGAAGCTTGTGGTGACATTCTTCTTAAAGTGATCATCGAAACGGGTGAACTAAAAGAAGAAGCACTAATCAAGAAAGCATCTCAAATCTGTATTGAAGCAGGTGCTGACTTCATTAAAACTTCAACTGGTAAAGTGCCAGTAAACGCAACACCAGAATATGCACGCATGATGCTTGAAGTGATTCGCGACATGGGTGTTGCAGAAACTGTTGGTTTCAAACCAGCAGGTGGTGTGCGCACTGCTGAAGACGCAGCTGCATACCTAGCAATGGCTGACGAAATCCTAGGTGACAACTGGGTTGATGCCCGTCACTACCGTTTCGGTGCGTCTAGCCTGCTAACTAACCTACTAAATACATTAGAAGTGACAGACGAAACCGCTGATCCAGCAGCGTACTAATCCCAATAATATGTCTGAACGGTAGCACCTAAACGGGTGCTACCAAACCTCTTCTATCCTACTTAACCATGGCTCACGAGAGCATGGGAGGCACTAATGTATTTACCACAAGAAATCATTCGTAAAAAACGTGACGGTGAAGTACTTACCGCAGACGAAATCAACTTCTTTATTCAAGGCGTAGCAAATAACACCGTATCTGAAGGTCAGATCGCGGCGTTTGCTATGACGATTTTCTTCAATGAAATGACCATGGATGAGCGCATCGCCCTAACGTGTGCAATGCGTGATTCGGGCATGGTTATCGACTGGAGCCACATGAACTTTGGTGGCCCAATTGTCGACAAACACTCTACCGGCGGTGTGGGTGACGTAACGTCTTTGATGCTTGGCCCTATGGTGGCAGCATGTGGCGGTTTCGTACCAATGATCTCTGGCCGTGGTCTTGGCCACACAGGCGGTACTCTAGATAAGCTTGAGTCTATTCCTGGCTACAACATCACACCAAGCAACGATGTGTTTGGGCAAGTAACTAAAGACGCTGGTGTGGCGATCATCGGTCAAACCGGTGACCTAGCTCCTGCGGATAAGCGTGTTTACGCGACTCGTGATATTACCGCAACCGTAGACAACATTTCTCTGATCACGGCTTCCATTCTTTCTAAGAAATTGGCGGCGGGTCTGGAGTCGCTAGTGATGGACGTTAAAGTCGGCTCTGGTGCATTCATGCCAACTTACGAAGCGTCTGAAGAGCTAGCGAAATCAATCGTTGCAGTAGCAAACGGTGCGGGTACTAAGACCACTGCAATCCTGACAGACATGAACCAAGTATTGGCCTCTTCGGCAGGTAATGCGGTGGAGGTTCGTGAAGCAGTTCGTTTCCTAACGGGTGAATACCGTAACCCACGCCTACTTGAAGTCACCATGGCTTCTTGTGCAGAAATGCTGGTACTTGGCAAACTGGCTGAGAACACAGAAGACGCACGTGTGAAGTTGATGGAAGCGCTAGACAACGGTAAAGCAGCAGCATGCTTCGGCAAGATGGTTGCGGGTCTTGGCGGCCCAGCAGACTTCGTAGAAAACTACGATAACTACCTAGAAAAAGCGGAAATCATCAAGCCTGTTTACGCGACGGAAACGGGCATTGTTTCAGCAATGGACACGCGTGCGATTGGCATGGCTGTCGTTGCTATGGGTGGTGGTCGCCGTGTTGCTACTGATGAAATCGACTATGCCGTAGGTTTCGACGCGTTCATCCGCTTGGGTGAAGTTGCAGATAGCGATAAACCTCTTGCCGTTATCCACGCTCGCAGCGAAGAGCAGTGGGAAGAAGCGGCAAAAGCACTGCGCAGTGCAATCAAAGTAGGTGGTGAGTACACACCAACTCCAGAGGTTTACCGCCAAATTCGTGCAGAAGATATTTAACAGAACAAGTAATTACACAAGGCCTACTCAACCATAATAAAAAGCCGAGTGGGCCTAAGGAACGAGCAATGAAAAGAGCATTTATTTTAGTACTAGACTCATTCGGTATTGGTGCAACCGCTGACGCTGAGAAATTTGGTGATGTAGGTTCAGACACACTAGGCCACATCGCAGAACAATGCGAAAAAGGCTTAGCAGATAACGACCAACGTCAAGGCGCACTTCGCCTTCCAAACCTATCTAAGTTAGGTTTGGCAATGGCACATAAAGAGTCAACAGGTCGCTTCGCACCTGGCCTAGACGCTGATGCAGAAATCATTGGTGCGTACGGTCACGCCGCAGAGCTTTCTTCTGGTAAAGATACGCCGTCTGGTCACTGGGAAATCGCAGGTGTTCCTGTTCTGTTTGACTGGGGTTACTTCACAGACAAAGCAAACAGCTTCCCTAAAGATCTGACGGATCGCATCCTTGAGCGCGCGGGTCTTGACGGTTTCCTAGGTAACTGCCACGCATCTGGTACTCAAGTTCTTGATGACTTGGGTGAAGAGCACATGAAAACTGGGCAGCCAATCTTCTACACCTCTGCGGACTCTGTATTCCAAATCGCCTGTCACGAAGAGACATTCGGCCTGGATCGTCTACTAGAGCTTTGCCAAATTGCGCGTGAAGAACTAGAAGATTACAACATCGGCCGTGTAATCGCGCGCCCATTCATTGGCCCGGGTAAAGGTCAATTTGAGCGTACGGGTAACCGTCGTGACCTATCTGTAGAGCCACCATCAGCGACTATCTTACAAAAGTTAGTTGATGAGAAGGGCGGTCAGGTTCATTCCATCGGTAAGATTTCAGATATTTATGCTGGTTGCGGGATCACTAAAAAAACCAAAGCAACAGGCATTCCAGCACTATTTGAAGCAACGAAAGAAGCGATCAAAGAAGCGGCTGATAACACCATCGTATTCACTAACTTCGTCGACTTCGATTCAGCTTACGGTCACCGTCGTGATGTGGCGGGTTACGCTGCAGCGCTTGAGTACTTTGATGGTCGCATCAATGAAGTGCTAGAACTGATGGGTGAAGATGACGTGCTTATCCTAACAGCAGACCACGGCTGTGATCCAACATGGCCAGGTACTGACCATACTCGTGAGCACATCCCAGTATTGGTTTACGGTCAAAAAGTGCCAGCAGGCTCTCTTGGCCGCCGCGAAACATTCGCAGACATTGGCCAAACATTGGCGAGCTACTTCGGTACTTCTCCAATGGATTACGGTAAGAATTTCCTATAATTAGGATATTGAAAACTAGGAGCTGAATGCTCCTAGTTTTATGTTTGCAGTATGCAAGTACTGCTTGTCGGAAATGAGAATACTCTGGCTTATATCGCCTTAAGCGCGGAGCGCTAGAGAAAGGTTAAGGAAAAGAAAATGGCAACTCCACATATCAATGCTGAAATGGGTGCATTCGCAGACGTCGTACTGATGCCGGGTGACCCGCTACGTGCAAAATACATCGCAGAAACCTTCCTTGAAGACGTTGTGCAAGTGTGTGATGTGCGTAATATGTTCGGTTACACGGGCACATACAAAGGCCGTAAGATCTCGGTAATGGGCCACGGTATGGGTATCCCATCATGTTCGATTTACGCAACGGAGCTAATTAAAGACTTCGGCGTGAAGAAAATTATCCGTGTAGGTAGCTGTGGCGCAGTAAACGAAGACATCAAAGTGCGTGATGTTGTGATCGGCATGGGCGCGTGTACGGATTCTAAAGTGAACCGCATCCGTTTTAAAGGTCATGACTTTGCAGCAATCGCAGACTACAAAATGGTTCGCGCGGCAGAAGACGCAGCAAAAGCACGTGGCATTGATGTGAAAGTGGGTAACCTGTTTTCAGCGGAGCTTTTCTACACGCCAGATCCAGAAATGTTCGACGTAATGGACAAGTACGGCATTGTTGGTGTTGAAATGGAAGCGGCGGGTATTTACGGCGTAGCGGCAGAATACGGTGCAAAAGCTCTGACAATCTGTACGGTATCAGATCACATCAAAACGGGTGAGCAAACAACTTCTGATGAGCGTCAAACAACATTCAACGACATGATGCTAATCGCACTAGATTCAGTATTGCTAGGCGACGAAGAATAAGCGACAAAGAGTCATCTTAGTTTCTTGACATTAAGAACTAAAAGAACAGCCCGCACAATGCGGGCTGTTTTTGTATTAGATGTTGATTACCGACTGACTATTTGGTTAGCAGTAGGTTTTGCGCTTTTTTACGGCGGATAGGCTGTCTACGTAAAATCATAATGAATAACATGCCGCACACAAAACTCATTAGCACCATCATGTACATGTAGCGATCACTCTTACGATAGTGGTGGTCAGAAATCGCGGTTACACGACCTGTCTCAAAGGTAACGCGAACAAAACCGATGAGTGCTTCATCGGCAAATACTGGTTCAACCAACTGCTGGCGGCCAATGGAAGCTGTTGCCAAAGGCGTGTCTAAGCCTAAAACTTCGCGTACCGATAGCGCATCTTCACTAGACGCTAAACGTACGCCTTGTGCATCATATATTGTCGCATCAAACACCAAACGGTCTTGTGCTAGCTGGTTTGTCAGTTTAAGTAAGCGTTCTTGATCTTTAGTCAAAATCATTTCACTGGCAGAAAGAGACGCCTGTGAAATCAAAACTTTGGTGAGTGTCTCAAGCTGCTGTGCTTGAATTTTCTCGTTGCCCTTACTGATCACAACACTGTTTTTGATCGTGATAAACAACATCACACACAGTAGGATTAGTGCCAGAATTCTTAGGGCATTCCTTACTGAGAACAAGGATTCACTCATGCTCTTTACTCATCCATTTAAAATAAAACAAAGACTTGCCTTTTTAGTTTGTTGAGGTAACGTTTTAGCAAAGTCATAAGGGATTATATACATGGACGCGTCAAAAAGCTTGCTTATCAGAAAACATACGACACTTTTAAAACGATTACCCGAGACTCGATTTGCCTCCCAACTAGATAAAGCAAAAGCAAACTGGATAGTGTTTGCAGAATACCTTTCGCCACGTCATTTTGAAGACATTGATTTCTTCACAGGTGTCTACAACCCCGTGTTAGAAACGTGGAAAGTTGGCCAATATGAAGTCGCCTTGATGGCAGGAGAGTTGACCCCTCAACACGAAACGATCTTACAAAGCCTCAACTTGGATTACGCCTCGCTTAATGAAGTTCCAGATCTCTCAACCCAAGGGTTGATTGTATTTGACATGGACTCAACGGCAATCCAGATAGAGTGTATTGATGAAATCGCAAAATTGGCCGGAGTCGGGGATGAGGTGGCAGAAGTTACTGAACGTGCGATGCAAGGAGAACTGGATTTTGAGCAAAGTTTGCGTCAACGCGTAGGCAAGCTCAAAGGTGCTGATGAATCAATTCTTGAACAAGTTCGTTCCCAATTGCCATTTATGCCGGACTTTGAAGCGTTAATCGCAACGTTAAAAGCACTAGGCTGGAAAACAGCGATTGCTTCCGGTGGTTTTACTTACTTCTCGGACTACATCAAAGATAAAGTCGATTTAGATTTTGCTCGCTCTAATCAGTTAGAAATCATTGATGGTAAGCTCACGGGGAACGTACTTGGCGATGTGGTTACCGCGCAGATGAAGTCAGATATCCTGGTGGAGTTGGCGGATGAATACGAAATTGAGCAGCACAACACCGTTGCTGTCGGTGATGGCGCTAACGATCTTGTGATGATGTCGGTGGCGGGCTTAGGTATCGCGTACCACGCAAAACCTAAAGTGGAAGCTCAAGCGCAATCTGCGATTCGCTTTGCAGGCTTAGGCGGTGTGCTCTGTATTTTATCTGGTGCACTGGTGAAGCAGCAAAAGGTCAGCTGGAAAGCAAAACCTTAATTTATCCATTCAAAAAACACCGCCTTTCTGGCGGTGTTTTTTCGTTGACTTGGTATGGCTCTAAATTTACTCGGTTAACTCCAATCTAATTACAACTTCTTCCGTAATGTCTTCAAACTCACTGTAACCGACCAAAGCGGTCAGCTCCTTTTCTAATTTGCTCGCTTGATGCACGCCAAATTGGGTTAAGTCACTTAAATCTTGTTGCAGCAACGATGTCATCGGATCGAAAATTGGGGCTGTAGATAAGCGAATCACGTAGAAGTCACCCATCATTCGTGCTTTCTTTATAAATTGAATCCGTTCTTTTACGCTGTTGAACTCTTGATGAAGCTTAGACTCAATGCCTGTAATTTTATTGCCGACTTTGGCTGCGCTAATGTAGATATCCTGATGTCTTGCTTGAGCACCTTCTACACGCTTTATCGGCTCTGCGATTAATGTGCTTGTTCGACCTTTAAAGATAGGTTCAAGTGACAACAATTGATCGTGCCCAAGGCGTGCAAAAAGCTCAATGTGCTTAGGTAGCGGCAAATTCACCCCAATAACGGGGGTTTTGATTGAAGACGACGCTGTTTTACTGATAAAAATTGGTGTGCTCAGAGTTCGAGAGAGCAACATGCTGTGCAGTCTTTCAAGTAACGCATTACTCGGTAGCATCTCTTTCTGCGGGATCAACTTATCTTGATTGTGCTCGATAATGCTGTTGAAAAAGGCGATCACTTTAATGGTGTGGCTGCTTTCATCAATAACTAACTGTACGCTACAGCCATCTGGGCTAACACGAATTACCCGGTATGGCACCGACGTTAAAGGCAGCTTTTTGTCGTAGAGTTGTAACTCTCGGAAGTTGACCTGAACCTCTTGCCCAGAGCGCAACATGGTAGGTTCGTCCAGTTTAATGCCGAGCCCTCGCTTTGAAATATCGACGGTGCTGCCGATCGCTGTGACGGGCCCAGAACGTAGTTCTATTGGGGTCTTAAATCGGTAACGTGGCTCTTTACGACGAGACTTGGCATCAAAATAAATGCCTTTCGGGTTGCCTATAATTCTTCTCGGATGGCGAAATGCATTTAACGTATTTGCGGGTAAGCGCGGCTTTTCAGTGAGCAGATAATCCTGCCCTGATTTTTCGTCAGCAATTTCTTGCAAGATGCCAATGTGAGTCAATGATTGGGACGTTTCAGCTAACTCCGGAGAGAAAGCGGCTAAGTCTTCCTGTTCTTGCTCTGACAGTTCAAATATCGAAATTCTAAACGCGCGCCAACTTTCACGTTTAGCACCTAAATGCCAAAATAGCTGGCGTTGTTCACGAGTGGCCTCAGGACGAAGCATCGAATAGAAATAGGTTCGGTTTTCGTGCTCGTGAGTAAATGAATAAAGGACATTGGTGGTGCCTTTAACGCCAGGTTTAATGAGTGACGCGACTCGCTTCTCATTAAATAAGGACCCAAACATTTGCTGGTTCCTTTCATCATGCCAGTACTGCCAAAGCTTTTGATTGTTTGGCGTCAACATAGCGAGTTTCAGCTCACTGCCATCAAAGAATAGGGGTAAGCTGCTGGTGTGCTTGAGCGCGATGTGCTCATAACCACGAGTTCGAGCTCGAATGATCTTATCTTGATTATCGTGACGAGCTCTTTTAGCTGCGCTGTTGAGCGCTTCATCGATCACTCGAGTAACGACATTGGTTTCAGTTAAACGTATGGTTCTGAGGTATCGAACTGAGTCATTCTCGTAACAGTCATCAACCGCAAGTATGCGGTACGCCAGCGGTTTCTCGATACCGGCAACCTGAGATTTGCTGGCAAACTCAGTAAACGTGACCTGAATAATCTCCCCAAGGTTATATTTAAACGCACTTGGGACTTTGAACTTTGCGCCAGAGCAGGATAAGTCAATGCTTAACCCATGCAGAAGTTGCCCTTTAGAGCGGCAAATCTCGACTTGAGATTGGACTTTCAAGCGCTTTTCTTGGCGCTTTAAGTCATAGCCGAGGTGAACGGGCTCCGCTAAGAAAGGGCTTTTAGGAACCGTTAACGATTGCGTTCTTTGTTGAGTAAGACGTTTGCTCATTACGCGAAAGTTATTCCGTGTGTTGACCAAAGCTTCCCACATTCCCTCAGTGTAGCCGCCAAACTTTTTGATGTTTTTATGGTAAGCGTTGAAAGCAACGTCATCTAACCAATGTGGAATACCATCCAAAATATACTCGCGACATTCACCTTGGACGCGACCGCGCAGATCGATGCTTTTTTTGCACGGAGCCATCAAGCGGTTAAGTTCCATTTTCACTAAGATTTTGGCCGAAGGCGGCTCTTCCTCGGTCAATTGGCCAAGGACAAAGTCAAAGTCATCCGAACCGTAAACGGGAATGAGTCGTTCTGCGATCGAGAGAATTTCAGATTGCTGCATTATTTCTGTTAGAGTATGTCGTTACTTTAAATTGTATCGGCTAAGCGAAGTAAAACTTAAGTATATCAATAGTTCATTTCAGTTAAGGTCTGACTTGGCTGTGCTTAGTCACATTTGTAGAAAAAATCGAGGCATCATGGCGAAAGCAAAACGAGCGTATGTTTGTAATGATTGTGGCGCGGATTTTCCCCGTTGGCAGGGGCAGTGTAACGCATGTGGTTCGTGGAATACGATAACAGAAGTCCGTATCGCTGCATCGCCAACGGTTGCTCGTAATGAACGTTTATCCGGCTACGCTGGTTCCGCAACAGAAGCAACAGTTCAAACGTTATCTGAAATTGATCTGCAGGAAGTGCCACGCTTCACCAGTGGGTTTAAAGAGCTTGACCGCGTATTAGGTGGGGGCGTTGTGCCCGGCGCCGCTATTTTGATTGGTGGTAACCCTGGCGCGGGTAAATCCACCTTGCTGCTGCAAACCATGTGTAGTTTGTCTGCGCAAATGCCAACGCTCTATGTAACAGGTGAAGAGTCGTTGCAGCAGGTGGCAATGCGAGCTTCTCGACTAGGCTTGCCAAAAGATCATTTAAAAATGCTATCGGAAACGAACGTCGACAAAATTTGCCAAATCGCCGAAAAAGAGCAACCTCGCATTATGGTGATTGACTCGATTCAGGTAATGCACGTTTCAGATGTTCAATCGTCACCGGGCAGTGTTGCTCAAGTACGTGAATCTGCGACAGCTCTGACACGATACGCAAAACAGAATAACGTCGCGGTATTTATTGTTGGTCACGTAACAAAAGATGGTACTCTTGCGGGCCCTAAAGTTCTTGAGCACATTATAGACTGTTCAGTGCTGCTTGATGGTGGTACTGATAGCCGCTTTCGCACATTGCGTAGTCATAAAAACCGCTTTGGCGCTGTGAATGAGCTCGGTGTTTTTGCAATGACAGGCCAAGGGTTGAAAGAAGTGAGTAACCCATCCGCGATTTTCCTTTCTCGTGGTGAAGAAGAAACATCTGGTTCTTCTGTTATGGTGGTTTGGGAAGGTACGCGTCCTCTATTAGTAGAGATTCAAGCGTTGGTGGATTACTCGCAATTGGCAAACCCTCGCCGTGTTGCGGTCGGTTTGGAGCAGAACCGCTTATCACTTTTGCTCGCTGTGTTGCATAAGCATGGTGGCTTACAAATGGCAGACCAAGATGTCTTTGTTAATGTGGTTGGCGGTGTTAAGGTGACGGAGACGAGTGCCGATCTTGCGTTAGTTATGGCGCTTTTATCGAGTTTTCGTGACCGTCCACTACCCAAAGATGTGGTTATTTTTGGTGAGGTCGGGCTTGCAGGCGAAATCCGTCCTGTGCCAAGTGGGCAAGAACGTTTGAATGAAGCGTTCAAACATGGTTTCAAGAAAGCCATTGTGCCTGCAGCCAACATGCCGAAAGGCGGCATTCCTGGCATGCAAATTCACGGCGTTAAGAAATTGTCGGAAGCTATAGAGGCTTTTGACGAGCTGTAATGCTCATAAGAATGGTATTTGTGTAATCACAAACTGTTCTATCCGTCCTCAATAAAATGCGAATAAAGTACATAAATTGCTGTGTTTGACTATGCTTTGGGGACGGAAATTTCACGTTAAAATTTTTTTTCTTCCATCCGCACGCAAGGGTATCAGTATTGACAGAATGTGATATACTCTGCGCGCACTTTATACCTTATTAACAGAGTAAGACAATGACTGATTTATCAAAATACAGAAACATTGGTATTTTTGCTCACGTAGACGCGGGTAAAACTACCTCTACAGAGCGTATCCTAAAGCTAACTGGTAAGATCCATAAGATCGGTGATACACACGACGGTTCAACTACAACTGACTTCATGGAGCAGGAAGCTGAACGTGGTATCACAATCCAGTCTGCAGCAACAACTTGTTTCTGGAACGATCACCGTCTAAACATCATCGATACTCCTGGACACGTTGACTTCACTATCGAAGTTTACCGTTCTCTAAAAGTACTTGACGGTGGTATCGGTGTATTCTGTGGTTCTGGTGGTGTTGAGCCTCAGTCAGAAACTAACTGGCGTTACGCTGACGAATCACACGTATCACGTCTGATCTTCGTTAACAAACTAGACCGTATGGGCGCAGATTTCTACAAAGTTGTAGATCAAGTACAAAACGTACTAGGTGCTACACCTCTAGTTATGACTCTACCTATCGGTATCGAAGAAGATTTCGTAGGTGTTGTAGACGTACTAAGCCAACAAGCTTACGTATGGGATGAGTCTGGCCAGCCAGAGAACTACGAAGTTCAAGATATTCCAGCAGACATGGTAGAAAAAGCTGCTGAATACCGTGAAATGCTAATCGAAACTGCTCTAGAGCAAGACGAAGATCTAATGATGGCTTACCTAGAAGAAGGCGAAGAGCCATCTCTAGAAGACATCAAACGTTGTATCCGTAAAGGTACTCGTGATCTAGCATTCTTCCCAACTTACTGTGGTTCAGCGTACAAGAACAAAGGTATCCAACTTATTCTTGACGCGGTAATTGATTACCTACCATCTCCAACAGAAGTTGATCCTCAGCCTCTAACTGATTCAGAGACTGGTGAGCCAACTGGTGAAGTTGCGACTGTATCTGCAGACGAGCCACTACGTGCACTTGCATTTAAGATCATGGACGACCGTTTTGGTGCTCTAACCTTTATCCGCATCTACTCTGGTAAGATGAAGAAAGGTGACACAGTACTTAACTCTGCAACTGGTAAAACAGAGCGTATCGGCCGTATGGTTGAGATGCACGCAGACGAGCGTAACGAGATCGATTCAGCACAAGCTGGTGACATCATCGCTGTAGTTGGTATGAAGAACGTTCAAACTGGTCACACTCTATGTGATCCTAAGCACGAATGTACTCTTGAGCCAATGATCTTCCCAGATCCAGTAATCTCTATCGCAGTTAAGCCTAAAGATAAAGGCGGTTCTGAGAAGATGGGTATCGCGATCGGTAAAATGGTTGCAGAAGATCCATCATTCCAAGTTGAGACTGATGAAGATTCAGGCGAAACTATCCTGAAAGGTATGGGTGAACTTCACCTAGACATCAAGGTAGATATCCTTAAGCGTACTTACGGCGTTGAGCTAGAAGTTGGTGCTCCACAGGTTGCTTACCGTGAAACTATCACTCAAGCAATCGAAGATAGCTACACGCACAAGAAACAGTCTGGTGGTTCTGGTCAGTTCGGTAAGATCGATTACCGCATCAAACCAGGTGAGCCAAACTCTGGCTTCACGTTCAAATCAACAGTTGTTGGTGGTAACGTACCTAAAGAATTCTGGCCTGCAGTTGAGAAAGGCTTTGCGTCAATGATGGAGCACGGTGTTCTAGCTGGCTTCCCAACTCTAGACGTTGAAGTTGAACTATTCGACGGTGGTTTCCACGCAGTTGACTCTTCAGCTATCGCTTACGAAATCGCTGCTAAAGGCGCATTCCGTCAGTCTATGCCTAAAGCTGGCGCGCAACTTCTTGAACCAATCATGAAAGTTGACGTGTTCACTCCAGAAGATCACGTTGGTGACGTAATCGGTGACCTTAACCGTCGTCGTGGTATGATCAAAGACCAACAAGCTGCGTCTACTGGCGTACGTATCAAGGGTGATGTACCTCTATCAGAAATGTTTGGTTACATCGGTACTCTACGTACAATGACTTCTGGTCGTGGTCAGTTCTCTATGGAGTTCTCACACTACGCACCATGTCCAGCAAACGTTGCTGAGCAAGTAATTGCTGACGTTAAAGAGCGTAACGCTAAGAAGTAATTCTTAAGTTAACTCTATAACTTGAAAGCCCCGCCTAGTGCGGGGCTTTTTGTATCTAACCGCTTATACACAGCGCGTTTTTGTTTCGCTGATATACGTCTTTGGTGTTGTTTACCGACTATTCTGAAGCTGAGCCAGTATTACTAACATTGAGGTCGATGGTTTTAAAATCTGGTATCACTGACTTTTCAAATGTTTCTATTTCTTCTCTCAACCATTGTGCAAACAATTGGGCTTTAGGTCGCTTTAAGTAGCCTTTTGGAGCGCACAGGTAATACGCAAATTTGGGTTTAATGGCTATATCACCAATTCGGACCAGTTTGCCTGAACGGAAATATTGATGAGCTAAACTGTGTTTGACGAGCGCTACGCCTTGTAGTGATAACGCCGCTTCTAACACTAAGTGTGAGCCACTGTATTTTAAAGCAGGCTTTGCCGCTGAATGACCAAGTCTCGCTAACCACATGTTCCAGTCCAGATCTGGCCAAACGTCTTCGATGAGCTCTGCTTTGCTTAAATCTTCAATGCGATAGATGCCGTGCTCTTTCTGATATACCGGGTGACAGGCAGGATAAAAAGCTTCATCCATTAGCCATTGTGATTCTAAATTAGGGTATTTTCCTAAACCGTAACGGACACACAAATCGATCTGACTATCTTGAAAAGACACCAAATCATTGGTTGGTTCTAATAGTAAGGCGATATCAGGGTGACGCTGACGAAAAGCCGTAATTTTCGGGACTAACCAATGGTGAGCGAAAGAGGGGAGTGTTGATATCGAAAGGTGGTTAGGATTAGGATCTTGATTAACTGATCTCACCCCTTGCTGCAAATGAGCAAACCCTCTTTCTGCCTGAGTAAACAGCAGCTCTCCCTCAGGTGTGAGCACGATTTTTCTGTGCTGGCGAACAAATAAGTCCGTTCCTAAAAACTCTTCAAGATGACGAATTTGCTGACTAATGGCAGCTGGCGTAACAAACAATTCTTTTGCCGCTGTTTTAAAGCTTCCTTCCTTTGCTGCAACGAAGAAGTAATACAAGCCCTGTAAGGGGGGCATTCGATCTTTCACATTAGTTTTCCTTAACTCAATGGCAGATTCTATCGTTTGAGGATATCAGCCTAGTCGCTGATTATTAAGTGGTCAACATTGTTATAGGAGTTGGTTACATGGAAAACATGACACACACTTGTGAGCGCACTTTATCAGCTGACCATCAGACCGGATTACAGTTAATTTATTCTAAACTTGCTAGTTGGAGAAGAAACTACAAGACACGTCGTCACTTGAGAGAGTTACCAGAACATCTTTGGGACGATATAGGATTAGATGAAAAGGAGATTAATAGTGAAGTGAGGAAGCCGTTTTGGAGAGAGTAGTTTATGAGTTTGATTCAAGCTCAGAATTAAACTGCACTCCCCAATGATATTGAGGAGTGCAGACAAGGCTATAAGTCTTCTTCCCACACAACCAATTCACCTTTCGGCCAGTTGTGACCAATTTCATGATACTTTTGCTCAAGCACATGACGTTTAATTTTGAGTGTTGGCGTCAATACGCCATTTTCAATGCTCCAAGGCTCTTTAATCATTAATACGCCTTTGATTTGCTCATGAGAGGCGAGTTCTTGATTCATTTTTGCAATGACTTTGCGGGTGGTTCGTGCGTACCGCTCTCGATCAAAGTTAGGAAAATCATGTGGCACAACTAAAAGAATCGGGGCTGGTAGCCCTAAACCGATTAGACACATCATCTCTACGCGACTGTATTCGAAAAGTTTTTTCTCGATAGGAACTGGAGAGACAAACTTACCTTTGGCGGTTTTAAAGTTATCTTTTTTACGGCCTTGAATGGTTAGGTAACCATCTGAGTCGATAGAGCCGATATCGCCTGTGTGTAGCCAGCCCTCTGAATCAAAAGACTCTTGGGTGGCAATGTCATTTTTGTAGTAGCCAGAAAATAGCCCTTTGCCACGCACCATGATTTCATCATCGTCAGCGATTTTTAACTCAATACCTGGTCCAGCATTACCGACACTACCAATTTTGTCAGCTCTAAATGGGTAGTTGAGCGTGCTATAGGCAAATGATTCTGTCATGCCCCAAGCTTCAGTAATATTGAGTCCTACAGAGTGGTACCATTCCAGCAGTGCTGGTGATACCGGGGCAGAGCCACAGCCTAATACTCGAGCCTGATCCAACCCCAATCCTTCTGCGAGCTTTTTCTTGATCAGAGAATTGACGAATGGGATTTTCAATAGAATGTTGAGCTTCTTCTGTGGAAGTTTGTCTTGAATGCGTTGTTGGAATAGCGTCCATAATCGCGGGACTGAGATAAACAGAGTCGGGCGGTGCATTTTTACATCTTCGATAAAGGTATCCAATGATTCTGGAAATGCTGTTGGTACACCACCCATGATGGATGAACCAAAAATGTAGACGCGCTCTGTAATATGAGCCAAAGGTAAGTAAGAAAATAGACGATCATTTTCTTGAATACCGATATGGTTTATCAGTTGTTGTACGGACCAGTTAAACGCTCCGTAGGTCAGCATTGCACCTTTCGGTAATCCTGACGTACCTGAGGTATACACCAAAGACATTAGCTTATCGTCGTAGTGCTGTGGACGCTCTTCACTTGGCATTGCATCAGCAATGAGCGCTTGATATTCATACTGACATTTTGGCGCGGTATCGTAGGGGAGCGCGATACTAATGAGCTCCGGCATTGCATCAATGACTTGCTGGGTTGCTTTAGGATCATCGAGTTTTCCGCCAATGAGCGCTTTACTCTCACTATGAGTCACACAGTATTCGATGGTGTCCGCGCCCGCGGTAGGAAAGATTGGCACACTGACATAATCGCCAAGCATCATCGCAAGATCGCAAATAAACCACTCTGCACAGTTTTTAGACACTAACGCCACTTTGTCGCCAGGCTGTACTCCGAGGTTGCGTAGTGCACTGACGAGTTTTAAGGCTTGATCGGCAACATCAGCGAACGTGTATTCAACAAATTGTCGGTTAATAATTTGCTTTAGGTAGACCTCATTTGGGCGCTCTTGAGCCCATTTGAGAATCATTTCATTTGGTGGTGGGAGAGCGCAACCAGCAGCGCTGTTTAGATTCGGCTGATTCATTTTTAGTGACTCCATGTCTTCTCGTTGTATTTATAATTGTTAACGCATTGTTAACTTTAGCATGTTAAATAACGACACGGGAATGCATTTTGATGAAATATGTGGGGAGGATAGCGTTAGTTACCCCTAAAGTCGGTACTAATAGCGCCTAAAACTGTTGCCGATAATTCGCTGGGGACAGGCCTGTTTTTTTCTTAAAAATTCGAGAAAAGTAAGAGACATCTCGGTATCCACATTGATAAGCAATATAGGCAATTTTCATGGATTCATTTTCAACGAGCATTTTCTTTGCTAATGAAATGCGTTTCGCAGTGACATAATCACGAAAGCACATACCAACTTTGCGATGGAATACTTTGGAAAAGTAGTTCGGTGAGTAGTGACAAAGCGCAGCTGCTTCCTCTTCCCGTAGGTCTTTATGTACGTTATTGGCGATGTAATGAACCACGTCAGAAAAATTCGACTTTCCGCTTCGAGAAAAGAGTTTATCGACCGAAATTTGTTCTTCGTCGACCTTGCTGTGCAAAAAGTATTTCAATTTTATCTGTGATAGCCAAATCGGGAGGGTGATTTCATTCAACGTATAATATTCCGCACAAATATGCTTTGGCGGTAAGTGAGGCTCGATATCGGTTGGATGTATAACGATCAGTTTTTTGTCGAGATTTTCACAGAGCGTGATGACGCCTTTCAGGTGCTCTCGATGATCGCAAGTCATGTAGTAGAAGAAATAGCTGTGTTCTTTATCGCTAAGCACAGAAATATCTTTGCTACAGTCCATAATCTCAAAGCTCTTATCAAACTCACAGCGAAGTGATTCCGGCAGCGAGCAAAGAGTCTCTCCAATCCAATAAGCTTTGGTCAGTCTATCCATATGAATCCCGCTCAGTACGTACTACACCAACGTTAGTATGTATTGAGGTCAGTCGAGCCTCATTCCTTGAGCTTCAGACCTCACCCTTTCGTTTATTAAGCTTAGGCTTATATAGTCATACTGCAAGTGTGAAAGGTGTCACATAGTTGGTGGTGATGTGTCTCGTTATTGATACATTTTGATTCTGAAGAGCAGGTAGGCAAGAAAGTACCAACCTTTGGCAAAAAAGTCCTAACCCCCCTAATTCTCGGTGACTAATGTTTAAGCATGATTCAGGTGCACATGAGACCTGTATCATTAATAGCGAGATACGTTAAAGGGGATAATCATATGGATAACTTTCGCAATCTAATCAAGGACTTCATGGAAGATGAAGAGGGGCTAACACTTTTAGAGTACATTCTAGGTGCGGCATTAATTGTTACAGCGTTCTTGACTTCAGGCTTCTGGACGACTTTGTCTAACAAGTTTACTTCAGTAGCTGGTCGTATCAGCAGCTCGTAATGGTTAGCGAGTTAGTTATTTGGTCATTGCTTATTGCGATTGGAGTATCAGACGCTCAGAAACACAGAATACCAAACAAAGCGGTGCTTATGCTTTTGGTTGCTGTTACTGCAAACGTAATTTACAACCCAGCAACAAGTGGCTTGGATCATTTATATGGTGGGTTGGTTGCGTTTGCAGTGTGTTTCGCGCTGTATCTGTTCAAAGTAATGGCTGGAGGAGACGTTAAGTTGCTCGCCGTCATAGGGGCATGGCTGGGTCTGAGTAACCTTGGGGAAGCGTCTACTGGAATAATACTTGCTGGAGGCATCGTGGGCATTTTTTATCTAATGTTACACGTGTCATCGACTAGTGTTGCTCTATCACACCAGATAAAAGGGTATTGCTTAGAAAAAGTAACACCAGGCTTTAGGTCTAATAAGCCGTTAGTCATTCCTTTCGCGCCGATAATCGTAATTGGATTAGCTTATTTCTCCTACACCCATTAAATAATAATAAAAAATGGCATGCAGCATCAGTTGACTAGGCAACTTCAAGAGGGGAAGTGTGATGGGCTCTGTGTATTGGGAAAAACTCGTGCCACAAATAAATCCACCAAAGGTGCCTTCGTCTGTCGAGGGTCTTGGCGTGCCGTCTTCAGTTGTTGAAAACCTAGTGTTGAAACATCTGTCTGCCTATCCCAAATGTGACTTAATCGAATTAACGCAACGGCTTTGTATTGTTTCGAATATTGTCGAGCTTGCTTTGGCGCAGTTAAGAAAGCGAAGTTGGGTAGAAGTTTATCAGCCAGCATCAGACAAGTTGAGTACATCGTATTCCAACGTACGCTACAGTTTAACTGAGCTTGGGCTTGCAGAAGCAGACATTGCGTATAGAAAAGATCCGTATATCGGTCCTGTTCCCGTCTCTTTGGAAGAATATTGGACGGTTGTTGAGGGACAAGATCTTCGCAAGCATCCTATTAATCGCAATGATGTTGAGCGAGCGCTGTCTGACGTGTTTGGTTCGGATCATTTGATACCCGTTTTAGGACCAGCCATTAACTCGGGGCGGGCTTTGTTGCTGTATGGTCATGCGGGTACCGGTAAAAGCTACGTCGCATCAAGAGTGCTCAATGCAATGAACACTTCGGTATTCATTCCTTATGCCGTATATGCCGATGGCAACATCATCAAAGTGTTCTCAGAGCATCATCACCGTCGTTTAGACAACTCCCATTCTCAGGTTTTCGTTAAGTTGGAAACGCATTACGACAAACGCTGGGTTCTTTGTGAAAGACCAAACATTCAAGTGGGCGGTGAGCTGACATTGGATATGCTTGAGGTAAACCACAGCGAGCATAATCGTGTATGGATTGCGCCACTGCAAATGATGGCTAACAACGGAATCTTGGTGATTGATGACCTTGGTCGTCAGTCAATGCCTGTTGATGCCCTGCTAAACAGATGGATCGTTCCAATGGAGTACTTATTTGACCACCTAGCTTTGCCAAATGGTCAACAAGTCACGGTGCCGTTTATGCTCACTCTGGCATTCTCCTCCAACTTTGCACCAAGCAAAATTGCAGACCCCGCTTTTTTACGTCGTTTGGGTTACAAGATCGAGTTTACACCGCTTGGTTTGACAGATTATCAAGCGCTTTGGGTTTCGCTTGCTAAAGATTACCAAATGACGCTTGTGCCTGAGTTTTTCGATACGTTAAGTCAGTTACATCGCGACAATGATGTCGCCAACTACCCTTGTTTACCAAAAGACTTACTCGGTATTAGCCGCGATATTTTGGTGTTCGAAGGGAAAGAGAAGGTCGTCTCATCAGACATTTTAACCCGTGCCTGGGGACTGTACTTCACAGTGGATGAATAGGGAGATCTAAATTATGAGTCGGACTCAAGTCATCATGTTGCTGTTGCTCTCCATTGTTTTCGGCCTTGCCGCCGTGCTGATCGCTAAACAATGGATGGATGGCAGAAACCAACCAACTGTCGAGTTAGAAGAGGTCGAAAGACACCCAGTTTTAGTTGCCGCCATGGAACTAGAGCCAGGGACCATTCTATCTGAGAAACATTTGTCTACTAAGCTCATGGAAGTGGATTGGATAGACGATGAAACGCTAAAAGTACAAGAACAGGCATTGGGAAGAATTGTTGCCAATACCATTTATGCGGGCGAGCTGGTTAACTCGAATCGTCTTGCATTGCCCGGTGAGGGCGCGACACTTGCTGCTTTAATTCCTGAAAACAAACGAGCAATCACCATTCGTGTCAATGACGTTATCGGTGTGGCTGGGTTCTTGTTACCGGGCAATAAGGTCGATGTATTGAATACCGTGAGTTATGGACAAGGTAAAAATGCCACAACAAAAACGGTGCTTAAAAACATCAACGTTCTTGCGGTCGACCAAACAGCCAAAACCAATGATAACAAACCCGTTATTGTGCGTGCGGTGACTTTAGAAGTAACACCGAAAGAGGCAGAAAAGCTCCTATCGGCGAACAGCAAAGGCGACATTCAACTTGCTCTACGCAACCCTCATGAAGTGGATAAACCTGTTGTAGCAAGAAAATACACGCCACGACCTAGTGTGACCATTATTAAGGGATCTCAGGCATCCAGTGTCCGAGTCAGCAATTAGGTGAATTATGAAAACAATAATATTACTCGTTAGCCAGTTACTTTTTGTCAGCTTGTCTGTTAACGCAGCCACGGTGCAGTCAGGAAAAATCGTGACCGTTGCGCATCACCAATCAACCCAATTGATGATATCCGGCCAAGCGAAGAAAGTGACGTTAGGGGATCCAGAAGTCTTGGATATTTTAGTGCTCAGATCGAACGAGCTGTTTCTTATTGGTAAGAAGTTAGGTACCACGAATGTGTCGGTGTGGGATCGCCGAGGCCGGTTAATTGAGCAGTTTAACGTGGAAGTCACGCATGATCTAAACACGCTTAAGTCGAAGCTTTATCAGTTCTTGCCGGATGAAAATATCGAAGTGCACAGTGCGCAAGAAAAAGTGGTACTTAGAGGCTTGGTCAGCAGTCAGCAAAACATGGACACTGCGGTCAAAATTGCTGAAACCTTCGCTTTGGGTGAAGCGGCAGATGAAGAAGATGACAGCTCTAAAGATGATGACAGCATGGTGATCAATCTACTTTCTATTGGCGGGGCTCAACAGGTGACGCTAGAAGTGACCGTTGCCGAAGTGCAGCGCACACTAGTAAGACGCTTTGACTCAAACTTCCACTTTTTCCAAAGAAGTGGAGACTTTACCTGGGGTGGTACGACTGCTGGTGGCGGTATTGATGGAATTGGACCGATTTTGAACGTTCCAACAGTCGAAGATTTCGGTTTTCTTGGGTCGTTTATCGACAGTAATACCTTGTTTACCTTCGCGCTTGATGTGGCGAAACAAAATGGCGTGGCGAAAGTGTTAGCAGAGCCTAGCCTTACCGCATTAAGTGGTACGCAAGCCGAGTTTGTCGCTGGTGGTGAATTCCCAATTCCAGTACCAAATGAAGATGGTATTACCATCGATTATAAAGAGTACGGTGTTCAACTCGACTTCGTTCCGTTTATTTTGAGTGATAAGAGAATCAACCTCAAATTGAACGTCAATGTGAGTGAAATCTCCAACTCAGGTGTGCTGACGTTTAATCCAAACGAAGTGAATGCCACGTTCTTTATTCCGCCAATCACTAAACGAAGTGCTGGCACCACGATTGAGCTGGCTGATGGCCAAACCATTGGTATTGCAGGCTTATTGAGTGAAAACGCCCGTAATGTCGCGGATGGCATACCTGGAGCGAGTGATTTACCTGTTTTGGGACGCTTGTTCAAGAGTGAAGAATTTACCTCAGGGGAAACAGAACTTGTCATTCTGGTCACCCCTCGATTAGCAACCCCAATCGATCGACGTCGAATCACACTGCCAACGGATGGCTTTGTGGCTCCGAACGATGTGGAGTTCTATTTGCTTGGTAAAGGTGCTGAGTTGGATTTCGATAGATACCAGCTAAACGACATCAGCGAAGAAGATACTAACAACAACTTTATTCAATACGGTTCGTCAGAAGGTGGCTCTGAGGGCAAGTTTGGGCACAGTCTATAAGTGGGAGAGCAAGATGAAAAGCATAATGATAATGACCATTTGTTTCACATCATTCGGCTTGTTTGGCTGTGCGAATGACCCCGAGCTTGGTATCTCGGTTAGCCAGTTGCGCGCTGAACAAACTCTTAATCCAGAAGCGTGGTATGAGAATTTGGGTTATTTACCGGAAGGTAGTGGTGAGCGTACACAAGTTAGCTTAGAGGTATATAACAACAACGGGGTAGCCAAAGATGAGTAAGTGATATGTTCACTTAGGAGGGGCTATGCGAAGGAATATGCATATAGCACCAAGGCGAACCCAGAAAGGGATTACCTTAGTGTTGATAAGCTTGGTTTTGTTGATTCTGCTAGGCGTTGCGGCGTTTGGTATTGATTTAAACCACCAAGTTCTTAATAAAACACGTTTACAGAATGCGGTCGATACTGCGGCCCTTGCAGGTGCTGTCGTTGCCGATAAGACAGAGGATGTGAATCAGGCTGAAACAGCAGTGAGAACAACGCTTAGTGGAATATCAACCGAGCCTGGAAATTCTGAGCTGACGTTTAGTGACAGTAATACAGCAGTGACATTCTCGCATGATATGCAGACGTTTGTAAGTGCAGCAAGTTTTACCCCGCCATTGGGGGAGTACGATATTTATGTCCGCGTAGCGGTCACCGATATTAGCCTAACGCAGTATTTGAGTGGTTTGTTTGGGATTGATAAAGAGGTCTCTGCGAGTGCGGTTGCGGGGCGAAGTGCGGCTATTGCATATACGTGTAATTTAACGCCAATCGCCATGTGTGGTGACCCTGCCGGTGATGTGAGTGATGCATGGGGGTATCGTCCACCGGGTTACGACCCTAATGTAGATATGGATCCTTCTCTAGTACATGAGCTGAAAGTCGGGGATCAGAATAACACCGATATGGGGCCCGGGAACTTTCAGTTACTCGATTTTGGGCAAGGAACGGGTAATAGTGGTGCAGCCTTAGTTCGTGATGCATTGTCTGGTGCTTACAACGGTTGCGCCTCAATTGGCGATACCGTTACGACTAAACCAGGTAATAGTGCAGGTCCAGTTGCACAGGGACTGAATGTGAGGCTCAACGACTTTTCGGGACCGATTAAAAATGACGGAACGGTTTTACCAGACAAATACGTGAGAGAGCCCGATGTTTTGGCTGAGACCGATGCGGAGTACGCAGGTGACCTGTATTACGCCAACTATCGTCAGGAGCTAAGCTCTTGTGAAAGCGGTGGTGCTTGTGATGGCAGTAGTTATACCGGTGATGGTGGTCTGAACGGACGCCGTATTTTGCGTATCCCTATCGTAGATTGTACGGCTTCTACAGGTAAGTCTGATTTTGATGTTTTGGGCTTTGGTTGCTTCTTTTTACTACAAAAAGTCAGTAACTCAGGTCAATCATCAGTATTTGGGCAATTTCTTTATGATTGTTTAATTAATAACGGTTCGACTGGCACGGATCCGACAGATAAAGGCTTCTACCGTATCCAGCTATACAAAGATCCGTTTAGCGGGGCCTCTTGATATGTTGTATTCAAATAGAAAGCATCAAAGGCCAAATATTTGCAGTCAACAAGGGCTGGCAATCATAGAGTTTATTCTCGCCTTGCCAGTGCTATTGATGCTCACCGTTTTAGTGATCGATGTGAGCCGAGCTTTTATTCAGTATACCGAGGTCAATAAAGCGCTGCAGAATGGGGCAAGGTATGCGGTCGTTGATACGTACGGCACGTTGAACTTTGAGTCAATTGCTGACGAAACCAGTATCAAGAATGTCGTTGTGTATGGAAGCCCAATTGCCTCTACTACACCTGTGATAGACCATATCAGTGTGGACGATATTGTCATTACCCAACCAACGAGTACCAATAAGGTGGTCACTCTATCGGCGACTTACAATTACGTGCCGATATTCTCGACTTTACCTTTTTCGAGCACTTCTTTGCAATTTAGCATTGGGGCAACCACGTCTATGAGGACAGGCCCATGAAACGATTGATAACGAAACAAAAAGGAGTGACTCAGCTTGAGTTCTCGGTAATCGCTTTGGCCGTTATATTAGTCCTGTTTTTGATCATCGAGTTTGCGATCTATTTCTTTTCGGTGCAAATGGTCAATGAGGTAACACGAAGAGCTGCGAGGCTTGCTACCGTGTGCTATATCGCTGATAGGGATGACATTCCTAACTTACCAGCTGTATCAGATCTCTATCCATCAGGCTTTTCTGCGAGTAATTTACAGATAGATTATCTTGATGAAGCTGGTGCAAGTGTTGATGTATCAGGCTTTCTTTCTACCCCTCCAGCGTCTAATGACGTATTAAATGCGCAGTTTTCTCAAATTAAATATGTTCGAGCAAGAGCGGTAAATTATACTTTTCAGTTTTTTGTTTTAGCTGCTTTAATTAATGCAGTAGGGAGTACTCCAGCTTTTGAAACTATATTGCCTGCAGAGAGTTTAGGAATACTTAGACCCGAAGGGACCAATGTCATTACGGATTGCTAATGGAGTAGCTTTATGTTGAAACCAGTTAAAATAAATGAAGAAACATATAAAAGTTTAAAAACTAACTTGATTGTTTGGATAGTTTATTCTACGTCAAACTTTAAAATTCATATTGCTGATGAATTATCCGAATGTGTCAATCTAAATATTGATTGGATAGAGCTAGAGTCTTTTAATTTAGACTTTGTTAAAAATAAGCAAATTCCCGATCTTATTTATATTGAAACCGGTGAAAGTTGGGCGCAGAAAGTGGCTCATGTGTACTCTAGTGACAGTAGCTTACAGCATAATCACACCGCTTTGATTGTCTTTGGTGATGAAAACGATACGGCATCTCTCAAAATGGCATTGAGGCTTGGCGCAACAGACTATTTGTCGCGTTCTGTTGATCTTGGTGAGCTTTATCCGCTATTAAAATCGACCGCGGATGAAAAGATTGCCAATAAACAAATGGGCGATTTAACTTTATTTATCAATACAAAAGGTGGTTCGGGTGCAACAACACTGGCGATCAACACCGCGATAGAACTGTCAAGTTACGCGAAGAGTAAAGTATTGCTCATTGACTTAGATATGCAGTTCAGTGATGCGGCCGATTATTTAAACTGTAAGCCAAAATACAACATTAATGATGTGATTGATTCTGTTAATGATTTGGATGAGTTATCACTAGAAGGTCTCGTATATCAACATCCTTCAGGTTTGAATTATTTATGTTTTAACCAAAATGATACCAAGGATAATCATAAACACGCAGTTCAAGTCAGTAAGTTATTACCTATTCTGAGACAGTTTTACTCACATATTATTGTGGATTTGTCTCATGGTGTTGAGCATGTTTATCAACAAATTGTTTCTCCGGCTACGCATATCTTTTTAATTATGCAGCAGAATGTTACTTCGGTTAAGCATGCTGTCAGCTATATACGTTCTTTAGAATTAGACTATGGTTTAAGTAGTCATCAGGTTGAACTGATTGTTAATCGTTTTGAAAAGAAATCAACAATATCTTTGAAAGACATTGAAAATGCAGTTAGTGGACATGCGATACATTTAGTACCTAATAATTTTGCTATTGCTATCGAGAGCGCTAATTTGGGTAACCCAATTGTTCAATCTAAGAAAAATAGTGCGCTGAAAGCTTCTTTGGCTGAAATATCGCACTTATTAGAAAGTCCGACCAAAGAGAATCAAAGTTGGATCAAAAAACTATTTTCTTAGTAAGGGGGAGTTATGTTTTTCAAACGGAAAGGCGTCGGGAGTTCTTTCAATTCCGTAGATGAAACAAAAGAATCCAAAGTTGTGAATGTCGAGTTGGCAAAATCTGACGAAGATACGTCAGATGAGCAAAGGGCTTTATCGCCTGTTGAAGCCAAGATGAAAGCGATCGAGGAGCAGAAAAAACAGCTAGAACAAGATCTCTCGATCAAACACTACTATCACAAAAAGCTACTGGATACCTTGGATCTCGGGCTTCTATCGCACTTGCAAGAAGATCGCGCGAAAGAGGAGTTACGCGAAGCGGTCGTTCAGCTCATTGCTGAAGATCAAACACACCCGTTGAGCTCTGAAGCTCGCAATCGCGTAATCCATCAAATTGAAGATGAAGTGTTTGGTCTAGGGCCGCTGGAACCGCTGCTTGAAGACCCAACGATCTCAGATATCTTGGTCAATGGTCCGAAAAATATCTTTGTCGAACGTTTTGGTAAGCTCGAGAAAACGCCACATACCTTCTTAGATGAGCGCCATCTGCGCAACATCATTGACCGCATTGTTAGCCAGGTTGGACGAAGAATCGATGAAGCATCACCAATGGTGGATGCTCGACTCAAAGACGGTTCGCGTTTCAATGCGATTATTCCTCCTCTTGCCATTGATGGCCCTTCCGTTTCTATTCGACGTTTTGCAGTTGAACGTTTGAATATGGATAACCTATTAGAGCTTGGTTCGTTGTCTCCAGAGATGGCGAAGTTTCTCAATGCTGCGGTTGTGGGGGAAATGAATATCCTTATTTCTGGTGGTACAGGCTCTGGTAAAACAACCACGCTGAATATTTTGTCGGGCTTCATTCCAAGTGATCAACGTATTGTGACCATTGAGGATTCGGCAGAGTTACAACTCCAACAACCACATATTATTCGCTTAGAAACACGTCCTTCTAACATCGAGGGTAAAGGCGAAATATCTCAGCGTGATTTAGTGAAAAACTCGCTACGTATGCGTCCTGACCGGATAGTGGTTGGTGAGGTTCGTGGCTCAGAAGCGGTGGATATGTTATCGGCAATGAACACGGGTCATGATGGGTCGCTGGCCACCATTCACGCGAACACACCAAGGGATGCGTTGAGCCGTATTGAGAATATGTTCTCGATGGCGGGTTGGAACGTGTCGACCAAAAACTTGAGAGCGCAGATTGCCTCCGCCATCAATATTGTCGTGCAAATGGATCGCCAAGAAGACGGTAAACGCCGCATGGTCAGCGTACAAGAAATCAATGGCATGGAAGGCGACGTTATCACCATGTCGGAGATCTTCACCTTCCAAAGAAGAGGGGTCGATCAAGAAGGTAATGTGTTAGGTGATTACATGGCAACAGGGATTGTACCAAGCTGTCATGACCAATTAGTAAAACGAGGCTTAGACGTACCATTTGAAATATTCAATGAAAAAGCCCGTTAGGAGATTGCTATGGATAGTCAATTCCCCCTTTTTCTTGTGCTGCTTTTTTTGTCCGTATTCTTTATTAGCCAGGCGTTAATTCTGCCTTCTGCGGGTAAAAAGGTTAAGCATAAGCAGTTAATTAAGCGGATACACGAAAGCCATAAACACATCGATCAAGAGAGTATTTCTCTACTAAGGGAAAACTCGCTCAAAAACCTTTCTCCATTAGAGCGATGGCTTGTGAGGTTCAGCCTATTCGATAACTTTAAGAAGAAGTTGGAATTGGCTGGGATACACATGGGGTTCAGTCGGTTTATTTTTCTCACCTTCCTCGGTGGGGTTGCGGTTGGGCTATTTCTGTTCTTATTCGGGCAAGTTTGGTACCTCTGTGCCGGTGTTGCTGTCGCTTGTTGGGTGTCGGTTTACTTCTACCTACAGAAAAGAATTGCAGATCGTTTAATGAAGTTCGAAGAGCAACTACCAGAGGCGCTAGATATCATTAAGCGAGTACTACAGGCCGGTCAGCCAATTACACAAGCGTTTGGGGAAGTAGGCAGAGAGGTCAGTGCGCCGCTTGGCCCTGAGTTCATGAATACCTTTAACTTACTCAACTATGGTTATGACCTCCGCTTGGCGATTATGCAAATGTCGGAAAGAACCCCTACGGTATCCATGCTTGCTTTCTCGAGTGCGGTGTTACTGCAAAAAGAAACGGGTGGTAACTTAGTCGAAAACATTGAAAAGCTCTCTCATATCCTACGTGCTCGTTTCAAACTCGCTCGAAAAATCAAAACCATTTCTGCGGAATCTCGAATGTCGGCATGGGTATTAGTATTAGCGCCTTTTGGGTTGTACGTCATCATTTCACTCGTTCGGCCTGAGTATATTGAGCTGCTTCATACGCACCCAATGGGGATCAAAATGGTGATTGGTGGGATGGTGGCCTTATTTATCGGGACGCTGTGGATTCGTAAAATCGTCAATATTGAGGTGTAGCTATGGAAAGCATTCAAAGATGGTTAAACGGTTTTGCTGTCGGCCAAGAGACGTTACTCATGGGGTTGATCCTCATCACCACCGTGTTAGTGGTGATGACGCTGGGCTCGATAATTATCGGGGTCAACTCGCCAATTAAAAGAAAGTTAGCCGAACTGTCTGGTGATAAAAAGGAAGTCTCTCACCACAACAAAAAAATGGCTGACACATTGGAGTCGTTAGCGCCTTTAACTTCGCCAACCAGTGAAAAAGAGCGCCAAACGACACGCAATAAACTGATGCATGCTGGGTTTCATGAAAGCAATGCATTGTCGATGTTTTATGCCATTAAATCGGTCACAACAATACTAGGTGTGATGGTGGCAGCACTGGTGTATTTCTCGATTCCGGAATCTAAATATCTGTACACCTACATGGCGTTATCCGTATTTATTGGGCTTCTGATTCCTGATTTTATTTTGCGCCGAATGGTCAACAAGCGTCAGCAAGCGATTCGTGCAGGTGTGCCCGACATGCTCGATTTGCTGGTGGTTTGTACCGAATCAGGGCTTGGCTTTAATGCGGCTTTGCGTCGCGTTGCAGATGAGCTAGTTATCTCTCACCCAGAGCTTGCCGATGAAATCGACACGGTGTGCAACAAAATTAAAGCGGGTAAACCAATGCCTGAAGCCTTAAGGGAGCTAGTATTAAGGACAGGGTTAGAAGAATTGATGGGGCTGGTGAGCATGCTTAGCCACGCCTCTCGAATAGGTGGGAGCTTAGTCAACTCCTTGCGTGAGTATACCGAAGACTATAGGGATAAGCGTCAACAAGCAGCAGAAGAAATTGCTGCAAAAATCCCAGTCAAAATGATGTTTCCAATGGTGCTGTTTATTTGGCCATGTTTTTTCATCGTGGCTATTGGACCTGCGTTAATTTCATTGGCTGAGGCATTTTCTAATTAAAAAGCAAAATAGGGATCGTTATGTGGATTAAGAAATACGTCATCATCTCGTTGTTGGTGCTTACCGCATGTTCAACAACTGAACAGTCATCAGACTTCGATTCAACGCTGTACTCAGGTAAGCCCGTTGAGTCACTCACCAATGATGAACCTCCAAAAACAGAGGAGGAGGCAATCTCTCGAGGGGATATTGCATTAAGCAATAAAAATGTCGACTTAGCGTTGTATGAATACATTCGCTCGCTCTCTTTCCCGAATGCGGTCCATAAAGACAAAACGTTATACACCGTGGGGCGTATCCATTTGGCAAGAGAGAATTCAGAACTTGCGGATAAATCATTTCGAGCATCTTTAGCAGAGAACCCTGATCACATTGGTTCCCTCACAGAACTTGGCACTCTGTATACGAAACGTGGCGAAAAGGACGTCGGGAAGAGTTACTACATCCGCGCTTTGAATGCTGACCAAATTCGTATGGATGGCGATCCTATTATCACCAAAGACAATATTACAGCTGAGAGCGTTGCAACGTATCGCTATGATGATAAATCACCGGTTTCTGCTTACTCTGGTCTAGGTGTACTTTACGACATTCGTGGCGACCACGATATTGCGCAGGCATTAATTAGAAAAGCGTTGGATATTGATTCAAGAAACGTCAATGCTTTAGTCAGCCTAGGCTATTCCTACTACATGGAAAAAGCTTATTCAAAAGCGGCGCACTTTACTCAAGCTGCGCTGAGCATTAAGCCGGGGGATGAAAAGGGAATCAATAACCTGGGTCTCATTGCACTGGCAAAAGATCAACCACGACAAGCGCTGAGTATTTTTAGTCGACACATGACAGAGCCGGAAGCACTCAACAATGTTGGTTACTTCTTGATCCTTCAAGGCAAACCAGGTGAGGCGATTCCTTATCTACAACAGGCTATTGATAAGAATCCGGCCTACTATGAACTGGCAAATAAAAACTTAGAGCGAGCATTAGCAATGGTAAGAGAGCGAGGGGATACCTCTACCGCGCTTCTCCAATAACTTCACTGTCTATTTAAAAATAAAGCCACTCAGCAAGATGGAGTGGCTTTTTCATTTTTGGGGACTTTTTCATTTATGGAGAGTAGTCCGTTGCAAAGGTGTTTGTTCAATTAGCCGTTCATTCGCTTCTTTCAGGGTAAGAAGCATAGCGCCGCAAAGCCCAACCAACTATCTTCCATAGCATCACCGTCAAGAGTGTTGCGAGGTAGCCATCAATCGCATAATGCCACGCTAAATGTACCGAACCGATTTGAATGATGACTGCGAAAGCGTAAGCAAAGTAGCCGATGGTTTTGTTGAGTCTATAAATTGATAGCGCCATCAAAACAGCAATGGAGACGTGCAAACTTGGCATTGCCGAAATACCAGAACCAATACCATTGGCATTCGCGATGTACTCATCCCAAAGATATTGCTGTGTAGGCAATGCCCACAATTGCCCAGCGTCCACATTGGTAAGATATTGGCTTTGGGCTTCGAGCGTTTTCATCAGAGGAACAAACTGTTCATCTCCAGTGATAAGCTCCACGTAGCAAGGACCTGCTGAAGAGAGTAACGTGGCGAAGAAGACACCAAGAATCATCCAAGACAATGCGAACGTGAGTAAAAATTGTTGCCTTACCAACGGGTATTTTTTGTAGATAAGGAAAAAGATGAGTATCCCCCACATACAAAAAAACCATGCGTTGTAGGCAACGTTTAGCGCCAGTGAGGCCCAAGCATTGGAGAATAATGCATGGGTCAATTCCCAAGGTGCAACGCCGAAGTGCAACAGCGTATCAATATTCGCAAAGGTTAGATCCCATTTAAAAGGATTTATGATTGGAATAAGCGATTTCAAAAACGTGTGGTTAGAGAAAATCAGGTTAAGTGCCATCATCGAAACAAACACTGATACAGGGCGGTGCAGTGGAAAAATAAGATGTTTCAGTTTTCGTATGAAGCGCTTTGCTGGCTGTTTTTCTTTGCGCAGTATGAGATAGAAATAATAATAGATACACCAGCTTAAACCTGTGACATACAAAGCTTGCATGAGCGTTTCAAGGTAAGTGGTAAAAGAGTAATCAATAGGGAAATCGAGATATAAAGAACAAAGATAAATGACAGCAGTCGAGATAAAGCAATAGGTGTAGAAAATCTTATCGATCAATAACTCGTTCTTCACAGACTGGAGCCAAGTCGCTGCTTTTTGCTGCCAACTTACGTTGATCTGGTAATTGTTGTCTTGTTCCATCGACGATCCGTCATCTCTATCCTTCCAATGTCATTAAGCTTAGTTGAGAAAACGGGCACTTGTATTTAAGTGCCCGCTAAGAGTTTGTCGTTTAAGATTTTTACATCATGCCCGTGACAAGGCCTGCTGCCACAAAAAACACGATCATCCATAGCACCGAAAGGTTGAGCTTTTTGTGTAGATAGAAACCCGCAACCACTAACGCCATGTCGATGGGAGCAACAACTGCGCTGCTAAATACTGGCTGGTAAAGTGCCGCGAGTAGCAACCCTACTACCGAGGCATTGACACCGTTGATGGCGCCGGAGACCAGCGGTTTGCCTGCCAGTGCTTGCCAGTTCTTAAGAACGCCAAGCAGTAAAAGAAACCCTGGGAGGAATACGCCAAGCGTTGCGATCAGCGCACCTAAAATTGGCGTATCCGAAAGCTCATAACCAATAAAAGTCGCAAAGGTGAACATTGGCCCTGGTACAGCTTGTGCAGCGGCGTAGCCTGTTAAAAATGCATCTTGGCTGAGCTGGTCGCCAACAATGTTTTGCAGAAGCGGCAGCACCACATGACCACCACCAAACACTAAGCTACCAGCTTGGAAAAAATCACTAAACAGCCCAAGCAAAGGCAATGAATGAGCTACTAATGGTAAGCCGAGTAAAAGCACCGCAAATAGAGCCAATGGCGCGATAGACGGTTTAAACGGCTCGGCTGATGGCGCGGAGTCTTTCTTCAGATATCGCGTACCGACAAAACCTGCTGCGATCAACACGAACATTTGCGTCATGATGCTTGGTGCCACCAGCAACGCAATTGCAGTAGCGACGCACAAACCCGCGGTCAGTTTGCTTTGGCAGAAGTTTTTGTACATGCCCCAAGCCGCATCCGCCACGACGACGACAGCGAGCAGTTTTAGGCCGTGAACGATGTTTTGGAACACTGCGGTGTCGGTGATTTGGCTGCTCACTATCGCCAGCGCCAACATGATGATCACCGAAGGAAGCGTGAATCCGACAAATGCTGCGCATGCGCCACCTAAACCGCCGCGTTTATAACCTAAAGCAAAGCCGACTTGGCTTGAGCCGGGTCCCGGCAAAAACTGACTGAGCGCGACGATTTGTGCGTACTCGCTGTCATCAAGCCATTTCAGTTTCTCAACAAAGGTTTGGCGAAAATAACCAATATGAGCCGCAGGGCCGCCGAAGCTGAACCAACCCAGCCAGAAAAAAGTTTTGAAGATGGTGAACATGTCGAGCCTGTTTATCTAAAAAGCATTGCTGCTAATTTATCGGATGCTCTAAAATGACTCAAATTGATAGATTTAATTTCATTTATGAATGAAATGGGATGAGGGTGTTGAGGTGAAAGAGGACATTCAGTGGCGCAACATTGACTTGAACTTATTGGTGACGTTTTCCTACTTGTATCGCTATCGAAGCGTTAGCGTCGCGGCAGAGAAAAGTTACGTTAGCCAGTCGGCGATGAGTCATAGTTTATCTCGTTTAAGGTTGTTGTTTGACGACCCGCTTTTTGAGCGAAAAGGACACAAGATGGAGCCCACCGAGCACGCTCACCACATCGCGCCAACCGTGCATCATTTGCTGGACTCTATCGCCAAAGACTTGCTCACTAAGTCTGCCTTCCAACCTGAAAATTACGCGGGTGTATGTCGCATTGGGTTAACGGATTATGCCGAGTTTATTTTTGCTCCTCGGCTTTATGACGAAATACGTCAGCGCGCACCAGAGGCGCAGATCAGTTTTATTAACGTCAATCGTAGCAACTACGTGGCATTAACTGAGCACGAAAAGCTCGATGTCATTATTGGCAGCATGCCAGTGTTGGATGACAACTTTGAGAGCTTGTACTTGTACACGGAAAAACACGTGTGTATGTGTGATAAACAGGTATTGAAAGGGGAAACACAGCTATCTCTGGAAGCGTTCGCGAACATAGAGCAAGCTCTGGTAAGTCCCGATGGGAGCTTAAAGACACAAGTAGACCAAAAGCTCGCAGAACATAGCTTGAGCCGTAAAGTCACCGTGGCGTCGCGCAACTTTCTCACCATTCGGCATTTATTGAAAAAGCGCGATCTCATTGCCATCGTGCCAGAAAAAATGGCGTTGGCGGAGGGCTTTTCGGACGATCTCATTACTGTTAAGCCGCCGATCGCCGTTGCGGATTTTGATATTGCCATGCTGTGGCATTCCAGCCGAAACAATGAAGACAAAGGCATTTGGCTACGCGAGTTGGTTTCTTCGACCATCACCTCTCACATATAACAAAGGGCACCAAAGGGTGCCCAGAATGTTTGTCATTGAGAGTCTGTGTTATACCGCTTGCGAAGCTGGCGCGGCTTCTTTTATACGCTCTTCCTGATTCAATGATTTTTCGTATTGGCTGTACTTCCACCAAGCAAAGCCAAGGAAAATCACGATACCGCCAACGTTGTAGAAAATGATGGTCATGATGTCGGCCCCAGTAGGGAAGGTCGATGCTAAGAAACCAACCGTAAAGATAGCGATCAGTACCGATACGGTAGCGATGCCCATTTTGCGTGAGCCCATTTTGAAATCACGTTCGACGTGATCCAGTTTCAAGCGGAGATTCAGGTATGCCAACATGATGAACAGTGGTGGCAGCATCGAGGCGGCTGCCGTCATGTTGATTACGGTGTTCATCAGATCTTGAGCGGTGTTAGAACCTAATGTTGGGATGATCATCAATGGGATAACGATAAGGAACTGATACCAAGCTGCGCGAGCTGGCACGCCGTTTTCGTTTAGCTCTACGGTTTTCTTACCAAAAATGCCTTCTGGAATCTCAGAGAAGAAGATTTTCACTGGCGTTGCTGTCCACATCAGTAGAGAGCCAAACATAGCGGTGAAGGATACCAAGCCTACGAAGCGGTTCATCAATATTTCTGGCAAACCAAAGTACGCAGCCAAACCTTCAAATACTTGAACCGATCCGCCCGTGTATTTTAGGGTTTCGCTAGGAACAAATACGTTAATCAAAACAGACGCAACTGAGTAAAGCACACCGATAAAGATACCTGCGATGATGATGACTTTAACGAACGATTTCGAGCCGCCTTTCACATCGTTTACGTAAACCGCGACCGATTCCGCACCGCCTGCCGCCATAAAGATCCATGTAGTAATGCCTAAAAATGCCCAGCTGAAATCAGGGATCATCGCTTCTACAGTAATTGGGTCAGCTGGTTCTACGCCGCCGATCAACGCTGCGCCAGCCAGTAAAATGTACGACATTGTCAGTAGCAGCATGAGGGAGGAGGTCACCGACGTAATTGGCCCCAACATTTTCGCGCCGTTCGTCGATACGTAGGTCGCAAACGCAAACAAAATCATACTGAGCACGGTAGTGGTGAATGGCGTCAGAATGTATTCATAGCCCAAGAACGCGTAAGACGCATAAGCGATAACACGCGGCAGCAAGGACGTGAAGAAGAATAGGTTAACGAACCAGTAAGTGTAGGCAGAGATAAACGCCCAGCGACCGCCGAGTGAGCTTTTTACCCATGCGTAGACCCCCGCCTCAGAATCTTTATTCAGAGATACGAATTCTGCGATGATCAAACAGAAAGGGATGAAATAAAAAATGGTCGCCAGAAAGAACATTGGCGCAGAAGCTAGACCGATCTCGATGTTGTTATTGATTACGTTATTAAAGCTAAATACTGCGGCAAAGGTGAGGGATAACAACCCGAATTTACCTATCGTATTACGTTTGGATTCAGACATGTTCTATCTCCGGTGAATCACGTTGGAATTGTAGGGAGGAAGGGCTTGTAATGCTGTGACCACAGCCCTTCTCTTGTTTTATTTATTTAGGAAGTAGCCATCTTCGATGGTCACTTTGAGCACCACTTTTCTTACGCGGTTTTCTCCGTGGAAGCGGTACGCTTCACTGTTTTCAAAAATCGCCACTTGGCCTTCGCAAAGCTCGCGTGTTTCACCCTGACCAGAAAAAAATTCGCGGTCGGTTTCATCACGATAAGCTTGTTCTAGTGTCAACGCGGTTTTATCCGCGAACTCAACGGTTTCTCGGCCTTCGAGGTAGTAATGCACATCGAAGTAACGACGGTTACCGATGAACATTTCGGTTTGTTTCGCGATGCCATCTTCAACCATGTAAACCAGTGAATCGCCAATCGAGTGCATCACGCCATCCTTGATGTTGCCGATGTTGCCGATGTTGCCAATGGCTTCCACACAGCGGTTCCATTTACGACCGTTGCGATATACTTGTTTGAATTGCTCTAAGCTGTCTAACACGATCATGGGTTACGCCTCGTTGACTGATTGAGTATTGGTTTGAGTGAAAAACGCGTTGTCGAAATCATGGTTTGCCATCACGTGTGCGTTGCAATCGCCTGCTTGCAGTGGCATCAGCGTCAAACCGTAACGGAACTCGTCCATGTACACGCGGTAAGAGTCGAGCACTTCGCTGCCCCATGAGTTCGAGCCCAACCCCATCACTTGATGGTCAAGGTTAAGGGTGATGTAGCCACTCTTTTCTAGCTCGATCGTATGTTGCGCTTCATGCAGATTTTGGTTGGTGTAGAACCACGCGCTGAAGTTGATTTCTTGCTGAGGTTTCACCAATAACCCTGTGCCATGACGGTTGGTGAGTGAGGCCCAGCGCACGTGTTGGCGGTTGCCGTTGTTTTGCGGGAACGGGTAGTTTTCGAACATGTCTTCTACGGTGCTGTGGTAAACATCAATGAGGTTAGCTTGGCGACTGTCTTGGTAGTTTTCTTCTGGGCCACGACCGTAGTAACTCACTTGGTCAAAGCTGCCGTTAATGCCCAAATCCAAGCCAATGACCGGAATCACGTGAGGGTAGTCGCCGTAACGTTCGCCGCTCAGTTCCACGTTCAAATGGCCTTGAGCATTGATTTGATAGCGATAGGTACAACGCATGCCAAAATCAAAGACCGGCGGCGCAATGATGCTGGTGGTCGTAATTAAGACGGAATCATTGGTTGCTTCCACCGCAAGAGTACGGAAGTGCTCCTGCATGATTTGCAGATGAGCTGGGTGCCACAAACCTTCATACTCTTGTTTGTGGTTATCAATCATCGGTTTGAAGAAGTTCAGTCTCGGCTCAGATTGAATGATCTCTTCGTCATTTACGCGCCAAGAAGTCAGCTTGCCATTTACTTTCGAGAAAGTAAGCGTGAAGTTATGACCTGTGATCACGTGCTCTAAGCGGCTTTCTTCAAGCACCAAGGGTTGAATATTGTGGTTGACCAGCGCAGGCAACGTCGCGGTGCTGTCTTTCAGTTGGAACTGATACACCGCAATTTCATGGTTGGCTTCGCTGTAAAGCGTGCGACTGTCTTTGCGTACGGTGAAGTTAACAAAGGCTTCGCGCTCATCCAATTCTGGCAAGTCGATGGTCACTTCACGTTCGCTGTTGGCGACCAAAGCTTCGACTTTGAATCGCACGCTATGCAGGGTTTCACCTTCGGCACGCACGTCAGCAGTAATGGTGTAATCATCGAGGCTGGTGAACCACAATTTGTTCTCAACGATGAAGCGATCATGGCAACCTTCGACGGCGCGGATTTTCACCGGTGCGATGACTTGTTTGTACTCTTTCAAGCCTGGGCCCGGGGTTTGATCTGGGTAAATCAGACCATCCATACAGAAGTTGTAGTTGTTTGGGTAGTCACCGTAATCGCCGCCGTATTTGTAGAACTCTTGGCCGTATTCATCACGCGCTAGAATGCCGTGATCACACCATTCCCAAACGTAGTGACCTTGAATGTGGTCGTGCGCATAGAACACGTTTTGGTATTCGGTTAGACCACCCGGCCCGTTACCCATCGCGTGGGCGTATTCGCAGATGATGCGTGGTTTCTCGTGTGGGTGCTCGCCAAAGTAATTCATCAGTTGAGCGCGTGAGTACATAGTGGAAATCACATCCACCACTTCAGCATCGCGGTCTTCTTCGTAGTGAACCAAACGGGTGTCATCAATTGCTTTGGTCGCTGCATACATCGCACGGATGTTACAGCCATAACCCGATTCGTTACCGAGTGACCACATGATGATAGAAGGGTGGTTCTTTTGCGCATGAACATGACGCACTGCGCGATCAACAAACACCGCTTCCCATGCTGGATCATTGGTGATACGGCTCAGGTCGCCAACGTTGGCAAAGCCGTGGGTTTCCACATCGGTTTCTGCCATCACAAACAGGCCGTAAATATCACATAACTCGTAGAAGCGTGGGTCGTTCGGGTAGTGTGCGGTGCGAACCGAGTTGATGTTGTGTTGCTTCATCAAAATCAGATCTTTTTCCACGCGGTCCATGCCCACTGCGCGACCTTTTAGATGATCGTTGTCATGACGGTTGACACCATGCAGCATCACGTATTGGTTGTTGATGTAGAACAGGCCATCGCGCACCTTGATATCACGGAAACCCACGCGTTGTGGGATCACTTCCACTACGTTGCCTTGGTGATCTTTTAAGGTGATGAACAAGTGGTAAAGGTAAGGGTTTTCAGCCGTCCAATGCGTTGGGCTCACCATATCAATCGCAAAGCTTGTTGAGTGGTGGTTTTGGATAGTCAGTGAATCGCATTGACCACTGGCTACGACAGTGCCTTTGTCATGCAGCGCGTATTCCAGCGTATAGCCAGACGCGATAGCGGTGGAAAGGTTTTCCAATTCTATTTGAGCACTGAGCGTCGCACTTAGGTAATCGTCGGCGAAATCGGTGCGAATTGTTAGGTCTTGGACGTGAATGTTCTCTTTTCCGATTAGGTAAACATCACGGAAGATCCCCGCCGTCCACCACATGTCTTGGTCTTCAATGTAAGTGGAATCGGCCCACTGCATCACGCGTACAGAGAGTAAGTTTTCGCCTTGTTGGACGAACTTGGAAATGTCGAACTCCGCAGTAAGACGGCTGCCTTTGCTAAAGCCGACGTACTCGCCGTTTACGTACACTTCAAAGTAGGTTTCCACGCCATCGAACTTGATGATGGTTTGTTGGTTATCCCACTGTGGACCAAGTGTAAATGTGCGTTGATAAGCGCCGGTTGGGTTGTCGGTTGGTACAAACGGGACGTCGATCGGGAATGGGAAGCCTTCATCGGTGTATTGCAGATCGCCGTGGCCTTCCATTTGCCACATGTTTGGGACGGTAATGTGTCCCCAGTCGTTCATTGTTTGTGAGTAAAACGCATCAGGTACCAACATTGGGTTGGTGAAATAACGGAATGTCCATTGGCCGCTGAGCAACATAAAGCGGCGACTCAGTTCACGTTGAAAGGTTTGTGCGCTCTGAACAGAGTCGTAGGAGAAAAAGTACGCACGCGGTGCCATACGATTCTCGTGTAAGTGTTGGAAGTTTTCCCAATTGTTCACGTTTTGATCTCCCCTCGGCTTGGTGCGCTTATGTTGGAGTCCGGATTGGTTTCATCGCGGCTCAACATCAGTGCAAAAACAACGGCCGATGTATTGTGAAAAATGCTTATGAATAATCTGAGAAAGATATTAGTAAAAGTTTTACTAAAATAAATTAGTGAAAACGCTTTACTTTAACTTGGTCACGTTTTAAATGACCAATGTTGAGCAAGATGTGATCAGCGTAAAGGAATGAGATCTAGATTGTTTTGGAAAGTAAAAACAGTAAAAATTCGGTAGAAAATAAAAGAAGAAATAAAAAAGCACTGAAAATTCAGTGCTTTATTTGAACAGTTTTGAGGGTATTTTTATCGAGTTGTGCCGCGTAGCTTGAGCTTGCTTGGAACGTACACTTGAAGGGGCAGTGCGCGTCCGTCACGGTATTTTTCTACTAACAAGTTCACGCCTTGAATCCCCATCATTTCAGAATGAATACGAACGGTAGATAGAGGTGGGAAGGTAAAGCGCGCGGTAGGAATGTCGTTCACGCTGATCAGCGCAATATCATCAGGAATGTTTAAACCAAACTCATGCACTGCTCGTAACACACCGATCGCAATGGAGTCCGAAGCAATGAACATCGCTTTTGGGAAATCGCCTTTGGCCAGCATCTCTTTCGCTAAGTCATAACCGGACAAGCTAGAGAAATCGCCACGATAAATGTCGTCTTCAGAAACCACACCTTTTAGACTGCCGTAGTCCACAAACGCATTTTCACGAATGTCTGCGGTGTTGGGTTCGTCTTGTCCACCAATAAATCCAATGCGCTCGTAGCCTTGTTGTAGAAAGAAATCAACCACTTGCTTGCTGATTCTTACAAGGTCGATATCAACGCAATCGTAAGGACTAGTTGGATCTGAAAAGTCGATGTAACAGATACTATCGACTAGGCGTTTAGGTAACTTATTGACCACCTTTTGGTCGACTTTCCCGACTAAAAGGACACCGGTGATCTTTTGCGTTTCAACATCAATTTCGCTGTTGTAGCAATTGGTTAGTGTAATGCCGAGTTTGTCGCACTGAGTTTCAATCCCATGACGAATCGACAAGTAGTACGGGTCATTCACTTCTGCTTCTTGTTTGTAATTGTACAAGGCCAAAAAGTGATGTTTTTGCTTGGCTTCTTTGGTGGCTTTCTTCGAACTGCTGGTGCGGTACTCCAGCTTTTCTGCGATTTCTAAAATGCGGCGTTTGGTTTCTTCTTTAACGCTCAACGTCGGATCGTCATTCAAAACTCGCGATACAGTTGCAAGTGAGACGCCCGCTTCAGTGGCGATATCTTTTAGTGTTGCCATGTACATTTCCCGTTGGCATTGCTCACAGTCCAAGTGAGAACTCAATAATCTGGCTATTGTAAACAGCTACTTAGGGATGCACAAACTTTTAGTAAAATCGTGCGATCCACGAAAGAGAGCGGTATCTGTTCGACTCATCTTAACTGCTCATCATCTTCCTGGTTTAATTTAACTAAATCCTGCATCTAAAATAAGGCTTTTGTGTAATTTTGTGGAAACGTTTACACAATTTGAATTCGATCACGGATCTGGATCGATATTGGTTGCTAGACTTTTAGCCAGTTAAGAAATGGGCGTACCGATTCGATGCAATGGAGATTGGCTTTTAGCGCATCAGAGTGAGGTGTGAACAGAAAGCAGCAAACGTGGAGAAGCAAAAAGTGAAAGTTCTTGTCACAGGTGGTATGGGATACATCGGTAGTCACACTTGCGTTCAGATGATTGAAGCGGGAATGGAACCTATCATCGTTGATAACTTGTGTAACGCCAAACTGGAAGTGTTAAACCGTATTGAAGCGCTGACTGGCAAACAGCCTGAGTTCCACCAAGGTGACATCCGTGACGAAGCCTTTTTGGATACGGTATTCGCGCAGCACGACATCCAAGCCGTGATCCACTTTGCTGGCCTCAAAGCGGTTGGCGAATCGGTGGCAAAACCACTTGAGTACTACGACAACAACGTCAATGGCTCATTGGTGTTAGCGCGCAGCATGCGTAAAGCGGGCGTGAAAAGCATCGTATTCAGTTCATCGGCAACGGTTTACGGTGACCCTGAAATAGTGCCGATTACGGAAGATTCACCAACAGGCGCAACCACCAACCCATACGGACGCAGCAAATATATGGTGGAGCAATGCTTAAGCGATCTGTTCCATGCTGAAAACGACTGGAGCATCACCTTACTGCGTTACTTCAACCCAGTTGGCGCGCACCCATCGGGCAGCATGGGGGAAGACCCACAAGGCATTCCCAATAACCTGATGCCATTTATCGCCCAAGTCGCTGTTGGCCGCCGAGAAAAACTCGCGGTATTCGGTAGCGACTATCCAACCCCTGACGGCACTGGCGTACGTGATTACATCCATGTGATGGATCTGGCCGACGGCCATATTGCGGCTTTGAAATCGGTGGGTGAGAAATCGGGTTTGCACATTTACAACTTAGGTACAGGTAAAGGCTCGAGCGTACTTGAGATGGTGGATGCGTTCGCGACCGCTTGCGGTAAACCAGTGCCTTACGAGTTATGCCCGCGTCGTCCTGGGGATATTGCTGAATGTTGGGCAAGCACGGAAAAAGCCGAGCGTGAACTAGGTTGGAAAGCAACACGCACGGTAGCTGAAATGACCGCCGATACGTGGAACTGGCAGTCAAATAACCCTAGTGGCTATTCCCCGGAGTAATTGCAGTCGCCGCGTTGCCATCTGCGCTTCTCACGGTTTTGGGAAGCTGAGTTTGAAGAATTTTAAAGAGTTGAGTAAGTAACATGTCGAATGTCGAATTTAACCCAGTGGATCATCCACACCGCCGTTACAACCCTCTGACTGGGCAATGGATTTTGGTTTCACCTCACCGTGCAAAACGCCCTTGGAGCGGCGCAGATGAAAAGCCCGCATTGGATGAGCTACCAAGCTATGACGGTAAATGTTTCCTTTGTCCAACCAACGAACGTATCTCTGGCGATGTTAATCCAGACTACCAAGGCACCTATGTGTTCAATAACGATTTTGCTGCGCTGATGGTGGATTCACCAGATGCACCGGAGTCAAACAACCCGCTATTCAAAACGCAAGGCGTGCGTGGTTTGAGCCGAGTGATTTGCTTCTCGCCAGATCACAGCAAAACCTTACCGGAACTACCAGTGGATAAAATTCGCGGCGTGATTGATACATGGAATGAGCAAATTGAAGAGCTCGGCAAAGAGTTCGTTTGGGTTCAGGCGTTCGAAAACAAAGGTGAAACCATGGGCTGTTCTCAGCCTCATCCGCACGGTCAAATCTGGGCGAACAGCTTCTTACCAAATGAAATCGAGCGCAAAGAGCACAACCTAAAAGCCTACTACCAAGAACATGGCAGCAACTTGCTGGTGGATTACGTGCAAGCGGAACTCAAAGACGGCTCACGCATTGTGGTGGAAACCGAACATTGGCTGGCGGTGGTGCCTTACTGGGCTGCTTGGCCGTTCGAAACCATGTTGCTGCCGAAAACGCACATTCGTCGCATGAGCGAACTCAGCGATGAGCAACGAGACGATTTAGCGCGAGCGATCAAGAAGCTGACCAGCCGTTACGACAATTTATTCCAATGCTCATTCCCATATTCAATGGGCTGGCACCACGCGCCGTTTTTTGACCAAGGCACAGACATCGACCATTGGCAGCTTCATGCACTTTTTTATCCGCCACTGCTGCGCAGTGCCACGGTTCGTAAGTTCATGGTGGGCTACGAAATGCTGGCAGAAAGCCAACGTGACCTTACCGCAGAGCAAGCGGCGCAGCGTCTGCGTGATGTGAGTGATGTCCACTACAAAGAATGCTAAGTCTTTAAATTGGACTGATTACGAATAACGGGATAGCGCGACTTTACAGATAGAAAGTTAGGCTCAACGCGCTATCCCACACAAATTACTATTTTAAGAGAACGTCCCTATGTCTGAACTTATCCAAAATGTGAAAGCGTCATTTGAGCAAGTGTTGGGCTACGCACCTAGCCATATTATTCAAGCGCCTGGTCGTGTGAACTTGATTGGTGAGCACACCGATTACAACGATGGTTTTGTCCTACCGTGTGCCATTAACTACCAAACGGTCGTGGCGGCGGCAAAGCGTGAAGACAATATCGTGCGTGTGGTGTCGGTCGATTACGGTAACGCAATGGACGAATTCGATATCACGCAAGCCATTACCTTCCAGCAAGACAAAATGTGGGCGAACTACATTCGCGGCGTGGTGAAGTGTCTTATGGCGCGTGGCTACCAGTTTACTGGGGCGGATATTTCAGTCAGCGGCAACGTACCTCAAGGCGCGGGTTTGAGCTCATCGGCGGCATTGGAAGTGGTGATCGGTCAAACGTTTAAAGTGTTGTTCAATCTTGAGATCAGCCAAGCCGAAATTGCGTTAAACGGTCAGCAAGCAGAGAACGAATTCGTCGGTTGCAACTGCGGCATCATGGATCAAATGATTTCATCGGAAGGGCGTGAAAATCATGCGATGCTATTAGATTGCCGTAGCCTTGAAACAGAAGCGGTCTCTATGCCAGAAGACATGGCCGTCGTGATCATCAACTCGAATAAAAAACGTGGTTTGGTCGACAGTGAATACAACACTCGTCGTCAGCAATGTGAAGAAGCGGCGCGCATTTTCGGTGTGAAAGCTTTGCGTGATGTGACGATGGAGCAGTTCAACGAGAAAGTCGCTGAGCTGGATGAAATGGTGGCCAAGCGTGCACGTCACGTCATCACAGAAAATGATCGTACTGTGGAAGCGGCGCAAGCGCTACGAGCACACGACATGAAGCGCATGGGTGACCTGATGGCCGAGTCTCATGCATCGATGCGCGATGATTTCGAAATCACGGTAAAAGAAATCGATACACTGGTGGAGATAGTCAAAGAGGTGATTGGCGATCAAGGCGGCGTGCGCATGACTGGCGGTGGCTTTGGTGGTTGCATCGTGGCACTTGTACCGCCAGCACTGGTTGATGACGTGAAAGCGGAAGTTGAAGCGAAGTACCAAGCGGCTACGGGCTTAAAAGAGTCGATTTATGTTTGCCAAGCCAAAAATGGTGCGGGTTTGGTTGAAGTGCTGTAAGGAATGATGATGAAAGCCTATTTTCAACAACTAGAACAAGCGATGGCGCAAACGCCGTCGTTTGATGGCCAAACTGCGACTCTGATTCATTTGACCAACGCGAATGGTATGACAGCGTCGTTTATGGATATCGGTGCGACGTGGTTGAGTTGCACATTACCGGTAAATGGTGAAAACCGTGAAGTGTTGTTGCGCTCACCAAATATGGCTGAACACATGAAGCAAGACGCTTACTTCGGTTCCATTGTTGGCCGCTTTGCTAACCGAATTGCGAAAGGGCAGTTTGAGATAGACGGAGAGAAGTATCAACTTGGTATCAATAACGGTGAAAACTCACTGCACGGTGGGCTGGAAGGGTTTGATAAACGCCGCTGGAAGGTTGAAGAGCAAAATGATCAACAGGTCACTTTTTCACTTCGCTCCCCGGACGGTGACCAAGGCTATCCGGGAAACCTCGATGTGAAGGTGACGTACACGCTCACTGACGAGAATGAACTAGCTATCTCCTATGATGCTAAGACCGACAAAACATCGCCAGTGAATTTAACCAATCACGCCTACTTTAACTTGGCTGGTGAGGCGAGCCGCGCGAAAAGTTTGGATCATACTTTACAGCTCAATGCTGGGCATTACTTGCCAACGGATGCGGGGTTAATTCCTTCCGGTGAACAAAAGCCAGTTTCGGGTACCAGTTTCGACTTCACCGAGCCAAAATCGATTGGCCAAGAATTTCTTGCAGAGCAAGATCAGAAAATCGCTGGTGGCTACGATCACGCCTTTGTATTCACGCCTGAAGTGATCGATGGCGTGTCTGTCACTGCGGTTTTAATTGCACCAAAAGAAGATGTGGTGATGAAGGTGAAAACCACCAAGCCTGCCATCCAGTTTTATTCAGGTAATTTCTTAGCCGGTACGCCAGGTGCAAGTAAAACTTACGAACGCTATGACGGCCTAGCATTGGAAACGCAGTACTTTCCAGACGGGCCAAACAAACCAGAATGGGGACTCAACAATGGGGTGTTGAGCTCTGGGGATTGCTATCAGCATCAAACTACTTATCAGTTTGAATTTTAGATAGCACTTCTACCCTTTGAACTTGCAGCGGCAGCGATGCTGCAACTCCAACGACTTTGGGTGTTATGGTGGGCTAGATGCCCACCTTTTTTGTTTTTGTCGAAGAGGTTCGAACGATGAGCTCACCCTCTACTTTGCGTTTGTTAGAAAGCAACGGTTGCCCTTCAATCAGTGCCATCAACGATTCGATTGCGAGTTTACCCATGTCTGAGTAGGGCAGTTCAACCGACGTTAATGCTGGAAAGCTTTCAGAGGCGATTTGCTGATTATCGTAACCGACAACGGCAACATCGTGAGGAATCTTCAACCCCAACTCTGCTATCGCTTGGTAGCACCCCATTGCCATATAGTCGCTGCCACAGAAAATCGCTTCTGGCGGCTGCTCCATATTCAGTAGTGCCAGTGTTTGCTGGTGCGCTTTTTTTAGCGACCAGTTTGCATCGACTAAATACTCTGAGTTAGGAATGATGTCTGCATCAATGAGAGCCTGACGATAACCATCGGCACGTTGCTTACTGGCTAGCATCCAACTTTCACCAGACAGCATGGCAATGCGACGATAGCCTTGCGTCGTGAGGTGTGAAACTGCTTTGTAAGCTCCAATCATATCGGCCGGCAAAATACTTGGCGTTTCGGTGTGTTCTTCGTTGGTGCAGTTCAGCAGTACAGTCGGTAAGGAAGTTGTGACGCGTTGCTGCTCCAACTCTCGCGTCATACTGGATGCGTAAACCAAGCCTGCGTAATCACCGCCGTTGATCTCCGACTCAATCTTGCTTGCCAACACTTCATCATGGCTGTAATTGAACGTCACCAATATGTAGTCGTTCGACCACGCTTCTTCTCTCGCTGCATTGATGGCATCGATAAATGGGTCATAACTGGTTAAGCCGTTGATCACCAATGCGATCTTTTTAGGGCGTCCCAAAGCATGGGCAACCTTTTTGTTTTTGTAGCCAAGTGATTCTGCGGTTTCGAGCACTTTACGTTTGGTCGCTTCCGCGATTTTTACGGAAGTTGAGCCATTCAATACCAGCGATACGGTCGACTGAGAGACGCCAGCCGCCGCCGCAATGTCACTCATGGTGATTTTTTTAGCCATTCTGTTCTTTTACTTAATTTCGTTAGCTAAAGATATTAGCTAAAGATTAAGTTCGGATCATCCTTTAAAGATAAAGATCACAAAAGTAAGTCAGAGCAACTTAAAAGCTGTGATTTTAACCACGTTTATTCTTTGACTACCTAGTCATTAAATTATTAATTAATATATTAGCTAATATTATTAGTTAATAATTTAGTTTTAAGGTGAGTAAGATGAAAAGATGGTCGGAAGAGAAAGCGTGGCAATGGCAAAAAGAGCATGGCTGGCTACGTGGCTTTAACTATTTACCGCGCACAGCGGTTAACTGGAATGAGATGTGGCAAGCGGAATCTTTTGCACCTGAGGTGATGGAACAAGAGTTAGCTTGGGCGCATGATGTGGGTTACAACACTTTACGTACCAACTTACCATTTATAGTTTGGCAAGCGGATCGCGATGGTTTACATGCGCGAATTGAGCGCTTTCTGGATATTTGCGAACGCAATCAAATCAAAGTGATGCTCACGCCGATGGATGACTGCGGTTTCTCGGGCGACCATCCTTATCTTGGTGAACAAAAAGCGCCCGTACCGGATTTGCACAACAGCCAAGCAGCAGCAAGTCCTGGTCGCAATGTGGTGATGGACAAATCTATGTGGGGTGAGGTCGAAGCGTATATTCGCGACATCATCTCTACCTACAAAAATGACCCTCGAATCGTTATTTGGGATCTCTATAACGAGCCAACCAACCGCATGATTTTCACCACCACGGGTGAGATTGCTTACGACGAAGAAATGGAAACCTTTAGTCATGAGCTGATGGAACAAGCGTTTGAGTGGGCACGTGAAGAAAACCCAACTCAGCCTCTCACCGTCGGCGCTTGGCATGCGCCAAGCATTCTTGACCGAAACCTGCCGATTTATGAACACCCAACCGATCGCAAAGCGATGGAGCTGTCGGACATCATTACTTTCCACGCTTACTTACCACTCGATCTGTTCCATAAAGCCGTTGAAATTGTAGAAAGCTACAACCGACCAATGATGTGTACTGAGTGGCTTGCTCGTCATGCGCAATCGTACATGCACGAACAGCTTCCGGTCTTTAAACAGAAAAACATTGGCTGCTACCAGTGGGGATTAGTGAAAGGAAAAACACAAACGCATCTGCCTTGGCCAGAGATAAAACGTAGCGATGCAAACTATGCGAGTCAATGGTTCCACGATCTGCTTGATGAGCAAGGACAGCCGTATGACGCAAGCGAAGTGCAATTGATCAAAACACTCGCGGAAGTGGATTAATTGCCTGTGAGCCGACTCTGAGAAATGGGTCGGTTTCTTATTTACAATAAAATCAATTGAGACGTGAACAATGACTACTCTACAAAACAAACTCACTAATAAGGAGCTGATGTCTTACTTCGGCTATGGGGTCGGCCAGTGCTTTAGCTTTGGTCTAGTTGGCTCTTTTATTCTTTATTTCTATACCGATATTTTGGGCATTTCTCCAATTGCGGCGAGTACGATTTTTTTGATTGCTCGTGTGTGGGATGCGGTGAACGATCCGCTCATTGCCGGATACATGGACACGTTGGACTCTCGCTTTGGTAAATTCCGCCCTTACATGCTGTTTACGCCGGTTCTGATTGTTCTGGTCACGGTTGCCGCTTTCTATAACATCGATGCTGATACATCGACAAAAGTGATGTATGCCGGTATCACTTACATTCTTTGGGGTACGCTTTACACTATTTCTGATGTGCCGTTTTGGTCTATGTCTTCTGTTATGACGGATGAACCACAAGAGCGAGCAAAAGCGGCAACTTGTGCCATGTTAGGGGTGAATGCAGGTATTGGTGCAACTTTGGTTGTGTTCCCGAAACTGAGCGCTTACTTCGCTGATGGCCGAGCAGATCAGGGTTACTTACCAGCTGTGATTGTGTTGATGATCGCGGGTTTGTTCTTCATGCTGAACGGTTTTTATAACACCAAAGAACGCATCTCGACGAAGAGCTGTGAAAAAGTCACGCTAAAACAAACCTTTCAAGCCGTTCGTAAAAACAAGCCGTTGTTTTTTATTCTGGCAGCGTTTTTCATGAATGTGTTCTTCAATCTGGTGAATGGCTTATACATTTTCTTCTTCACATACAACATGGGTGACGCAGGTTTAGTCTCTCTGATTGGTACCATCACTTTGGTAAGTGCGATTGCGTGTTTAGCTACGCCTGTGCTGACAAAGCGTTTCAAAAAACGTGACATCTTTATTGCGCTGTGCGTTTTAGAGATCATCGCTCGCATTGGGTTCTATTTTACTGGCTATGATAATCCAACGGTCGTGATGGCGTGGTTAGCGGTGATTACAGGCATCTTTATGATGACCAACCCTCTTATCTCGGCCATGATTGCAGACACAGTAGAGTACTCTTACTACCACAGCGGCAAACGTACCGCGGCGATCACGTTCTCGGGACAGACCTTTACAGGCAAACTCTCTGTTGCAGTAGCGGGCGGCTTAACGGGGGTTATCTTGACGATGATTGGCTATGTACCAAATGCGGCGCAAACGGAAACCGCGCTCAGTGGTATGTTCTTCTGTATTGCGTTGCTACCGGCATTGGGAGCTCTAGTGCGCATTTTCATTATGTCTCGCTACACATTTACCGAAGACCAACACGCGATTTTACGAGAAAAATTACAGCGTGGTGAGTTTGCGGAAGGCGTTGACGTGAAGTCTGCAAAACCGAACGAAGCCTTGAGCTAGAATCCATATCGTCTCGACAAGTGCTCAAAGAAAAAGCCCGCTCAATAACCTGAGCGGGCTTTCGTTTTCAATTTACAGGTTATCCACCATCAACAACGCTCAACAGAATTTCTTCGTACTAAAGTTGGGCTAAAAATAATGGTTTCGTCTTCAATTTTTTCGTCACGAGATAGCGCCAAAGCCAAACGGGCGGCTCGTTCTGCCATCATCTCGATTGGGTAGCGAATAGTAGTCAAGCTAGGGTGAACAAAGCGGGCGATTAAGCCATCATCGAACCCGACCATAGATACCTTATTTGGTACGTCAATGCCATTTTGATCTAATGCTGCGAGTGCGCCAGCGGCCATGTAGTCGTTGTAGGCCACCACTCCAGTAATCTCCAAAGATTTGGTTAACAGGTTGGTCATCGCAACTTCGCCACCATCACTGTTGGGTTCACCGTATTCGATGTAGCTTTTGGAGAGTTCAATACCATGTTCTTTCAATGCTGCTTGGTAACCTTGCAATCGCTCATCGGTATCTTCGATATCGTGGGATGAGGCAATGCAAGCAATTTTGCGATGCCCGTGACGAATCAAATATTCTGTCGCGAGGAATGCCCCCTTGCGGTTATCAAGGGAAATACAGCGCTCAGCAAGCTCTGGGATATGTCGATTGATAAGCACCATACCTTTCACTTCTTGGGCATAGCCAATTAGCTCCTCATCAGATAAGCCTTTCGAGTGGATGACTATTGCATCGCAACGGCTGTTGATCAGCAATTCTAGGGCTTGACGCTCATCTTCTGGATTATGGTAACCGTTGCCAATCAAGATATGTTTGCCATTTTCGCGCGCGACATTATCGACGGATTTGACCAACGTGCCGAAGAAAGGATCGGACACATCACTCACCAACACACCCATGGTATTTGTGCTTTGACTCACCAGTGCGCGAGCTGCGGCATTGGGTCTGTAGCCCAATTTGCTCATTGCTTTGGTGACCGACTCTACCGATGATTGACTGGCTTTTGGGGACTTGTTGATCACGCGAGAAACCGTTGCGACCGAAACACCGGCTTCTTTCGCGACATCCTTGATCGTTGCCATATAGAACCTTTAGTGGCTAAAAATTTTGACTGGAAGTATTAAACACCCATTGTGTAATAAGTGCAATTTGATAGGGGATTTGCTTTCGGAAATGAGATCTTTACCACTTGTATTTATTAAGCTTACTGATAGTGTAAACGTTATCTTTTTAGTAAAACTTTACTGAGGTTTTAATTATGGAAACTATCGCTTACTCTGATTTTGCCAAACTGGAAATTCGTACCGGAAAAATCATTGAAGTGGCTCGTCATCAAAATGCAGACAAGCTGTACATTGTGCAAATTGATATTGGTGAAAAAACACTGCAAACCGTAACCAGCTTAGTACCTTATTACACCGAGGAAGAGTTGATGGGCAAACAAGTGGTCGTGTTGTGTAATCTTGCCAAAGCCAAAATGCGCGGCGAAACCTCAGAATGTATGTTGTTGTGCGCAGAAACGGATGATGAATCCGAAAGTGTGTTGCTAACGCCAGAAAGAGCGATGCCGACTGGGGTGAGAATTGTTTAGAGTTTAATCAAGCAAACGTTTTATTGTTCGTGTTTATGTTTTGTGTCTCATTTTATAAATAAATCAATAGGAATATATTCAACTCTATTTATAATCTCCGCGCTTTTAAAAACTGTTTAACAGTATGAAAAACATAGGAAATTATAATGAAAAAAGTATTGCCATTATTGGCTTTAGGTGCAGTGGTTGCTTCAGCGTCAGTTCAAGCAAAAGGTAACTGGTATGTTGGCGCAGATATTCTTAACTCTGATCTTGAAGTTGAAGGTCACTCTTACAGCTCTTCAGCTACAGGTTTGGGTATTGCGGTAGGTAAAGAGCTGCAATATTCAGAAAACTTCAAATTGGCTTTAGAAGGTGAGTACATTTACTACGGTAGCTTCGAAGAAAAAGCATCGGGCGCGGGTAATTGGTTAGAAGCTACTGTTGAAGGTTATTCATTCAACCTTAATGCTAAACCTAAGTACCAATTCTCTGGCACTGGTTTTTATGTTGGTGCTGTTGTTGGTCTAGGTGTAACTGGGGTTGATTTAGAGGCAAAATCAAACCTTTCTGGTTTCACTGGTAAGACTGATGGTAGCGATGCTGGCTTTAACTATGGTGCTGAAGTGGGTTATGAATTTGCTTCAGGTTTGGTTGTTTCTGGTGGCTACCGTGCTTCTACAGTAACCATCGATGTTGAAGGTGGTGGCGATCTTGAATTTGATTTTGACAGCCTGTACGTTGGCGTTGATTACAAGTTTTAAGCTCGCATAAGCAAAACATAGATACTAAAAAGGAGCCGTTAGGCTCCTTTTTTGATTAGATTGTCAATCAACTCGTAATGATGCTCTTGCACGCCTGCAAGGTTGCCGTATTTGGGTTGATGGCGGTCATTTTCTTTTGCGTGTTGCCAGCCAATGGTGTGACGCACAAAATGCTCTGCAAACGCATGAGATACTTCCAAGCAACCTGCTAGCACGGTATCGACATAGCTTTGCATGATTGGGCTTTTTACGCACGGTGGTAATGGCTCGTCTTTTACGTAAACCCAGATGCTATGTTCTTGGTTAAAGTTCGCGTCCGTTTCTATTTGTTCTGGCTGAATTTGAATACGATGATAACCACGCTCACGGCGATCGAATTCTGCGAGAGCCTTTTCATTCACTTCGAGTAAAACGCCGTTGACCTGCCCATCGCCTTGGTTTACAACCAGAGGAGACAGAGTGTAGCTGTCATCAATTTTTCCCCAGTAGCGCACCAGTCCATGAGCAATGACGGGAATGGCTTCTCCCGTTTGTCCGGTTAACTTACGTGACGCAGAATTAATCAAACTGCCATAGCCAAATATGTACATCTTCGTTGCATCCCTTAACTGATGGTTGTGTCTCTCACCGTTTATACCTAACCCGTCTCTGAAGCACAACTTTACCTCTTAAGTATAATCTTAACTCTTAACATGTATTTTTTATATATGTTTATGGTAGCATCAATATTGTAGTTGAGTTAACCAGCATCGAGAGACGCTTGAGGGCAAGATAATGCTGAATATCACCGATAAAAAAGTGGAAGAAAAAATCCCCGCATGGCTGCGATTAGGCTTTCGGCCGTTTTTTCTGTTTGGGTCGATTTACGCCATTGTTGCGATCGCGTTGTGGGTGTGGATGTTCCAGAGCGGACAGCCAAACGCATTAACTGTACCTGCATTATGGTGGCACGTTCATGAAATGTTGTTCGGCTTTTCGATGGCGATTGTGGTTGGTTTTGTACTGACTGCGGTACAAAACTGGACTGGCATTAATGGCACCAAGCATTACACGCTTTTGGTCTTATTTGGCTTATGGCTCGCGCCCCGAATATTGCTTTGGACGCCAGCGCCGTTATGGTTAACCAGCAGCATTGAAGCGGTATTTTTACTGTTTGTTGCGTATGAGGTAGGCATTCGTGTTTATCGAGCTAAAGGTTGGCGTAATCTGTTTTTTGTGCCGCTGTTTCTTTTGGCCATTTTTGCGAACTTTGCAAGCTACGCAACAATAAAAGGTATGCCGCCGTTTAGCTCTTCTGCTGTATGGCAGGCGATGTTGTGGTGGTTTACGCTGTTATTGTCGGTCATGGGCGGACGTGTGATTCCATTCTTTACTGCGCGTCGATTTAATTTCGAAAAAGCGCAACCACTGGCTTGGTTAGAATGGTTAGCGAACTTGCCGTTGGTAATGCTATTTGTGCTTAGCTTTTTCCCTGTGACGTTTGCAGAACTAGGTAATCCGTTGATGCTGTTTGCAGGAGTTGCTCAGTTGGTGCGTTTTGTTCGCTGGAAACCTTGGTTAACCCTGAGCGAGCCTTTAGTGTGGTCGCTGCATGCTGCGTATTTGTGTTTACCACTAAGCTTAATTTTGCGAGGCACTTGGGGAGATGCATTTGCCAACCATAACCTGATTCACCTGTTTGCGATAGGTGCATTAGGCGGCTTGATTTTAGCGATGATCGCACGCGTGACGATGGGACATACTGGTCGAATGATCTACAAAGGTCCGAACATGAGCCTTGCGTTTGCGGCGATTACCGCGGCAGCTTTGGTTCGCAGTTTTGCCGTGATATTTGATCCTGCCAATATGATGCTGTGGATTAATATCAGTGGCGGATTGTGGATTGTCGCATTTGGCCTGTTTGTTTGGCGCTTTGGCGTGATGCTTATTACCCCTCGCGTTGATGGTCATCCCGGATAGGGCTCTAATGTGAGTAGAGAAAGAGGAGCCGCACGCTCCTCTTTTCTTTGATTGTTGTTCTTTATAGGATTAGTGCTTATTCGTCTTCGTCGTCCGTTTTATTCGTAAACCCCAAACGTTTGAATAGCCACCACTCTAGAGCAAAGATGATAATTAAAGCGATACAGAACCAGGTGAACGCCATGGCGGATTCCACGCCTGGCATACCGCCAATGTTGATGCCAAGCAAACCTGTTAGGAAGCTGGTTGGCAAGAAAATAGTCGCCACCAAGGTAAATAGATAACTGTTTTTATTAGTTTTCTCGTCACGATGATGTTTGATTTCTTCTTGAAAGAGAGCGACTTCTCCAAGATAAAACTCAAGTGTTTCATTTATGCGCGTAATATTATTGTGGGCGAAGCGATATTGATGGGGCCTTAAAGCCACCAACTCGGACTCTGATTCAACGAGATCACGAATAGCATATTGCTGAGGGCGAATAAAACGTTTGATGGAGATAAGCGCTTTTTGAGTCGCCATATGCTTGTACGTCGATTCATCATTCACATCAAACTGGTTTAACGTCTCTTCAATCGTATCGAGGTAAACGTCTATTTTGCTATTTAATCCTTCAATAATCTGATGAAGTAAACCAGCAAGGCTTTTCGGACCTTTGTGTTCCGCCAATGCTTGACGAATTTCCATGATGGCACGCGATGGGATCTTACGTGTTGAAATCAGTGCGCCTTGAAAATAGAGAATTCGAATACTGAGCATGTCTTCTGGTGAAGCATCGCCATTCATATTGACGCCTCGTAAAATCAACATGAAGTTCTCGTCATCCAAAGGGTGGAAAGACGGTCGGCTCTCGTCGGCTAACAGGTGATCAACAGTGGCACGTGGTACTTGGTTTTGCTCTAGCCAGCCACGAATATCGGGATGCAGCCGTTCACAATGGTACCAATGTTTGGCTTGAATCTGCTCCGCCGTTGTGGATTGCTGAGTTGCTTCTGGGGTTGAAAAATCCCAATGTTCAATCATAAAACCCATTTTCTTTTCCTTGTCTGAGCCTTTCCCCAAATAACTCGGAAAGAGCCTGTTCTTCCACTGCATTTTTTCCGGGAAGTGCATCAGTGATAACGTTCTGAACCCAGCGCCATGAAGTTATTCAGGGATAATTATTTAAATGAGTATGATTGCATTTAACGCTAAATGTCTATGAATAGTTGCTCTTATTTGTAATCAAGTGAAGCAAGCCAAAGTGTGGTGTAAAAACAGCAAAATAAAAAAGCCTGCAGCGAGGCAGGCTTTCTAGTGGGGAGGGGAGGAGCAGTTAGCCAACTTGAGAAAGATTAACCACTTTCTGTTGTAGCTTTTCTTTTAAATAGTCCGATAAAGCCTGCTTTTCTTCATCGTTCATGTACAGACCAAGTTTGGTACGACGCCACAAAATGTCTTTATCGGTCATTGCCATTTCATGGTTCATTAAGTAGTCGATCTCACGTTGGTAAACACCGCCGGCTTGCGATGAGAACGCGTGTCCAAGGTCAGCTTCGCTTGCTGTGCCTTCCATTAAGTTCCAAGTTTGGGTACCAAATTGTGTTACGTAACGAAGAATCAATGCTTCTGGCGCCCAAGCGTATTTAGCATGAATTTGTTTAGCTAATTGTTCACGACTACAGCTGAAGTTACCACCAGGTAGGGTTTGATTTGCCGTCCAGTCGCTTCCCATCTCTGGTAGGAAAGGAGCCAGCTTTTTCATTGCCGCTTCACCCAGTTTACGGTAGGTCGTCAGCTTACCACCAAAGACAGAAAGCAGAGGTGCATGGTCGTATTCCGCATCGAGCTCTAGCGTGTAGTCTCGTGTGATCGCTTGCGGAGAGTCAGATTCATCGTCACATAAAGGACGAACACCGCTGTATGTCCAAACCACATCTTCGCGAGTCAGCTGGTGGACAAAGTGTTGGTTTACGATGTCGATGAGGTAATCGACTTCGTCATCTGAGATTGCCACTTCGCGTGGGTCACCTTTGTATTCCACATCTGTTGTACCAATGATTGAGAACTTATCTAAGTAAGGAATCATAAATACGATGCGGTTGTCTTTGTTTTGAAGAATGTAGGCTTGCGGTTCGTTGTGGATACGAGGAACAACGATGTGCGAGCCTTTGATTAAGCGAATGTTACGAGGAGAGGCTTGCTCTAATCCATCATCAAAGAACTGTTTTACCCAAGGGCCAGCTGCGTTTACTAGTGCTTTTGCTTTGCGTTCGAAACGTTGGTCTGTCATCACGTCATGAATTGTGACATGCCAGATACCACCTTCACGGTGTGCTTTTTCTACGCGGCAGTAGTTACGCACTTCTGCATGGTTTTCGCGAGCAGCCAGAACGTTAAGTAATACTAAACGAGCGTCATCAACCCAACAGTCAGAGTATTCGAAACCGGTTTTCATTTCTGGTTTTAGCAAGCCCGATTTCGCTAAGTTAACGGTTTTGCTGCCTGGTAGAGTCGTACGTTTACCCAAGTTATCGTAAAGGAATAGGCCACAGCGAATCATCCAAGCTGGACGTAGGAATGGGCGATGAGGCAAACGGAAACGCATTGGTAGGGCAACGTGAGGCGCTTTGCGAAGAATAACTTCACGTTCTGCGAGCGCTTCCGAAACCAAACGAAACTCGTAGTGTTCAAGATAGCGTAAACCGCCGTGGATCAGTTTAGAACTTGCCGAAGAAGTAGCGGACGCGAAGTCACTTGCTTCGTATAAGCCAACACTCAAACCGCGGCCAGCTGCGTCTGCCGCAATACCAGCCCCGTTAATGCCGCCACCAATTACGATCAAGTCTAAGGTAGTGGATGAGCTAGTAGTGGAAGCATTTTTTTGTATACTCATAAATTTGACCTCTTGGTGAGCGAACGAGCATTTTGGAACATGATCTAATCCTAGCTTAGGTTTCGTTTGTGATCATCTATTATTTTCGTTTGTGAGCGTTTTGTGTGATTTAGGCACAAAAAAACCTCTGCCTAATTAAGACAGAGGTCATTTGAGAGGCAAATTAATGATTGAAACTACTCGTTTTCGAAGTTTGTCTCGTTCGCTTCAACGACTTCAAGTGGAATTGAAGCTTCTTTTAAAATCGACAAGATTTCTTCTGGTGGCTGCTTGTTGGTAAAGATCATGTTGAGCTGAGCGATATTGCCTAGCTTCACCATGGCATTGCGCCCGAACTTGGTGTGGTCGACGGCAAGAAATACACTGCGGCTGTTGTCGATGATCGCTTGTTTGACCCTGACTTCGTGGTAATCAAAGTCTAATAGCGAGCCATCAAAGTCGATACCACTGATGCCAAGAATGCCAAAGTCGAGACGGAACTGTTTAACGAAGTCGAGAGTGGCTTCTCCAACAATGCCGCCATCGCGACTTCGAACTTCACCGCCTGCTAAGATGACTTTGATCTCTGGGTTGGGGAAGAGAATGGTTGCCACGTTGATATTGTTGGTAACCACGCGTAGCTGTTTATGGTTTTTATTGAGCGCTCGCGCAACCGCTTCTGGTGTGGTGCCGATATCAATAAATAGAGTCGCGCCATCAGGAATGTGCTTGACCACCTCGTCTGCAATGACATCTTTTTCATTGAAGTTGAGCGCTTTACGCGTGTTGTAAGATGTGTTTTCAGAACTGAGAGGGATGGTTGCACCACCGTGATAACGACGAATTTTGTTGTCGTCGGCGAGTTCATTAAGATCGCGTCGGATGGTTTGTGGGCTGACATTGAATCTTTCTACCAACTCATCCGTGCTGACATAGCCTTGTTTTTTCACCAACTCAACAATCTGTTGGTGTCGAGGTATTTGCTTCACTTACCACTCCCTTGTGCATTGGTAACGGCCAATGCTTCAAATTCGAAGCTCTATTGTGCTCGAATTTGCGCGTTGTGAGAAGTAAGCGAGTTCAGGAATCAGGGGCAAAGCGCAAAAAGAGCGCACAAATGGCGCTCTTTTTTCGTATGGAGGTGAGATTAATCTTCTTCGTCGTGAAGCTCAGACCAGGTTTGCGCACATTTCACTGCGCGTTTCCAACCCTTGTAACGACGATTGCGCTTTTCTTCATCATCGTGCGGCTCAAACGTGCGATCAAGCACCGCTTTATTCTGCAACTCGTCAATGCTGTCCCAGTAACCCACGGCAAGGCCTGCAAGGTAGGCTGCACCAAGAGCCGTCACTTCTGTTACTTGAGGGCGGTGTACTTCTGTATTCAATACATCGGATTGGAACTGCATTAGGAAGTTGTTCGCTACCGCACCGCCATCGACGCGAAGATTCGCAAGTTTAATACCTGAGTCGGCTTGCATCGCATCCAGTACGTCACGAGTTTGGTAAGCGATGCCTTCCAAAGTCGCACGGATAATGTGGTTTGAGTTCACACCGCGAGTAAGGCCGACAATCGTGCCACGTGCGTAGGCATCCCAGTATGGTGCGCCTAAACCAGTAAAGGCAGGCACGACATAAACGCCGTTTGAGGTATCCACTTTGGTTGCGAAGTATTCAGAGTCTTCTGCACCGTTTAGGATTTTTAATTCATCGCGTAGCCATTGGATAGAAGCACCACCCATGAATACGGCACCTTCAAGTGCATAAGCAGGCTCACCTTTAGGACCACAAGCCAAAGTTGTCAGTAGGCCGTGCGTCGAAGTGACTTTTTCTTGGCCCGTATTCATTAGCAAGAAACAACCCGTGCCGTAAGTGTTTTTCGCCTGACCCGCTTCAACACACATTTGGCCATAAAGCGCAGCTTGTTGGTCACCCGCAATACCAGAAATAGGAATACGAGTACCGCCTTTACCACCAATGTTGGTCTTACCGTAAACTTCCGATGAGCGTTTCACTTCTGGCATCATAGATGCTGGGATACCAAGTTCATCTAACATTTTCTGATCCCAACATAGATCGTTGATGTTAAACAGCATGGTACGCGATGCGTTGGTGTAGTCGGTCACGTGAACGCGGCCTTGAGTCATCTTCCAAACTAACCAAGTATCGACGGTACCGAACAACAGCTTGCCTGCTTCTGCGTCTTCGCGCGCGCCTTCAACATTGTCCAGAATCCATTTCACTTTAGTGCCAGAGAAGTAAGGGTCAAGCACCAAACCTGTGTTGTCACGTACGTAGTTTTCTAGACCACGCGCTTTTAAATCTTCACAGATGTCAGCAGTACGGCGACATTGCCATACGATCGCATTGTAAACGGGTTTGCCTGTTTCTTTATTCCAGACGATAGTAGTTTCACGCTGGTTAGTAATACCGATAGCCGCCAATTGGTCGCTACGGATGCCAGACTTAGCTAGAGCTTCTACCAACGTAGAGCTTTGTGTTGCCCAGATTTCCATTGGGTCATGTTCTACCCAACCTGCCTCTGGATAAATCTGAGTAAATTCGCGCTGTGCGACGCTTACGATGTTCGCGTCATGATCAAGAATTACTGCGCGAGAGCTTGTCGTACCTTGGTCTAGGGCAACAATGTATTTTTGCTCAGTCATGGTAAGAATCCTTTTGTTTCGTTATTTATATTTTAGTAAATGTTCGAGTGCGTCAGTTTTAAGCTCTAGCTTCTTCTGTTTCTTCTTCCGTCTCACATTGGTTTGGAATTGTACAGCCGTGGCCTTGTTGTGGAAGGTAAGCCGCAATCGCTTTTGGATACAACCAACCACCAAAGCACGCACCTGCAATCGGAGCAAGTAAAGGCACGATAAAGTAAGGAATGTCTTTAGCACCTGTCAGAGCGTAATCCCAGCCTGCGAAGTAAGCGAACAGTTTCGGTCCAAAGTCGCGCGCAGGGTTCATCGCGAAGCCAGTTAGTGGACCAAGAGAACCACCGATCACGGCAATCAAAATACCGATTAACAGCGGGTTCATTGCACCTCGTGCAGCGCCGTTATTTTCATCGCCCAAAGCCAAAATCGCAAACATCAGCACGGCAGTGATAACGAATTCCACAGCAAAAGCGCCAAAGAAAGAGAGGGAAGCATGTGGATAGGTTGAGAAGATACCAGCGGTTGCTAGTGCATCTTGGCTACTGCGGACGAAGTTATGTGCGATTTCGTAGTCGGTGAAAAGGTTGCTGTATAAGCTGTAAACCAACGCAGCAGAGCAGAATGCGCCAAGCATTTGGGCGATGATGTATGGCATCACTTTCGCCTTATCAAAACCATGGAACATAGCGAGTGCGATGGTTACCGCTGGGTTGATGTGCGCGCCTGAAACGCCGGCAGTACAGTAAATAGCGATGGCGACACCTAGGCCCCATACAATACTGATTTCCCATTGTCCAAATGATGCGCCTGTTAGAACCAAGGCTGCGACACAGCCTACGCCGAAGAAGATAAGTAGTCCTGTACCGATAAACTCGGCCAAACATTCTCCGAGCAGAGAGGGGTGTTTGTTCGTTGTCATGTTAAAAGTCCTTTGATCATTTTTGCCTGTCTAGCACGGTACTATTGTGCATATATAAACGTTTTCGAAAACAAACGAGCGTTAAAAATGAGCGTTTGAGCATAAATTTGTTAATCAAAGTCTTCGTTTTTGTTAAATGGCGCATCTTTTAACCGGAAAAGAACACAACGAAAATAATTTATTTGTCACGAGGCCAGTGTTGAGAGCGCTCAAATTACCGATGTGAAAAAGAATGCACAACTGGTAAGAGGAGTTTTGTGAAGCTGCCACGTGCTTGGAGACTTATTGCACAGAACTTGTGTAGCAGTTAACCCTAAAGGAGTAGGAAAATGTCAAATGTATCAAGGGCTAGCAGTGATATAAAAAAATACGCTGTCATGTTTGGACTTTTAGAAAAAATCGTCATCCCATTGATACCAATAGGATGAGTTGAGAAGAGAATAAACGCTGTTAATGTCTTGTGTTTGTGAATCATTGCTTCGGCTTGTATTCAAATAAAAATTGGTTTTTTTATTTCGTTTGATGCTAAACGTGATCGTTTTTCAGCTTTTTAGTTATTAGTTGGTTCGGAGCGAGTAGGGCAGGCGTAAATCGCCCTTTTTACGGTTAGTTTATGTTCTAATTCGAGCCTTTGTTTCAAAGGTTTCGAATTGGAATGCTCAAGTGAGAGGTTTGAACATCAGTTTAATATTAACGAATCTTGAGTAAAGTTGAACGATGATCTAATTAATGCTCATATAATTTACTGTATTTACTTATATTTAATCCATGTGCAACATTTGTCACAGAAATAAAATCCTAACTCCATACAATTCATGAACTTTCGAACGAAGATTTATTTTGTTTCGTTCGCTCCTTTTGTGTTTTTACCATCGCATACAAAATAATGAGGTTCCTATGTTTGGAATATTCAAACCTAAGGCGCACATTGATCGTCTGTCCCCTGGCAGCATCGATAGCACCTACTCTCGCCTCCGTTGGCAACTCTTTATCGGTATCTTTGTTGGCTACGCCGGTTACTATCTAGTTCGTAAAAACTTCAGTTTGGCGATGCCTTATCTTATCGAGCAAGGCTTTAGCCGCGGAGACTTAGGTGTCGCCTTGGCAGCAGTTTCCATTGCATATGGTCTCTCTAAGTTTCTAATGGGCAGCGTTTCAGACCGCTCCAACCCTCGCTATTTCCTTAGTGGCGGCCTACTGATGTCTGCATTAGTGATGTTTTGCTTTGGCTTTATGCCATGGGCGACTGGCAGCGTCACTGCGATGTTCATTTTGCTTTTCTTGAACGGTTGGTTCCAAGGCATGGGGTGGCCCGCATGTGGACGAACCATGGTGCACTGGTGGTCACGTAAAGAGCGTGGTGAGATCGTTTCGGTTTGGAACGTGGCACACAACGTGGGTGGCGGTTTGATTGGTCCACTATTTATTCTTGGCCTGTGGGCATTTAACGATGATTGGCGCACTGCATTTTATGTTCCTGCATTTTTCGCCACGTTGGTTGCTGTGTTTGTTTGGATGACGGTTCGCGATACGCCTCAATCTTGTGGTTTGCCACCGATCGAAGAGTATAAAGACGATTATCCTGATGACTATGACAAGTCGCACGAACAAGAAATGACAGCCAAGGAAATCTTCTTTAAGTATGTATTCAACAACAAGCTGCTTTGGTCGATTGCAATTGCAAACGCATTTGTTTATCTAATTCGTTACGGCGTACTGGATTGGGCACCAGTTTATCTAAAAGAAGCGAAGGATTTCTCGGTAGATAAATCGTCATGGGCTTACTTCTTATACGAATGGGCCGGCATTCCAGGCACGTTATTGTGTGGTTGGATTTCAGACAAATTGTTCAAAGGTCGTCGTGCACCTGCTGGCATCTTATTTATGGTGCTAGTGACCGTTGCAGTGATGGTTTACTGGTTTAACCCTGCTGGTAACCCAATGGTGGACATGATGGCGCTGATTGCAATTGGCTTCCTAATCTATGGTCCGGTTATGCTGATTGGCTTGTACGCACTTGAGCTCGCTCCGAAGAAAGCCGCTGGTACTGCTGCTGGTCTTACTGGTTTATTTGGATACTTAGGTGGGGCAGTTGCCGCAAACGCGATTCTGGGCTACACGGTAGACCACTTTGGCTGGGATGGTGGCTTTATCATCTTGGTTGGTTCTTGTATTACTTCTATTGTGTGTTTGATGTACGCCTTCTTAGGTGAGCGTGCGCACCACGAGCAAAAAGAGCGCGAAAAGGAAGCGCTAGCGTAATATTTATTTAAAGAGGCAGTGGAATACTGCCTCTTCGCTTTATCAAGGAAATAACAATGAAAACAAAGTCAGTATGTCTTACTTTTTTAGCACTTAGCCTCTCAGCTGGTGCGATTGCAAAACCACTTGTAATTGCACACCGTGGCGCATCGGGTTACTTGCCTGAACACACGCTAGAAGCCAAAGCGCTTGCTTACGCAATGAAACCTGACTACATAGAGCAAGATGTGGTAATGACGAAAGACGACCAGTTGGTCGTGTTGCATGACCATTATCTCGATCGCGTAACGGATGTTGCGGAGCGTTTTCCTGATCGTGCACGTAAAGATGGTCGTTATTACGCGATTGATTTCACTTTGGCGGAAATCAAATCCTTGCGAGTAACTGAAGGCTTTAATATCGATGACAAAGGCAACAAAATAGCGGGCTATCCAACCCGATTCCCTATGTGGAAATCTGATTTCACCGTGCCGACGTTTGCTGAAGAGATTGAGCTGATCCAAGGCTTAAACAAAACGCTGGGTTATGACATCGGTATTTACCCAGAAATTAAAGCGCCTTGGTTCCATCGTCATGAAGGTAAGGACATTTCTAAAGCAGTACTTAAAGTCTTGAAGCAGTACGGTTACGGCTCTCAAGACGACAAAGTCTACCTTCAGTGTTTTGATGCGAATGAACTTCAACGCATCAACAGTGAACTCATGCCTGCAATGGGCATGGACTTAAAGCTCGTTCAGCTTATGGCTTACACGGACTGGAACGAAACTATGGTGTACAAAGGCGACAAGGCAACACCATACAGTTATGACTGGATGTTCGAAGCCGACGGAATGAAGAAAGTAGCGAGTTACGCGGAAGGAATTGGACCTTGGAAGCCGATGCTGGTGGATGATAAGTCAACCAAAGACAACATCATCATTAAGCCGTTGATGATGGCTGCAAAAGACGCTGGCTTGCAAGTGCATCCATACACGTTCCGTGCCGATCCAGGACGTATTCCTGCGTACACGGACAGCTTTGAAGGCATGATGGATGTGTACTACAACCAAGTGAAGGTGGATGGTTTGTTTACTGATTTCCCAGATAAAGCAGTCAGCTTTTTAAATCAGTAATCACGCATTTTGCTGTAAGCTAAAAAATCCCCCAACAGTTTCCTGCTGGGGGATTTTTCTTAACTATTTATTAGTTGTTTTTATGCAATTCGCTGTTCAGTTCAACTGCGCTCTTGTTTGCAAGACACTCGATTTGACCTGTTACAGAGTTACGACGGAACAGTAGGTCAGAAACACCAGCAAGATCGCGAGCCTTAACCACTTCGACTTCTTGACCTTCAGAATCTAGCATGAGTACTTTAGAGCCAGCGGTTACGTACAGACCTGATTCGATAGTACAACGGTCACCCATTGGGAACCCAAGACCTGCGTTTGCGCCTAGTAGAGAGTTTTCACCGATGGAAACCACCACTTTACCGCCGCCAGATAGTGTACCCATGATAGATGCACCGCCACCGATGTCTGAACCGTTACCAACAACCACACCCGCAGAGATACGGCCTTCAACCATGCTCACGCCAGTAGTACCCGCGTTGAAGTTGATGAAGCCTTCGTGCATAACAGTTGTGCCTTCGCCAACGTGTGCGCCAAGACGTACGCGAGAAGTGTCTGCGATACGAACACCAGTTGGTACCACGTAGTCCACCATTTTAGGGAACTTGTCTACGCAATCTACGCTTAGCGTACGGCCAGCTAGGCGAGCTTCGATTTGACGCTCAGCCAGCTCAGGTAGGTCGATTGGGCCTTCGTTAGTCCATGCGATGTTGTGTAGTAGACCGAAGATGCCATCCAGTACTGTACCGTGTGGCTTAACTAGACGGTTAGAGATAAGTTGAAGTTTTAGGAAGCCTTCAGCAACAGATTGTGGCTGTTCATCTGTAGCTAGAATAACCAGTACAAGCGGCTGTGCTGATTCTGCTGCTTTGGTTGCGAAAGATGCGTTTGCTGCATCGCCGCTTGCTTCGAAAGCCGCCGCAAGTTCTGCGCTTTGTGCTGCAGAGATCTCGATAGCTTGGTTGCCTTGTTCGTAACCTGCTACTGCTGCTAGTGCGTTAACAAGCTCTTCATTTGGGTTAAGAACTGGGTTTGGAAAAAACGCTTCAATGATTTTGCCATCGCGGTTTTTAGTCGCTGTACCAAAGGCTAGAGAAAAGAAAGCCATAGTTGATCTCCATGTGTTGAGTCTTGTGTCTCGTCTGTTCACTGACAAGAAATAATTAAGTTGTCAGCCATCATAATGAGAGTGCTAGGGAGTTTAAAGAGGGGAAATAGATAAAGTCTGTAGATGGATACCTTTTGTCTTTTGGGAGATATGTCTGTCTGATGAGAAATGTGGTTGTGAGGTGGTCAATTAGCAGGTGTTTGTTGAAATGAAAGAAGGCGATTTGTCGTATCTGTGCTCGAAAGAAAGGGCGATCTTTCCATGATGATGTGTGCCTTCAGATACAAAAAACGCCACATGATGCGGCGTTTCTTTAACAAATGAGAGGCTTATGCAGCGTCTTCTTGCTTATCTTCTTCTACAGATTCAAGCTTTTTTGCTTTCTTTGGTGCCGGTTTGCGTTTTGCACCCAGTGCGTAAAGCACTTCTTCTTTGTTTTGAGCGAGGTACATCGCAAGATCTTCTTGCTTACCTTCGTCTTCTAGAAGTTCACTTTTACCTAGCAGCGTGAATAGTTCGTCTGCCATGTCTAGCATTTTATCGTATGCGTCAGCTTCCGCTTTAGAGGTAAAAGTCATTTTCTCTTCTCCATTGCGTTCTACCACGTACTTGACGATTACAGCCATGGTTGGTCCCCTAACTTGGTGTATTGATACTGGCTTTTTATACAGTTTTTGACCAGTTAAGTCTAGCGACAAGCCTAAGAATGAGAGACACGTACAACTAACTGACCAGCATTTAAACTATCTCCGTTTCACTTGGAGGGCGTATTCTCTAGATAAAGGTTATTTGGTCGTTCCCAATCTTGGCAAAATTCGATAAACGTTCTGAGTAGTGGGCTTTGGTATTTCTCTTTGTGAACCAGTAGCCAGAAGCGACGTTTCATATCTAAAGGCATGTCGAGCAGTTTTACGCGGCCGTCACGAATAGCAGGTTCTGCAGACAAACGTGACAAGCAACCTAAGCCCAGCCCAGCAGATACTGAGTTGATCAACGCTTCGGTGGTATTGAGCTGAAAAGCTTCATGCCAATGTTCCAAGCGCGGCGCGACAACGCGCATAAAAAATTCGCGTGAACCAGACCCCGCCTCTCGCAATATCCATTCGCTGTTTTCTAGCTCGGTTAAATTTACTGGCCCTTCGTGCGCGGCTGGGTAATCTGGCGCGCAAATCACGCACATTTCATCTTCGCTAAACTGGGTGGACTGCAATTCAGGGTGAAGTGTTTTGCCTTCAATTAGGGCGATGTCTAACTCGTAATCGGTCAGCATGTCGCAGATTTGTGCAGAGTTAGAAATAAACAGGCTTTGAGAACGATGGTTCGTTTGCTGACGAAATTCGCTAAGCAAATAGGGCGCGACTTGGTTGCCAATGGTGTCACTGGCACCAATGCGAAGTTGGCCCGATAGCGCTTGGTCACCATCGAAAATGCTCTCGATGTCCTTGGCTCGGTTGAGTAATTCATCCGCCAGTGGCAGCAGTTTTTGACCTTCTTGGTTCAAAATTAGTCGGTTATTAACACGATCAAACAAGTGATGGCCGATCTGCTTTTCTAATTCTGAGAGTGCCATGCTCACAGCGGCTTTTGATAAAAAGAGACTATCAGAAGCTGCTGTGAGCGTTTTGTGCTGCGTGATCGTCGTAAACACTTTCAGTTGTTTAAGAGAAATGTGACTTGCCATACCCCACCGTTAAGTAATTTTGAACGTTTGTTTTAAATAATTAGATATATCGGAACGAAGTGCAAGCGTATTATACGCTCCATCAAGAGTGAGTCTGGTTGAGGTCATCATGATTCAAAGAACAAAAGCAAAAGTAATGGGAGCACCAACTCCGATGGCGGGTTTGGCTCTTGGTATTGCAAGCTTAGGCTGGAGTTGGGAGAACTTCGCCGAATTACATGGCTACGGACAGTGGATTAGCGCGGGTATCGCGAGCATATTATTGGCTATATTGGCAACCAAGTTTTTGCTACATAATCATCTATTGAGACAAGATCTTGCTCATCCGGTTGTGGGCAGCGTGGTTCCGACATTTGCGATGGGGACTATGGTGGTATCGAACTCTCTCGGCCATTTTTACCCATTGGGTGGTGATGTGCTTTGGTTGATTGCGGTGGTTCTGCACATCGTGTTCTTGGTGAGCTTTGTTTACCATCGCGCCAAAGATTTTGAATTACACCACATGGTTCCAAGTTGGTTTGTACCGCCAGTGGGTATCATCGTTGCGGATGTGTCTTTCTCTGGCAACCCGATGTTAGCACCAGTGGCACAAGGTGCATTGATGTTTGGTATGGTGGCGTACGCGATCATGTTGCCGATGATGATTTACCGTTTCATGTTTACCCATGAAATTCCGGATGCAGCGAAACCAACAATGGCAATCATGGCAGCGCCAGCAAGTCTATCATTGGCAGGGTACTTAACGGTCACTGCGACACCATCACCAGTGATCATCGCTATGCTATTTGGTATCGCGGTATTGATGACGGCCATCATTTACCTCGCATTCTTTAAATTGCTTAGACTGCCATTTAGCCCAGGCTATGCGGCGTTCACTTTCCCGATGGTGATCGGTGCGACGGCGCTGTTTAAAATGGCGAATTGGATGGAGTTGCAAGGATTGGCTGCGCACTATGTTCAACAAGTGCGAGGCTTAGCTGGTCTTGAGTTGATTGTGGCAACATTTGTTGTCTCTTATGTGGCTTTACAATACATCAACAACTTATTGATTCAGCCACGCTTGATGCACGCTCATCACGCTTAAATAGCAGATAGGAAAAAGCCTCTTGGTCTTACAACCAAGAGGCTTTTTTATTTCAATCGGCGTCGATGTTGGCGCTAGCCTTTTTTGTAAAATCGCGACATCTCATCCAGAGAATGACGAATGATATCGACAGGAACTTTCTGTTCTTTCTCGACTTTTAACTGGCGATTCAGTTGCTGAGAGTGCCCGCCAGGATTGACCACAAGCATCAGTTCTTTGCCGACCAATGCATAGTTGTAGTAGCTGCCAGCAATATACCAATCGCGAGGGGCAGAGCTATCAAACAAGTTATGACCAACACTGTATGAACTCGTTGTGCCTTGAACGTCAAACAGCGTATTCATCATGGTTGGCACGACGTCAAAATGGGTCGTGCGGTAATCAATTTGCTCTGGTTGACGATTTGGCATGTACACGTAAAGAGGAACATGTACTTGAACGTCACTGTAGTTACCCGTGTGGCCCCAATAGTTCATCTTATGGTCGTTAAACTCTTCACCATGATCAGATGAAATCACCACAATGGTGTTGTCTAAGTCGACGTTTTTCAGCACATCACCAATCAAGCTATCGATGTAGTACAACGAGTTCTTGTATCGATTGTGGTAAAGCGAAGCGTCAAAATCGTTGTTGAGCAAAATGTGGTCAACGCGTTCCCAGTATGGTTTGAATTTCGCAAATTCAGGTTCGGGAAATACTGTACCGTGGGCGGCATCGTAGAACAGAAAACCAAAGTACGGTTTGTCGCTGTCCTGTTTTTGAAACTCGATGAACTTGTCTGTGATCTGCTGATCGCGCTCGACGGCCGTTTCTCCAGTTTGTCTCAGAGTCAAGTCCGACACTTTTTTGAATACCGTGCGAGAAAGTGGCGGGCTGGTGAGCGGTGCTGAGCCAAAAATGCCCATGCGGTAGCCTTCTGCTTGCAGCGTATCCATAAAAACAGGAGAGCGTTGGCTTGCGTAAAAGCTTTCCCAGTAGGTCGCTGGCAAGCTGTAAAACAGGCTGAAAATACCCGCTTGAGTTGAGTTGCCGCCGCTCATATGTTGTGTGAAATTCACTGTCTTTTCGGCGAACTTACTGACATTTGGCATGACTTCCGGCGTCGCATCACTGTAGCGCCACGCGTCAACCAAGATAAACAAAACATTGGGCTGTTTCTCTTTGCTTTGCACTTGAATGGGCGCAAGCGGGTAGTTGAGTGAGCTACGTTCAATGTTGGTTAACTCTACGCGGTTCTTCGATGCAATGTTCTCATCCACTAGGTCGTGTTTGTAAATAAATTTACGAGCCGTCAGCGGGTAGTAAAGTGGCCAGTTATTCGCAAACTGACTGACTTCATCGTCGTAAAGCGCGTTTTTGTACGCATGAATCATCTGTGTGCTGAGCAATACAGCAAACCAGACGCTGATCAAAACGAACTTAGCTCGGCTTTGTGCCAGTTTATTACTTACCCAAACGGTACAGGCGAGCCCGATCACCAGAACGGCAACTTCACTGACGAAGATAAGCCAACTCATCCACGAAATATCGAAGACATCACCACCTCCTTCGAAAAACATACGGATTAATAGGGCGTTGATGTGAAGTTTGTATTGCTGAAAAACGAGGATATCGACTTTAAACATGATCAATAGACAGATCGCTATAGCGACCACGATGCCTTTGAATGCTCTAGTCGGTAGAAAAGAGAGCAATAAACTCAACAACATAAATGGAAGAGCGATCAAGCCCAGCCAGCCATATTGAGTCGAAACCAAATAGTAACCTTGCAACAAGGTTAGCGGTTCATTCTGATTGTTAGACAACACAAAAGGATAACAAGCGATCGACAGATACACAGCAAAGCAAGCAAAAAAAGCAATCAGCCAAGCGCTGTTGGAAGACAGTTTGCGAAACATACTTTTTGTTTGTTTATAAATTATGGGTAGTGGGAGTATAAAACAGTGTTTTTTATTATGGAATAGTTGCGACGAATGTCACGTTTTGTATGGAAGTGTCAGACTTGATTGACATGTGAAAATTAAGAAGATTCATACTCTATTTGAGTGATATATAACCTTTTGTTTTTTCCGAACGCGAGATCACTGCGGGTTTAAATGGGGCTGTGCTAAGCTAGCTAACAGTTTCAATCGGCGCTCGGTATTCCCAATTTGTTTACTGTTTATCACTCCAACCAAGTTGACGTTCTTAAATCACTCCTTGTCGAACTGATTCGAATCAGTCCGCTAGAAAACCCGTTCGAAAAAGAACAAATTCTGGTTCAAAGTCCGGGCATGTCTCAGTGGCTAAAAATGGAATTGGCCAAAGAGTTTGGTGTTGCCGCGAACATTGATTTTCCGCTCCCTGCTACCTTCATTTGGGAAATGTTTACGCAGGTGTTGCCAGACGTGCCAAAACGCAGTGCGTTTAACAAAGAAGCGATGACGTGGAAGTTGATGCATCTGCTTCCGGGGCTTCTCAACCAAGAGGTGTTTTCGCCGTTAGCGCAGTACCTCAAAGATGACAGTGACCACTCTAAGCTGTATCAGCTGGCTGAGAAAATTGCCGATATTTTCGATGGTTACTTGGTGTATCGTCCGGAATGGATCGCAAGTTGGGAAGCTGGGCAGAGTGTGCCAGAGCTGGAAGATGAGCATCCGTGGCAGCCGATCCTGTGGCAAGCGTTGTACGATCACACTGTGTCATTAGGACAGTCTCCTTATCACCGTGCCAACCTTTATGAGCACTTTATCGACACATTAGCGAGTTTTAACTGCAATTTTGACCATTTACCCAAGCGTTTGTTTGTTTTTGGTATTTCTTCGTTGCCGCCTCGCTATATGGATGCGCTAAAAGCAATTGGTGAACACATCGACGTGCATCTGATGTTCACCAACCCTTGTCGTTATTACTGGGGTGAAGTTCGAGATCGCAAATATCTGGCTCGTTTGGCGGCGAAACATCGTCAGCATGTTGTGTGGCAGGACGATCACTCGGAAGTGCAAGGTGAAACTGAGCAACTGAAAGGATCACTGGAAGATAATGTGATCGATGAGCTGCACACCGATGTGGTCGGAAACAGTCTGTTGGCATCCATGGGTAAACTCGGGCGCGACAATATGTATCTGTTGTCTCAGCTGGAATCTCATGAAATTGAAGCCTTTGTTGATGTTGAGCGCGACAGTCTGCTCCATCAATTGCAAGCGGATATTCTCAATCTTGAAGAACATCAAGATGACCAACAGATTGAAAACAGTCATCACAAACAAGTGGTTAGCTTGGGTGATAAATCACTGAGCCTACACGCTTGTCACAGCCCGATGCGTGAAGTGGAAGTGCTGCATGATCAACTGTTGGCGATGTTCGATGCTGACCCAACGTTAAAACCGCGCGATATTATCGTGATGGTCGCGGACATCAACGCTTACAGCCCTGCGATTCAGGCGGTCTTTGGTAACGCGCCGGGTGAGCGTTTTATTCCATATTCGATTTCTGACCGAACTGCCGATCAAGAGAGCCCAATTCTGGCTGCATTTATGCAGTTGGTGAACTTACCCAATACGCGCTGTTTGGCATCAGAACTGCTCGAACTTCTGGAAACTCCGGCGATATTAAAGCGTTTTGAACTCAGCGAAGATGATTTCTTACAAGCCAAACAATGGGTTGAAGAATCGGGAATTCGCTGGGGGTTGGATGCCAATACCGGACGCGAATTTGAACTGCCGGAAACCCGTCAAAACACATGGCAATTTGGTATTCAACGCATGTTGCTTGGCTACGCGATGCCAGAATCCGCAGGTTTGTTTGAAACCGAGCAAGGCAGTTTGTCTCCGTACAACGAAGTGCAAGGCATGGGCGCAGAGCTTGCGGGCAAGTTGGCACACTTTATCCAACAAATTAGCACTTATCGAAGCAAACTTTCTCATGTTCAAACTATCGATGGTTGGCGAGAGACTTTGGTTTCACTGCTGGATGACTTCTTCTCAGTTGAGTTAGAAGGCGAAATGGCGCTCAAATCCATTCGCGATACGCTCAGCCAACTCAAAGAGCAATTGGCTGATGCCGCATTTGATGATGCGTTATCGCCGTCGATCATCAGCCAGTACCTTCAAAACAAATTATCTGGCACACGAGTCAGCCAGCGCTTCCTTGCTGGTCAAGTGAACTTCTGTACCTTGATGCCGATGCGGTCTATTCCGTTTAGAACCGTTTGTCTACTGGGGATGAATGACGGCGTGTACCCACGCTCCATGCCGCCAGAAGGCTTTGACTTGATGACAGGAAGAACCAAACCGGGCGACCGTTCGCGCCGAGATGATGACCGTTACCTATTCCTCGAAGCGATGTTGTCTGCACAGCAAACGCTCTACATCAGTTATGTTGGCCGTTCAATCCAAGACAACACCGAGCGAGTGCCTTCGGTACTGGTTTCTGAGCTGATGGAATACTGTCACCAAAACTATTGTTTAAGTGGTGATGAAGCGTTGCCCGTTGATGAGTCTGGCGACAACTTATTAAATGCGTTGGTGAATACCCACGCCATGGTGCCGTTTAGCCCAAGTGCGTTCCAAGGCATGCACGCCAGCTACGCGAAAGAGTGGATTCCAGCGGCATTGACTCAAAGTAGTCAATCGCAAGGCTATGTTCGTCGTGATTTTAATCGGGCATTAGACGACTATCTGTTAGGAGCGACGTTCCCACTTGAGCTCGACTTAGTCGAGTTGCAACGTTTCTGGCGCTTACCTGTGCAGTACTTTTTCAATCGTCGTTTAAAAGTAATCTTTGAACCGCCACTGCCGGTGATGGAAGACGACGAACCCTTTGTTTTAGGTGGTTTGGAAAGCTATCAAATGCGTGATGAGCTGCTAGAAACCTTGCTTGAAACGACATTGATACAGCCAGAGAAAAAAGCAGAAGTGCTTAAACACTTTATGAGTCAACAGCGCGCGCAAGGCAAACTTCCGGTGGGAGCGTTTGGTGATATCGAATTTGAAACCAACCGAGTTCAGGCGGAAGAGCTGGTGGACAAACTGGCGTTTTTATCTGGTGCGCCTCAAGACGATCTGGAAATCGACCTGACGTTTGATTCCTTGTTTGAGCGAAATGAAGGCGAAGAGAAAAACGTTCGCCTGACTGGTTGGCTAACTCAATGCTACCAATCCGGTTTGATTCGCTATCGAAGCGGTAAGATTCGATCGCAGGATTACCTTGCTGCGTGGATCGATCATCTTGCTATGTCGGCGTCGGGTCATGCTAAGAAAACCCATCTGATTGGCTACGATCGTAAAGAAGGCGCGCTGCATTTGATCTACCCAGAAATTGCCGATGCTCAGTATGCCAAACAGCTACTGACTGAATTAGTTCGCTTGTTCTTCGAGGGTATGACTAAGCCTTTGCCTTATTTCCCGAAAACGGCGTTGGCTTGTGTTGAAGCGGGCTTTAGCCGCGGTCAGTGGGTCGATGACGAAGAGAAATCTTTGAAGAAAATGGCTGACGCATTCAATGATGGCTTCATGAGCCCGGGCGAAGGCAATAACGCGTACATCTCTCGAATTTGGCCTGCTTGGAATGATGAGTTGGCCTCAGAGGTTCGCTTGCTGACAGCATTAGTTCTGCAAGGTGCGCGCTTAGCGGTTCAAGACGCCGATGACGTAAAAGCGTAATAAAGATAGTTGGATAAAGATAAGGAAGAGTAGGGTGGCCGCCAGAAAATCATTATTTTTTGTAGGGCGTTCGCTGTACGGCCACAAGGTCAGAGGGACCATGATACTTTTGTTTAATTCATTTGAGTTGTGCCGCCAAAAAGGTTTGGCTTATCTCGTGGGGCGCATACTAACGGTACGTCTTATGGATAACCGTGAGAAAGATCTCACAAAGCTCTAAATTATCCAACTTGTTAAACATATTAATAGAATTTTTAACTATAGATCACATTTATTAGGTGATACGTCCTAGTAAATAATCCGGAGAGATTCAGCGTTATGGATCAAATGTCAGGTGCAGAGTGTCCTCTACATACGTTAGACCGCACAGAGCAACCTCAACCAACGCCACTAGAACCGATGACGTTTCCTCTGCATGGTACGAGGTTAATCGAGGCATCAGCAGGTACAGGTAAAACCTTCACTATTGCAGGTTTATATCTGCGTCTTTTGCTTGGTCATGGCAGCGCGGAAACTCGACATCGCGTACCGCTTACGGTCGACCAAATTCTGGTTGTAACCTTTACCGAAGCGGCAACTGCGGAATTGCGCGATCGTATCAGGGCAAGAATCCATGATGCGCGAATCGCGTTTGCGCGTGGACAGAGTTCCGACCCGGTGATCCAACCTTTGCTTAATGAGTTTGACGATCACAAGCAAGCCGCAGAAATTTTATTGCAGGCAGAGCGTCAGATGGACGAGGCGGCGGTCTACACCATTCACGGTTTTTGCCAACGTATGCTAACGCAAAATGCGTTTGAATCTGGCAGCCGATTTAACAACGAGTTTGTGACCGATGAAAGTCACCTAAAAGCGCAAGTTGTAGCCGATTACTGGCGTCGCAATTTCTACCCGTTACCATTTACCTTGGCTGGGGAAATTCGCCAGCTATGGAGCTCTCCATCTGCGTTGTTGTCTGACATCAGCAATTACTTAACCGGTGCGCCGTTAAGCCTTTCTGTTCCTGCAATGAAAGGCAGTTTGGCTGATCTTCATACTGAAAATCTGAAAAAAATTGATGAATTAAAAGCACAGTGGCGAGAAAGCCAAGATGACTTCTTCACGCTGATTTCAGATTCAGATATTAACAAACGCAGCTACACCAAAAAGTCTCTGCCGACGTGGTTGGAGGCGGTGAATGCTTGGGCGGCAACGGAAACCACAGGTTACGATTATCCAGACAAGCTGGAGAAATTCGCGCAAAACGTCTTGTTGGAAAAAACACCGAAAGGCAGTGCGCCGCAGCATGCGGTATTTGAAGCCATTGAAACATTTCTTGCCAATCCAATCAGCTTAAAAGCGCCACTGCTTGCGCATGCGATTGAGCATTGTCGTGTGATGCTGGCCAATGCGAAAAATCAAAAACAGTGGCTCTCTTTCGATGATTTGCTGACGCAACTTTCTGCTTCTATCGATACGGACGAAAGCGAGCTTTTAGCGGCGCGTATTCGTACTTTGTACCCTGTCGCAATGATTGACGAGTTCCAAGATACTGACCCGCTTCAATACAGTATTTTCAGCCGTATTTATCTGAACACCCCGGAATGTGGTTTGTTTATGATCGGTGACCCCAAGCAGGCGATTTATGGCTTTCGTGGCGCAGACATTTTCACTTACATCAAAGCGCGTAACCAAGTAAGTGCCCACTACACGTTAGGAACCAACTGGCGTTCAAGTGCCGATATGGTGCAGGCGGTAAACCAAGTATTTGCTTTGCCAGACAGTCCATTTATCTATGATTCGGATATTCCGTTCTTACCCGTTAAGTACAGTCCCAATGCCGAAAAACGCATTTGGACTATGGGTGGCCAAACGCAACCCGCGCTGACTTATTGGTTGCAAGAAGCGGACGATAAACCGCTACCAAAAGTCGAGTATTTGACTCGAATGGCAGAGGCGACCGCAAGCCAAATCCAAACTATTTTGACGCAGGCTCAACAGGGGCAAGCGTGTCTGGTGAATGGCGAAAAACAGAAAGCGGTTCAAGCGGGCGATATCGCGGTGTTGGTTCGAACAGGTAGTGAAGGTCGAATGATCAAACAAGCGCTAGCAGACCAAGGCATTGCCAGTGTGTACCTGTCTAACCGAGACAGTGTGTTTACCAGTTCGGTGGCGCAGGATCTACAGCGTTTGCTGCAAGCGGTGCTGACTCCAGAAAATGACCGTGCGCTGCGTGCAAGTCTTGCCTCTGAGCTGTTTGCCCTCGATGCAGCAAGTTTGGATGCGCTTAATAACGATGAAGTGGTGTGGGAAAATGCCGTAAACGAATTCAAAGAATATCGCAAACTTTGGGTTCAGCGTGGTGTGCTGCCGATGTTACGCGCGGTGATCAGCAAACGCCATATTGCCGAGCGATTACTAGAAGAAGGTGCGAGTTCACAGGGTGAGAATGGTGAGCGAGTACTTACCGATTTAATGCACATCGGTGAACTGCTTCAACAAGCCAGTAATGAACTGGATAGCGACCACGGTCTGCTGCGTTGGCTCGCTCAGTCTATCAGTGATGCGGAAAACGGTTTGGGTGGTAGTGATGACCAAATCCAACGTTTAGAATCGGAACGTAACTTAGTGCAGATCGTAACTATTCACAAATCAAAAGGCTTGGAGTATGACCTCGTATTTCTGCCGTTTGTGTTCAGCTATCGAGAAGCCAGTGAAGCCAAATATTACGATGCAGCCAATGACCGCACGGTACTGGATATCACTGGCAACGATGCGTCCATGAAGCAAGCGGATAAAGAGCGTTTGGCGGAAGACTTACGCTTGATATACGTGGCACTAACGCGTGCTGTGTATGCGTGTTTTATCGGTGCCTCACCTTTGCGCAATGGCCGTTCGACCAAAGAGCCAACTGGTGTACACCGCAGTGCGATTGGCTATTTGATTCAAAATGGTCAAGAAGGTGGCATCAACGATTTGCACCAAGGTTTAACAAAGCAACAAGACGAGCTTGATTGTGTCGTTGTGGCCGAACCGCCGCAGCAACTCGAAGAGAAGTACGTAGCGCCACAAGAAGAAATACACGATCTTAGCGCGAAAGAACTGCAAAACCCTATCGACAGAAACTGGCGCATCACCAGTTATTCTGGCTTGGTCAAGCAAGGCTCTCATCACGCCGAGCATGATGCCACGATTGAGATTACGGGTTTTGATATCGACTCATCTGAAGAGCAAGACGAAGCGGATTTGGTGGAGCCAGAGCGCTCTATTTTTACCTTCCCTCGTGGTGCGCGTCCGGGTACGTTCCTGCACAGCTTGTTTGAGGAAATTGAATTTACTCAGCCAGCCACTACTGAAGAGAATACACAAATCATCCTTGGTTTGATGGAAAGCGAACAGCTCGATGAAGAGTGGTTGCCCATTTTACAACAATTGATTGATACCGTACTCGCAACGCCGTTGGATGGTAAGTCTTTGCTGCTGAATCAAAAAGCACCGTCGCAACGTTTGGTGGAGATGGAATTTTTGTTGCCGATTGAAGTGTTGTCTGCACCGGCGTTAAACCGAGTCATTCAACGTCACGATCCGTTGTCGGCGAAAGCGGGGGATTTAGGTTTCCAAACCGTGCAAGGCATGCTCAAAGGTTTTATCGACTTGGTGTTTGAACATCAAGGTAAATACTACGTGCTTGACTGGAAATCGAATCATCTTGGCGATGATGTGACGCACTACCATGGTGAGGCTCTGAAATCGGCCATGGCGGATCACCGCTACGATTTGCAGTATCAGATTTATGCGTTAGCACTGCATCGTTTCCTACGCAGCCGATTGGCGAATTATCAATATGAGCAGCACTTCGGTGGCGTGTATTACTTGTTCTTGCGCGGCATGGATGGGCAGAGTGACCACGGCATTTTTGCCGCGAAACCAACCTTAGAGTTCTTACAAGAGATGGATCGTTTGATTGATGGTCAAGTACTTGAAACGCGCTCAACTCAAGCCGGGCAGATGGAGCTACTTTAATGACGACAAATCACAATCTTCATTCTGACCAAGATAGCCTATTGGTAGTGTTGGAACGCTTGGCGCACAAAGGCGCGCTTCGTCAGCTCGACTACCAATTCGCCTGCTTTATTGATTCTCAAACTAATGATGAACAGCCTGACAACCAAGCATTGGCGTTTATCGCGGGTGTTGTCAGTAGTGAGCTTGGCAAAGGACATATCTGTCTGTCTCTGTTCGATGCACAAGGGCAATCTACGGATTTAGCCAGTAAGCTAGGGCTGTTTGGTGAGTCGGCATTGGCGCTCAACACACAGTTGCAAGGCATAGACTGGATTGAAGTATTACAAAATTCCAGCGTGGTTGGCGCGCAAGGAGAAGCCTTGCCGCTGATGTTCGATGGTGAGCGTCTGTATCTGCACCGCTATTGGCATTATGAAGTGACACTGGCGGAAAAGCTTAATCAGTTGGGCGCCGCAGTTAACTTGCAAGCGCAAGAGTTTTCGCGATTATCCGAGTTGCTCAACCATTTGTTTGCACGCCAATACCATTCTCTGTTTAACGCGTTAGGCAAAGCAGTAGAAGCGGGAAGCAGCAACCAAGTGTTGCGTCAACAATTGGTGTGTGACCACCTTGATGTGGTCGCAAGCGAATCGTTGGATTGGTACGCCATTGATTCCGTGCTTAGCAATGCGCGCAAGGTTCAGGATTTGCAGCAACTGGATGAGCTGGTGCCACTTTCAGCTTGTGTGAACTGGCAAAAAGTCGCGGCGGCGGTTGCGTTAACTCGTCGATTTGCTGTGATTTCTGGTGGCCCAGGTACGGGTAAAACGACGACAGTAACCAAATTGCTTGCTGCTTTGATTGAACAGGCGACGCACGAGAAAAATCTAACCATCAAGCTGGTGGCCCCGACGGGGAAAGCGGCGGCGCGATTAACCGAGTCCATTGGTAAAGCAGTGCAAGAACTGCCAGTTTCTCCGGAGCTAAAAGCCAAAATTCCGACTGAATCGAGCACCTTGCATCGATTGCTGGGCGCGATTCCTAATAGCGCAGAATTTCGTCACAACAAACAAAATCCACTGCATTTGGATATTTTGGTTATCGACGAAGCGTCGATGGTCGATTTGCCAATGATGTACAAAGTGGTCGATGCCTTACCGAAACATGCGCGGCTGATTTTGCTAGGTGATAAAGACCAACTTGCCTCAGTTGAAGCAGGGGCAGTGTTGGGTGATATCTGTTCGTTCCATGCATTGGGTTATGGCAAAGAGCAGGCGTCAGCCATCGCAAAACTGACGGGTTTCGATACTTTAGCCCATACAGGTAACAGTGCATCTAGCATTGCTGATAGTTTATGTATGCTGCAAAAGAGCTACCGATTTGACGCTCGCTCAGGCATTGGTCAGTTGGCAAAAGCGGTTAACTCTGGTTCTGCTGCGAGCGTAGATAACGTCTGGGCGCGTGACTTTTCCGATATCGAACATTTCGCGCTAAGTAGTCAACATTACAACCAAATGATGCAGACGTTGGTGCAGGAATACGGTCGTTACCTCAAACGCATTGGACAACAGGAAATCGATCCTAAAACCGGAGAGCCAGAGTCGCTAACGCACAAAGCCAAAGCGGTGTTAGATACCTTCAACCAATGCCGACTGCTGTGCGCGATCCGTGAAGGTGATTTTGGTGTGGCTGGGCTAAACCAACGCATCGAGAAATCGCTCGCGGCGCGCAAGTTAATTCAAGTTCAGGATGAAATTTGGTATCACGGCAGACCTGTCATGGTTACGCGTAATGATCATGGTCTAGGTTTGTATAACGGTGATATCGGTATTTGCATGCTCGATGACAGTGAAGAAGAACCGCGTTTGAAAGTCTTTTTCGAGTTACCTGACGGCAGTGTGAAATCGGTCTTGCCAAGCCGAGTGCCTGAACATGAAACGGCTTACGCCATGACCATCCATAAATCGCAAGGCAGTGAATTTGATTACACCCTGATGATTTTGCCACCAGACTTTAGCCCTATATTAACTCGTGAGTTGATTTACACAGGCATTACCCGCGCGAAAAAGCGTTTAGCTCTTTACGCCGAACTCAACGTTCTGAAGCGAGGCATTAAGGTGAAAACGGCTCGCGCGAGTGGATTAGTACAGCGGCTTACGAATTAATTTTTACTTGTGATTGTGACATTTTCGAAGATGATTCTTTGTGGCGGGTCTTATATCCGCCATTTCGTTTTCATGAAAAAATGGATTGCTATTGAGTAATATTCTTCCTTAAAGGTATATTTCTCCTTTCTCATTCGCATATCAAAGGCAACTGAATATGAGTTTGCTCGACTCGTCTTTTCTAACCTTCTTTATCGCCGGAGGAGGCGCGTTTTTATGGTTCGTTATTATCGGAGCAATTTTTATATTTTTTATACCACCAAAGGTGAAGCGGTTTGCTTTTAATCCGAAACATTATTCAGAAGTAGAGTTAGCTTTAGTCTCAGGTTTTCACTTTGGTGCTGTAATTCATGGTGTAGGCTTAGTTGTGGCGGTCGCTTTACCAACTTTGGCGAAGAGAAGGGGCTTTGCTGATGTTCATCAAGTTTGCTCCGGTCTATTCATCGGACTTTGCCGTATTTATATAAGCGTTTTATTGCTGCTAGCTATGATCACTTTAGCCTCAATGGTGGTTTGGATGTCTATTACTTGAGAGCTGGAATAGAAGGTCGGTGAAGTTTGCAGTTATTAGAAGTTTCTTTTATTACATTTTTTGTTGCAGGTGCTTTGTTAGTTTTTTGGTACCTGATAGTAGGTATTTTGCTTATTGTTATCACGCCGCAAAAAGTAAAGCGCTATGCGTACACTAGTGAGCATTATACAGATATTGAGCTTGCTTTAGTTTCTGGATGTCACTTTGGGGCCTTAATACATGGATTAGCCCTTGTTGCCGCAGTTGCATTTCCTAAGTTGGCCAAAAAAAGAGAGCTAACAGATATTCGTAGAGTTTGCCCAAAGTGGTTCATAAGTATTGGGGTAGTGTACTGGACTATTTTAATCTTTATCGTAGTCACTATTTTTGTATCTTTGTTGGCTATGATTTTGTTTTGAATTGATTACGTACGTAAAAGAAGACCGAGCTTATGGCTCGGTCTTCTTTTATGCATGTTTTGCAAACGCATTGGTAAAAGACACGCTGCGTATTTTGTATTGCTGTTGATAAGCAAGAATAAAATCTCGGACAGCGTCATTTACGGGGAAAACACAGTGGACGTCTAGGCCTTCTAAAAACTGATTGTCAGCCATATCCCAGAAGCTTTGAAGCGAATTACAAATGATTGTTCTCATAACAGTGCTCGTCTCGGCTTATTTAAAGTCAGATTAACAACTGTCCTTGGTGTGCAATACGGAGCTAACTAGTTTTTCAATTGCCCAGTATTTTAGGGTGAAGGCTACATTACATCACCTAGATCCATTCGTATTGGTTAAAAACCAATCACTAGCGAGCAGAGTATAGCCAACCAAATGTATATTTAAAAGATAAAATTGGAACGAAAATTAAGCAATGGTTTGCGCATTTCTAAGTTGGTGTTTACATGATGACTCACTAGCTCGAAGCAGGGTTTATGTGAGGCTTTACTCCAAAACAAACTTGATGTGTGGGATTGAGCGTCAATGAGCTGAATCCCGCACCTTGAGGTGTTGGTATAGCGGAACCTTAAATTTCTCTTCCTGATTTAAGGTTAAGCTACAAATCTAGCGCTAAGATTTTTGACTTACGCTGGAAGTTATATAGCCCTTGTTTGGCTCCGGGCAAATAGTCGACACTGACTTCGTAAAAACCTTGCTCTCTGAACCAATGCAGACTGTGTGTCGTGAGGACAAAAATCTGATCAATGGTTTCGGATTTAGAACGATGTTTCATGTAGTTGAGCAGTAACAAACCTCGGTTTCCATCACGATAGTCAGGGTGAATCGCTACGCAAGCCATCTCAGCTTTACGCTCTTCTGGGTATGGATAAAGGGCAGCACAGCCAATAATCAAGCCGTCTTTTTCGATGATGGTAAATTTTCCAATCTCTTGTTCTAGCTGCTCTCGAGAGCGACGAACGAGTACGCCTTGTTCTTCTAGAGGACGAATGAGGTCTAAGATACCGCCAATATCGTCAATATTGGCTTGCCTCACTTGCTCAGCGCTCGCCATAACAACTTGGGTTCCGATACCGTCGAAAGAGAACAACTCCTGAATTAAGGCTCCATCCACTTTATAGCTGATCAAGTGGCTACGAGGCACTCCGGCACGACAAGCGGCAATAGAGCCTTTAAGAAAGCGTAGTGTCCCAGTGTTGTAATCTAGGTCAGGAGACGTATTTTCAGAGAGCGTCTTGATGACATGTTCCGCCTCTATTGGCAACAACTCGGCGACAGCATTGCCGTTGTCATCAATGACACCTTGTTCTGAACAGAAACCAATCAGTTTGTCTGCGCCCAACTTGATCGCCAGTTGCGTCGCGACTTCTTCAGAAAGTAAGTTAAAACACTCGCCAGTCACGGAGCTCGCAATGGGCCCAAGTAGCACAATAGAGCCTTGATCAAGAGTGCGGTTGATAGCATCGGTGTCAATGCGGCGAATACGTCCACTATGGCAATAGTCCACACCATCATCAACGCCGAGTGGTTGAGCAATGATGTAGTTTCCGCTAACGACATTGAGCTGGGTACCTGCCATCGGAGTATTGTTGAGGCTCATTGATAGGCGCGCAGTAATCGCAAGCTGAAGTTGTCCGGCAGCTTGCATAACAACAGATAAAGCCGATTCATCCGTAATGCGGATATTTTTGTGGTAAGGCGTAGTGAGGTCTTGTTTTTCTAGCAGCTGATTAATTTGAGGACGTGCACCATACACCACCACGACTTTGATTCCGAGGCTGTGCATGAGTGCGATATCATTAATAATGTTGCCAAAATTTTTGTGTGCGACGGCTTCTCCGCCCAGCATGATCACCATGGTTTTTCCGCGGTGAGCATTGACATAAGGTGTTGATTGACGGAATCCTTTTACGAGAGCAGTACTACGAATTTTCACCACAGCCATTCCTTTGTTTAATTATGTTAAAATAATGCCTTTTTATTCATTTGATGGCAAGGTGAAATTTTGGAATAAAGCACAAACATATTGAGGTAGGTTCTTGGTCCCGTTGAAGGGGAGAGTTACAATGAGCGCGTCTTTTCTCAATACGTGAACCTCATGTCTTCTGCTGTTAATAAGAATGCTGCGATCACTGCTTCAAATCTGTCAAAAACGTCATCTAAATCAATGCTTCGTAAGTGGCTAGAGCGTTCTCTCATGCTTATAGCGATAGTTGGAACCGTTGTCGTGTGCATGCTGTATAGTGATTTGATTACTCGAACCATTAATCCGCCCATTCCTAAATCGACAATTTATGGTCGCTGGGTTGAGCAAGATGTTGCGCCTTATGCTCGTGAAGAATTTGTGTTGAGTGAGCGCGGTGTTACCGTAAATGGTTCGACAGTGGCGACCAGTTTTGAATTCGATGGGGATTCGTTTTCATATCGAGTGGGTTCAAATGAGCGGCACTTCAATTTTGTGGGTAAGCAGCATGCAGAAATGAAGCTGGATGCCAATGCTCATTATCTACCTGTATTCCGTTTAGAGGGGCGAGCAAGGATTGCGGTAAGATAGTCGTTTTTATCATTATCTTTTAAGCTGAAAGCCCTTGCGTCTGTTAGTCACATGGATGATCACAACTTCATCTCTCAATCAGTAAATTTTACTTCCAAACATAATCCGGACAATTCCGTAATTCTTCCGCTGCTATCATGTTGCATTAACTGAATGAATTCACAACGAGTGAACGGATTGGCTTAGCGTTGAAACATTTTGTCGTTGCTTTTCAATTGCACCGTATGCATTTGTTTGCCATCCTTTTGCTATTCTCTTTTACGGAAAAGACACGTGTTAAAAAAACTCCTTCCTATTATCTCTTTGAGCCTACTTTTTGGCTGTGCTCAACAAAATGAACGTGCTCAGCAATATCTTGATGGTGAGTTTCCTCAGCTCCTCAATCAAGTGGATGTGGTTGAGTCTAACAAACCACGCGATTTTACTGAATTTAACAAGCAAGCTGAGCAAGTGGTGATAAAGTCACCATCCATGGCGAAGATGTACCAACCGCTATATCAACGATTAAGTGAGTGGGCGCAACAGAGCGGAGATACCAGTGCGTTAAGTGCGTTTGGCATTCAAGCCGCGCAATTGGGTGGTGGTGATAAAAAAGGTAATGTGTTGTTTACCGGATACTTCTCTCCCGTGATGGAACTGCGTCATACACCAAACGACATTTTTAAGTACCCAGTTTATGGCAAGCCAAACTGCTCATCAGATTGTCCGACTCGCGCGGAGATCTACAATGGAGCACTAGATGGACAAGGTTTGGTGCTAGGTTACGCGCCTAATCGTATCGACCCATTTATGATGGAAGTGCAGGGCAGTGGCTATGTGCATTTTGAAGATGATGATACGTTGGAGTACTTTGCGTACGCGGGTAAAAACAACAAAGCTTACGTCAGCATTGGCCGAATTTTGATTGAACGTGGTGAAGTGCCGCGTGAAAAAATGTCTCTCAAAGCGATTAAAGAGTGGGTGATGGACAACGACGATGCGACAGTGCGCGAGTTGTTGGAGCAAAACCCTTCTTACGTTTTCTTTGCGCCAAAAGCAGAAGCGCCAGTAACAGGCTCGGCTGGTATTCCGTTGTTGCCAATGGCCGCCGTCGCGGGTGACCGTTCTATCTTACCAATGGGTACGCCAATCTTGGCGGAAGTGCCGCTGTTGAATGCCGATGGTACGTGGAGCGGTGCGCATCAACTGCGAATGCTGATCGTTTTAGACACTGGTGGTGCGGTAAAACAAAACCATTTGGATCTGTATCATGGCATTGGTGCGAGAGCAGGAACGGAAGCAGGGCACTACAAGCATTTTGGTCGAGTGTGGAAACTTGGGTTAGAAAACTCACCAACTCAAGCGCCTTGGGCTTTACCGCCAGAAAAGCTACAATAGTCGTCCAAGAGAGAGGAACACTCTCTTATCTAGACATTTCATCAAAGAGTGCGTATAAATCGCACTCTTTGTTTTTCTATCGATCATCTGGACTTCAATATGCGTGAACTCGATACCCCAGCATCTGACAGCTACAATCAACGCTTTGGCGGCACTCGTCGTCTTTATGGCAACAGCGAAGTGGACATTCTTCGCGCTGCACACGTTTGTGTGATTGGTATTGGTGGCGTAGGTTCATGGGCGGTGGAAGCGCTGGCTCGTACGGGGATCGGTGAGCTAACTCTGATTGATATGGACGATGTTTGTGTCACGAACATTAACCGCCAAATTCATGCGATGACGGGCACCGTTGGCCAAAGCAAAATTGAAGTGATGGCCGAGCGTGTCAAATTGATCAACCCAGAGTGTAAAGTCAACCTGATTGATGATTTCATCACGCCAGACAATCAACATGAGTACTTAAGCAAAGAGTTTGATTACGTGTTGGATGCCATTGACAGCGTAAAAGCGAAAGCGTCTTTGTTGGCGTATTGCCGCAGCAACAAGATCAAAGTGATCACCACTGGTGGTGCTGGTGGTCAGGTTGACCCAACGCAGATCATGGTCGCTGATTTAACGAAAACGATCCAAGATCCTCTAGCGAAGAAAATCAAAGACACCTTGCGTCGTCATCATAACTTCCCTAAGAATCCGGCTCGTAAGTTTGGTATTGATTGCGTGTTTTCAACCGAGCAGCTGAAGTATCCTCAAGCAGACGGTTCTGTGTGTGGTGTGAAGTCGACAGCGGAAGGCCCAAAACGTATGGATTGTGCTAGCGGTTTTGGTGCGGCGACTGTTGTAACTGCAACGTTTGGCTTTGTCGCGGTATCGCGAATCGTTGAGAAGTTGATTTCAAAATATAAGAAGTAAACTAGAAGAAGAGCGCATCATGACAGATTTTCCCGTTTCTCCATTTGGTACAGATATCACCAGCGAAGACATTGTAGCGACTATGCAGCAATTTAAAGGCTGGGAAGATCGTTACCGTCAGGTTATTCAGTGGGGTAAAAAGCTGCCACAAATGCCAGAAGAGCTGAAATCAGAACAAGTTACCGTTTCGGGTTGTGAAAGCTTGGTGTGGTTAGTGAGCCAAGAGCAAGATGGCGTTTGGCATTTTTGTGCGGACTCTGATGCGCGTATCGTCCGTGGGTTGATTGCCTTGGTAATGGCAGCTTATGACGGTAAAACGGCCGATCAAATTCAAGCATTTGATATTGATGCTTATTTTGAACAACTGGGGCTTGTCTCCCATTTAAGCCCGTCACGTGGTAATGGTTTGAAAGCTATTGTAGAGCAGATTAAGCAAACCGCCGTGTAACGAGTCATTTTCCCAATTCTTAAAAAACGCCGAATAGCCTAGCTGTTTGGCGTTTTTTGTATCTGAGTTGAGACATCTTTTGCATATGGGTAAAAAATATGCAAATGGTCGACTATTTTAGCGCTAATTAACCATTCTATTGATCCTGGTTCATTATATTGCCCACTTGGTTTTTATAAACTCAATTGTATTTAAAATTTGTCTATATTAGATAATAGACATATGCCCCATTCGCTCCTATTCCCCAATGTGGAAACACACTTGGAAGCGATTGGGTTACTTAGATACAAATGCTAGGAACCTCCCTATATGCAATTCACCTTGGAACATGCGCAAGACGTGTTATCCGGAATGCCAGACCCCACTTTTATTCTGAGTGAAGATGGTATCTATATTGATGTTTTTGGAGGAACAGATAAAAAAGCCTATCACGATGGAAGTAATTTGATAGGTGAGACGCTGCACAGCGTACTTGAGAAAGATAAAGCTGACTGGTTTATCGAACAGATAAATCGGTCACTGAAACAAGACAGTATTGTGACGATCGAGTACAAGATGTGCGCCGACAGCATTCAGGGAATAGATGCTAACAGTGGGCCAAGAGGCGACCTATACTACGAAGGCAAGATCTGCCCACTCGCTATAAAATACCGAGGTCGTCGCGTTGTCCTTATTCTTACACGTAACATCTCCAATCGCCACCGAGTTGAAACCCTTCTTCGCCATCAAAGCCAAATTGATGCTCTTACCAACATCTACAATCGACGTGTCTTTTTCGAAAAGCTCACAGAAGAAGTTATTAAATCCCAAGCTCCGGATTATCACTCCGCGTTGTTATTATTTGATTTAGATTTTTTTAAAGTCATCAATGATAAACGTGGTCATGATGCGGGGGATTATGTCTTAGAGACGTTAGCTGATTTGGTTTCTCACTTACTCGTCAAAGACGAAATTTTTGCAAGAGTCGGAGGGGAGGAGTTTGCGATTATTTTGCCAGAAACTTCTCTGTCGGCGGCGAAAGAGGTAGGAGAGGAAGTACGTTCCCACATTCAAAATTGTCAGTTCGAATTTGAAAAGATTGAAATTCCGGTCACGGTGAGTGTAGGCGTGGTGGAAATAGGCAGAAATGAAACCACCAAACGTTTGTATGCGCATGCAGATAAAGCGCTTTATGCTGCGAAAAGAAATGGCAGAAATTGCGTGGCGACTCTGGATAGGCAGATGGAGTAACCTTGTTGGTTACTCCAAATCAAACCGTTGGCGTTATAGCATGTCGACGGCTTTTTCTACGGCGGCGATGAGTCTATCCACATCTTCAGCCGTGTTATAAATACCAAAAGAAACGCGTACCGTGCCTTTAACGTTTAGCGCATCCATCAATGGGTGAGCGCAGTGGTGTCCTGCTCGTACCGCAATGCCTTGTTGATCGAGCAGCGTCGCCATGTCTTGGTGATGAACGCCGTCCATGACGAACGTCAGTACAGAGGCGTTCGGTTGGTAGCCTAGAATATGAATGTCATCCAACGCGCTTAGTGCTTGGTAGGCCTTATCCTGAAGCACATGGAGATGATCCTCTACTTCGTGATGGTCAAAACCTTGGTACCACTCAATGGCTTTCGCTAGAGCAATCGCGCCCGCAACGTTTGGTGTGCCCGCTTCAAATTTACCAGGAAGTGCAGAAAACGTCGTTTTCTCGAACGAAACGCGTTCAACCATTTTACCACCGCCGTGCCATGGTGGCATGGCTTCCAAAAGTTCAAGCTTGCCGTATAAAACGCCAATACCTGCTGGCGCATAAAGTTTGTGACCTGAGAAAACGTAAAAATCGATATCTGATACCGATAAATCAAGCTGCTCATGGACGATGCCTTGAGCGCCATCAATCACAACAACCGCGCCAACGCTGTGCGCTAGTTCAGTGATTTTTTCGATAGGTTGTCGTGTGCCCGTGACGTTGGTGATTTGCGCACAAGCAACAATTTTACAGCGGTCAGACAGAAGCACCTTAAATGCGCTGATGTCGAACTGGCAATCTGATGTCATTGGAACTTTTATGACTTTGGCGCCCGTTTGCTCTGCCACGATTTGCCAAGGCACGATGTTAGCGTGGTGCTCCATCTCGCTAATCAAGATCTCATCACCCGGTTGTAACGTGCTGCGGGCGTAAGTTTGTGCAATTAAGTTAAGTGCTTCGGTCGCGCCTCGCGTCCAAATGATTTCTTTAGAGCTGTTTGCACCAATAAAGTTTGCCACTCGTTCTCGTGCCGCTTCAAATTGGCTGGTGGCATTAGCCGTTAAACTATGACTGCCACGGTGAACATTGGCATTTTGCGCACTGTAGTAATGACTGATGACATCAATTACACATTGCGGTTTTTGCGTTGTCGCTGCGCTATCTAGATACACTAAGGGCGTATCGTTGACGGATTGATTTAGAGCGGGAAATTGCTCACGTACAGCATTTACGTCAAACATTATTCTTCACCAAGCTTATGGTAATGCAGAGTAGGCAGAGGGATCATTGGTTCAGCAACTGACCATGCGTGTTTTTTACCTGAGAGTTGAATGATTACTTCCATTGCGAACTCTAAAGCAGTGCCCGGACCTTGACTGGTGATCAGGTTGTGGTTGATATCAAAGGTCACGCGTTTGCTGCGCCACTTCTCTTCCGGGATATGTGACTGAAAGCTCGGGTGACAGGTCATCAGTGATTGTGGGAAAAGATCATGGTGTTGCAATACCAACGCCGGTGCTGCGCAGATAGCAGCGACCAACTTTCCCTCGTAGATGTGCTGCTTAAGGATTTCTATCATCACCGTGCTATCACGAAAAATTTCTGCACCACCAACACCACCAGAAAGCGCTATGGCGTCAAACTCATCATCAGCGATATCGACCAGCTTACAATCGGCTGTTAATGTGACTCCGCGAGAAGCTTTCATCGTCAATGAGCCATCAAAAGCAGCACTCGCTACCGTAACGTCATAACCCGCGCGAACCATCATGTCGATAACGGTGACGGCTTCCATTTCTTCGGTGCCCGGAGCGATTGGCACTAAGATTTTCTTACTCATTGTTCTGTCCAGCTTTGTTCTATTTGTTTGATGCGTTGGTAAAGTTTTAAATTCTCAGGCGTATTGATGTGATGTTTCTCGGCAGCCTTTAACAAGTATCCGGTTATAAAATCAATTTCCGTTCGACGCTGATGGAATACGTCTTGTCTCATTGAAGAATAGTTCTCAGCTGTGGCGTTCACCACTTGCATTACCGTATCGAAAAGAGAGCGAAACTCGATAGCAATACCTTCTTTACTCATTACTTCAACCAGTTCTTGAGTGATGCTTTCGAGTTGTATCTTAAACTCGGGCTTCGCAAGCTCACCATTCTTACACTGGAGAATCGCAGTCAGTGGGTTAATCGCGCAGTTGATCGCTAACTTAGTCCATAACGCAGATTGGATGTGTTGATTCCAAATGGCCTCTGGAAGAGCATGATGCATAACATCTTGCAGAAAAGCGCACTGCATTCCTTTGTCATTATAACCACCCACTTGCGTTGTTCCGTGACCGGTATGCAGTACGTGTTGGTTATCTGGTTTGTATGCGCCGTGCGTCGTTGTGGCGAGCACTATCGGATTGTTTGGCAGAGCCTTCTCCACGCCAGAGGCGGTACCCATACCATTGTGCATCAGCATGATAATCGTGTCAGCGTTGATATGAGGCAGTAAAGGCTGAATGGCGTCTTCCACTTGCCAAACTTTTACCGTGATCAAAATGAGATCCGCTTTATTTACGGAGGAAATATCTTGATTACTGAATACGGTTGCAGGTGTGTCATCCAACTGAAGTGATTGTTGTCTCTCTGAACTTCTTCCCCACAATGAAACATTGTGTCCGGCAAGCTGAAATTTTGTTGCCCAGAGTGAGCCCACCGCACCTGGACCGAGGATAAGGATATTCACCAAACGCTCTCATTAAAAAGGTTTGCTGCAAGGATAATGAGGGAAAAAAGGAAAGCAAATAAAAATGGCGCCGAAAGGCGCCATTTTTGAGCAAACTTAGTGGTTCAATTAGAACTTGTAAGTTACAGCTAGGTAGTGGCCAAAGCCAGTTGACTTAAACCCATCAGTATCTTTGATACCGTACACGTCTTTGTAGCCTTTTAGACCGTAACCCACTGCGAAGCGGTCTGAGTGCCAGTAGATACCGTTGAACATTGCACCACCGTTTGACGCGGTTGAACCAAACTTGTTACCTGCATCATCATCCATACCGAATTGGTAATCGATGTAGCCTTGGTAAGAAATGAATGAACCGTTCTCGAAGAAGTAGAATGGTTTGAACCAGTTAGTCGAGATTTGGAAACCGTTCCAATCCTTTTTGTTGCCGTTGTAAGTACCGTATAGGTTAACACCAACTTTACCAAACCAAGGAACCATTACGTCAGAACCAATACCAATTTTTTGGTTGTTTACTGAGAATGCATTAGTTTTGTAATCTGTGCCATCCCACTCAATAAGCGTTGCTACATATAGCTCTTGTACTGGACCGAAAGATAGATCTTTACCAGTTACTGCATCTAGAGACATACGTGGTGCAAATTTCATGAAGATCTTAGGATCTCCTGCTTTATCGCTGCCTTTATCTGAAGTTAGGTTGAAGATATCAACGTAGCCGTATAGATCGAAGATACCAGAGCGGCCGCCGAATTCCATTTCTAGGTAGTCGTGCGAAGACTCACCTGGAAGTTCGTCAAATGCACCCATTAGGTTAAATTGCATCCACTTGTAATCGTTTTTGTGGATATCGCCGTCAGAGTAATCTGCCGCCATAACTGGAGCTGAAGTAGCCGCTAGAAGGCTAAGAGCTAAAAGTGATTTACGCATAAGGGGACTCTCTATGTTTGTAATGATTCAGAACACGCAATCTGTGCTGCGCTTTCCAATTGGCGGGAATAATAGCGATAAAAATCCCAAATGAAAGTGATAAAGGGTGCAAAATTGAACGTTTTTGGTGAGTTGCGTCACGAAATTATCTTTATTTACGGAACTTTTTATTTGTTGCATTTAATTGCAATAAATATGTGATTTGGATCGTTTGCGTAAGCGGTTTTATGACTTTTTAAGCCAGTCGATTAACCAACATAAATCGTTAGTGATCGGAGTGATAAGGGATTCGTATGTATCGGTGAATCAAAGAGGACGTTTGAATGAAAGAAGTCATGTTATTCCCACTCACTTCAGTTGTACTCCCTGAAGGTAAAATGAATCTGCGCATTTTTGAGCCACGATATAAGCGAATGGTAAAGGAATGCAGCCTACAAAATGTGGGTTTTGGAGTTTGCCTAGTAGGTAGTGAAGGTGACCCTAAAGACGTGGGAAATGTTTCATCTATCGGAACTTTGGTCAGGATCGTTGATTTTGAAACACTCAGTGATGGTCTTCTTGGTATTACAGTCGCTGGTGAGAAACGCTTTGTTGTCAAACGAGTTCGTGCAGATGCGGACGGCTTACGCCATGCAGAGGTCGAATGGTTAGACAATTGGCAACATCCAGACAACTCACCAGATTTCTTCTATTTAAGCCAGCAGTTATCCCATGTTTATGAAGAGTTTCCTCAACTTGGAAACCTCTACCAGCATCGTTTTTACGATGACTCAGCTTGGGTGACCCAGCGCTGGCTTGAATTACTTCCCTTAGACTGCAATCTGTTCGAACAGCTCGTTGGCGCAGAGAACTGCATTCCTGCGTTGCAATTTCTGACAGAAGCCATAGAAGCCCCGACTAACAAAGAGGCAAGGATATGAAAGGATTTAGCAGAGCTGCGCTAACTATGGTGGCGGCATTAGGACTGGCGGCGTGTGGCTCCGACAGCGACACCATCGAGTATTCCAATTTGCAAGCAGTACATGCGTCTTCTGATGCGCCGCTTGCAAATGTGTGGATAAACGATAAATCATCATTGACAGGTGTTGATTATGGTATGGGTTCTGGTTACATGAAGTTACGTGAGGGCATGAACTCCATTCAAGTTGATGTTCAACTTCCAGGCGATGAAACCGCGACCGTAATACCTAAAACAGAACTAGACCTTGATTCAGACCTCAATTACAACGTGTTCGTTGTTGGTGATGCCGATGGTTCGCCAAACCCAGTAGAACCTTTAGTTGTGACTCGCAGCGCCGATTCAATGGCTGATGCCAATAGTTTAGATGTTCAAGTTGTTCATGCAGCGTCTGGCGTTCCTGCCGTTGATCTCTACGTCACCGAGCCCGGGGCTGATCTTGCTAGCGCGACACCGCTTATGAATCTTGCATACAAAGCATCTACAGACGTATTGAACATCCCCGCTGGTGAGTACCAAGTTCGACTTGCTTTTGGGGATAGCGTTGCTTTTGACTCGGGCACAGTATCTCTTGCTGCTAATTCAAACTTGACGATTGCCGCTATCAGTACCGGAGATTCAAATAGCACGTCACCGGTTAAGCTGTTGGTATTGGATGGTTCAGGATCTTCTATAATCGAGGATATGGGCAGCCAAGCAGAAGTAAGAGTTGGACATCTTGTCGATGGAGCGCCAATCGTCGATGTCAACGTTAACGGGGCGGCCTTCGGTCCTTTTGCCGACTTAGCGTTCAAAGAGATTCGTGGTTATTTGGATCTAGATGCTGGCGCTTACGATATTGACGTTTACGTGGATGGCACAACAACCAATCCTATTATCGATGTTGACGGATTAATGGTTGCGGGCGGAATGGATTACAGTGTTTACGCGGTCGGTGTTGTTAGCCCAGCGATTGATATCGAACCTCTAGTTGTTGAAGACATGAGACGTGCAGTGGCAACTAGCGCGACGCTGAATGTGACACATGCGGCGGCGAATCCCGTAGCGGAAATGGTGGATATTTATCTCACTACAAGCGCTGGAATAGATGGAAGTGATCCAACTATTGCTAATTTTGCGTACAAAGATAGTGTTCAGGGATTATATGTCGCTGAAGGTACCTATTATGTAACCGTGACAGTGGCAGGCGATCCAAGTACGGTTGCTATTGATTCAGCACCTGTCAATGTGATGAATGGTGTTGTGTATCAGGTGGTTGCCATTGACGATGGGAACAACGGTGGCTTCAACTTGTTGGTTGATGACGTGACCGATTAGGACGAATGGGAGGAGATGACTCCTCCCTAAAATTAAGGCCGATTATGATGAGTGATAGCCCAAAAAAACTGGGGCGCAGTGATTGGAACGATTACATGGACAAAGTGAAGGCTCGAGATAAAGACGCGTTCGCTTTTGTATTCCGTTTTTACGCACCCAAGCTGAAGCAATTCGCTTACAAACATGTTGGTAATGAGCAAGTTGCTATGGAGATGGTGCAAGAGACCATGGCGACAGTTTGGCAGAAAGCGCACCTCTATGATGGGGAAAAGAGCGCGTTATCGACTTGGATATACACCATAATCCGAAACCTATGCTTTGATCTGTTAAGAAAGCAGAAAGGTAAGGAGTTGCACATTCATTCTGATGACATTTGGCCGTCAGAATATTATCCACCAGATCTTGTTGATCACTATTCACCAGAGCAAGACATGTTGAAAGAACAGGTGGTTAAATTTTTAGATATTTTACCGAAAAATCAGAGAGACGTTTTACAAGCGGTGTATCTTGAAGAGCTACCTCATCAGCAGGTCGCTGAATTATTTGATATACCCCTCGGTACCGTAAAATCCAGGCTGAGGCTTGCAGTAGAAAAGCTAAGGCATTCAATGCATACGGAGCAACTATGAACAAACACCCAGATAACAGCTTGTTAGAAGCATACGCTTCGGGAAGCATTGATGCAGTTTCTGGTCTTGTGGTCGCAACCCATTTAGAAACATGCACCAAGTGCCGAGCTTATGTGAACCATGTCGAAGCCAGCCAAGCGAATATCGTGAGCGACATCCCCTCTGAATATGTCCCTGAATTCGACGATATGTTCAATGATATTATCAATGCGGAGCCAGCGACAGATAACATCGTTATACGAGATCCTGCCGCAGTGAATGTTGCAGGAAAGAGCTTTGAGCTTCCCAAAACCTTAGCGCGTTTCTCTGACCTTGTAGGGTCATGGAGAAGTTACGGAGGCAAGGTTTTCAGTGCTCAGATTGATCTAGGGGAAGATGCTCGTGTTAGCTTAATGTACATCGGGGAAGATGTGCAAATTCCTCAACATACGCACAAAGGCTTAGAATCTACATTGATCCTACATGGTGGGTTTAGTGACGAGGATGGCCAATATGAAGAGGGCGATTTGATGATTAGAGACGCATCAGTGAAGCACAGCCCTTACACTAAGGTCGGAGAAGACTGCTTGTGTTTAACCGTATTGACCGAGCCGATGATCTTTACTCAAGGTGTGGCACGTATATTTAATATGTTTGGTAAAGGGCTATACCCATAGACCTCTTATCTCATATCTCGCAAAACAAAAACCACCGAATTCGGTGGTTTTTTGATGCGCTTCTTAGTGCTTGTGACGTGCTTTTTCTAATAAAGCATCAAAGTAATGTCGTAGCGAGTACAACATAATCAAGCTTGGCACGACCATAACAGCGGTAAGCACAAAGAACGTGCTCCAGTCATTGAGGTAGTCCACCAGTTCTCCACTGAAAGAAGCAAGAGTCGTTCGTCCGAAGTTCCCCAAAGAGGCAAGCAACGCATACTGAGTTGCCGAGAATGCTTGTCCGGTTAGAATCGTCAAAAATGAAACAAAAGCGACAGTTGAGAAAGCAGTCGTAAAGTTATCGACAATAATCGTGGCTAAGTACAAGTGCTCGTTTGGGCCTACCGACGCAATCCAAGCAAACATCAAGTTGCTGGCAGACATAGCAATACCGCCGATCATTAATCCACGTACAATACCAAACCTGACGTTGAACATGCTTCCGACAAAGGTAAAGAAGATAGTGGCTCCCCATCCGATCAGTTTGGAGTAATAACCAATTTGTTCGTTACTAAAACCAATATCTTTATAGAACGCGATCGACATCCTGCCCAAAAACGCTTCGCCAATTTTGAATAGGAAAACGAACAGCAAAAGAGTAATCGCGACACGGACGCCATTGCGATTAAAGAAGTCAAGGAAAGGTTCTACAACAGTCACAGTAAACCAAGCCACGACTTTTGAACCAACCACTTCTTTGTGGCGTTGTTCAGCGGCAGACTGAAGTTGTTCGCGTTGAGTCTTCGGTTCACCGACTAAAATCGTAAAGACCATTAGAATGCCGACTATCACCGCCATCCCGTAATACACGCCATTCCAACCGACGCTATCAGCATTAACAAACGCTAAATAACCCGGTAGTGAATAACCTGTCCACCAGCCAATGACCGCCATTGCAGAAGCTTGTGGCAGCTTAGATTCTTCTGATTTTGGGAAAGTATCAATACGAAAAGCATCTATCGCGATGTCTTGTGTGGCTGATGCTGTTGCAATACACAAGGCGAGTAGAGACGCAAACACCAAGTTCTCTGCTGGATTCACGCCCGCAATAAATACCGTCGCGACGAGTACTATACTTTGACAGAAGAAAATCCAGCTACGCCTTTGTCCAAGTAGTCGATAGAGCACTGGTAGCTTCACCCGGTCTACGAGTGGCGCCCAGAGAAAGTTAATTGCATAAACCGCAAAGACACTACCAAAGTAGCCTATTGCGGATAGGGTCAAACCAGCGTCTTTTAGCCAGCCAGACATATTTGAACCGATAAGTACCCACGGAAAGCCGCTAGAGCAGCCCAACATGAAAACCCACATGAGTCGTTTATCGAGGTAACTTTTTACCGTTTCCAACCAAGTGATGGAAGGTAATGAAGACATAAATCAATCCAATAAAATGAAGCCGTTGAAAGAGAAAGCCCTTCGATTATTCAAAGGGCTTATCGTTTTGGCTATTTAAGTAGTGTTGCTTTAGTGATGACGATTTGAGTCTCGGGAACATCACGCATACCGCGAGTCGTCGTAGTTGGCTGTTTTGCCATTTTTTGGATAATGTCGAATCCTTCCGTGACCTCGCCAAATACCGCATAACCCGGTGGACGAGCGCCGTAGTTTAGAAAATCATTGTCGACTAAATTGATAAAAAACTGACGAGTAGCAGAGTCAGGCGCGTTGGTGCGTGCCATTGCAATCGTCGCACGGTCGTTATTTAAACCGTTATTACCCTCGTTTTTGATTGGAGCGTAAGTCTTCACCATTTGCATATCTTGGTTAAAGCCACCACCTTGCGCCATAAAGCCTGGAATAACGCGGTGAAAAATAGTGCCTTCATAGCTACCGTCTTCTACATATTTCAGGAAGTTCGCTACCGTAATCGGCGCTTTATCTTCATTCAGTTCGACAGTAAATGAACCTAACGTTGTTTCAAACGCCACTTTTGGTCCAGCCCAAACGCTGCAGCTGAGTAGCGCGAGAGAAAGAATTGCCTTGCGTAACATTAGAAACGCTCCTGCATGTATTGACGAAGCTCAGGATCATTGGCAATTTCTTTAAGTGTTAATGTCACTACATCATTCAGTGTTTGCTCAATGTCGGCATCAGACGCACTCAATGTGCCAGAACGCTTCGCAGTGCCTGTGTAAGTTTTGACCAGTTTACCTTCTGGTGTTTCTGCGGTGATTTCAAGCACGACTTTCGCATCCATCTCATTTTCCATCACCGAATGTTTTACGTTAACTAATGCTTCTTGAACGTTTAATTCAATTGCATTGTTGCTGTTTAGATCGGCATGGAAGCCTTGAGATGAAAACTGCTTCTCTAATGCTTCTTCTAACGCAATACGTAAATTCTGTTTAGCATGAAGAGGAAGAATGTTCGAACGGCCGTTATCCACCAACGCCACGTACTGCGCTGCACGTACATCTTTGCTGGTCAAACTGTAAGTCTTGCCTTGAACAATTGGATTGGTGCTCAGTGTGCTTTCTGGCATCAAATTCAGCTGAGGCTGTTGAGGCGCTGAACACGCAGCAAGCAACGCAACCGAAGCCGCAAGTACCAATTTTCTCATTTTATTATTCCTTTTAACTATTTTGCTAAAGCTTATTTTGCGCTTAATTTAGCAGGATTTTTTGTGGCCTGTAAAATCACAAACTTATTGTTGGAAGCGATAAGTTTCACATTCTTATCGCCAAACAGCCGTTTTAGTTTTGCGTCGTAACCAAGATGACGATTTCCAATCACCAGTAACTTACCACCTTCACTTAATACTTGCTTTGCATCACAGAACATTTGCCAAGCAATATGATCGGTGATGGCCTGCTGTTGATGAAAGGGTGGGTTACACATAATCATAGAGCAGCTGTTGTGTTTAAAACCGTCCAAACAATTGTTTGCAACACACTGTATGTCTCTATTTTCACCAAGGTTATCTAGCAGGTTCTGCTTCGCGGACTCAAGCGCCATAAAGCTTTCATCAACACATGTTAATCGAGCATTCGGATTCAGCTGACCAAACTTCACAGACAGAACGCCATTACCGCAACCGAGATCGATAACATTATCTATCAATGGGTCTTGAGGTAGGTGCTGCAGCATAAAACGCGCACCTAAATCTAAGCTTTCTCCTGAATAGACATTTGGCATGTTCTTGAGTTCGATATCTTCGCCATCAACGCGCCAAGTCGTGAAAGGACTTACTTCAATTGTTGGTTCAACCGTTGCTTGAGCAAATACCAATCGGTGCTTTTTCCAGGCCAGAGATGTTTTTGTCTCACCCAAATATTTTTCAAACAGTTTTAGCGTTGAAGTATGAATGTCTTTCGCTTTATTAACTGCAATGACGGGGCAGGATGCAGGCAGTGCTTTTCTTAACTGACTGAGTATCCAAACGAGGTGACGGTTACTTTTTGGCAGTTGCAGCAATACGAGTTCAGTATTGGAAGGTACGGGGTCCATCGTGGTTGCAAACGCTACCTTATTGCACTGGTTTTGCTCAAGGTTCTGCTGCACACCTTTATGAGAAATGAATGAATCACTCATTAGCGTTACATGGTGCTTTTCTGAAAACCAGCAGGAGAGGGCACCAAAGCTGTCATTAATCACGAGGATGTTTTGATTGTTTGGCAAAGCAAGTTCTTCAACATGATTAATAAGATACTCATCACCGGCATCCCACGCTTGTAGAGTTTCATTGCTGCGTTTTGGGAAACGATGAAGTGTTAAGCTTCGCTCGTGAAGATTCAGTTCGGTTTTCATAGCTAAATGTAAGTTGATTTAGAAATTAAGTGTTATTGTCGCAAATGATGACGTGTCGAGATACAAAAAGCTGTCAAATTTTACGTGTTCAGTGGTGGTCGCTCTCTAGGCATGTTCATGGCGTCAAGCGCTTTGAAATCAGTTGAACGTAAAATGCATCAATAATGAGAGTGATGTTTGAGTGATACACGTCTGCTTTACTTAGGTATATACTTATGGAATTCGCATCAATGAGGAACGAATATGATCCAAGAAATCATAGAGAAGAAACTACACAGTGAGCTGCAACCAAGCTATCTCAAAGTGATTAATGAGAGCTACATGCATAATGTGCCACCAGGCTCGGAGAGTCACTTCAAAGTGATTGTTGTGAGTGATTCGTTCGCGGGACAGCGTTTGATTGGACGCCATCGCCAAGTTCATCAAATTTTGGCAGATGAGTTAGATAACCACATTCATGCACTAGCTATTCATACATACACTGATGAAGAGTGGAAGCGTGAACAAGATGGCGCTCCTGATAGCCCTATGTGTATGGGTGGCGGTCACTAAAGACGCAAAATATAAAGGTGCAGAGAAAAGGTGGCTAAGGCCATCTTTTTTCGTTTTACATTCTTTAGGGGCATTGATGTGGCACAAATTCTGGTTAAAAAATGTGTTAACAGTGTTTCAACAAATGAATGGAAATTGCAGGATATTTCAGGCGATGAATATGACTTTTCCATAAGATATGTATGGAATATGGCATTTGTGCGATCGGTCAAAGTTATGACTATTCTTTGACCTTTTAGACCTGATTCTACCGAAATAACCCCTCTATTCTAATGATTGGTCATGGCATCAAGTTCCTAAAAAATGCTAGACTACGGCACCTGATAAATCTCGCGTATTCCTTGTGACGAGATTTTTAATAGGATGTTGCGATTTTGATGTTTAAAACAACATCAAAACCGGACACTGATGTCGTGTCTAAAAGTTACGCAATCAAAAGAATCTTTTTCCCGATAAAAGTAGTGCAAGTGCGTATGATTACAATAAAGAAGGGCTTGGATCTTCCTATCGCAGGAACTCCATCCCAGGTGATTAATGATGGTAAGACCATCAAAAAAGTCGCCTTGCTTGGCGAAGAGTACGTTGGCATGCGTCCTACAATGCATGTCCGCGTTGGTGATGAAGTGAAAAAAGCGCAAGTTCTTTTTGAAGATAAAAAGAACCCTGGCGTGAAATTTACTGCACCAGCAGCCGGTAAAGTGATCGAAGTTAACCGTGGCGCTAAACGTGTCCTTCAATCTGTAGTGATTGAAGTGGCAGGTGAAGAGCAGGTGACATTTGATAAGTTCGAAGCCGCTCAACTTTCAGGTCTAGATCGTGAAGTGATCAAGACTCAGTTGGTTGACTCTGGCCTATGGACCGCTTTACGTACTCGTCCGTTTAGCAAGGTTCCTGCAATCGAGTCTTCTACTAAGGCTATTTTCGTAACTGCAATGGATACTAATCCATTAGCAGCTAAGCCTGAGTTGATCATTAATGAGCAACAAGAAGCATTCATTGCTGGTCTAGACATTCTTTCAGCCCTGACAGAAGGCAAGGTTTACGTATGTAAATCTGGCACTAGTTTGCCACGCTCTTCACAGTCTAACGTAGAAGAACACGTCTTCGATGGCCCTCACCCAGCAGGTCTTGCTGGCACCCACATGCATTTCCTATACCCAGTGAATGCAGAAAATGTGGCATGGAGCATCAACTACCAAGACGTTATCGCGTTCGGTAAGCTGTTCCTAACTGGTGAGCTATACACAGATCGTGTTGTGTCTCTAGCTGGTCCAGTTGTGAATAACCCTCGTCTAGTTCGTACCGTAATCGGTGCAAGCTTAGATGACCTAACAGATAACGAGCTGATGCCTGGCGAAGTTCGTGTGATTTCTGGTTCTGTACTGACAGGTACACATGCAACTGGTCCACACGCATACCTTGGCCGTTACCATCAACAGGTTTCTGTATTACGTGAAGGCCGTGAGAAAGAACTATTTGGCTGGGCAATGCCTGGTAAGAATAAGTTCTCGGTAACTCGCTCTTTCCTTGGTCACGTATTCAAAGGTCAGTTGTTCAATATGACAACGACGACCAATGGTAGTGATCGTTCAATGGTTCCAATTGGCAACTACGAACGCGTAATGCCTCTAGATATGGAGCCTACTCTGCTGCTTCGTGATCTATGTGCAGGTGATACAGACAGTGCTCAAGCACTGGGTGCGCTTGAACTGGATGAAGAAGATCTAGCATTGTGTACCTTTGTATGTCCAGGTAAGTACGAGTACGGTACGTTACTTCGTGAATGCCTAGATACTATCGAGAAGGAAGGGTAATTTTCATGGCTCTTAAAAAGTTTCTTGAAGACATCGAGCATCATTTTGAGCCTGGTGGTAAACACGAAAAATGGTTTGCCCTGTACGAAGCTGTAGCAACAGTTTTTTACACTCCAGGTATCGTAACAAATAAAAGCTCGCACGTTCGTGATAGCGTTGACCTAAAACGTATCATGATCATGGTTTGGTTTGCGGTATTCCCAGCAATGTTCTGGGGTATGTACAACGCGGGTGGCCAAGCTATTGCAGCGCTTAACCACATGTACGCTGGTGATCAACTAGCGACAGTTATCTCTGGTAACTGGCACTACTGGCTAACTGAAATGCTGGGCGGAACGATTGCCGCTGATGCAGGGGTTGGCAGTAAGATGCTACTAGGTGCGACCTACTTCCTACCTATCTACGCAACAGTATTCCTTGTTGGTGGTTTCTGGGAAGTGCTTTTCTGTATGGTGCGTAAGCACGAAGTAAACGAAGGCTTCTTTGTTACTTCTATCTTGTTCGCACTTATCGTTCCACCAACGCTACCTCTATGGCAAGCGGCACTAGGTATCACATTTGGTGTTGTTGTTGCGAAAGAGATCTTCGGTGGTACAGGTCGTAACTTCCTTAACCCTGCACTTGCAGGTCGTGCATTCCTATTCTTCGCTTACCCAGCGCAAATCTCGGGTGACGTAGTATGGACTGCAGCTGACGGCTTCTCTGGTGCAACTGCTCTTAGCCAATGGGCTCAAGGTGGTAACGGTGCTCTAGTTAACACAGTAACTGGTTCTCCTATCACTTGGATGGACGCTTTCATCGGTAACATCCCTGGCTCTATTGGTGAAGTATCGACTCTAGCTCTAATGATCGGTGCAGCGATGATCGTTTACATGCGAATCGCTTCATGGCGCATCATTGCGGGCGTAATGATCGGTATGATTGCAGTATCGACTCTGTTTAACGTGATCGGTTCTGACACTAACCCAATGTTCAACATGCCATGGCACTGGCACCTAGTTCTAGGTGGTTTTGCATTCGGTATGTTCTTCATGGCAACGGACCCAGTATCAGCGTCATTTACTAACAAAGGTAAATGGTGGTACGGCATCCTGATTGGTGCAATGTGTGTGATGATCCGTGTAGTTAACCCGGCGTACCCAGAAGGTATGATGCTGGCGATTCTATTCGCGAACCTATTCGCACCTCTGTTCGACCATGTAGTGATTGAGAAGAACATCAAGCGGAGACTAGCACGCTATGGCAAGTAATAACGACAGCATTAAAAAGACGCTGGGTGTTGTTATCGGGTTGAGCCTTGTTTGTTCAATCATCGTATCAACAGCAGCAGTAGGTCTGCGTGATAAGCAAAAAGCTAACGCTGTCCTAGATAAGCAATCAAAGATCGTTGAAGTTGCAGGCATTGACGCGAACGGTAAGAAAGTACCAGAGCTATTTGCTGAGTACATCGAACCTCGTCTGGTAGACCTTGAAACAGGTAACTTTACTGAGGGTAATGCATCTACGTACGATCAGCGTGAAGCATCAAAAGATGCAGAACGTTCAATCGCATTGACACCAGAAGAAGACGTCGCTGATATCCGTCGTCGTGCGAATACAGCAGTGGTGTACTTAGTAAAAGACCAAGATGAAGTCCAAAAAGTTATCTTGCCTATGCACGGTAAAGGACTATGGTCGATGATGTATGCCTTTGTAGCCGTTGAAACTGATGGTAACACTGTGTCTGCTATTACTTACTACGAGCAAGGTGAAACTCCTGGACTTGGTGGTGAAGTAGAGAACCCTTCATGGCGTGATCAATTCATTGGCAAGAAATTGTACAATGAAGATCATCAGCCAGCGATTAAGGTCGTGAAAGGCGGCGCACCGCAAGGTTCTGAGCACGGTGTTGATGGCCTATCAGGAGCAACGCTCACTAGTAATGGTGTTCAACACACATTTGACTTCTGGTTAGGTGACAAGGGCTTTGGTCCTTTCCTAGCAAAAGTTCGTGACGGAGAACTTAACTAATGTCTAGTGCACAAAACGTTAAAAAGAGCATTCTAGCGCCAGTATTGGATAACAACCCAATCGCGCTACAAGTTCTTGGTGTATGTTCTGCTCTTGCAGTAACAACTAAACTAGAAACAGCTTTTGTAATGACGCTAGCGGTAACATTTGTAACTGCGTTGTCTAACTTCTCTGTTTCATTGATCCGTAACCACATTCCTAACAGTGTGCGTATCATCGTTCAGATGGCAATTATCGCATCGCTAGTAATCGTGGTAGACCAGGTGCTAAAAGCTTACCTATACGATATCTCTAAACAGCTCTCTGTATTCGTTGGTCTGATTATCACTAACTGTATCGTAATGGGTCGTGCTGAAGCATTCGCAATGAAGTCTGCACCAGTACCATCTCTTATTGACGGTATTGGTAACGGTCTAGGTTACGGCTTCGTTCTTATCACTGTAGGTTTCTTCCGTGAGCTATTTGGCTCAGGCAAACTATTTGGCCTAGAAGTTCTACCTCTAGTGAGCAACGGTGGTTGGTACCAGCCTAACGGCCTAATGCTACTAGCACCATCAGCATTCTTCCTAATCGGCTTCCTTATCTGGGTAATCCGTATTCTGAAACCAGAACAAGTAGAAGCGAAGGAGTAAGGACGTCATGGAACATTACATTAGTCTGTTAGTTAAATCGATTTTCATCGAAAACATGGCTCTGTCTTTCTTCCTAGGTATGTGTACTTTCCTTGCCGTATCTAAGAAGGTTAAGACCTCTTTCGGCCTAGGTGTTGCAGTTGTGGTAGTACTGACTATCGCTGTTCCTGTGAACAACCTAGTATACAACCTAGTTCTGAGAGAGAACGCGTTAGTTGAGGGCGTGGACCTTAGCTTCCTAAACTTCATCACCTTTATCGGTGTAATTGCAGCACTTGTACAGATTCTAGAGATGGTTCTAGACCGTTTCTTCCCACCTTTGTACAACGCGCTAGGCATCTTCCTACCGCTGATCACAGTAAACTGTGCAATCTTCGGTGGTGTATCTTTCATGGTACAACGTGACTACAACTTTGCTGAATCTATCGTTTACGGTTTCGGCTCTGGTGTGGGCTGGATGCTAGCAATCGTTGCTCTTGCAGGTATCCGTGAGAAGATGAAGTACTCTGACGTACCTCCAGGTCTACGTGGTCTTGGTATCACATTTATCACTGTAGGTCTTATGGCGTTAGGCTTTATGTCTTTCTCTGGTGTTCAACTGTAAGTCGGGTAAACCGCAACAATTAAGGAATAGTCAATGGACATTATTCTTGGTGTAGTGATGTTTACTCTGATCGTACTTGCACTAGTACTAGTGATTCTTTTCGCTAAGTCTAAGCTTGTACCAACAGGTGACATTACAATTTCTGTGAACGATGACCCTTCTCTGGCGATCGTTACACAACCAGGTGGTAAGCTACTGAGTGCTCTAGCCGGTGCTGGCGTATTCGTATCTTCTGCTTGTGGTGGCGGTGGCTCATGTGGTCAGTGTCGCGTAAAAGTTAAATCAGGTGGCGGCGACATCCTACCAACCGAGCTTGACCATATTACTAAAGGTGAAGCGCGTGAAGGTGAGCGTCTAGCGTGTCAGGTTGCTATGAAAACTGACATGGACATCGAGCTTCCTGAAGAAATCTTCGGCGTTAAGAAGTGGGAATGTACCGTTATCTCTAACGATAACAAAGCGACATTCATCAAAGAGCTTAAGCTACAAATTCCAGATGGCGAATCAGTACCTTTCCGTGCTGGTGGTTACATCCAGATTGAAGCACCTGCTCACCACGTGAAATACGCAGACTACGATATTCCTGAGGAATACCGTGAAGACTGGGAGAAGTTCAACCTTTTCCGTTACGAGTCTAAAGTTAACGAAGAGACAATCCGTGCATACTCAATGGCTAACTACCCAGAAGAGCACGGTATCATCATGCTTAACGTTCGTATCGCGACTCCGCCGCCGAACAACCCAGACGTACCACCAGGCATCATGTCTTCGTACATTTGGTCTCTAAAAGAAGGCGACAAGTGTACTATTTCTGGTCCATTTGGTGAGTTCTTTGCGAAAGATACAGATGCAGAAATGGTATTCGTTGGTGGTGGTGCTGGTATGGCTCCAATGCGCTCACACATCTTCGACCAACTTAAGCGTCTGCACTCTAAGCGTAAGATGTCTTTCTGGTACGGCGCACGTTCTAAGCGTGAAATGTTCTACGTAGAAGACTTCGATATGCTACAAGCTGAGAATGATAACTTCGTATGGCACTGTGCACTGTCTGATCCACTTCCAGAAGATAACTGGGATGGTTACACTGGCTTTATTCACAACGTTCTTTACGAGAACTATCTACGTGATCACGAAGCGCCAGAAGACTGTGAATACTACATGTGTGGTCCACCTATGATGAATGCGGCTGTTATCGGCATGCTAAAAGATCTAGGTGTAGAGGATGAAAACATCCTACTAGATGACTTCGGTGGTTAATCCCTCCAAGTGATTGAATCTATGGCTAGCTCTCTAAGAGCTAGCCATTATTTTTTGTAGAAGTAAAAATAATATTCAACAGTTGATATAGGTAATTGGATTTAAGTAATCGGTCCCATTCCCCATATCAATTCAACAACATTGGGAGTTAACAAGTGAAAACGTGGCTTGTTGCATTCGCTTCTCTATTGATTTTGGCTGGCTGTGAGCAGCCAGCAGATCAAATTCATCTAAGTGGCCCTACCATGGGGACTTCTTATAACATCAAGTATATCGAGCAAGATGGTATTCCTACGCCAAAAGCGATGCAGACGGAAATTGATCGCTTACTGGAAGAGGTTAATGATCAAATGTCGACTTACCGTGATGATTCAGAATTAAGTCGCTTTAACCAGCATCAAACGAGTGAGCCATTTACTGTATCGACACAAACAGCAACCGTAGTCAAAGAAGCGATTCGTCTCAACGGTCTTACTTTAGGCGCATTGGATGTGACAGTCGGTCCTTTAGTTAACCTGTGGGGCTTTGGCCCAGAAGCTCGCCCTGATGTCGTTCCTACAGATGAAGAGCTAGCGGCACGCAAAGCCAATACTGGCATTCATCATCTATCTATTGATGGCAATAAATTGTCCAAAGATATTCCTAACTTGTATGTCGATTTATCAACTATTGCTAAAGGTTGGGGGGTTGACGTGGTTGCTGACTACCTTCAATCTGAAGGGGTTCATAACTTCATGGTAGAAGTGGGCGGCGAAATGCGCCTCAAAGGCGTGAATCGTGAAGGCGTGCCTTGGCGCATTGCGATTGAAAAGCCGACTATTGATGAGCGCTCAATTCAAGAAATTATTGAGCCAGGGGACATGGCAATTGCAACAAGTGGTGACTATCGTAATTACTTTGAGAGTAATGGTGTGAGATACTCTCATATTATTAATCCAAGAACAGGCAAACCTATTCATCATAAAGTGGTGTCTGTAACGGTATTAGATAAATCGTCGATGACTGCTGATGGTCTTGCAACTGGTCTTATGGTGCTAGGTGAAGACAAAGGCATGGCAATTGCGAACGAAAATAATATTCCTGTTTTCATGATTGTGAAGACGGAAAATGGTTTTAAAGAGCTGGCTTCGGAAGCATACAAGCCGTTCATGAAGAAATAACAACAGAAGTGAGCATGTTCTTATGAGTACATTTCTAATTACGTTTGCGGTTTTTGTTGCGGTAATCGCAGCGATGGCTGTTGGCTACATCTTCCAGAAGAAAGTGGTGAAGGGTAGCTGTGGCGGTCTTGGTGCAGTAGGTATTGAGAAAGTATGTAACTGTCCAGAACCATGTGACGCGCGTAAGAAACGTGAAGCACGTGAAGCGGCGCGAGCTGAGAAATTGGCTGCATGGGAAAAAGATCGAATTGCTTAAGTATCGATCATCCAAATAGTAATACAAAATAACCCAGCCAAAGCTGGGTTTTTTTATATTTCTCGCTCTACTTCTCTGAGAGTTTATACTTTGCTTGCTACGTTTAATCTAGGATGACCGGAAGCTTAAGTCGGTGCAGACTTCACAGCCAAGTCATTTCCCTTTAATCACCGTACTTAACTGTTATTTGGTTATATACTCAAACTAAAGCGCGTCAACTTAGGAGGAAATATGGAAATGCATCAACACGGTATGGCTGAATTGTTTCAACAACTAGGCCTCGGCAGCTCTCCTCAAGAGATAAAGGACTTTATTAACGAACATCGGCACAAAAGAGCTTCAGCCCCTCTGCATGAAGCCAGCTTTTGGACAAGTTCGCAAGCCACATTTCTCAAACAAGCCATTGAAGAAGACGCAGACTGGGCAGAGTTGGTCGATCAGCTTGATGTGATGTTACGAGATTAAAGCACGTTTACAAACTCTCATTTCTATCAAGGCAGATTTAATTTATACTGTGTTTTTGAACAGTGTTTAATGGCTATGTCAGACCGAATCAGAAAAATCATTCACGTCGATATGGATTGTTTTTATGCTGCCGTTGAGATGAGAGATAATCCTAGTTACCGTGGCATTGCACTCGCCGTTGGCGGTCATGAAAAACAGCGTGGCGTGATTAGCACCTGTAATTATGAGGCGCGCAAATATGGCGTTCGTAGTGCAATGTCAACGGCGCGTGCATTACAACTCTGCCCCCATTTACTAGTCGTTCCCGGTCGAATGCACGTGTACAAACAAGTCTCTCAGCAGATTCGTGCTATTTTTGAGCGTTATACGCCTATCATTGAACCTCTATCATTAGATGAAGCATACCTCGATGTCACGGACTCGACAGCTTGTCGTGGCTCCGCAACGTTGATCGCAGAGTCTATTCGACGCGACATTTGGAATGAGCTTGGACTGACGGCATCGGCGGGCATTGCACCGATTAAGTTTCTTGCCAAAGTCGCCTCTGATATGAATAAACCCAACGGTCAGTTTGTTATCCCGCCAGATAAGGTTCAGGATGTTATCGATACACTTCCGCTGGAAAACATTCCTGGTGTTGGGAAGGTGAGTCTTGAGAAGCTACACCAAGCGGGCTTTTATCGATGTGAGGATATTAAAAACAGCGACTATCGTGAATTGCTGAGACAGTTTGGTCGTCAGGGAGCCTCTTTATGGCAGCGTAGCCATGGAATTGATAATCGAGAGGTCGTCGTTGAGCGAGAGAGGAAATCCGTCGGTGTGGAACGGACATTTAGCCAGAATATCTCGAGCTATGATGAATGTTGGCAAGTGATCGAGGATAAACTTTATCCTGAACTCGAGAAACGCTTAGAGCGTGCAAGCCCAGATAAATCGATTATTAAACAAGGTATTAAAGTTAAATTTGCCGACTTTCAACTGACAACAATTGAGCATATCCATCCGCAATTAGAGCTTGAGGACTTCAAGATCTTGTTAAGAGATATTCTTAAGCGCCAAAACGGACGAGAAATACGCCTTTTAGGCTTGAACGTGATGCTCAAGCCCGAGAACCAAGCGCGTCAATTGAGCTTTTTCTAGGCTCTTACTGCTTCTACCTGATCTAATACTTGCTCAAAGCTTGTGCTGGCCATCGCACCATAACCCGCCAGTTTTGAAGCTTTTAGCTGGCTAATTAAAGGGGTACTAATGCCACACAAGAAGCGGGCGACAGCATCATTGCTGATAGTTGAAGGGGAGAGCTGAATAAATTCCTGCACCCACATTGCTACTTGAGGTGGCTCAATATCCTCATTTTGTGGTGTTGGGAACGAAGCGACTTGACCACGACACACGGAGCAGTGACCACATTGCTCTGGTGCATTGTGATCAGCAAAGTAGTTCGCCAATTGTGAGCTCAAACAGTGCTCTGACTGGAACAAGCGCAGCATGGTGTGAATTCTTTCGATATCTTTGCTTTCTTTGGATTGGAACAGTTCATACAGTTGTTGGATTAAAACATCAGAACTCTGTGTGGTTGGCAAAACAGAGTACACGTCGGTCAGTTGTTTGCTCTCTAGCTCTATCCAACCATTCTGGTGAAAATAGTCGAGGGCTGCGACAACTCGGTTGCGTTCCGATTGATAGTTCATCCATAACGCTTCTAGGTCAACTTGGCACCACACTTTTGCTTTTTGCGAACAGGAGAAAATAGCCTCCACGAATTGACGTCGCTCGCCTTGAAATTGATTCACAATAAATTGCTGATCGTGCAAAAACTTAAAGCGATATTCCGCAAAGTAACTGTATTTTGCTTCAATGAGTTGATGTAGCTCCAAATAAACCAACAAGGTTTTGAGTGGCAATTGGCGGATATTACTTTCACGCGATAAACGCAGTGGCACTACCTCCCATTGTGGAGCATGTTCTTTCGCTTGCTCGACTACATAGTTAATCGAGGTTAGTTCAGGTGTGTCACCATAGACAAAGTTCTCCAACACCGTTAAGCCGGACGTATTGCCCAGCAGAATGCACTCAGAACGTTGCCCGTCCCTGCCTGCACGTCCAATCTCTTGTGCGTAGTTCTCGATCGATTTGGGTAAGTCGAAGTGAATGACGCGGCGGATATCAGATTTATCGACCCCCATACCAAATGCAATCGTTGCAACAATACAGTCAATTTGGCTATCCATGAACTGCTGTTGGATTTGTTCACGGATGTCGCTTTTCATACCAGCATGGTACGCGTGAGCATTAATGCCAATATGGATTAGTGATTTTGCTACTTGCTCTGCTGTCTGCTGTTGTGTCACGTATACGATAGTTGGAAGCTTAGGTGAAGAGGCGATGATCTCACTTAGCTTTTCTTGTTTCGTTGCTTCCTCGCACGGGAGCACCGAGATATCCAGATTGGATCGGTAGAAGCCTGTAACGGTGATATGTTCACTGGCAATATCGAACTTTTGTTGCATGTCTTCAATAACTGCGGGCGTTGCCGTTGCGGTGAGAAGCAAAGATTGTGGGATGTTCAGTTCACGTTGATATTGCGGTAGCTTGAGATAATCAGGGCGAAAGTTATGTCCCCATTCTGAAATACAGTGCGCTTCATCAACCACCATCAAAGAGATCGGTACTTGGCGAATGAACTCACGAAAACGCTCGTTCTTTAGGCGCTCAACAGAAATCATCAATATTTTGATCTGTCCATTTTTTACCCCTGCAATGACGCGTTGTGACTCTTCTCTGCTTTGACTGCTATCGATAGAAGCGGCCGGGATCCCTTTACTTTGCAAAAAGTTCAGCTGATCTTTCATTAGCGCCAACAACGGCGAGATCACCAACGTAAGATTGGGCAATACGGTTGCTGGCAATTGGTAACAGAGAGACTTACCCGAACCTGTAGGAAAGATGGCCGCAGCAGAGTAACCATTCATAACCGCTTCAATAACAGGTTGTTGACCTTGGCGTAATGAGTCAAAACCAAATACGGATTGAAGTGTTTGATGCAGCGAGTCGCTTTGCATAATAGGGAAACCTTTCTTTGATGGTAAACTTAGGTACATTAACACACCCTGAGTGCCAAACGCGCGTCCTAAAAGTATGAACAAAGCTGACTTAGTCCAAATTATCATCCAACATCTGGAAGAAAAACTTCAAGTGGCCCATGCATCTGCTCAGCGAGCCATTGATGCCGCGACAGATGAAGAAACTGTTCCCGAGCATAAGTACGATACGTTAGCACTTGAAGCCGCGTATCTTGCTCATGGACAAGCCATGCGAATCCAAGAGAGTGAAGACGAGCTGCGTCAATATCGCGCTCTAGTGACTCGCGACTTTAAAGGCGCACCTGTTGGTGTAGGTGCTTACGTCGTTCTCGCAGATGAGAATTTGCTTGAAAAGCACTTCTTTGTAGGCCCTTGTTCTGGTGGTCTGACTGTTAAATATCAGGCTCAGGAAGTCTTTGTCTTAACAGCAAAATCTCCTCTTGGTCGAGCGTTATTCGGGAAAGAAGAAGGCGATGAGATTGATGTAAAAATAGGAGAAAAAACAACTTGTTACGAAGTCGTGACGGTTTGCTGACATCTCATGTATCACTCAGTGTTATGTTTAACACGAGTAATGTTAAATAAAAGAGAATGACATGAAAAAGCTTTTTACACTCTCATTGCTGATGGTCAGTGCTACTGGTTATGCAGCGCAGTGTCGTGTGGACATCAATAATGAAGTCCGTATGGATGGGCAAAGCTTGGAAATTCGCCAAACGACAGGTGATAAAGCTGTCGTGGATGAGGATAACAACCTATTCATCAAAGGTGAGCTAATTGAACTCAATGCCGACCAAAAAGCGGCAATTGAAGACTATCGCGAAAAAATGAACGCGTATATTCCACAAGCAAAGCAGTTGGCGAGTGATGGTTTAGCGCTTGCAAATGACATCATCGATGATGTCGCGGAAAGCCTAGACGCACCTGGCGCGTTTGATAACGTCAAAGTCGCAGTACAGGACTTTTTCGCTGATGTTGAATCACGTTACTACAAAGATGGTGATTTCATTCTACCAGCGGAAAGCTTTGAGTCCATGACACAAGGGTGGACTGAAGACTTTGCAAAAGCACAAGAGATCTTCAATAAAGAGTTTTTAGCGAGTTCGTTGGATGCTTTATCGAAAAAAATGAAGGAAGAGGGGGGAATAAACCTCACTGCATTATCGGAGAGTATGGCTGAACTCAGCGCGAAAGTAGAAGAGCGTTTAGCTGAGCATTCGAAAGAGGTAGAGCAACAAGCAGAAGACTTGTGCGACTCGTTGGATGACATGGCAGGGCAAGAAGACGATTTGTTGAAGAAAATCCCTGAGCTAAAAGATTACCGAGTATTTACGATTTAATTACCCTTTAAAAGTAAAAAACTTGATGCGATAAAGAAAGAGAGCACTATTGTGCTCTCTTTTCGTTTTTACATACTTGAACAAGTAATGAAAGCAAGACGATGTTATTCGTTTGCTCATTAACAACTTACTGCGCGTTCATCTGAGTGAGTTTATCGCCGACAGGTTTTGAGAAGTTAAAACCATCATGCTGATCCCAGTTGATAGACCACGTCATTACCCCTGCATAATTCGGGTAAATGAACGCTGGTTTAACGGTGCCACATGAAGTGCCTTTGGTTAAACAATCTAGTGCGCTGATAATATTCTGTGTCGGAGCCTGCCCTGAATTTGCTGAGCTAGGACCTGAAGGTAAGCCGATTGCGACTTGAACATCACGTAGTGGTGCAAACTGAGTGCCGTCGGCCAATTCAAAGCCTTCGATAAGCATTTTAGATTGCGCTACCATCATATCCACAGAGCCTTCTGGTGCACTGCCTGGCATATATGGGTTTGGCAAACCACCGTTGTTATATAGCTGGACGTGAAGCAGGTCGAGCGTGCTGCGTGTCTCATTAATCACAGGAATGTAAGCTCCCCAAATACCGCTGTAAGCCACATAGCCGCCTTGAACATAAGGATGCTCAGGTGCCATGGTTAGGTACATATCGCCACCCATGTTTTGCTCTATTTGAAGCAAAGCACGACCAAGGCGAGCTTGAATTTGCGAGCCATGAACCAAGTTAGATCCACTCTCTAAATCCACATCAAGACCATCAAAGCCCCACTCAGCGATAAGACCTGTTAGGCTAGAGACAAAGTTGGCTTCGTCTTGATCGGTATTCAGCGTAATCGTGCCTTCTGCGCCACCAAGAGAGAGAACAAACTTTTTACCTTTAGCTTGAAGCGCTGCCATGTCTTGTTTGAACTGTGCTGGGTCGAGCGCTGGACAATCGCTGTAAATATCGCCTGAATATAGATTAAAGTGCACGGTACCATCACTGTTGCGGTCATTTTCGGCAAAGGCAATATCAATCACATCCCACGCATCAGCCATATCCGCTAGACGAATTGGACAGCCAGCCCCATTTACAAAATTGTGCCAGTAACCGATGAGTTTATGACGTTTCTCTGCTTGCTCAACCACCGTTATTGCTGCTGCGTCAGACAATGCATTGCTTCCTGACAAATCCACAGCTTGGGCGCTAACTGTAAAGTTACCAAGTGCAGTTGGTGTCCAGTTGGCTGTGTAAGGTGCCGTGGTATCGGTTGCAACAATAGAGCCGTTGATCATGAAATCAACGTGTTTAATGCCTGAGGTTAAAGACGTTGCATCGGCACTTAATGCGAGGTTTTTGCCTAAGCCGACGGTTTGACCGCTACTTGGTGAAGTCAGTGAGACGACCAAATCTTTATCGCTGACTTCCACACCAACCAAGGACTCTGACGTGTTGTTATCATTATCGGTTGCGACGGCTTTAAGCTGGTTAGCGCCAATAAGTGTGGCGTTCCAAGTAACGGAATATGGTGCTTGAGTGGTGACCCCTAAGCTGGTGTTGTTCGCAAAAAACTCAACTTGCGTGACTGTGCCATCAGCATCGCTTGCGTTAGCCGTGATTTCGTTATTGCTGCCAGCGAGCACGACTTGTCCATCCGTTGGTGCCGTAATGGTAACTTGCGGTGGCGTCGAACAAGCACCTAGGCCACTCCAAGCATCTTGCCAGTATAGCCCTTCACCTGGTTCGTAAGCCCATGTCGCATCCGAGGAACACCAACCCGCAACGTCACAACGATATTTTTGGTTGAGGTGAGAAACTAGGTCGCCAACTTGATAAATCGTGCCCGCCGCGTAAGGCGCTGCATCTGCACATCCGCCCGTCCCTGTTTCTGAATTACTAACAACAAGCGTTACTTCTTGGCTCATGGTTGCGAGGTTTGTGTCATCAGTCGCTTGTGCTTTAAACGAATGTGTACCAGCACTCGCGGTCCATTGATATTCGTAAGGTACGCTGGTATCAATTGCGACGGATTGATTGTTCACGAAGAACTCAACTTGTGTGACCACACCATCAATATCATCAACTTGAGCGGCCACCGTGAGGTTCCCACCCACGTTAAGCGCTTCCGTTCCCGATGGGCTTGTCAGTGAAATACTAGGTGGTGGCAACTCGACTTGTGGTTGAACTTGGATAGAAATCGTCGTGGTGGTAACGGCTCCCTCATTATCGGTCGCAATCGCGGTCAATTGCGAGACACCTTCAATAGCGGTCCAAGATGCTTCGAATGGTGCTTGAGTTACCACAGCAACCGTTTGGTTGCCTGCAACAAACTCAACTTGTGCGATTTGGCCATCTTCGTCGGCTGCGTTGGCTAGCAAGGTGATCGCACTGCCTTCGGGAATTTGTGCGTTGTTTGTTGGAGAGGAGAATGACACTGTTGGCTCTAGATTGTTGCTTCCACCATCACATTGCCCTAACGCTTTCCATGCCTCCCAAGCCCCTGAATTGGTAACAGGGTCATTGCCTTGCGTCCAATACGCGGCCTCGTAAGCGGCTCCTTGCGTTTTTACTAAAGTGCCCGATGTATAAGTCGCAGTGCTGTCCCAGTCGGGTAAGCTTTGGCAGTTATAGGCTTGAGCTTGGTAGCTGACGCTGAGTGCTGCAACCATCGCTCCGTGAAGTAGAGTGACCTTCATTTTCCTCTCCTTGAGTCATGGATATAAATGAGAACAGAGTAATAACTAGCTGATAAATAGACATAAGGGGGAAAAAGCGAAGCACAATATTCTGCTTTTCGACACAGTATCACGAGGAACTATTCGTTCCTTACACCAAAGCTCATTATTTTTCGGCTCACTTCACGATGGGAGAATCACAAATTCTAGGCGTGTGAAAAAGACAAAAGTCGCCAGGTCTTAGAATGATGAATGTGAGATGTACGTTAAAATTTACAAGCTGAATGACTGTGAATTGTTTCAACTGCCGAGTATTTAACCGGAGTGATCTTGTTGAATAGTGAATATTGCTATAGTGTACTAGTTAGCTAGTTCAATGATATTTTGTGTGAGTAGTATGACACAGCAAACCTCTTCTCAGCCTCGTGAGCATTTTGGCTCTCGTCTCGGATTCATCTTAGCAGCCGCAGGTGCCGCAGTTGGCCTTGGCAATATTTGGGGCTTTCCAACCCAAGCTGCCAGTAATGGCGGCGGTGCTTTCCTGTTGGTTTATTTGGTGATGATTCTTATCGTCGCATTTCCTATGCTGGTGGTTGAAATGGCGATTGGTCGTCATGGTCAAGCCAACCCGGTGGATAGTATGCGCTCGCTTACCAATCATCCGGTAGGTAAAAAGCTCGGCGGTATTGTGGGCTGGATTGGTTTAAGCGTACCAAGCGCTGTTTTAGCGTTTTACTCTATTGTCGGTGGTTGGTTGATCTGCTTTTTACTGGGTGCAATCACAGATCTAATGGGGTTAGAAGCTGCAACTCAATGGCTAAAGGGCTTTAGCGTTGAACGTAACTTGTTCGGAACTATTACTTTTTATGTGCTAACAATTCTTATCGTACAAGGTGGAGTAAAACAAGGTATTGAGAAGTGGTCAACACGCTTGATGCCAGCATTGTTTGTTCTGTTTGCCCTGCTGTTTGCTTACATCATGACGCAAAACGGTGCAATGGAAGGGCTAAAGCATTACTTGGTACCGGATTTCGAAAAGGTATGGGACCGCAAGTTGATTCTTGCTGCAATGGGGCAGGGCTTCTTCTCGCTTACGATCGGTGGCTGTTCAATGCTGATTTATGGCTCTTACTTGAGTAAGAAAGAGAACCTACCAAAGATGGCGATGAACGTGACCATGGTAGATACTGCCGTTGCTTTCATTGCAGGGTTAGTGGTGATGCCAGCGATGTTTGTTGCGATGCAAAAAGGCGTTCAAATCTATGCTGAAGATGGCTCTCTATTAAGCTCTGATACGTTGGTATTTACCGTATTGCCATTGATGTTTGATAGCTTAGGTTTGCTTGGTCAATTGTTCTCTATTGTGTTCTTCTTATTGCTGACGATTGCGGCGCTAACGTCTTCCATTTCAATGTTAGAGTGTCCAGTGGCGTTAGTGAGTGAGCGTTTCAACACCAAGCGTAGCGCAACGAGCTGGGTTTTAGGTGGTCTCATCGCCTTGTTCAGTGTGGTGATTGTTTATAACTTTGGCGCTCTGTTTGGTATGGTCGCGACGGTTGCTACTCAGTATCTACAACCAACCGCTGCGCTCTTATTCTGCTTATTTGGTGGTTGGGTATGGAATCGCAACTCAAAAATCAAAGAGCTTGAGCAAGGTTGCCCGGAGTTTACGCAAGGTTGGTTTGGTAAGTTATGGCCAGCGTATGTGAAGTTTGTATGTCCAATTCTTGTGGCTACGGTCATCTGGGCTTCATTCGGCTAATCGAAACGTCTATTGGACAAAAGAGAAGGGCTTGATGAGTGATCATCAAGCCCTTTTTAATGTTGGTTATTCCCCGTTTCAGTTACCCGCGGGGATTGCTGCGGGTTAACGGAATTGTCCTGCTTCTGGAAGAAAGTCAAAACCAGCAGAAGCCAGTTTTGCTTCTAGTGCCGCGCGATCGATATCGAAGAAAGCCGCCAGTTTATCTAAGTCACCACCGAAGTCGTCGCGTAGCTTCATATTTACAATGCTCATCAGCATGACAGGATCCATGGATTCAAAGTTCGCTAGATTCATTACTTATCCTCAAAATCTGAAATCAGTAGGTTTGCCGCAGCAAATGCCGCTTTTTCACGCACTTCTTTAGGCAGAGACTCATCCGCCGCAACATCGTTCAGCGCTTTAACAGCACATGAAATTGCCTGAGGAATGTAAGCTTGATCGCCACTACCAATTTGAGCATAAAGCTCACGAACCAGTTCACAACAGCCGTATACTTGCATGTTTTCTTTCCACTAAATGATAACTTATCTCAATATACACACAGCAGATTTGAAACTCAAAGTGCAGAGTTGTTTTGGCTCAAGTTGAGGAGTTGCTTGAGCGAGATTTAATCACTGCATTTGTACTTCTAACTGCTGAGTAACTTCTGGTGAAAGCTGAAGCTGTTTTGCCAGTTCTTGCAAATACGCTTTTTCCATGAAATTTTGCTCATCAGCAACAATCAAAGACGCGAGATAAATTTCTGACGCTTGTTGAGGAGAGGTCGCCTGATTAGCAATTTCAGCAGGATCGAGCGGTTTGTTTAGTTCTTGCTGAACGAGTTGACGTACGTGCTCATCTGCGCCCATATCCGCGAGGGCTTGCTCGATGCGGGCCATTTCCTCTTCATCGACATGGCCATCGGCTTTTGCGGCTCCAATCATTGCTTTTAAAATTAGTACACTGTGTTTGCTGTCATCGGGGTCAAAGGTCTCATGAACACCTTGACCGGACTGTTTGGCTTGCCAGTCGTTATAAACTTTGTAGGCTAATGCTCCAAGCGCAGCAGCGCCACCGACTTTTAATGCGCCCGAGCCTATTTTCTTGGTCATTTTTTTACTTTTCTTCGAGCCCATCAGCATACCGATAAGGCCTCCGCCAACGGCACCTGCTCCTAGCGTTTTCAGGCTACTTGAGTTTGATGAGGATTTGATGTTGTTAGTTTGTTTACCTAACGCATCAGCCCCTTGCTTGAGTAAGTCTGATTTGAGTGCTTGGTTTAGAAGACTTTTTAAATCCATAACTGACCTCCTTTAGATGATGAAATCAGTTTAATAGCAAGAAGCTGAACCAAAGATTAACAAAGTGAATAGATCTAAAGGGGAGTAGTAAGGTTGCCCAGTAATAAAAAAGGGCTGACCGAAGCCAACCCTTTCTAATTATTTTGAAATTACTTCAAATGAGAACCGTCGAGCGCTTAATTTAGTTGAGCCTTTACGTGCTCGATAATATCAGTCATTGCGACTGGCGTTTTCTCACCAGTAGCACGGTTCTTGTATTCGAAGTTGCCTTCTTTCATTGAGCGATCACCGATAATAATTGTATGCGGTACACCAATAAGCTCCATGTCAGAGAACATTACGCCTGGGCGTTCTTTACGGTCGTCAAATAGCACTTCGATGCCCATTGCCGTTAGCTCAGCGTACAATTTCTCAGCGGCTTCTTTCACTTCTTCTGACTTGTGCATGTTCATTGGAACGATCGCTACCTGGAATGGTGCGATTGCATCTGGCCAGATGATGCCGTATTTGTCGTGGTTTTGTTCAATAGCAGCCGCTACGACGCGAGTGATACCGATACCGTAACAACCCATTTCTAGGATGACGTTCTTACCATCAGGACCCAGTACACCACAGTTCATCGCTGCGGAGTAAGCGTTACCTAGTTGGAAGATATGGCCAACTTCGATACCACGCTTAAGCTGGATAATGCCTTTACCACATGGGCTTGGATCGCCTTCAACCACGTTGCGTAGGTCTTCAACTTGACCAAGCTCTGCGTCACGACCCCAGTTAATGCCGAAGTAGTGTTTGCCATCGATGTTCGCACCCGCACCGAAATCACTCATTACTGCTACGCTGCGGTCAACGATGAACGGCAGTTTAAGACCAACAGGGCCTAGTGAACCAGGACCAGCACCGATAAGCTCACGAATTTCTTCTTCAGATGCCATCTCTAGTGGAGCTGCAACTTGAGGAAGGTTCTCTGCTTTCACTTCGTTCAGCTCATGATCGCCACGAATGATAAGCGCGATGATTGGTGCATCAACTTCGTCAGACGCTTTCACAAACAAAGTTTTCACTGTTTTTTCAATTGGCAGCTCGAACTGTTCAACCAATTCAGCGATTGTTTTTGCGTTTGGCGTATCTACCAACGTCATTTCTTGCGTTGGTGCCGCTGCTTCAGAGGCTGGAGCTAGTGCTTCTGCTTTTTCAATATTTGCCGCGTAATCTGACTCGCTAGAGAATGCGATGATGTCTTCGCCACTTTCAGCCAGTACGTGGAACTCTTGAGAGCCGCTACCACCGATAGCACCGCTATCTGCTAGTACAGGACGGTAATCCAGGCCCATGCGATCGAATGCTTTGCAGTAAGCATCGTGCATTGCGTCGTATGACTTTTGTAGGCCGTCTTTATCAATGTCAAAGCTGTACGCATCCATCATTGAGAATTCACGTGAACGCATTACACCGAAGCGTGGACGACGTTCGTCACGGAATTTGGTTTGGATTTGGTACAGGTTTAGCGGAAGCTGTTTGTAAGAGCTCACTTCATTGCGAACAAGGCTAGTGATCACTTCTTCAGCGGTTGGGCTAAGTACAAACGGACGAACATGACGGTCAGTAAAGCGAAGTAGCTCAGGACCCATCTTTTCGCTGCGGCCTGTCTCTTCCCATAGTTCAAACGGCTGAACAACGGGCATCAAAGTTTCGACTGCACCTGCATTGTCGATTTCTTGACGAACGATGTTTTCGACTTTACGCAGTACACGTAGACCAGTAGGTAGCCAGGTGTATAGACCTGAAGCCAGCTTACGGATCATACCTGCACGTAGCATGAGCTGGTGGCTCACTACTTCTGCGTCGTTTGGAGTCTCCTTCAGAGTAGAAAGAAGATAATTACTGGTACGCATTAAATTTATCCGTTTATTTAAGTTAGATACTCAAGCTTGAATAAGCTGGAGTATAGGAGTTCCCGAAAGGGAAATTTATTAGCCGCCTATAATATCAGCCAATTGCGTTTGTCAAAAGCTTTCAATAGCGGTAACCGTTATTAAGTTGCTTGTTGCTGTGAACTTTACGTTCAAGTCGAACAAATTTACCGCATATTCTTTGTCGTCCGGCTTGTTTTTCTTGTATGCAGGACGAGGATCTTGGGCCAGAACTTGTTCAATGACTGATCTTACATAGTCAGTATCGGATCGATTTTCTATCGTTGCTAATGCTTGAGCAGAAAAGTTGACTTGTGACTTTTCTGGTTCTTGGTCTGCGTATCCGCCTTGTGCTTCTGGAATAGAGTCCGAATAGGGGATATAGGGCTTAATGTCCACAATCGGTGTGCCATCCACGAGATCAACACTGCCTAGATCAAGATAGATTTGATCGCCTTGCTTAGTGACTCCTTTCACTTCAACGGCTGACATTCCGATTCCGTTTGGGCGGAAAGTCGAGCGTGAGGCAAAGACACCTATTCGTTCATTGCCGCCCAGTCGTGGTGGACGGACGGTTGGCTTCCAACCTGCTTCCAGATTTTGATCAAACAAAAATAACAGCCAAACGTGAGAGAACTGTTCTAGCCCACGCACTGCTTCAGGGCTATTCGCTGCGCCTAACAGTTTTACGCGTGCTTTCGCTGTTGGTACTAAGCGAGGCTGGCGCGGTACTGCAAACTTTTCTTTGTACGGTGTCTCAATGACGCCGATGGGTTCAATGGAATACATGGTGGACATCTTTAAGAATTCATTGAGATGAAAAGTATCACAAATTTCTCTTGCTTTTCTTGTTGATAATGATTATTAATTAAAATGTTATAACATAACATTTTAATTAAGAGGAAAAGTATTATGAAACCAGGAATCCACCCTGAATATCGTCCAGTGGTGTTCCACGACACCAGCGTAGATGAATACTTCGTTGTTGGTTCTACGTTGAAAACAGAGAGAACCATCGAATGGAAAGATGGCAAAACCTACCCTTACTTTACGTTAGATGTGTCGTCAGCATCCCATCCGTACTACACCGGTAAACAGCGAGTGGTTCAAACAGAAGGTCGTATTGCGAACTTCAACCGTCGTTTTGGTCAATTTAAGAGCGAAAAGGAATAAATCATGAAGGTAGTAAAATCATTAAAAAGTGCAAAAAGTCGTCATCCGGATTGCCAGGTCGTAAAACGAAGAGGGCGTCTATATGTCATTTGTAAGGCGAATCCGAGGTTTAAAGCAGTGCAGAAGTAATCGTTCTGCATATTTCTGGCTTATGGTTTTGTTTAATTGATAATTTTGACTTAACTGTTTTATATGGATGAAATATCTACATTTTTGTTTATTATTGGTTATAAAACTCTCTAATGGTCACAGTTTGTAACATTTAGGGCTTTTCTTTAACCTTCTACTCAAGTACCCTTCGCTCGCTTTTTTGACATTTTTGTCACATTTGCACAGGAATAAAAACAAGGAGGGAACAGATGAGTTCATCTGATTCAATTAAACAAAACTCGCCTAAGAAGCCGCTGTTTACGCGCTTTTTGGATACTGTCGAATATTTGGGGAACTTATTACCTCACCCGATCACACTATTTGCCATTTTCTGTTTAGCCATTCTGGTGATGTCGGGCATTGCAGGATACTTCGAAGTTTCCGTTGTAGACCCTCGTCCTGAGGGCGCAAAAGGTCGTGCCGCAGATGGCATGATTCATGTCGTCAGCTTACTTAACGCTGATGGACTCGAACTTATCGTTACCAATTTAGTGAAAAACTTTGTTGGCTTTGCGCCTTTAGGCACGGTTTTGGTTGCGATGTTGGGTGTTGCTATTGCCGAGTACTCTGGTTTGCTATCTGCAGCTATGCGTGGCTTGGTCATGGGCGCATCTCAACGCATGGTAACAGTGACTGTTGTTTTCGCTGGTATCATTTCAAATACGGCATCAGAGCTGGGGTATGTGGTACTTATTCCACTGGCAGCAATGCTGTTCCATTCTCTAGGTCGTCACCCACTTGCAGGCCTTGCTGCGGCATTCGCTGGTGTATCTGGTGGTTATTCAGCAAACCTACTTATCGGTACGGTTGACCCGCTACTGTCAGGTATTACTGAAACAGCAGCGCAAATGATTGACCCAACTTACACTGTTGGTCCAGAAGTTAACTGGTACTTCATGTTTGTTTCGACGTTCTTCATTGCAATCACTGGTGCGTTTGTTACTGAAAAAATTGTTGAGCCAAAGCTTGGCAAATACAGTGAAGAAGAAGCCTCAGAAGATTTGTCGAACGACAAAATGGGCGGCTTAACAGACATTGAGAAGAAAGGTCTAAAACTAGCAGGTGTTGCTGTACTGGTTGTTTCCGCGTTGCTTGCTTGGACGGTTGTTCCAGCTGACGGCATCTTACGTTCTGATGCAGGTACAATTGCAGGTTCTCCATTCCTGAAAAGTATCGTGGCATTCATCTTTGTGTTCTTTGCTATCCCAGGCTTTGTGTTTGGTAAAGTTGTTGGCACGATGAAGACGGATCGCGATGTAATTGATGCAATGGCGAAATCGATGTCTTCTATGGGCATGTACATTGTATTAGTTTTCTTTGCTGCTCAGTTCGTTGCTTTCTTTAAATGGACTAACTTCGGTCAGGTATTCGCAGTTGCTGGCGCTAGCTTCTTGCAAGAAATTGGCTTAACTGGCCCAATGTTGTTCTTTGCCTTCATCCTCATGTGTGGCTTTATCAACCTAATGATTGGTTCGGCATCGGCACAGTGGGCAGTGACGGCACCGATTTTTGTTCCTATGTTGATGCTTGTTGGTTATGCACCGGAAACGATTCAGGCTGCTTACCGAATTGGTGACTCGACGACAAACATTATTACTCCAATGATGAGCTACTTTGGTTTGATTCTTGCCGTAGCAACTCGTTACATGAAGAACTTAGGTATCGGTACGCTGATCGCGACCATGCTACCTTACTCAATCTGCTTCATTGTAGGTTGGAGTGTGCTGTTCTACCTATGGGTATTCGTATTTGGTTTACCAGTAGGCCCTGGCGCAGCAACATACTACACACCGTAAAAAACGGTTACCTCACACAGCTCCATTACAAAAGCCTGCGAACGTCGCAGGCTTTTTTATCGATCCAGATTGTGTGCAAGCAGGTTTGCTTGGTTATCGATGTCGTTTTATAGCTGAAAACGCATCAACAAAGGGCGATAAAAGTGCTGAGTGAGCCAGCACAAGCTTTGCCAAATTACGCGTTTGTACCAAGGTAAGTGCGCAATATAAACATAGCTAAATTCAATTTCTGGCTGGGCTTTTCGGTTGCGTTTAAAAGCTGGAGCCCCTGAGCTCATATTAAAGCGACGCTGGCATATCATTGCGTGGCGGATGGTATAAGCAGATATTCTTCTATACAGCGCAAAACTCTGTGGCTTATTGGTATCGTAGCCAAAAATTGGGCAAGTCATGTCATTATCAATTTCTACTATGCCTAACGTAGCCAGCATCTCGTCTTGATAAAATAGTCCCACTAAATGCACTAAGTTATTCTGGCTAGCCTGCTTTAAATATTGGGTTGAAAACTGGATGTTATTCCGGCTGTATTTATCAAGGTAAAGCATGTCATATAACACTTTGGCGCGCTGAAACTCTTCATCAGTAGCCAGTGGCTTAAACTGCCAATCTTTATCATTAAACAGCTTGAAGTCTTTCGTTAAATCTCGGTTGAAGCTGAATGCTTGCCAATCCTCAAGTAAATACACTTGTCGTGTTACCAAGCTTTGCCATTGTTGCTGTTCTAATCGCTGAATTAAGTGTGAGTGCTGAAGTTGGTTGAGGGAGCGAAGCACCAAGGGAAAGGTGGGGTATTGATCGAGTGCCACGCGGCGCAGCTCATCTAGATTTAAGGATTCCCATTGTTCGCTATACATATTGGTGGACAAGCACTGATTGTTGAGCGTTTGGACTTGATCCAATCCAGCCAATGATAAGATTGGTTTAGTCATATTAATAAGTAGCTTACATACCCATCGAACAGCCACATTTTTGACTTTGTGAAGCTCTTCTTCGGCGTAGCCACTAAGCAGTGTCATAGGGGACACGGCATAACAGTTGTTTGGTATTTTTGGTGTTACGGAGTAGGGAATAGCAACATCATCGATATAGTAGCAACCAAAGCTTGCTGTGCATTCATTAATAGGATTCGACTGCATAAGAGTGATAAAGGTTTTATGCCATTCTTGAGAGGAAAGCGTCATGATCTCAACGCCTCTCCATTCCACTCAATATCAACGGTAGAAGCGGCGCTCCATTTTGCCTTGTTTTGCCTAGCTAACCGGAGTAATTCAAACACACTCCGGATTTGGCTCCCGACCGGCAAGTTATGCTGTTGCATTACATTCACTCCAGACCACCAATCTTGCCAAGTTCGAGCCTTAAACAGGGATAATCCACCTTCAGCGATGAGTGTTATTGGCCCTAAATGATGCAATCGCTGCTTGGAAGGACTGGTAAACTCCATATAAGGAAGCAGTTGATTGCATCGAGACGAGAGTAGGTGCAAACCACTGGTGGCTCTTGGGTTACATTCAATCACGTAGAGTTCATCTTGTGATTTGATGAAGTCAAACGACACTTGCCCATGATAAGTATGACGTTTACCAAAAGCGGCGATAAATGTATCTAGTCGTTCGCATGAGAGCGGCTGAAAAGCACTGGCGGCCGAGCCGTTTACACAGTATTTCGGCACATAAGATTGGTGTGCTTTAAGGTCACCATGTTCAAAAATCGCATAGTTACACACCGGAGTCCCATGGATTTTTTGTTGCTGAACCCAAGGAAAAAGGGGTGATATCGTGGCGGCAGAAATAGACTGAGTTGTCACATCTCTTATTACTTGCCCGCCAAACCGAGAGTAAACTGGCTTTAGAACGGTTCTCTTATTAATTTCAATCTCACTTTTATCAGCGACCAAACGAGTTTTTGGAAGTGTAATTTCTGGCAAGCCTTTAAGTTGTTCAAAGACGGTCAACTTGTTGTGTAGGGCATTGAGCAGCGCCACATCGGGAAGAAAAAAATCTACTTCTGGACATTGTTTAGCAACATGAGCCAAGTAATACACTTCTTCACAAGTGGGTATCATCATATCAATACGCATCTGAGTAATGATTTTTAGGATCTGCTGTTGATAGGTGGGAAACGCAAATCGAGGTGAAGCGGTGGGTATATAAGACTCGATGCCTCGCAAAAATGATCCCAGAGGCTTTTTTAGCGAATCGGTGAGAATTACTTCATGGCCATGATGCATACACATGGTTGCCCACTCTAGTGCAACTGGTGCTCGGGCTCCGGTGATTAAGACCCGCATATGTTCACCACACGTCGTTGTTTATTCATTGGCGTCCAAATAGGCGCAGGGCGGTAACTAAATCTGACAGGATCAAGCCGTAATTGGTCAAACAACTTTATCAAGGCTTGATGTATAACCCTATGGTGGTGAACATCCGCTTCAATTTGAATGGTTTGTGACCCTGTTTGGGTGATTCGGTAATCCACGCGACCTTGGGCAGATAGTGTTATAGCGCGGTAGATGAGATCTGGTAACACCGTCACTGGGACGTGGTTTGAGTTTAGCGTGAGGCTATCACCACATCGTCCGGCAATTGCGCCAAGAGGTTCAAATACGCCATTATCCTGTTTATTCTCAATAATATCGTCGAGCTGATAACGAATAATTGGCTGAGTTTTACGACGAAAATCGGTAATGATTGGGCTGTAATGAGTACGTTCGGTATTCAGCCAATGTTTTTCGATGTAAACAACATCTTGATTCCAGCGCATTTGTCCATGCTGATCAGTACATGCAAGAAAACCTTCAGTACATTGATAGACTTCATGGAGTTCGCTGTCGAACCGTTGAGAAATATAGTGACGGTCACTCTCGGTTAGAACCTCTGCCCCAGAAATGATCCGCTGTGGTTGAATTGCGGGTTGACCCAATTGACCGCTGAACTGGGCGCAGAGCTGAAGAGCTTGCGCACTACCAACCAAAAGCGTGGGTTGGAACTCATCTAGCTCTTTTATCCATTCTTGGTAAGGTTTGGTTAAATCGGCATAAAAGAATGTGACAGGCCCTTTCGCGACGGATTTATACAGTGGGCTGTTGGCTCGCAAGGCTAGTGCAATTCGGTGCTTTTGCCATAGGTTGGGCAAAAGGCGAGCCAATATATTGCAGGCCCACAGTTGTGTTTCCTGCTTGTCAGCAAGAAACAGCCCGCGCATGCCTGATGTGCCCGAAGAAAGCCCAACCGTAACATCACCAACTTTCGAAGCGGCAAAGTTGCGTGACTGCTCTGCTTTGAGTGCCTGCTGCATTAACTGTTCAGCATCTAAGCCCTTCGTATTTAACTCTGAGAGGTTCTCCATCATAGTTTGCTTATTCATGATAGGGAAATCACTGAGTGGTGCACCTTTAAAAGAGCGGTAATACGGTGAATGACGGCATACCCAATCCAGATGTTGCGTTAAATGATGTTGCTGCCACGTTTCGACTTGTTCCCTTGAGCCGAAAGGGCGGTAGCGGGTTCGCCAGAATTCTGAGATAAGCGTTCTCACTTCATCCATCCTTCTTTGATTAGCTGCTGGATAGTTTCCTGACAATGTGAAGGTACGAAGCGAACAACGTGGTGGGTTTGTTGGTAGCAACTTCTCAACTCGGAGAGGGTGTTTTTATAGGCTTTTGTATCATCGCAAAGCATGTTCGCCAGCCAATGCTGATCGATATTTTCACTCAAGCTCTCGATTAACCAGCATGCATCGGCGAGTAAGAACAGCCAACTTTGGTCTCTTTTAACCAGCAAGCCCACTTGGCCAGCTGCATGGCCTGGCAAGCTAACCATATAAATAAGTCCATCGTCGAACATGTCTTTACAGAGCAAGTTAACCCCTTGGCACTGAGGAAGAATTTGGCTGATTGGCACAGAAAAATCACCATGAATGATGAAGTTAGATTCAAGCTGTGGAGGGAGTAGAGCTTTTAGGTAGCCTTTTCTTACGCCTCCAATTCGACCACTTTTAGTAATTGCATCCACCCCTTTTTGTTGGCAATGCAATTGAGAGTGGGAAAACTCAGACACGGCAGCAATGTGATCGGCATGGAAGTGGGAGAGCACTAAATGCTCAATATCATGAGGTTTGAGATTTTCTTTTGCTAACTGCGCAACAATCCCATGTTCTTGTTGATAGCGGCAAGGTGTTGTCCAAGCATAAAAGCGTTCAGGGAAGGGACGAGTCGCGCTAAAAAAGTGCTCGTGATATCCCGTATCAAACAGGATGTTGCCTTGTGTCGGGTGCTGAATTAACGCAACGGCTGCAGGAAATGCTCTAGGCTTGATACCAGAGCCTGGTTTGACAACAAAGCCTGGGTGTACGCAGTGTCCAGCCTCAAAGATTTTTATTTTTAGACCAGTTTGCATACTGCTGTATTCCTTCTTGAATTGAAAAAAGCGGTTGGTAATTCAGGTTTTTTATCGCCTTGCTGATATCCAGAGTTTGATGATAGTTAAACAATCCTGCGCTGTATGAAGTGAGCCTTGGCTCTGGCTGATGTGGTAAGCGCCTTCGTATTTGCTCACTGAGCTTTAATAATGGTGATACCACACCGTATGGTAATGATTGTAACGTTACTTTTAGGTTCAACCCCACACATAAAGCTTGTAGAACAGTCTCAATTGGCATTGGTTCGTTGTTGGAAATATTGAAGACATCACCATGCTGAAGCCGGTCTGCCTGAGTGCAAGCGAGCATCGCCGCATGGGCAACGTTGTCGACATAAGTTAGATCAACCACTGGGTTTCTACCCGATGGCAGAAGCAGAGTGTTGTTTTTTATCGCCTTAAGCACTCTTGGGATAATCGCGCGATCGTTGGGACCAAAAATGCCACGCGGTCTTAAAATGATCGCTTTGCTTTGGCCTTTTATGGCTTCAAGTTCAGATAGGTATTTGGTGTGTGCGTAATCATTACACCAGTGTGAAGCAATGGCGTCGGTTTCTCGAATATTCCAACGGTCTTGATGGTCAAAGTAGACGCTGGTGGAGGAAATATGGATAAAACGCGAGATTTGATGCGTATTAGCCGCATTGACGAGGTTTTTGGTGGCATCTACATTGGCTTGATAAAACGCCTGCCACTTTCCCCATGGGCTTGAGAGAGCAGCACAATGGATGATTGCATCCATACCTTGGCATACCGCATGAACTGCTGAGTGGTCTCTTAAATCGACTATATGTGGGATAACATCGAATTGCTCGGCGAGTTGTTTAGCGATGACTGTATTTCGTGCTGTAAAATGCAGTTCATGCTGCTGGTGAAACATTCTTAGAATTGCGCTACCCAACATCCCGCTGCCACCAGTGACCAATATCTTCATAGTTTTAGCACTCCCATCCCTAGTGACAACCCTGCGGCGGTGCCTGCTAATAACACATGTTTTCCTGCGGCTTCTGGCTGATTACGCAGCCAGTGTAAGTTAATTGGGAGTGAGGCGGCGACTTGGTTTCCCAAAGTCGAAAAGTGATTAACGGTTTTCTCTGTTGGTAGCCCGGTGAGTGAAGGCAGTTTTTTTAATCCATGCGCGCTGGCTTGATGAGGAAGAAAATAATCAATATCGCCGAGTGTTACCGGAGAGGCGTCAACCCCTTTTTTTAGAAACGCTGGTAAGGCTTTACGCACATGTTTAAAGAGTGCTTTGCCCTCCATCTCAAACTGGCAACTTTTTAAATAGGCTTGATGCTCGGAGGTATGCGGATTGATATGACTACCTCCGCCCTTAATTTGACAAAATGAATACCCGGTATGATGCGTTTCAAAGTGACTGGTGAGCAATCCATCATCGTTGTGTTCTTCGAGCAAAAATGCGGCGGCACCGTCTGCGAATAGAGTTGCAACTTCTGGTTTGAGTGTAAAATTTCGATTCAGTGTGATGCCAGTAGCGAGTTCGCTGGTGACAATGAGAATCCGACGGTATCGTTTTGCGAAGAATAGACTCTGAGCAAGATCAAGCGCAGAAAGAAATGATAAACAGGTGCTGTTCAAATCAAAACTTTCTAGCCATGTTGGAGCGTCTAACGCGGCGAGAACCGCTGAGGCGTCGTAGGGCAGAGACTGGTGGTGAGTGCCGCTGGCGTAGATAAGGAGATCAATGGAGCCCAAGGTATATATGTTTCCTAAACACTGCTCTATCGCCTGCACCGCCATGTAAATAGCGGTCTCTTTTGTATTGGCTACATGACGATATTCAACGTCGAATTTATTTCGGCAGGTCCCAGGCGCCAATTTTAGGAAGCGATCCATCTCTCGATCTGACCATTGATTCGTTGGCAGGTAGCTTCCACTGGAAACGATGTTAAAGCCCATTATTCTCTATACATTTATTAAAAACGTCGTTCAAAATAAACCACGTTGCATATTGAAGCTATGGCGAGCGAGATGAAAAATAAACAGAACAAAACAAATGGGAGTAAGAGCACGCTTTGGGTGCAATATTGAAAATGAATTTTCAGTAATGAGCCAGGCTTTGATTTGCTGGCTCAATATGAATAGAGTGAGTATTACTTCTTAAATTTAGCCAAAATACGATCTAAATGGTTCGCAAATTCGCGGCGATCGGTTTGGGAAAGCGCAGCGGGTCCACCTGTCTGAATTCCGCTTGAGCGCATGGTTTCCATGAAGTCGCGGATATTTAGACGAGCTTTGATAGTATCTTTTGTATAAAGCTCGCCACGTGAACTGAGGGCTTGAGCGCCTTTAGAGATGACCTCATCTGCAAGCGGAATGTCTGATGTGATCACCAAATCGTTGGCCTCCACACGCTTGACGATTTCGTTGTCAGCGATGTCAAATCCAGCTGGAACTTGCAGCGAGTGGATGTTGTCTCTTTTGGGCACCGGGACAACGTGGTTGGCGACAAACGTACATTCAATCCCCGTGCGTTCGGCGGCACGCACAATGGTTTCGCGGATGACTTTCGGACATGCGTCTGCATCTACCCATAACTTCATGATGACTTCTCACTTAGCTTGGCTTCTAGCTCTTCAATGCGAGCGACTAGTTTTTTCACCGTGCTTTCTAGCGCTGCAAGACGATCATTATCGGTATGCGCTTGCGCTGCGACTTCAACCTTGGGAACACGCTGAGCACTTTTCCAACTTTTTATTGCGGTGATTAATGCAGGCATTGGGACGGGCGTTTTCAAGCGTGCTTTCACTAACGCTACGGTTGGTTCTTTTCCTTGTTGTTGCAGTTGTTCCATTACCGCTTCTAATTCTTTAGTAACGTCTTGAGTTAACATTTTTAATCCTTAACAACGATATATCTATCATCATACGTTGAGTCCCCTAATTTGGCGAATAGCAATTTGGAATGTGTGGTGTGAGAGATCTCTTACATGGGTTGTGAGAGAAAACGATTTCGTGAGCGGAAAAATAGAAATTACAATCATCAACTTATTGATAAGTAATGATTTAACAACTATTTAACCAATGTGGTGTATAAATATTTATCTAGGATAGATTGTCAATTTTTAGGAAAGGCGTAAATTGAGAGTTGTCAGCAGGAAGCAGACATGGAACAGGAAAGCACCAAGGATTTGGTTATCGTCAGGAAGACGATTTGGTTGGTCAGGATGATTAATCAAGCATGGAGCGTAGGACATTGTAAGGACACTATCATCAATAGGATGTTGATGACTAAGGATAGACAATGGACCCCTCTAGGATAGAGGTTATGGACAGCGTCAGGAAGATGCAAGGGACACCGCTCAAGGAACAAGTGATGTGTGCTAACGGGGAATGTTAGCTATCAGGATGATAAGGACACCGCTAGGACGGCGACGTAAGGAATAAGCTGACGGAATCAGCCACTATTATGGATGATGCATGGAGCACTTTTAGTAGCCGGACTGCTGCGAGTAAGACCATGACCCCGATACTTATGTGTCGGGGTCTTTCTTATATAAAAAAGATACCTAGTCGTTCTCGTTGAATTAAGCACCTAGAGGTGACTTGGGTATATCAATATCACAAAATTTATAAATTCCTAATAACACTTAATAAAAAACAATCCAGATCAATATCCTTTCCAATCAGTTGGTTTAACTTTCGGCTTCTCTACAAGGTGTTATGCCCCGCAGCTATTGAGCATATTCAAGCTCATCGAGTTTGTGATCTGCGGATAAATAAAGTTTGTTGTAATCAAGGAACAGATGTGGCCATAGTAACCAGAAGAATGCTTCTTCTACCCTACAATGAGTCGTTGCAACTAGAGTTCGTCATGCTGAATTGCTGTGCGAAAAACCGTGCTGAAATGAACGGTCCGTATACTGTCGCGTCTGCCAAACAGATGTTTGAGAAAATACTGGATGATGAAAATATTTATAGTATGGCGGTGCTAGAAAGCACCAGTCGTGACTATATGGGGCACGTGTTCATTTCCCATCTCGATTCTGAGCCTGAGTTAGGGTTTATTTTTGATAAATCTTATTGGGGTAAAGGGTTAGCGACAGAAGCTCTAAAAGCGTTTTTCCCAAAGGCGTGCCGTGAGCTGGGGCTACATAAGGTGAAAGCTAACGTGAATAGCAACCATCAAGCTTCTATGGCGGTGCTGAAAAAACTGGGATTTGTTGAAACAAAAGAAAGTAAGGATCTATATGGTCCTTACTTTGAAATGGAATTTACAAGCGATGCGGTGGTAGGTGAAAGTTCTGCGGCCTGAAACCGACCATGGTTAACTCCCCTTGGTAGCAATCGTCACCAAGAGATGAAAACTCAAATTGATACACCGTATGCCAACGCCAGACTCCGTCTGGCGTTTTTAGTTTATGGGCACCAAAGGCGATGCTGATTAATTGGAGATCCAATTGCTCACATTTACGCGTGATTGCCACTTTTGCGAGTTCGGCTTGACGACGTTGTTGCCAAAACAGATAACAGAAAAAGCATAGCCCTAAAATTGCTAAAAGATCACCAATCATCCCTGAACCTTTATTATCCCTTTGTTGCTTGTTGTAAGCTTACTAGCGCGTTTGCTAGTTCTTCAGATGGATTTGAATGTAGCAAGGGCAATAGCACCATTCTTAGCTCTGGTAGCATCACTAAATCGGCAAATAACTGATTAAATAGGGCTTGATTACCGGTTTGAGCTAAACGCAGCAAAAACTGTTCTGCTACCTTTTCATTGGCTAGTAAGTGCCAAGCTCGGCCAGCCACGCCAATCAGTACTTCCTGATGGCTTAAACGAGGGCTTTGTAAAATCGCTTCTAACACTGGCGAGGCAATGGCTGTTGGTGCGCCAGCCAAAGCTCGGATAAGCGCTGAAAGTAGGAAGAGATCCGGTTCGCTACTTGCGATTTCTTGTTGTGCTTTGTCGGCTATACGCTCAGCTAAACGCTCTTGTAACTCTACATGCTCAAGCGCACCCAACAGAGCATAAAGTGGTTCATTCGGTAGGTGGTTCAATGCTTTGCGTATCATTACCCCGTTTTGCTCTTTGTCCAAACGAGCGGCCATGTCGGTGATTCCTTGCAGACCTACGGTTTGCCAATTATCCCAGCCTAAGCCACCTGAAAAGTAATGCTGAGTGTGCTCATAATATTGGCTGGTAGGAAGATCGAGATTCGCGCGGACCTGGCTATGGAACACGGCCATTTTGTCTTCGGAAGGTTTGAACGTATATGGGTTATTAGACAGCTTTTGCTGTTGCTCTTCAGTGATATCATCATTGAGGCGTGTTCCCATGGCTTCCACTACGTATTTAATGAAATTGCCGATATCCGCTTGCTTTAACAAACCGCGCTCGTCCAATTCAAACTTTAGAAACCAAATCCAAGGTTGCTTTTGTTCATTCCAATAAGCGATGGCAAGGTGTGCTTTACGCTGCATTGGAAATGGGTACGGTGCTTGACCTTTTTCTACATCGGCAAACTCTTTCTTAGCGATGGTTTTGATACGACGACCAAGATCGAAGATTTGATAATCACAGCGGCTGTTGTTCAACAGTTGAGTGAGGGTTTGAATGTTTTCCATTAAATACGACGTCCTAACGTTCTTTTCACAAGAAATGGTATCATTCTCGGCTAATTCAAGGTTCGAGATAGAATTAATGGTAACAAATACTCAATTGGTCGACTTACTTCACCAACTTGAAACGCAGCTTAAAGAACATAAGTTGTGGCAACACACTAGGCCTTCAGAGCAAGCCTTACAAAGCGTGGAGCCATTTGCGATTGATACGTTGCATCCTCATGAGTGGTTGCAGTGGATCTTTATAGACAGAATGCACGTGCTAGTGGAAAACAACCAACCATTGCCAAGAGGGTTTTCTCTCGAGCCCTATTTTTCAGAAGCGTGGAAGCAGGAACCGCAGTTCGCAGAGCTGCTTGTTACAATCCGAACCATTGACGAACTGTGTAAGTAAACGAATGCTAGAACAAGAAATAGCGCGATCTTCAGAACCAGTTGAGCTGGAGATCGTTTATCAGGATGAATATTTTGTAGCGGTCAACAAGCCAGCAGGCATGTTAGTGCATCGCAGTTGGTTAGATAAACACGAAACTCAGTTTGTCATGCAAACTTTGCGTGACCAAATTGGTCAGCATGTGTTCCCATTGCATCGTCTGGATCGTCCAACATCTGGTGTGCTCGTGTTTGCGTTGTCGAGTGAAGTAGCATCACAAGTCATGCCGATGTTTGCTGAACATAAAATGGAAAAGACATACCACGCGATAGTACGCGGTTGGATTGAGGAAGAGGGCGTCTTGGATTACGCACTCAAAGTCGAGTTAGACAAGATTGCTGATAAGTTCGCTTCACAAGAAAAAGAAGCGCAAGAAGCGGTGACGGAATATAAACCGTTGGCTAAAGTGGAAGTTCCCTATTCGACGGGTAAATTTCCTACAACGCGTTATTGCTTAGTTGAGATGAAACCTAAAACGGGGCGTAAGCACCAACTTCGTCGTCATATGGCGCATCTACGTCATCCTATTGTGGGTGATACAACGCACGGAGACGGCAAGCACAACAAGCTTTATCGCACAGAGTTTGATGCTCACCGCTTGCTACTGCACTCTTCAGAGTTACGGTTTGTCCACCCATTTACCGATCAAGAGATTGTCATGACGGCCAATATTGATGAGACTTGGCAGCAATTGTTTACTCGATTTGAGTGGGATGAATCAATGATCAACCGATAATGGGATTAGTTAGATCTAGATAATGATTGAGTACAAATAAAAAGGGTTAGCATCAATGCTAACCCTTTTTTAATATTTAAGACTTAACGTTTTACTTTAGTTTTTCGAGATCCGCTTCGATCTCTGCGATCTTGCTCGAAACGACTTTTTCTAAATGACGAAGGTCTGAGAGAATTTTCTCTTTGACATCAACCTCAGGTTGTTTCGTTGGTTTAGTGATTTTATTCAGTTCATCAATGACTAATGTGAGGTTACGGTTGATTTCCGTTACTTCTTTATATTTGTGACTGCCACTGTCCACAAGAACATTTTTGATTTGGCGCGGGTATTTGAATTTAACGCTTTTGGCGAACAGCTCGCCTTTTTGCTTGTGGAAATAGATCTTGAGTACGTCTTTGTGTGCTTCTTGGCGTAGGGAATAACGTTCAATCTGCTTAGGGTCGTGAATACCCAAACCAGTGAGGTGGGGATACATAGGCTACCTCTATTACATCGAATTGATATTGATATAACTGTAGCAGCCTATGTATGAGCTAGATAGCTGATATTTAGCCAAAATGCTTAACTTGTGGGCAAGATCGCTCTCGCCCTGAACCGAAAAGATTGGCAGGTTTGATCTAAGCTGCGACCTCATCAGATAACTTTTCGATCAATCTCTCTCTTAGCTCATCTTGCTGTTCTTCACTTAATCTTCCCCCTGCATCACTGGTTAAAATAAACAAGTCCTCTGCTCGCTCACCAATGGTGGTGATTTTTGCACCATGAAGGTTGATATTTAAATCAGCAAACGTACGGCCTACTTTGGCCAACAGCCCTGGTGTGTCTAGTGCGACAAACTCCATTAAAGTGTGCTTTTTACCTTTGGTTGGTAAGAAGTCGACTTTGGTTTTCACATTAAAGTGCTGAAGTTTGTTCGGAGTACGGCGTGTTTTAATCTTGGTTGGTCGGCCCGCCTCTAGTACATGGGTGAGGTGCTTAATCACCGCGGCGTGACGAGACTCATCAATCGCTTCGCCATGTTGATCTAGAACCATAAAGGTATCAATCACGTGCCCATCTTTGCTGGTCATGATTTGCGCGTCGTGTACATTAAAATTACGCCTATCTAACTCCGCCACGACCGTCGCAAATAAAGCTGGCTGGTCTTTCGTATATACAAACACCTCAGTGCCGCCACGAGTGGCTTTTTTACTGATCAACACCAAAGGCTTAGTCGGATCTTCCATGCGAAGTAAGTGTTCGCAGTGCCACGCGATTTGCGTATGAGTATGACGAAGGAAATAGTCAGCTTTAAAGCGCTGCCACAATACTTCAATTTCGCGCGCGGCAAAGCCCTCTTTACGTAGCATTGCGGAGGCCATTTGTTGATTGTGGCGAATTCGCTCACGCACATCGACAGGATTCTCTAACCCTCTACGTAAAGCACGTTGTGTGGAGTAATACAGCTCTGCCAGTAAGGTTCGTTTCCAAGCATTCCAAAGTTCTGGGTTGGTTGCACAAATATCTGCAACTGTCAGGCACACAAGATAATCGAGAGATTCTTCGTCTCTGACTTTTTTGGCAAATTCGGTAATCACATCGGGATCATAAATGTCTCGGCGCTGTGCGGTGACGGACATTAATAGATGATGCCTTACCAACCAAGCGACAAGTTTGGCCTCGGGCTTTGATAAGCCATGCTCAATACAGAAGTCGTAAGCCTCACCTTCGCCTATAACAGAGTGATCGCCGCCACGTCCTTTACCGATATCGTGGAAAATAGCGGCAATAATCAGCAGTTCTTTCTTTTGCATCCGTGGGTAGACGTCACAACAAATAGGGTGCTTCGCATGATTGTCTGGGTCACTAAAGGTATTAATGTGTTTCAGTAAGCGAATACTGTGCTCATCAACCGTGTAGGCGTGGAATAAGTCAAACTGCATTTGACCAACAATTTGGCTCCATTGCGGTAAATAGGCCGCCATAACCCCTAATCGGTGCATCAGGCTGAATGCTTTATGCAGAGCATTAGGGTGACGACATAACGCCATGAACTTTTCACGCGCAGCAGGAATGGTGTGCAAAAATTTGTTGAGCCGACGGCGAGCGGTGCGCAGCTGACGTAGTGTTGGTGGGCTCACCCCTTCAATGGTTGAGTCGTTCGCGATATGTAAGAACATATCCAGAATAGTTTCTGGGCGAGCTTGAAACAATGCGGGTTTCCGCGCTTCAATCAAAGAGCCACGACGTTGGAAGTCGGCATCGAGAATCTCGGCACTTTCTGTCGCACCACCATTAATGATCGCTTGATCAAAAAGTTTGAGTAGCATTTTATTGAGCTCTGCCACACGACGAAGTGTGCGATAGAACTCTTTCATCATCATTTCTACGCCTCGGTTGCCTTCACCGACATAGCCTAGATTTTCCGCAACTTGTGCTTGATGGGCAAAGGTCAAGCGGTTGTCATAGCGGCGAAGCTCCATGTGCAGAGCGAAACGCACTCGCCAAAGGAAGTCCTGACATTCAACCAATTCTCGGTATTCTGCGTCAGTTAAAAATCCGTATCGGCTCATTTCCAGCAATGATGTGGCACCAAAGTGACGTCGGGCGACCCAGCTTAATGTATGAATATCGCGCAGCCCGCCAGGGGTCGACTTAATGTCTGGTTCTAAGTTGTACGTCGTATCGTGGTAACGGGCATGGCGTTCTCGCTGCTCTTGAATTTTAGCGCGATAAAACGTTTCACTTGGCCAAAAGGAGTCTGATAATACAACTTTCTTCAGTGCCTGAAAGGTATCCTCGCTGCCACAAAGTAGACGCGCTTCTTGAAGATTTGTCGCGACGGTCAGATCGGCTTTACCAATTTCCGCACATTCGTTAACGGTGCGAACTGCGTGTCCGACCTCGAGTTTTAAATCCCACAACAGCGTAATGAATTCGCTGATTTTTGCTTCTAGTGCGGTCGGCAGCTTATTGTTCGACAGAATCAAAATATCGATATCGGAGAGCGGATGCAGCTCGCCACGCCCATAGCCACCCACGGCAACTAGAGAAATGTTGTAAATATCTTTGAAGCCAAAATGTTGCCACAAACGATTCAGAAGCAGATCCATGTATTCTGCCCTGGCTAAAACCAAGCTTGTTACCGGATGATGATTGAGAAACTCTTGGTTTTGATCGGAGCTAAATTTCTCTAACTCTTGTTTGAGCTCTCCGATATTGATTTGTTCATCGGAAAAGGTAAGAGGGGACTGAAGTGTCATATTTGCCATCCGTGCAAGCTAATCTAGTTACAATCTAACAAATTTGTGGCAGATAAAAAATATCCCCGCCGAAGCAGGGATATAGTAAACAACGAGTGGTCGTCAGCTTTACGCGTTTTTCATTAGGCGAGGAATTGTATCGTCGCTACGAAGCGTCAGTACTTCACAACCTTCTTTTGTTACAACAATGGTATGTTCCCATTGCGCAGAGTTCTTGCCGTCGCCTGTGTAAACGGTCCAATCGTCTTGAGCGTCAACAGAGCAACCAAATTTACCTGCGTTAATCATCGGCTCAATAGTAAAGCACATGCCTTCTTTTAGTACGCGGCGGTCTTTGTTCTTGTAATGAACCACTTGTGGTTCTTCATGGAACTCATCGCCGATACCGTGGCCACAGAAGTCTTTCACAATAGAAAACTTGTTGCGAGGGTTGTTTTTGTTGTTCTCTTTGATGTATTTCTCGATAGCCGTACCGATGTCACCAACCGTTGAACCTGGCTTAACGGTACGCATACCAACATACAGTGCTTCTTGAGCTACCATGCACAGACGTTTGTTTGCAGGTGAAACATCACCGACTAGGAACATCTTAGAAGTGTCACCATGGTAACCCTGAGGACGCACGCTCAGATCGGCATTCTCATCATTTGGAACGATTACGGTAATATCAACGTTTAAGATGTCGCCATCTTTTAGTACCGCTGGCTTCATTTGACCGTTGCTACCGATTTCGTCTTTTTCTGCTGGAATACCGTGGCATACGATATGGTTGATTGAAGTACAAATCGACTTAGGGAAACCATGGTAATCAAGCGGAGCAGAGTATGCGCCTTTTTCTAGAGCGTACTCATGACAGATTTTGTTCAACTCTTCTGTCGTCACACCAACTTTGATGTGTGGTTCGATCATTTCTAGAATCTCTGCGGCCAGCTTGCCCGCAATGCGCATGCGTTCTATTTCTTCAGCAGTTTTAATCTTGATTGACATTGGCTTTCTCTACTTATTCCTAAGCACGTAAACGTGCGAATGGCCGCATTCTATCAGACATCGGGGCGTTAACCCAAGTTAGATAGGAATATGCATCATTCTTAATTCGATCGTATGTTTAAAGTTTTGCTTATAAATAGGAGAAAGTGGCACGGTGAAGAAATAATTTTTACTAGCCACAGTGAGCTAAAATATGGTATAAAGCGCGCCGGAATAGAGGACTGTTCTCTTCGTTTAGCAAAGCTAAGCGGCGAAGCAAGCTTCATCCGAATAACCTTTTATCTTTAAATCACACACATTCCGTCACATATTCCGGGGTGCTGAGCAGAAGCTTGGTCGGAGTTATGGGGAATGTGGAGGCCTAACCCCATAGAGGAATTTAAAATGGCAACTGTATCAATGCGCGATATGCTAAAAGCTGGTGTTCACTTCGGTCACCAGACTCGTTACTGGAACCCAAAAATGAAGCCATTCATCTTTGGCGCTCGTAACAAAGTTCATATCATCAACCTAGAAAAAACTGTACCAATGTTCAACGACGCTCTAGCTGAACTAGCTAAAGTTGGCGAGAAGAAAGGTAAAGTTCTATTCGTAGGTACTAAGCGCGCTGCATCTGAAGCTGTTAAAGAAGCTGCAATCGCAAGCAACCAGTTTTACGTAAACAACCGCTGGTTAGGCGGTATGCTTACAAACTACAAAACAGTTCGTCAGTCTATCAAGCGTCTAAAAGATCTAGAGACTCAATCTCAAGACGGTACTTTTGACAAACTAACTAAGAAAGAAGCTCTAATGCGTACTCGCGAAATGGAGAAGCTAGAGAAATCTCTTGGTGGTATCAAAGACATGGGCGGCCTACCAGACGCTCTATTCGTAATCGACGCTGATCACGAACACATTGCAATTAAAGAAGCTAACAACCTAGGTATTCCAGTATACGCTGTGGTAGATACTAACTCTAACCCAGACGGCGTTGACTACGTAATCCCAGGTAACGACGACGCGATCCGCGCTGTACAGCTATACCTGAACGCTGCTGCTTCAGCAGTATCTGAAGGTCGTAACAAAGACGTAGCTGCAGTTGCTGAAAAAGACGGTTTCGTAGAAGCTGAATAATAGCGGCTCTGTGTCACACTTGGTCTATGTGAAACCTTTGTGTAGCATAAACTAAGTTATAGTTAGCAATGGGGGCCGACAATGTTAGGCCCCTGTTTTTTACCTTATTTCGAATCAAACGAGGAATACAGAATGGCAACTGTAACTGCTGCTCTAGTTAAAGAACTTCGCGAGCGTACTGGCGCTGGCATGATGGAATGTAAGAAAGCGCTTGTAGAAGCAAACGCTGACATCGAACTAGCAATTGAAAACATGCGTAAATCTGGCGCAGCGAAAGCAGCTAAGAAAGCTGGTAACGTTGCAGCTGAAGGCGCAATCATCATCAAAGAAGAAAACGGCGTTGCTGTTCTTCTTGAAGTTAACTGCCAAACTGACTTCGTTGCTAAAGACGGTAACTTCACTGCATTCGCAGAAGAAGTTGCAGCTGCAGCTCTAGCTTCAAAAGCGACTGTTGAAGAGCTACAAGCACAATTCGAAGACGCACGTGTAGCTCTTGTAGCTAAAATCGGTGAAAACATCACTATCCGTCGCGTAGAATACGTTCAAGGCACTGCAATTGCTTCTTACCGTCACGGTGAGAAAATCGGTGTTGTTGTTGCTGGTGAAGGCGACGCAGAAACTCTTAAGCACGTTGCAATGCACGTTGCTGCTTCTAAGCCTGAGTTCGTTAACCCAGAAGACGTACCAGCTGACGTAGTAGAAAAAGAGAAAGCGGTTCAAGTTGAAATCGCAATGAACGAAGGCAAGCCTGCTGAAATCGCTGAGAAGATGGTTGTTGGCCGCATGAAGAAATTCACTGGCGAGATCTCTCTAACAGGTCAAGCTTTCATCATGGAACCTAAGAAAACTGTAGGTGAAATGCTGAAAGAAAAAGGCGCTTCAGTTTCTACATTCGTTCGCCTAGAGGTAGGTGAAGGTATCGAGAAGAAAGAAGAAATGAGCTTCGCTGAAGAAGTTGCTGCAGCTCAAAAAGGTTAATCCTTAGAGACTGTATAAAGATTAGACCGTAGCCTTGGCTGCGGTCTTTTTATGAGCAGTGAACGATTAGCCGTGATGAATAGCCATAACTGAATTTGTGTCTATTCATGACTGTTAATCAACAACTCTCTTTGGAAGGTAAACTCCATGACTACGAACCCTAAACCAGCGTATCAACGTATTCTATTAAAACTGAGTGGTGAAGCTCTTCAAGGTGAAGACGGTTTTGGTATTGATCCTGCGGTCCTTGATCGCATGGCACAAGAAGTTAAAGAACTGGTTGAACTGGGTGTTCAGGTTGGTGTAGTTATCGGTGGCGGTAACTTGTTCCGTGGTGCAGGCCTTGCTGAAGCTGGTATGAACCGCGTAGTTGGTGACCACATGGGTATGCTTGCTACAGTAATGAATGGCCTAGCGATGCGCGATGCTCTTCACCGTGCATACGTGAATGCGCGCGTTATGTCTGCCATTCCTCTAAAAGGCGTATGTGACGACTATAATTGGGCTGATGCGATCCGTGAGCTTCGCCAAGGCCGTGTTGTCATCTTCTCTGCTGGTACGGGTAACCCGTTCTTTACAACGGATTCTGCTGCTTGCCTACGTGGTATTGAAATCGAAGCGGATGTTGTACTAAAAGCGACGAAAGTTGATGGTGTATTTACTGCTGACCCTGTAGCAAACCCAGACGCAGAGCTGTATGATAAGCTATCTTACGCAGAAGTTCTGGATAAAGAGCTGAAAGTGATGGACTTGGCGGCGTTTACGCTAGCTCGTGACCACAAAATGCCAATCCGCGTATTTAACATGAACAAGCCAGGCGCACTACGTCGCGTGGTTATGGGCGAAGCAGAAGGCACGCTAATCAACGAATAAGCTTGTCCCAAGGTGCCACCCAAAGCGTTAGGGTGGCGTTTGCTTTGCTCAACCGTTTTAGGCTTTCTTCAGGAAAGATGATATTTTTAAGGTGAAACTGTGATTAACGAAATCAAAAAAGACGCGCAAGAGCGCATGGATAAAAGCGTTGAAGCGCTTAAGAACAACCTTTCTAAAATTCGTACAGGTCGTGCACACCCAAGCCTACTATCTGGTATTTCTGTAGAATACTACGGTGCAGCAACACCTCTAAACCAAGTAGCAAACGTTATTGCTGAAGATGCACGTACACTTGCAATCACGGTTTTCGATAAAGAGCTGACGCCGAAAGTAGAAAAAGCGATCATGACGTCTGATCTTGGTCTAAATCCTATGTCTGCTGGTACTATCATCCGTGTTCCACTTCCACCACTAACGGAAGAGCGTCGTAAAGACCTAGTTAAGATTGTTCGTGGTGAAGCTGAAGGTGGTCGTGTTGCTGTTCGTAACATCCGTCGTGACGCAAACAACGATCTAAAAGCGCTTCTAAAAGATAAAGAAATCTCTGAAGATGAAGATCGTAAAGCACAAGATGAAATTCAAAAGCTAACTGACGTTGCAGTTAAGAAGATCGATGAAGTTCTTGCTGCAAAAGAAAAAGAGTTGATGGAAGTTTAATACTCCCACACACATCACTGTTGGAAAACGCTGTGCTCACAGCTCAGCGTTTTTTTATGTTAGTCTATCCAACTGATGGAACTCAATTAACTCCCTATGCAAAATTCTCAAGCCTTCTCTGATTCCCTTCCTAAGCATATTGCCATCATTATGGACGGTAATGGCCGTTGGGCTAAGTCCAAAGGAAAACCTCGCGTATTTGGTCACAAAAAAGGCGTTAATGCCGTTCGTAAGACCGTGGCTGCTGCTTCAAAGCTTGGCATTAAAGCCATGACGCTATTTGCTTTTAGTAGTGAAAACTGGCGTCGTCCGGAGGAAGAAGTGGGTCTTTTGATGGAACTGTTTATCACGGTCCTATCTAGTGAAGTAAAAAAACTACACAAAAATAATTTACGGTTGCGCGTGATCGGTGATACCAGTCGATTTAGTGAGCGCCTACAAAAGAAGATTGTAGAAGCTGAAAATCTAACGGCAGGTAACACGGGGATGGTGATCAACATTGCAGCCAATTATGGCGGTAAGTGGGACATCACAGAAGCGGCCAAAACGTTAGCGTTAAAAGCACGTAACGGTGAGATTCGTGTAGAGGATATCAATGAGCAGCTAATCACTGAGCATTTGACCATGGCAGACTTACCTGAAGTGGATCTTTTGATTCGTACCAGTGGAGAGTGTCGCATCAGCAACTTTATGTTGTGGCAAATGGCTTATGCAGAAATGTACTTTACACCCGAGTATTGGCCGGAATTCGACGAAGACAGCTTAGTTGAAGCTGTAACTTGGTTTATCAATCGAGAACGTCGTTTTGGCTGTACAGGTGAACAAATAAAGGCATTGATGGCAGCTCAATAAGGACTAGTTAGTTTGAAACAGAGAATAATAACAGCACTAATTTTAGCTCCCCTGGTTATTTTAGGCATTTTTAAATTACCCCTAATGGGCTTTATTGCCGCTTTAACTGCAATTACCCTATTAGGTTTTTGGGAGTGGACTCAATTTACAGGGAGCAACTCTCGCTTTGCTGCCCTCGTTCCGGCAGTCATTGTTACCGGACTTAGTTTTCTATATATTTCGCCTGACGCACATAGCCTCAACCATTTAGCAGCGCCTCATTATGTTGTGCTGGGCCTTGGTTTTGTTTGGTGGATTATTGCTAGCTTAATGGCGATTACTTATCCCAAAACGACGAAATCTTGGCAAAATAATTTTGTTTTACGCCATGTGTTTGGTTTTCTGACATTAATTCCATTCCTTTGGAGTGTAGTTATTCTTAGAGCTCATGACATTACGGTAGATCCATACCACGGAGCAAAGCTCGTGTTATACGTTTGTTTCTTGGTATGGGCTGCAGATAGCGGTGCTTACTTTGCAGGCAAAAGCTTAGGCAAACGTAAAATGGCGCCACATGTCAGTCCGAATAAAACCATTGAAGGGCTTATTGGCGGCATTATCACGGCATTGATCGTGGCGTGGGCATTTGCTGATTGGTTTGATATTCAGTTTACCAGTCCTGTCCATATGGTGTTGATTACGTTGGTTACTGTTGTTATATCAGTGCTCGGCGATCTGGTGGAAAGTATGTTCAAGCGTGTCTCAGGCATTAAAGACAGCAGCAACATTATCCCAGGACATGGCGGTGTGCTCGATCGTATTGACAGCCTAACCGCAGCATTCCCAGTTTTTGCTCTTCTTTACTACGTATTCTAATTTATCAGGAGCGGCATTGTCGCTCCTGAGCTTTCTAACGGTCTTACAACATGCAAAAGTTAACGATTCTTGGTGCTACTGGATCCATTGGTGCAAGCACGCTTAAAGTGGTCGAACAAAACCCAGAGCTGTTTTCTGTCGTTGCCTTAGCGGCAAGCACCAACGTTGAAAAGATGATCGGGCTATGTCGTCAGTGGCAACCTAAATACGCGGTAATGGCGGACAAAGCCGCAGCGATTCAACTCCAATCTGAGTTACATTTGGTTTCGCCAAACACCGAAGTATTAGGTGGTGTGGATGCTCTATGCCATATTGCTTCATTGGACGAAGTTGACAGTGTGATGGCTGCTATTGTCGGAGCGGCTGGTCTACTGCCTACCATGGCTGCTGTGAAAGCTGGTAAGCGAGTATTGTTGGCAAATAAAGAAGCACTGGTCATGTCAGGCCAGTTATTTATTGATGCCGTAGAAGAGTTTGGTGCGGAGCTACTTCCCGTCGATAGTGAACACAATGCTATTTTCCAGTGCTTACCACAGCAAGTACAAACCAATTTAGGTCGTTGTAATTTACAAGAACATGGCATTTCTCATATTTTGCTGACTGGTTCTGGTGGTCCTTTCCGTTACACTGACATCGCAGAACTGGAAAAGGTGACTCCTGAACAGGCGATCGCCCATCCAAACTGGTCGATGGGACCAAAGATTTCCGTTGACTCAGCCACGATGATGAACAAAGGCTTAGAGTATATCGAAGCTAAATGGTTGTTTAATGCGGCTCGCGAGCAGCTAAAGGTTATTATTCATCCGCAGTCTGTTATTCATTCAATGGTTCAATACCGCGATGGTTCGGTTTTGGCACAAATGGGTGAGCCGGATATGGCGACCCCTATTGCACTGACTATGTCATACCCATCAAGGGTTGAAGCTGGGGTTAAGCCACTAGACTTCACGCAAATTGGCGAATTGACGTTTTTGCAACCTGATTTTGCTCGTTACCCATGTTTAAAACTAGCAATTGACGCTTGTTATGAAGGTCAACATGCAACAACGGCACTGAATGCAGCGAATGAAGTCGCTGTTGATGCATTTTTAAATAACAGCCTAGGTTTTACGGATATCGCTCGCATCAATGAGTCTGTGTTGAATAAAATCAATGCAAGCTGCAAAGCTGAGAATGCGAATAGCTTGGAAAGCTTGTTAGAGCTAGATAGAATGGCACGAACTATTGCCCTAGAAACCATACGCGAGCGTAGCTGATGACAGGTATATTGTGGAATCTCATTTCTTTTATCGTCGCACTAGGCATTCTTGTCGCTGTGCACGAGTTTGGGCACTTTTGGGTTGCTCGCCGTTGCGGCGTGAAAGTTGAAAAGTTTTCAATCGGTTTCGGCAAGTCTATCTGGAGTAAGATAGGCAAAGACGGAACGGAGTACAGCATCTCAATGATCCCTCTCGGCGGCTATGTAAAAATGGTTGATAGCCGTGTTGATGAGGTGCCAGAACATGAGAAGCATTTAGCGTTTGATAAGAAGCCGCTATGGAAGCGAACGTCTATTGTTGCGGCAGGCCCTATCTTTAATTTCCTTTTCGCAATTTTCGCCTATTGGCTCGTATTTCTTATTGGTATCCCAGCAGTTAAGCCAGTAATTGGTGAAGTTACGCCCAATTCGATCGTCGCAGAAGCCGGAATTGAATCAGGAATGGAACTTAAATCGATATCTGGTATCAAAACTCCGGATTGGGAATCGGTAAATATGGGATTGATTTCTCATATTGGCGATGATTTGATGACAGTAACACTGACGTCAGCGAATGAAGTTGGTTCAGAAGTAACGAAAACGCTCGATCTGCGCGAATGGGAGTTCGACCCTGAAACTCAGTCTGCGATGCAGTCGTTAGGTTTTGCGCCGTATACACCGGAGGTATATCGCGTTATCGAACAGGTTTCGCAAGGTGGAGCAGCGGAAAAAGCAGGTGTGCTTCCAGGTGATGAGATTGTTGCTATTGGTGAACAACGCGTCACGGAGTGGAAGCAGGTTGTTGAAGCGGTTCGCTCTAATCCTGATACACCGATTGAATTAACGGTATTGCGTCAGGGCTATGAGCAAACATTAACGCTGACGCCTGGTAGCCGTGAGCTAGCTAACAAAGAAGTCGTTGGTTTTGCAGGTATTGCACCTAAAGTCGCAGAATGGCCAGAAAGTTATCGCTTCGACCTTCAGTTTGGTGTATTCGAGTCAGTAGGTAAGGCGGTAGACAAAACCGGCCAAGTCATTGGCTTGACAATCAGCATGCTTAAGAAACTGATTGTTGGTGACGTTGGTCTGAATAATCTGAGTGGTCCAATATCAATAGCCAAAGGCGCAGGTGCGACGGCTGATTATGGCTTGGTCTACTTTTTAGGTTTTCTCGCTCTAATTAGTGTTAACCTAGGTATTATTAATCTCGTTCCTTTACCAATGTTGGATGGCGGTCATTTGTTGTTTTTTGCAATTGAAGCAGTCATTCGACGTCCCGTTCCTGAGAGAGTGCAGGAAATGGGCTTTAGAATTGGTGGTGCGATCATCTTCTCGCTCATGGCGTTAGCGCTATTTAATGATTTTACTCGTCTGTGATAGTTCAGAGACAAAAGCAGTAGCAAGGAATAATTAGAACAAGTATGGCGATTAAGCGAATTCTATTTGCAAGTTTACTGGCGACCAGTGTATCTGCAAATGGAGCAGAGAACTTCGTAGTTCAAGATATTGAAATCGATGGATTGCAGCGTGTAGCACTGGGTGCTGCGTTGTTGAAAATGCCTGTACGTGTCGGTGATACCATTGGCCAAGGCGATGTTGCAGAGATTATCCGTGCACTGTATGCATCTGGTAACTTTGAAGATGTGAAAGTGTTACGTGACGGCGGCGTTCTGATGGTTCAAGTCAAAGAACGTCCTACCATTGCCAGCATCTCATTTTCTGGTAACAAAGCAATCAAGGACGAGCAGCTACAAGAAAACCTGAACGCATCTGGTGTTCGTGAAGGCGAAGCGCTTGACCGCACCACGCTAAGCAACATTGAAAAAGGCTTAGAAGACTTTTATTACAGCGTAGGTAAATACAACGCCACAGTAAAAGCTGTGGTGACTCCACTGCCACGTAATCGTTCTGACCTAAAGTTTGTCTTTACTGAAGGCGTGTCGGCAAAAATTCAGCAAATCAATTTTATCGGCAATGAAGTTTTCAGCGATGAGGACCTTCTTTCTCGTTTTAACTTGAATGTTGATGTGCCGTGGTGGAATTTCCTGTCTGACGAAAAGTACCAAAAACAAGTGCTTGCAGGTGATATTGAAGCGCTCAAATCATTCTATCTGGATCGTGGTTACTTAAAATTTAACGTTGATTCGACACAAGTTGCAATCTCTCCTGACAAGAAAGGGGTATACATTACTCTTGGTCTAGAAGAGGGCGAGGTTTACACCGTTAAGGACGTGAAGTTCCGTGGTGACTTGATCGGTGAGGAAGCGACGTTCGAAAGACTTGTGCCATTTGAAGACAATGAGACATACAACGGCTCGTTGGTCACTTCAATGGAAGAGGGTATTAAACGTGTGCTTGGTGAGTCCGGCTACGCTTATCCACAAGTGAATACCATTCCTGAGTTTGACGACGAGAATCAAGAAGTTTCTTTGGTCGTTAACGTCGATCCAGGTAACCGTATTTACGTACGTGATATCCGCTTCACGGGTAACAACTCAACCAAAGATGAAGTCCTTCGTCGTGAAATGCGTCAGATGGAAGGCAGTTGGTTGAACTCGAAATCGATTGAAACGGGTAAAACTCGTCTAAATCGTTTGGGCTACTTTGAAAATGTTGAAGTACAGACGGTTCGAGTTCCTGGTAGTGATGATCAAGTTGACCTAGTTTACTCTGTCAAAGAAGCGAACTCTGGTAGCGTTAACTTCGGTGTTGGCTACGGTACAGAATCGGGTGTGAGCTTCCAGGTTGGCCTGCAACAAGATAACTTTATTGGTAGCGGTAACCGTGTTGGTATCAACGCGATGATGAATGACTACCAGAAAAACATCAGTCTAGATTACCGAGACCCGTACTGGAACTTAGACGGTGTAAGCTTGGGTGGTAAGGTTTTCTATAACGAATTTGAAGCTAAAGAAGCCAATATCGTTGACTATACCAACGAAAGCTATGGCGCGAGCTTAACGTGGGGCTTCCCATTCGATGAGTTGAACCGTTTTGAATTCGGTGTCGGTTATACGCACAACAAGATCGGTAACTTATCGCCTTACTTGCAGGTAGAGCAGTTCTTAGAAGCGCAAAAAGATAATATAGATTCAAGTGGGGCATTGAATACGAACGACTTCGACTTCAATATCTCTTGGACACGTAATAACTTAAACCGTGGTTACTTCCCAACGGCAGGTAACCACCAACGTGCATTCTATAAAATGACCGTACCTGGCTCTGACGTTCAATACTTTAAACTGCAGTACGATGTTCGCCAGTATGTACCATTAACTAAAAAGCATGAGTTTACCCTCTTGTTCCGTGGCCGCTTGGGTTACGGTAATGGTTACGGTCAAACGGATGGTAACGATAACTTGTTCCCATTCTATGAAAACTACTACGCAGGTGGCTTTACATCGCTTCGTGGCTTTGGCTCAAACTCTGTTGGCCCTAAAGCGGTTTACCGCGATACATCCGGCTCTAACAATGGTACAGATATTGCGACAGATGATTCAGTGGGTGGTAACGCAGTCGCATTAGCAAGTATTGAGTTGATCGTTCCAACGCCGTTCGCATCAGAGGAAGTACAAAACCAAATTCGTACCAGTATCTTCTTTGATATGGCAAGTGTTTGGGATACCGAGTTTGATTATCGAGAAAATAGCAACATTTCGGGTGCTAACTACTACTACGATTACTCAGATCCAACCAACTACCGCTCTTCTTACGGTGCGGCGTTGCAGTGGATGTCTCCAATGGGGCCACTAGTATTCTCACTAGCGAAACCAATTAAGAAATTTGATGGCGATGATGAAGAGTTCTTCACATTCACTATCGGTAGAACTTTCTAAAGAGGAAAATATTTTGAATAAAATGATCAAAGCGGCTGGGATTGGCCTTCTTGTACTGAGCTCTTCAATGTTTGCAAATGCGGCAGAAGCTGCACAGAAAATTGCTTATGTAAATACAGCTCAAGTTTTCCAAGCTCTTCCTCAACGTGAAGTTGTACTACAAAAAATGCAGAAAGACTTCAAAAGCAAAGCTGATGAACTGAAGTCAATCCAAGCACAAGCTAAAACAAAGATTGAGAAGCTACAACGTGACGGCGAGCTTTTGGGTCAAGACGAAGTTGAAAAGCTACGTATCGATATCGCGAAGCTAGACAGCGAGTACAAAGTGAAAGCACAAGCACTTGAAAAAGCAAGTGCGCGTCGTGAAGCTGAAGAAAAAGCGAAGCTTTTCAAAACGATTCAAGATGCAGTTAAGAAAGTCGCAGACAAAAATGGTTACGATCTTGTGATTGATATCTCTGCTTTGCAGTACGGCAAGCCAGAATACAATATCTCTGAAGACGTAATTAAAGCTCTAAAATAAGAAGTTATGAAGACATTAACATTAGCCGAATTGGCGATAATTACCGGGGGTGAGCTGTTTGGTGACGAGTCTCTCGTTGTAAGCCGTGTTGCCCCAATGGATAAAGCACAAGAAGGTGATGTAACCTTCTTGTCTAACCCAAAATACGCAAAACACCTTTCTGAGTGCCAAGCTACCGTTGTTATGGTAAAGGCTGAGCATAAAGAGCAATGCGTTGGAAACGCGCTAGTGGTTTCGGACCCTTATGTCGCATTTGCTCGTGTGGTCCAAGCGATGGATACCACACCAAAACCGGCAGACGATATTGCACCAAGTGCTGTGATTGCCGCTGACGTTAAGATGGGTGAGAACGTTACAATCGGCGCTAACGCCGTGATTGAAACGGGCGTGGAACTCGGCGACAACGTAAGCGTTGGCGCTGGTTGTTTTATCGGTAAGAACGCCAAGCTAGGGAATAACACCAAGCTTTGGGCTAATGTCACTATCTACCATGAAGTGTCATTGGGTGATGACTGTCTCGTTCAATCGGGCACCGTCATTGGCTCTGATGGCTTCGGTTATGCGAATGACAAAGGCGAGTGGATTAAAATTCCTCAGCTTGGTTCAGTGCGTATCGGTAACCGCGTTGAGATTGGTGCTTGTACTACGATTGACCGCGGTGCACTCGAAGATACTATCATTGAAGACAATGTCATTCTGGATAACCAACTTCAAATCGCGCACAACGTGCAGATCGGATATGGTACCGTGATGCCTGGTGGTACTATTGTCGCGGGCAGTACAAAAATTGGTAAGTACTGCCAGATTGGCGGCGCGTCTGTTCTGAATGGCCATATCACTATCGCAGATGGTGTGGCGATTACAGGTATGGGCATGGTAATGCGCAGTATCGAAGAAAAAGGCCTTTACTCATCAGGTATTCCACTACAAACGAACAGAGAGTGGCGTAAAACTGCAACTCGAGTTCACCGTATTGATGAGATGAATAAGCGCCTGAAAGCGGTTGAAAAACAGCTGGAACAGAAAGAAGAAATTTAGAACAAGTTATCTTTCGCTCTGTATTTAACGTGAAAGCTAACAGGCTCTAGTTCCATATTCTGTACGAAGACTCGCGAAATGCGGGTCTTTTTCTTCTATAATGACGCGCTCTAAGTAGATTTAACTCCAAGATGGTGCGTATTTTGCTAGTATATTGCAAAGCGATTCGGCTTTACGACCTGTTGCCACGTTTGCCATCTTGGCGGCAAAAAATTGATATAGGAAGACGACTTTGACTACTGAAAAGAAAACGATGAACATCTCTGAAATTCAAGAGCTACTACCTCATCGCTACCCATTCTTATTGATCGACCGAGTGATAGACTTCCAAGAAGAGAAGTACCTTCACGCGATTAAAAACGTGTCGGTTAACGAACCTCAGTTCACAGGTCACTTTCCTCAACTGCCAGTATTCCCAGGTGTTTTGATTTTAGAAGCAATGGCTCAGGCAACAGGCTTACTTGCATTTAAATCATTTGGTGCACCAACAGAAAATGAACTGTACTACTTTGCAAGCGTAGACGGCGCGAAATTCCGTAAACCAGTGGTTCCGGGCGACCAATTGGTTATTGAGGTAGAATTTCTGAAAGAACGTCGCGGCATTGCTGCATTTAGCGGTGTAGCAAAAGTTGACGGCGAAGTGGTATGTTCTGCAGAACTGAAGTGTGCTCGTCGAGAGTTTTAATATGATTCATGAAACCGCTAAAATCCACCCGGCAGCGGTGGTAGAAGAGGGTGCCAAAATTGGTGCTAACGTAACGGTAGGTCCTTTTACGTACATCACCTCTACGGTTGAAATTGGTGAAGGCACAGAAGTGATGTCTCACGTTGTGATCAAAGGTCACACGACTATTGGCAAAGATAACCGTATTTTCCCGCATGCTGTCATTGGCGAAGAAAACCAAGACAAAAAATACGGTGGTGAAGACACAACTGTGGTTATCGGTGATCGTAACGTCATTCGTGAAGCGGTCCAAGTTCACCGCGGCACAGTGCAGGACAAAGCAACCACGATCATTGGTGATGATAACTTATTGTGTGTGAATGCACACGTTGCGCATGATGTTGTTATTGGTAACCACACTCATATCGGTAATAACTCGATTCTTGGTGGTCACGTTACTGTTGATGATTATGCTGGTGTGATGGCACTGTCTGCGATTCACCCGTTTTGTACAGTGGGCGCTTACGCGTACATTGGCGGCTGCTCAGCAGTGGTGCAAGATGTCCCTGCTTACGTACTCGCGCAAGGCAACCACGCGACTCCTTTCGGCTTGAACCTTGTTGGCTTGAAGCGTAACGGCTTTGAGAAACCAGAGATTCGTGTGCTGCAAAAAGCGTATAAAGAAATCTATCGTTCAGGTAAGACGCTAGAAGAAGTGAAGCCTATTCTGGCTGAAATGGCTCAAGAGTGGCCGGCTGTGAAGCGTTTCTCAGATATTCTGGAAACGACGGAACGTGGCATTATTCGTTAATTGGCGAATGAAGCAATAAATAAAAAGATCGTGACCGAATTTGAGGTTACGATCTTTTTGTGTTTTATGGATAAGGCAAACCGTTATCCATAGCGCACAGGAAAAATAGCGAAGTAGATATGGAAAGACCATTACGTATTGGCATCATTGCCGGAGAATTGTCTGGCGATACGCTAGGTGAAGGCTTTATCAAAGCAGTAAAGCAGCAATATCCAGACGCAGAGTTCGTAGGTATTGGCGGTCCGAAAATGATAGCCCAAGGTTGCGAGTCTCTGTTTGATATGGAAGAGCTTGCGGTGATGGGGTTAGTCGAGGTTTTAGGCCGCTTACCGAGACTTCTTAAAGTGAAAGCTGAGCTCGTTCAGTATTTTACTCAGAATCCGCCTGATGTTTTCATCGGGATCGATGCTCCTGACTTCAACTTACGCCTAGAGCTTGACCTCAAGCAAGCGGGCATTAAAACCGTTCATTACGTGAGTCCGTCTGTTTGGGCTTGGCGTCAGAAGCGCATCTTTAAAATAGAAGCGGCAACGAACTTGGTGCTAGCATTTCTTCCGTTTGAGAAAGCGTTCTACGACAAATTTAATGTACCTTGCGAGTTCATTGGTCATACCTTGGCTGATTCCATCCCACTAGAATCAGAACAAGCGCCTGCACGTGAGTTGCTTGGTTTAGAACAAGATAAAAAGTGGCTTGCTGTCCTGCCAGGCAGTCGTGGTAGCGAGTTAAAAATGCTCTCTGAGCCATTTATTGAAACCTGCAAGTTACTCCATAAAAAATTTCCAGAACTGGGGTTTGTTGTCGCGCTTGTTAATCAAAAACGCCGTGAGCAGTTTGAACAAGCCTGGAAAGAACTCGCACCAGAGTTGGACTTCAAGTTAGTTGATGACACCGCACGCAACGTCATCACCGCATCCGATGCCGTGATGCTGGCCTCTGGTACCGTAGCGTTGGAGTGTATGCTTCTCAAGCGTCCAATGGTGGTGGGTTATCGTGTGAATGCATTTACTGCTTTCTTAGCTAAACGTCTATTGAAAACGAAGTATGTGTCATTGCCGAATATCTTAGCGGATGATGAGCTCGTCAAAGAATATCTACAAGATGAGTGCACACCAGACAATTTGTTTACTGAGGTTTCTCGCTTATTGGAAAGCGACAATAAACCGATGTTAGATAAGTTTACGGAAATGCATCATTGGATCCGTAAAGATGCGGATCAACAAGCCGCAAACGCGGTTCTAAAATTGATTGAGAAATAGAGATTTATCATGGCTGTTAAACCAAAAGCGACCAAAACCAAAGTTGAACTCCCTCCGTTTGAATATCCACAAGGTTATCAGTTTGTGGCCGGAGTCGACGAGGTAGGACGTGGCCCTTTGGTGGGAGACGTCGTCACCGCTGCGGTTATCCTTGATCCTAACAATCCTATTGAAGGTTTGAACGATTCGAAAAAATTGACCGAAAAGAAACGCATGGCGCTGCTTCCTGAAATTAAAGAAAAAGCATTGGCTTGGGCGGTCGGGCGCTGTTCTCCTGAAGAAATCGATCAACTGAATATTTTGCAGGCGACTATGGTTGCGATGCAGCGTGCAGTGGCGGGGTTAAAGGTTCAACCTGATTTGGTGTTGATTGATGGTAACCGTTGTCCAGAGCTGCCAATGGATGCTCAAGCTGTAGTAAAAGGCGATCTACGCGTTGCCGAAATCAGTGCGGCTTCCATTATTGCCAAAGTCGTGCGTGACCAAGAGATGGAAGAGTTGGATAAACTTCATCCACAATTTGGCTTCGCCAAGCACAAAGGTTATCCAACTAAAGCGCACTTTGAAGCGATTGAGCAACACGGAGTGATCAGTGAACACCGCAAGAGTTTCAAGCCAGTAAAAAAAGCGTTAGGCATAGAATAATCAAACGATCTAATTGGTGTTATAAACCCAACCTCTTTAGGTTAGAATCCCCAACAAAATAGAGTTACACGGTACCTGTTAATGTCAGATCCCAAATTCATCCACCTGCGTGTTCATAGTGACTTCTCGATGGTGGATGGCCTCAACAAAGTTCCGCCAATCGTAAAGAAAGTTGCTGAACTCGGTATGCCCGCAATGGCGTTGACCGACTTTACCAACCTATGTGGTTTGGTGAAGTTTTACGGTACAGCACATGGCAGTGGTGTTAAACCGATCATTGGTGCTGACTTTAAAATGCAGTCGGACGAGTTTGGTGAAGAGCTGACTCAAGTGACTTTGCTTGCGGCGGATAATGTGGGTTATAAGAACCTGACGTTATTGATATCAAAAGCGTACTTACGTGGACATGTTCAACACCACCCTGTGATTGATAAAGCCTGGTTGGCTGAAATGTCTGAAGGCTTGATTGTATTATCCGGCGGTAAAAGCGGGGAAATTGGTCGCGGCCTTTTGAAAGGCAACCGTCAAATAGTGCAAGGGTGTGTTGATTTTTATAAACAGCATTTTCCAGATCGCTTTTATCTTGAGTTACTTCGTACCGGTCGTCCAGATGAAGAAACTTACCTTCACTTTGCAGTTGAATTGGCAGAGCAGCAAGACTTGCCAGTAGTGGCGACCAATGAAGTTGTATTCCTGAGTCCAGACCTATTTGATGCTCATGAAATACGCGTAGCGATTCACGATGGTTACACATTAGAAGATCCGCGCAGGCCAAAAAACTACAGTCCGCAGCAATATCTTCGTACAGAAGAAGAAATGTGCGAGCTGTTTGCTGATATTCCTGAAGCGTTAGAAAACAGTGTCGAGATAGCGAAGCGTTGTAACGTGACTGTGCGCTTAGGGGAGTACTTCCTACCAGCCTTTCCAACCGAAGGGATGAAAGAGACTGAGTTCCTAGTCATGAAATCCCGAGAGGGGTTGGAAGAGCGTTTAGAGTTCCTATTTCCAGATGAGGAAGAGAGAAAACGTCGCCGCCCTGAATATGATGAACGTCTTCAGATAGAGCTAGATGTTATCAACCAAATGGGATTCCCTGGTTACTTCTTGATCGTAATGGAATTCATCCAGTGGTCAAAAGATAATGGAATTCCTGTAGGTCCTGGACGTGGTTCCGGTGCCGGCTCTTTGGTGGCTTACGCACTAAAAATCACCGATCTGGATCCACTAGAATACGACTTGCTGTTCGAACGTTTCTTGAACCCAGAACGTGTTTCGATGCCCGATTTCGACGTCGACTTCTGTATGGATAAACGTGACCAAGTTATTGACCACGTTGCGGAAATGTACGGTCGTGACGCGGTGTCTCAGATCATCACGTTTGGTACCATGGCGGCAAAAGCGGTAATCCGTGACGTTGGCCGCGTATTGGGTCATCCATTTGGTTTTGTTGATCGTATTTCAAAGCTGATCCCGCCCGATCCAGGCATGACGCTAGATAAGGCGTTTAAAGCTGAACCTGCACTACCTGAATTGTATGAGGCCGATGAGGAAGTTAAAGAACTCATCGACATGTGTCATATTTTGGAAGGCTGTACGCGAAACGCCGGTAAACACGCTGGTGGTGTTGTAATTTCACCTACAACAATTACCGATTTTGCGCCAATTTATGCAGACGCTGAAGGTCACTTCCCGGTTACTCAATTTGATAAAAACGATGTTGAGACCGCTGGCCTAGTTAAGTTTGACTTCTTGGGTTTACGTACCTTAACCATTATTGACTGGGCGTTAGGGCTGATTAACCCACGTCTAGAGCGAGAAGGTAAAGAACCGGTTCAAATTGAATCCATACCGTTAGAAGACCCTGCCTCTTTCCGTTTGTTGCAAAACTCTGAAACGACAGCAGTATTCCAGCTTGAATCTCGAGGCATGAAAGAGCTGATCAAGCGACTTCAGCCAGACTGTTTCGAAGACATCATCGCATTGGTAGCACTCTTCCGTCCGGGTCCTTTGCAATCGGGCATGGTAGATAACTTTATCGACCGTAAACATGGTCGAGAAGCGATCTCTTATCCAGATGAAAAGTGGCAACACGAGTCGCTAAAAGAGACGCTTGATCCAACCTACGGCATCATCCTGTATCAAGAGCAGGTAATGCAGATTGCGCAGATCTTAGCAGGTTACACGCTAGGTGGTGCGGACATGCTTCGTCGTGCAATGGGTAAGAAAAAGCCAGAAGAGATGGCAAAACAACGTGCTATCTTTGAAGAAGGTGCGATAAAGAACGGTATCGATGGCGAGTTGGCGATGAAAATCTTCGACTTGGTAGAGAAGTTCGCCGGTTATGGTTTTAACAAATCGCACTCTGCTGCTTATGCATTGGTTTCTTATCAAACTCTTTGGCTGAAAACCCATTATCCTGCCGAATTTATGGCCGCGGTAATGACAGCTGATATGGATAACACGGAAAAAGTCGTTGGCTTGGTCGATGAGTGTTTCCGTATGAAGCTCACCGTGCTGCCACCAGACATCAACTCTGGCCTATATCGCTTTAATGTTGATGAAAATGGCGCAATTGTTTACGGTATTGGTGCGATAAAAGGGGTAGGTGAGGGCCCTATCGATGCGATTCTTGAGGCGAGAAATAAAGGTGGTCACTTTAAAGACCTATTTGATTTCTGTGCTCGAGTTGATCTAAAACGCGTCAATAAACGAGTGATAGAGAAGCTGATTTACGCGGGCGCGTTGGATCGACTTGGCCCACACCGCGCGGCGATGATGGCGTCACTCAATGATGCGGTAAAAGCAGCAAGTCAACATCACCAAGCTGAGGCGTTTGGTCAAACGGATATGTTTGGTGTGCTAACGGATGCGCCTGAAGAAGTAGAGCATAAGTATACGCAGGTTCCGCCTTGGCCAGAAAAAGTGTGGTTAGAGGGCGAGCGTGATACCCTAGGCCTATATTTGACAGGGCACCCAATTAACGCCTACGTAAAGGAACTAAACAAATACACCAGTTGTCGACTAAAAGACGCAACGCCAACGCGTCGCGACCAATCTGTCACGGTGGCTGGTTTGGTTATTGCCGCTCGTGTAATGACGACTAAGCGTGGTACACGAATTGGCATTATGACACTGGATGACCGAAGTGGTCGCATGGAAGTGATGTTGTTCTCAGATGCACTGGATCGATACGCTGAACTTCTCGAAAAAGACAGAATTTTGGTCGTTTCTGGACAGGTCAGCTTTGATGACTTCAACGGTGGCCTTAAAATGTCGGCGCGTGAAGTTATGGATCTCGGCAGTGCGCGCGAGAAATACGCTCGTGGTTTGTCGGTATCGATAGATGCAACTCAGATCAACGATCAGTTTTTTGAGCAGTTCAGCCGTATTTTAGAACCGCACAAAGCCGGAACCGTACCCGTCAATGTATACTACCAGCGTGCCGACGCCAGAGCGCGGTTAACATTGGGCACCGAGTGGCGAGTAACGCCAAGTGATACATTACTCGACGATTTAAAACAGTTACTTGGCAAAAGCCAGGTAGAACTCGAATTTAACTAAAAATTCAGCGCAATATGTTAGACGCTGAGTAAACAAGGATTCATAGATGAGCCTAAACTTTCTTGAATTTGAAAAGCCAATTGCAGAACTAGAAGCGAAAATTGAAGCACTACGTGATGTCTCTCGTCATGGTGGTGATTCTGCGATTGACCTGGATAAAGAAATCGAACAGCTTGAGAAGAAAAGCTTAGAGCTGAAGAAAAAAACCTTCAGCGACCTAGGCGCATGGGAAACAGCTCAACTGGCTCGTCACCCACTACGTCCTTACACGCTGGATTACATCCAACACGCTTTTGAGGAGTTTGATGAATTAGCGGGTGACCGCGCGTTTGCAGACGACAAAGCGATTGTGGGTGGCATGGCTCGCCTTGAAGGCCGCCCTGTGATGATCATTGGTCACCAAAAAGGTCGTGAAACCAAAGAAAAAGTGAAACGTAACTTCGGTATGCCGAAACCAGAAGGTTACCGTAAGGCTCTACGCTTGATGGAAATGGCAGAGCGTTTCAATATGCCAATCATCACATTTATCGACACGGCTGGCGCTTACCCAGGTGTGGGCGCAGAAGAACGTGGTCAATCTGAAGCTATCGCGAAAAACCTAAAAGTGATGTCTGGCCTTAAAGTGCCAGTAATCTGTAACGTTGTCGGTGAAGGCGGTTCTGGTGGTGCACTAGCAATTGGTGTAGGCGACTACGTGAACATGCTTCAGTACTCTACGTACTCAGTAATCTCTCCTGAAGGTTGTGCTTCAATCTTATGGCGTGATTCTGACAAAGCACCGCAAGCGGCAGAAGCGATGGGTCTAACTGCTCCTCGTCTTAAAGAGCTTGAACTGATCGACGAAATCATTGAAGAGCCACTAGGCGGCGCTCATCGCGATCATGTTCAAATGGCAGCGAATATGAAAGCGACACTACTTCGTCAACTAGAAGATCTAGAGCAATTGGATGAAGAGACGCTGCGTGAACGTCGTTACCAGCGCCTAATGAGCTACGGTTACTGTTAATTTCGGTGATTGCTATTAAGCGTTAGCTGATATCTCAAGTGATAACAGTTAAAATAGAAAGGGTTGGATGAGAGTCCAGCCCTTTTTTGTACCTATCGGATCGCTTATGGAATCGCTGTACCCGCATTTTGCTCAAGTTCTCGGCCGCTACTATCAATCAGGCACTAAGGTTGTCTTGGCGTTTAGCGGAGGAGTGGATTCACGTCTTTTACTCGAATTACTCAGTCGCTATCAACAAGCGCATTCGATAGAGTGTCACGCTGTGTATGTGCACCATGGTTTGAGCTCGAATGCCGATGATTGGGCCGATAAATGCTTACTTTGGGCAAAACAAGTGGGCATATCATGCTCGATTGAGCGAGTGAGCTTAGACATCAGCAATGGTGAAAGTATTGAACTTCTTGCTCGTGAAGCTCGCTATCAAGCCTTAACTAAGTACATTCAAGAAGGCGATATACTGTTGACCGGCCAACATGCTGATGATCAACTAGAGACTTTTCTCCTTGCTCTTAAGCGAGGCAGCGGGCCAAAAGGGTTATCTTCGATGGCGGAGAGTATGCCGTTTTCTGGCGGATCCCTAGTTCGACCATTGCTTACTATCAAGCGGAAGACCATCGAAGACGCGGCTACTAAATTAGGCTTGGAGTGGGTGGAAGACGAAAGCAACCAAGATACCCGTTATGATCGTAACTTTCTTCGTCATTGTGTTATTCCTGAATTGTCTGGTCGCTGGCCTAGTATCCATCAAGCGGTTCAGCGCAGTGCAAGCTTATGTGCTCAACAAGAAGCGCTATTGGATGAACTATTGAGCGCGGTGTTTGAACGCGCTTTACAAACGGATCTAAGTTTGAGTATTGAAGAACTGGCTAAGCACAGTGAATTAGCGCGTGCGCGCTTGATTCGTATGTGGCTGGCTAAGCTTAATACTAGTATGCCGACTCAGGTACAACTCAATCTTATCTGGAATGAAGTCGCATTAGCTCAGCAAGATGCCAACCCCAAACTACAACTTAAACAAGGTGAAGTGCGCCGTTTTCGAAATCGTCTCTATTGGGTAACGGAAATAGCTGACGTCACTGAGTGGCAAAGTACGATTCAAGTCGATACCGTTTTATCGCTTCCAGAGCGGCTAGGGGAGCTGACCTTAACGACGAGTTCTAGCAACGCAACGATTGCGCTTCCGAGTCAGCCAGAATTGCTTCGCGTGACCTTTAATCCGGAAGGCTTATCAGCGCATCCAACCACGCGTAATCACAGTCGAAAACTGAAGAAGTTGTTCCAAGAATACAATGTGCCAAGCTGGCTGCGTCGTCAAATTCCGATTTTGATGTACCAAGACCGAGTCGTTGCTGTGGCAGATCTGTTCGTTGATCAGGCGTTTAATGGTCAAGATTGTGAACTTATTTGGCGCAGGTAATGAAAATTCATGCCACAATGTCGATTATAAAATATAAAAATCCTTAAATAATAATTGATTAGGTGAAGCAATGAAGAAAACAATCATGGGCGCAATGGTGGCGCTAACCATGCTCAGTGGGCAGGCTCTAGCTGCGGGAGATGCCACAGCAGGTCAAGCAAAGGCAGGAGTATGCGCAGCATGTCATGGTGCCGACGGTATTGCTGTCATTCCGGGTTACCCAAACCTGAAAGGGCAAAATGAGCAATATATTATCAGTTCAATTAAAGCCTATAAAAACAAAGAGCGAACAGGTGGTCTTGCTGCTGTTATGCAAGCTCAAGCTTCACTGTTGTCTGATGAAGACATCGCTAATCTAGCGGCTTACTACGCAAGTTTGAAGTAAACGCGAGTCTGAAAAAGCTTGGACGATTGGGCATTGAGCAGTCCTTACTTGGGTTTTATCAACTCACGATATTCGCTATGTTAATTTGCTCAATCTGGATTTTCGCTGGTGGATCATAGACAAACATTGAATGTTGCGAAACGCTAAACGATAATAAGCGCAATCGATTGAAGCTTAAGGGATGAACATGAAAAAAATTGAAGCGATTATCAAGCCATTTAAATTGGATGATGTTCGAGAAGCGCTAGCTGAAGTTGGCATTACAGGGATGACCGTCTCTGAAGTGAAAGGCTTTGGTCGCCAAAAAGGTCACACCGAGCTTTACCGTGGTGCAGAGTACATGGTGGACTTTCTGCCTAAAGTGAAGCTCGAAATCGTTGTAACGGAAGATGTGGCTGATAAATGCGTAGAGACGATCATTGAAACCGCGCAAACCGGCAAAATTGGTGATGGTAAAATCTTTGTGACTGATGTTGAGCGTGTGGTTCGTATCCGTACTGGTGAAGAAGACGAAGACGCGATCTAAGGTTTCTTGTTACCTGTCTCGTATTTATTATGCTAAAAGGGAGCCAAGTGGCTCCTTTTTTGTTTTTTACTTTCAGTGAAATCAAGTAACCCGAGGTTGGTTGTTCCAGTTTTAGGGTGCGTATATTCAGGTTTGTCGTATGTTTAAGCGTTTTTTTCTGGCGTTAGCTTTTCTTATTATGGCGGTATTGGTCGGCTTCCAGATTATTTTCACCGTACCAGATCAGCCGCAAATCATTACTCAAACAGGTTCAGAGCTGACGCAGGATATTAGGTGCATCGAATTTAGCGGCTCAAAAGCTCTGGATCAGGGCGGTGAAATCAATGTACTTGTCTGGAATATCTACAAACAGAACCGAACTAATTGGCAAAGCGCACTCAATGAATTCTCTGCTGATAAGCAGCTGCTGTTATTGCAAGAAGCCAGCATGACACCATCTTTTAAGCAATGGTTGGTGGATGGCAACTGGGTCAGCAACCAAGTGAGTGCCTTTAAGGCGCTGGGCAGCGGTGCGGGTGTGATTAGTATCGCTCAAGGGCAACCAGAAAAAGCCTGTGCTTATACGTCTAAAGAGCCTTGGCTGCGTTTACCCAAGTCTGCACTATACAGCCAATATCAATTAAGCAATGGCGAGAGACTCGCTGTGGTGAATGTACATGCAATTAACTTCACGGTTGGCACGCAAGAGTATGTCTCTCAGTTAACGGCTCTTGAAATGCTTTTAAAGCATCATACAGGGCCGATCCTATTCGCTGGAGACTTCAATAGTTGGAGTGAATCTCGCGTTAATGCGATGCGACAGGCCTTAAAAGCCGCGGACTTGCAAGAAGTGACGTTCTCGCCTGATCATCGAGTCCAATTTATAACGGGATTACCGTTGGATCACGTATTTTACCGAGGACTGACCCTCAAATACGCGAAAGCGCCGCAGAGCGACGCTTCCGATCATAACCCATTGTTACTGTCATTTACGTTAGATGATTAGCTTAGGTCACCACAATATAAAGCGCCCAAATAACGTAGAAGAATACCCATGGCAGGCTTGCAATCACCAAGGCTTGCCCACGTTCAAACTCAGTCCAAGTAAGCACAACACCGTAGCCGAGTACAATGTACCAAGGTAGAAGCAAAGGCAATGAGCTAGCGAACTGAGACCACTCACTGGTAAGCGGCAGTTTTAATAGACCATTGAGGCTGTTTAAATCTGCTGCGTAAGTCATCACCTGGCCATGCTTGAGCAATAGGCTCGCGTAGCTTGCGATATCGCCCAATACTGCTGGGAATAAGATTGCACACGACGCGGCAAACCACTTCCAGTAACCATATTGTTGCTTGCTTGCCTTCGTTGCAAGAAAGAACCAAAGCGCAAGCAACAGTAAGGTGGCAAAGCGGTTGAATACATCATTGATGATCGCACTTGCCATTAGCGTGTTTGGCTCTAATAGCTCAATCTGCTTTGGGTCGATTTGCTGAAACTGCGCGGCTAGTTGGTCACTAAGCCACGTGAAATCGACATTCGAAAAGTAAGCGCCCCAGAATAAAAACGGACTAAGCATCAAGAAGATGAACGGTTGCCATCCCCATCCGCCGCGTTGGTAAAGCGCTAGAAAGCAAGATGTTGGAGAACGAAAAATGTCCAACAGCATCACAAGTGGGTTGCTTGATGGGTTCATACACTTACCTTCGTTACGTCAACGTACAACTTAAGTTTTTGACCTGGTTGTAAGTATTTTTTCTTGTGTAGCGAGTTCCATTTTACGATGTCGTTTGTTTTTACTTTGAACTTGCTTGCAATGCCGCTAATGGTGTCACCGGAGCGAACGTTGTAGAAAACGGTACGGATCACAGCACCTTTGTCTGAGTCCTTCCAAATCACGAGCTTTTGACCCACACGCAATGGATCTTTAGGGCCCATGCCATTCCATTTTGCTAACGATTTATACGACACTTTATTTTCACGTGCGATTGACCACAAACTTTCTCCAGACTGAACGACATGAGTGAGCTTGAGTTGTCCACGAGCACGTGATTGAGTCTTGCTTAATCGATTTTGTGCCGTTAGTGCGTATTTCGCATCGTCTTTTGTTGACGTCGGAATCAGTAGGTATTGGCCAATACGAATATTGTTATTCGACAGACCGTTTGCACGTCGAATCACTTTTGTGGTTGTGCCGTATTTATTAGCTAGCACACTTAAAGAGTCACCAGACTTCACCTTGTAGCGAGCGACCTTCATCCCTTTACCACGGTTTTTCTCCACCTTAGTGAGAAAAGTCTCTTTTTTCTCTACCGGAATCAGAAGTTGGTGCGGACCTTCAGGCGCAGTTGACCATTGGTTGTATGCAGGGTTGTAACTTTGTAACTCTTTCACACCAATGCCGGCATAATCTGCAGCAATGGCTAGATCAAGCTGTTCTTTCGGATCGACAAGCGTTAGAACAGGCTTGTTTGGAATCGCAGGAATATTAAGCCCGTACTTGTCTTGGTTTGCGATGACGTCAGCCAAGGCTAGCAGCTTAGGTACGTAACTGCTGGTCTCTTTTGGTAAGTCCAATGAGAAGAAATCGATAGGTTTACCGAGCTTTTTATTTTTACGAATTGCGCTAGAAACACGGCCACCACCACTGTTGTAAGCAGCAATTGCATGCTCCCAGCTACCATCAAAACGCTCGTTTAGTTGTACAAGGTAGTCCAGCGCGGCATCCGTTGCTGCTGCCACATCTCGGCGACCGTCATACCAGTAGTTTTGCTCTAGTCCCATCATCTTTCCGGTGCCAGGGACAAATTGCCACAATCCAGCCGCGCTACCGTGTGAGTAGGCAAAGGCATCGAATGAGCTTTCCACCACAGGAAGCAAAGCAAGCTCCATTGGGAGTCCACGCTCTTCGATACGTTTTGTGATCATGTATAGAAAAGGAGTCGCACGCTTAGACACTGTGTAAAGGTGATTCGGGTGCTTTAGATACCACGTACGGTAGTAGTCCACTTTCTTATGGTTTGGGATATCCATTTCAAGTTGCATGGCGATACGTTGCCATACATCTTCTTGTTCCTGAGGGGAAAGAACTTTAGGCGCGTCGTTAGCGGATTTTTTTGCTAAAGACGATGTGTTGCCCGGTTGAGCCTTCGCTGCATTTTGTTTTGCAGTCTGCTCAGATTTATTGGTTTCTGGTGTAGAAGACGTTGAGTCTGACTGAGTCAATTGACAGCCAGATAATAACAACGCCAACGCCCAGGTATACTTCAAACGCATGGATTCAGCCTATTTAGGGCCTTTTTATCTTCACCTGCCTGTCGCGCAACACAATGTGCGTGGCAGTCGCAAGATAATAGACATCTTTTAAACACTAACTAATTAATAGAGGCAAAGAGCTTCTAAATTATGCAATGGGGAGAAATTCAAATAGATTTATATCAACCCCAAACGTAAGAGAAGCGCCAGTGGCGCTTCTCGAAAAATCAGCCCCTGATAATACTGGGGTCTTGCAAACTTACAAGCAGAAAATGGTTAAAATTCGTTCTTCCACTCACGCAAAGCAGTAAAAACCGAGCATGGATCGCTATTTTTAATGCGACTAGCAACAGATTGAACCACGTCAGGATTGGTGGTTCGCAAGAACGGATTAATCCACTTTTCTTTGCGTATTGTTGTTGGAAGTGTCGGAATGTTTAGAGCTCGCAGTCGGTTTACATCATCGCGATATTGACGGAGCTGCTCATTATCAGGCTCAACCGCTAAAGCAAACGCCACGTTACTCGCGGTGTATTCATGCGCGCAGAAGACTTGAGTTTCTTCTGGTAGAGACGTTAGCTTGTTCAGTGACTCAAACATTTGCTCTGGCGTACCTTCAAAAATACGACCGCAGCCTGCGGAAAACAACACGTCACCGCAAAACAGTTTTCCGTCTCCAACGTAACCGATATGACCTAAGGTATGGCCTGGTAAACCTAGCACCAAAAAGATTTCGCCAAATAACTCCAGTTTGTCGCCTTCTTCCATGGGGGTGGTTAGGGTTGGAATTGGTTCAGATTTCGGGCCTACAACGGCGACTTCAGGAAAGGCACGCACTAAGTCTGGAACGCCACCAATGTGATCGTTGTGGTGGTGCGTAATTAAAATCGCTTCTAAAGTTAATTCGTTAGCCTGCAAGTATTCTAACACTGGCTTCGCATCGCCCGGATCAACGACTGCGCAACGTTTATCGCTATTTTGTATCAGCCAGATGTAATTATCATTAAATGCGGGTATGCTTTTGATCTCTAACACGATTCGTTCTCCGTCACCCATTTTAGTCAGGTGGTTAATGAAACCAGCACTCAGCAACAAAACTATACCACACCCGTCGACTTGGTCAGCAATGAACAACGGTCCGTGGGTGCTTGAGTCAATCCAGACCCGACTTGATGAATGGTGTCCGAAACTCTTCGGTTACCATATGCTCAAACTGGGCGGGTTGAGCTGTGAGCTAACCAGCTGTAATTGTAACATTCAACACCAAGTCAACGTAGATATCCAGAACCCGTTGCATAATGTGATTGCAGATGGTTACGAATTGCCCTTTTTGGAAAAAAGCTTTGATGTTGTGATTCTCGCTCATCAGCTCGACTATGCAAGTGATCCACACCGTTTGCTACGGGAAGTCGATAGAGTGATGATGGATGATGGTTATTTGATAATCACTGGATTTAACCCACTAAGTTTGACTGGATTAGCGAGTTTGCTTCCTTGGCGTAAACATAATTTGCCTTGGAGTGGACGAATGTTTACGTCGAACCGCATCAACGACTGGTTAGGGTTACTTAATTATCAAGTGATTCATTGCGATCGTTACGCGCTGTTTCCGATGAAGCGCTACCGCACGATGTGGACATGGTTGGAAAACAGTCTCGGTGATTGGGCGTCACCTGCAGGGAGTTTGTATTACATTGTGGCACGGAAACGAACATACCCTCTCAAGCCTATCAAACCGCATTGGCGTTTGAAGAAAAAGCTCACACCACTAGGGGTGATGAATCGAGAGGGCAATACTATGAGGAAAGAGTCTCGTTAAGAGGGTTGGTAACCGGTATCTTCCTCGGTTGGGTTTTCTGCGGCGGTACGGGCTAGCTCATCACAAATTTCATTCTCACGATGACCAGCGTGGCCTTTTACCCAGTGCCATTCAACTTGATGGCGTGCAGTTTCTTTGTCTAGAGCTTGCCATAGATCGGCATTCTTCACGGGTTTTTTATCCGCTGTTTTCCAGCCACGCTTCTTCCAGTTATGGATCCACTGAGTAATACCTTGGCGCACATATTGACTGTCAGTCGTTAAAGTGACTTTGCAAGGTTGTTTTAACGTCTGCAGCGCGACGACAGCCGCCAACATTTCCATGCGGTTGTTGGTGGTTAACGTGTAGCCTTTGGAAAGCGTCTTTTCTACGTCTTTGTAACGCAATACAATGCCGTAACCACCTGGTCCTGGGTTACCTAAACAAGAACCGTCAGTGAAAATCTCAACGTGTTTGGTCATATTTTTTGGTACTATTAGCCGAAACATTTAATAAAGCATAGTCTGACATACATAACCTTATGAATACCAGCAGCAATTCTGAATATAACCGCATTGTCGTTCTCGATACCGAAACCACAGGTATGAACCGCGAGGGTGGTCCTCACTACATGGGACACCGCATTATTGAAATCGGTGCCGTGGAGATCATCAACCGTAAGCTGACTGGTCGTCACTTCCACGTTTATTTAAAACCCGATCGTGAAATCCAACCAGAAGCGGTTGAAGTTCACGGTATTACGGATGAATTCTTGGTTGATAAACCGGAATACGCGAGCGTGCACCAAGAGTTTCTTGAGTTTATTAAAGGCGCAGAACTTGTTGCCCACAACGCACCCTTCGATACGGGCTTTATGGATTACGAGTTTGGCATGCTCGATCCCAACATCGGCAAAACGGACGACTACTGCAAGGTGACCGATACCCTTGCTATGGCGAAGAAAATCTTCCCTGGCAAGCGAAACAACCTTGATATCTTATGTGAACGCTACGGTATTGATAACTCGCACCGTACACTCCACGGAGCTTTGCTCGATGCGGAGATTCTAGCCGACGTTTACCTCTTTATGACGGGTGGTCAAACGAGTCTAGAGTTTAACGCGAATAAACAAGAGGGTGGGGTAGAAACCATTCGCCGTATTGAAGGAAGAAAAGCGCTAAAGGTTTTGCGCGCAAGTGCCGATGAACTAGAAGCTCACCAAAAAAGATTAGAGTTGGTGAACGACTGTATTTGGCATCAATAGGAGAAGCTATGCTGAGGGCTTTGTTGGTCGCGTTTTTAGCGATATGGAGTAGTCTCTCGAGTGCATCGAGTGAATCTGCTATGTCTTTGTTAGACAATCGCTTTCGAGTGGATCCAACCATCGAGCAGATCACTTTTTTAGTTTATCGTGAGCAAAGTTCTCAGCCAGTTGTTTTAGTCCGCCCTGACGGTAAAAAGTACTATGCTTGGGACGCCTACGACAATGTACGTTGGTACCAAGAAGCCTCACTCGATATTATCTCCGTTGACAACCCTATGCCAGGCCCATGGCAGGCTGTGGGGAAAGTCACTCCTAAAAATAACATCCGCTTAATTTCTCACTTAAAGCTCAGCACGGATGTGTTCCCAAACCGATTATATAATGGGGAAGCGCTTAAGTTTACAGCTCGCCTAACCTCCGACGACAAACCTCTTGTACTGCGCGACTTCCTTGACCGCGTGAATTTGCGCGTGACATTTACCAAGTTTGTCGAAAATGAAGATGAGTTGATCAAAGAAGCACGTCCAGTGCCGATGGTTGTGGGTGAGTTTGCTGATGATGGCCGCGGCTTGGATGAAAAAGCAGGGGATGGTGTGTTCACTGTCCAACTACCAATAGATGTTGAGCCCGGTAAGTACCGTGCGCGAATCACCTCTGGTAATGGCGTATTCTTACGAGCGCAAGAGCAAGTCATCTTGGTTTATCCGAACCCAATTTCTCGTACTTTTATTCAGGCGCGCAATCCCGACAAACCACACCAATTGGTGGTGAGTGGTGAGCAAGGTATGATCGCGCCAGGCTCAATCGCAGTCACGGTGGAACAAGATGCACCCGATGGCTTTGTTAGCTACAGCCAAGGCCAGGTTTCTAAAGATGGAATGAGAACCACGCTGAACCTCAATAATGACGCTGAGCTTGGTAAATACGCATGGCGCGGCGAGATCTTTGCCACTGATTTTGCGACGCAACGTCCACTGGTGTTTCCTATTCCAGAGCAAACTTTCAGTGTAGTTGATGACGTTGATCTAGAAGCCGCTCGAATTGCAAAAGAAGCTGAATTAGCCGAGCAGCGCCGTATTGAAATGGAAAAGCAAATTATTGCTGAGCGGGAGGCTGAGCGTAAGCGCAGCATGATTATTATCGCGGTGGGTAACGTGATAATGCTGCTGATTGTGATCATTGCATGGATAGTCTGGCGCAAAATTAAAGCGAAGCGCGATGCCATGCCAGAGATGCAGTTAGAAGTGCCAAAGAAATAGTAGTAACACATAAACCTAGAAACGGAGCCAATCGGCTCCGTTTTTTTTCAGTTTAAGTTTGAGACAGAATTTGATGTTCTCATGGTCATTAATCATTTTATTTTAAAGTAACACCATGATTTAACGTTGATTAATCATAATAAAGCTCGCATGATACTCTTTACGTTTCGACTTGATTTTAGTGCGTATCGACGGAGTGAGTTATGACAATTGGAGCGTTAGAACTAGAACATCTACCACGACAAAAGGCCTTGGTTGAGTCTGCTTATGATGCCTTTTATTCTGAAAAAGACGTTGTTGCTGCGGTATTGCTTGGTTCATTGTCATCAGGAAAAGGTGACCGTATTTCGGACGCTGATGTTGTTGTCTTTACTCAAAACAACTTCCATAAAGCCTCAGAGCCTTGCTTTACCCACTTTGAAGCAAATAAAGACATTTTTTATCGTCTTGAGGGAGAGCACAACGAAAATGCGTGCTTCAAAAAATATATTTTTAATGACCTAACCAGTGCGGAGATTCATTGTTTAGATATCTGTGAGCCTTTCAAACTTTCTAAGCCATTTAAGGTTTTATTTGATAAAGCTGATGTGACTGCTGGCATGGTTACTGATGAACCTGCGCCAAAACATGAAGATTTCCCAGTTTATACCAGTGGTGATCAAGGCCTGATTTGGGAACTCTTTGATTGTATTAAGTGGTTGAGCAGAGATAACCATGATCTTGCAAAGTCCTACTTTAAAAAACTCTCTGAGAAACTCTAATTTGAGAGTTATCCCCGTTCCTCCCACTCAAGTTAGTTAGGCGGTTAGGTTATGAAATACAAAAAGCGTCAGAAGTACAAATACACTCTCCATTCTGAAGAAAAGATTGAGACTCGCATTCCAGTGAGTAAGGCGTATGACAGCCCTTTTCTTAGTTTGTCCAAACAAGGCGTGTTAACGATTAAAAAGGGCTATGCATGGGATGGAGCGAGTGGGCCAGCGTTAGACACAAAAAACATTATGAAAGCTTCTTTAGTGCATGATGCTCTTTACCAACTCATGAGGGAAGAGGTGTTGCCACAAAGTGCTCGAAAGCATGCGGATATGTTGTTGAGAGAAACATGTTTAGACAAAGGAATGTCTAGCTTCAGAGCAACTTATATCTATTATGGCGTCAGAGTTGTCGGTGGCTTCTTTTCCAGACCCGATACTTTGTGTGCTTAACGGGAACACCTTTCCAATTTTAACTGTTTATTTATACAGTTTAGTTATGTAAGCTCCAAGGTGATACAAAGGAGTCGTACATAATGACAATAAGATATGAAGAGCACGTGCCAAGCCCGAAAGAATACTGTGATATGCGCGTCAAAGCCGGGCTATCACCCAAATCGTTGAAAGCTGCTGAAATTGGTCTACCCAATTCGTTGTATGGCGTATCTGTCCGGGATGAAGGAAAGCTCATTGCAATGGGCCGGATTGTTGGTGACGGGGCGTGTAACTTCGAAATTGTCGACGTTGCCGTTGACCCTGATTATCAAGGTAACGGGTTAGGTAGAAAAGTCATGGAATACATCGACGATTATCTTTCTTCTGTTGCACTTGAAGGCTCTTACGTTTCTATGATTGCTGATGAGCCGGTCTTTTACGAAAAGCTTGGTTATAGGCTGGTGGCTCCTAAAAGCCAAGGGATGACAAAAAAGTTTAAGCCGAAGGTGTAACACGTATTCAGCTGTGTAAATAAGCAATAGAAAACAGGAGTTTAATTTCCTGTTTTCTATATTAAATTTCTACTTAAGCCACTTCTGGAATTGGTTTGGGTGGCTGCTCTAAATCAGGCTCTTTTTGAACAGTAGGAATTTGTCCCTCACCCACAGCACTGATGTAACAGCCACTAAGTTTAATGGCAAGGTACATATCGGCTCGAAGTAAGATACCTCCTTCACTGGTGCTGATACCAGTAAGCTCACACCATTGACGTAAGCGTCGTTTCCTTCCTGCGAGGATTAAGCGTACGCCTCTCTTTTTTAAAGTATTGTGAATATCTGCCAGTGTTGCCATCACACTGAGATCCAAGTGAGTAAAGCTCGATACGGCGTCGATGACAACGCAACTTGCGTCTTTGTGATGTTCTACTTGCTCTAACACTCGGCGTTTAAAGTAAGGTGCGTTGAAGTAAGTCAGCGGCGAGTTAAAGCGGTAAATCACCATTCCAGGAATAGGCGAAGCTTTTCCTGAGTCGTCGATGGTCCGAATGGTGCCTTTTTCATCCAAGCCAAGTAGCTGATCACTCGGTCGCATGACAATACGTAAAAATTGAAACAGCCCTAGCAGTACCGCCAAAGTGATCCCCGGTATTACGCCTACGATCAAAACAGAAATAAAAGTGATGATTGCTAGATAGAACGCATCTTTGTCACGAGATTTTAATTTCCAAATGGCTTTGAGATCGAGCAGAGACAAGGATGCGATGATCAACACGACACCAAGTGATGCGATGGGAATAAACTGTAAAGGCTCATAAATAAATACCGCAATAATGGCAATGGTGATTGCGGCGACAATCGAAACTAATTGAGATTTACCGCCATTGGCATCATTTACCGCTGTGCGTGAGTCAGCTCCGCTTATCGCGAAACCTTGCGAAAACGCTGAGGCAATGTTGGCAAAGCCCAACGCCTGAAACTCTTTATTTGCATCAATATCATAACCGTTTTTAGCGGCGAAACTGCGCGCGGTGAGCATCATGCTAACAAAGCTGACAATCGCAAGGTTGAGCGCCGGGACCACTAGCTCACGAACTTCACCTAGCTCAAACTCCGGCGTTTGAAACTGAGGGAAACCACCTTGAGTGAGCCCAACTACGGATACGCCCATCTCTTGTAAATGGAAAAACCAAACTGACGCGGTAGTCACGAGTATCGCCAGCATGGCAGCAGGCCAAGTTGGTCGGTAGCGTTTGGTGAGTAAATAAACGACAACCGTCACGATACTCAGAGTTACGGTAGGCCAATGAAGCTCGGTTAATCGTTGTGGAGCCTCCCATAAGCGTTCCAGCAAATAACGTTGTTCGTATTTCAAACCGACCACTTTGGCAAACTGACCAACGATAATCGTGAGAGCGACACCGTTGAGTAGACCCAAAAGAATCGGGCGAGAAAGGAAGTCTGCAAACACCCCTAACTTGAAACGACTTGCCAGTACACACCAAATCCCCGTCATCGCTGTCATGGTCATGACTAACTGCCAATGTTTTGTGGGGTCACCTGCGGCAAGTGGTGTTACAACAGCAGCGATCACTGCACAAGTTGCTGCATCGGGTCCGACAATGAGTTGTCGAGATGTGCCCATCATGGCGTACACCAACATTGGCAGTACACACGAGTACAGACCGACAATTGCGGATACACCGGTTAGCTGTGCATAAGCTATGGCAACTGGCAGGGCAACCGCGACAACAGAAAAGGCGGCTCTAAAGTCGTTAACAAACCATTCTTTTTGATAATGCTTAAGCTGAACAAGCCCAGGGAACCACTGTGCGAATAATATTTTAGCCAACGGATTTACCATATATGTGAGTGAGTTACTTAAAAGTATACACCGCTTGCTTGGAACGTCTGTGAGTTAGTTATCACTGGAAATCGGGGGGAAGGTTCGGAGTGCGTGGATTTTATTGCGCTTGCGCAGAGGTTCTTCGTGGTGTGAGGTGTTATGAACGCTATTCTGGTAGCAATAAAAAACGGGAGTTGTCACTCCCGTTTTATGGTTTCAGATTAGAGAGTTAGGCAACGCTATCCATCTGAGGGTATAGCGGCTTTGCTGCGAGCAATTCCGGCTCAAAGTCGTCAACGTTGATTGTATCCAGACGATGCTGTTCAGCTTCTCTTAGTAGGTCGGCTTCTTCTTGCGTGATCAAGCCTTGCTCTAGCCCTTCCTGAGCAATCATATCCAAACGTAGGAATGGACGACGTTTGCCTTGAGCTTTACATACTTTGTCGAACACTGGCTCAGCTTGAAGAATGACTGACAGGGCAAGCTCAATCTTACCTGCTGCGTTGTGCTCGGTTGGTTCAAGGTACTGACCGCGACCAATGCGTGAGCGCGTTGCACTTGGCGTTTGTAGAATACGCGCTACTTTACTGTCTAGTTTATCGCTTGGTGCTTTGCGTACGCGACCAAATGGCATGATTAATACGCGTAGCGCACGGCCAATTACTTTGTTCGGAAAGTTTGCTAAGAATTCATCTACTGCCACTTCAGCTTGTTTCAAACTGTCTTGTAGACCCCAGTGTACTAATGGTAAATCTTCGACTGGGCGGCCATCTTGCTCAAAACGTTTCAACGTCGCAGAGCTCAAATATAGCTGGCTTAGAATGTCACCAAGACGCGCTGATAGACGCTCTTTACGCTTCAAAGAGCCACCTAGCACTGCCATTGAGATATCCGATAGCAGAGCAAGGTTTGCACTGTAACGGTTCAATTGTTGGTAGTAACGCTTGGTTGCATCTTTGGTTGGTGATGAAGAACCTAAACCATCGCTCAAACCAAACCAGATACTGCGCACGAGGTTACTCATTGTAAAGCTCACGTGACCAGCAAGCGCTTTATCGAACTTCTCAACTGCATCGCCAGCCTCAGAATATGCTGCGTTCATTTCTTCAAGAACGTAAGGGTGACAACGAATCGCACCTTGACCAAAGATGATCATTGAACGAGTTAGGATGTTTGCACCCTCAACCGTTACCGCGATTGGTGCACCTTGGTAACCACGCGCTAGGAAGTTAGAAGGTCCCATACAGATCCCTTTACCGCCTACGATGTCCATTGCGTCGATGATGCTTTGCTGACCGCGATGAGTACAGTGGTACTTCACGATAGCTGAGATAACCGAAGGTTTTTCACCTAGGTCGATACCTGCCACGGTTAAGTTACTTGCTGCATCCATCACATAAGCATTACCACCAAGACGTGCCAATGGCTCTTCTACGCCTTCCATGTGACCGATTGGCTGTTTGAACTGGCGACGAATGCGTGAGTAAGCACCTGTGGCCATTGCGGCAGTTTTGATACCACCTGTTGAGTTTGAAGGTAGTGTGATACCACGTCCAACCGACAAACACTCAACCAGCATACGCCAACCTTGGCCCGCCATTTTTTCACCACCGATAATGAAATCGATAGGAACAAAGATGTCTTTACCGCGCGTTGGACCATTTTGGAATGGTACATTGAGCGGGAAGTGTCGGTTACCAATCTCAACACCTTTGACATCAGTTGGGATAAGCGCACAAGTGATGCCAAGATCTTCTTTGTCGCCTAGCAAACCTTCAGGATCGCGAAGTTTAAATGCTAAGCCTAGTACCGTTGCGACTGGCGCTAGGGTGATGTAGCGCTTGTTCCAAGTCAGGCGCATACCCAGTACTTCTTTTCCTTCCCATTCGCCTTTACAGACCACACCGTAATCTGGAATAGATCCAGCGTCAGAACCCGCTTCTGGACTTGTTAGGGCGAAACAAGGGATATCCTTACCTTCAGCTAGGCGCGGTAAGTAATGATTTTTCTGATCTTCAGTACCGTAGTGTTGCAGTAGCTCACCAGGGCCCAAAGAGTTAGGAACACCAACGGTAGACGATAGAACGCCAGAAACACCCGTTAGTTTTTGTAGTACTAGTGATTGCGCGTATGCTGAGAACTCAAGACCACCGTACTTTTTCTTAATGATCATGGCAAAGAATTTGTGATCTTTCAGGTATTGCCATACTTCTGGCGGTAAGTCTGCGAGTTCGTGAGTCACTTGAAAATCGCTCACCATGGCACACACTTCATTCACTGGACCGTCTAAAAAGGCTTGTTCTTCTGCACTTAATTTAGGTGCTTGAATTGCGTGAAGCTTTTGCCACTCTGGTTTGCCTTTAAATAGCTCGGCTTCCCACCAGACGGTACCTGCGTCTAACGCTTCTTTTTCGGTTTGAGACATAGCTGGCAGCACTTTCTTGAAAAGCGCTAATGCTTTGCGGCTTACCAAAGACTGACGTACGCCAGGGACCGCGAATACAGCGGCAGCAAGAACGTAAATAGCCCAACCAGTAACGCCAACCGTGCCTATTACTGTGAGCGCTAACATAGCTGCTGTGAGTAAACTAATAGATTTCACGAGAGACATGCGGTGGTAGAGCGTAATGCCTAGCACGACCGTCATCGTGATGATTGAGAGCAAGATGTCCATATGTATTTTCCTTTTCAGACTTTATAAGTGTTGTACGTCTGTATGTTAGGTAAGAGGTCTAACCAGTTGGTTTAAGTGTAATCAAAATATTAAGGAAATGTAAAACATAAGATTGGATAAAAAGTGATCTAAGTAGAGTTAAAGTTCTAAAGTTGCGATTTGAGTGATGGTTTCATGAGCAAGTTGACAAGTTTATTACCATCACCAATCTAAATCTGTTGGTTCACTATCGACACTAATTCTCGTTTGTGGGTAAACTCAGAGTAATCAAACCCGAGTTCAGGTTTATGAAATGTCCGATACCAAATTGGTATCAGAACAATTTGCTCAGTGAATCTAGGACTGACTGAAGCCGAAATAATAAAGAGAACGTCTTATGTACCATGATCTGATTAGAAGTGAATTAAACGAAGCTGCTGAAGTGCTCAACAAATTTTTAAGTGATGACCATAACATTGCGCAAATCGAAGCAGCGGCGAAAATGATTGCTGACTCATTCAAGCAAGATGGTAAAGTACTGTCATGTGGTAACGGTGGTTCTCACTGTGATTCGATGCACTTTGCCGAAGAGTTAACAGGCCGTTACCGAGAAAACCGTCCTGGCTATGCTGGTATTGCTATTTCAGATCCAAGCCACCTTTCTTGCGTGAGTAATGACTTTGGTTATGACTTCGTGTTTTCCCGTTATGTAGAAGCGGTTGGCCGAAAAGGTGACGTACTGTTTGGTCTGTCGACTTCAGGTAACTCAGGTAACATCCTGAAAGCAATTGAAGCGGCACAAGCGAAAGGCATGAAGACGATTGCGCTAACAGGCAAAGATGGCGGCAAAATGGCAGGGCTTGCCGATATTGAAATCCGCGTGCCGCACTTTGGTTATGCGGACCGTATTCAGGAAATTCATATTAAGATTATTCATATCATCATTCAGTTGATTGAAAAAGAGATGGAATAGTCGTTTCACAGCTACCTTTTCGAGCTGTGTTGTTAGGGAGTTTTTTAAATCATGTGTGAATTGCTCGGTATGAGCGCTAATGTTCCGACGGATATTTGTTTCAGTTTTACCGGGCTCATGCAGCGTGGAGGTCGAACTGGCCCACACCGTGACGGATGGGGAATTACCTTCTACGAAGGGAAAGGTTTTCGAACTTTCAAAGATCCCAAGCCAAGTTGTGAGTCGCAAATTGCAGAGTTAGTGCAAAATTATCCTATCAAGAGTCGTGCTGTCGTTAGTCATATCCGACAGGCGAATCGTGGTGGTGTTAATTTAGAAAATACTCATCCCTTTACACGTGAGTTATGGGGGAGGTATTGGACGTTTGCGCACAACGGTCAGCTCTCAGGCTATCAAGACTTACATACGGGTCGACATCGACCTGTCGGTGAGACAGATAGTGAACTGGCATTTTGCTGGTTGTTGAAGCAAATGGAAGATCGATACCCTGAGCCACCAAAGGATATGGAGTCGGTATTCTTATATGTAGCTAAATGTTGTGATGAGCTAAGAGAGAAGGGTGTATTTAACATGCTTCTGAGTGATGGTGAGTATGTAATGACGTATTGCACCAATCACTTGTATTGGATCACGAGACGCGCACCGTTTGGTAAAGCCGCTTTGCTTGATGAAGATGTGGAAATTAACTTCCAAGAAGAAACAACGCCACACGACATTGTGTCTGTGATCGCGACTCAACCTTTAACGGGCAATGAAGCTTGGCAGCGGATGAAGCCTGGCGAATACGGCTTGTTTCACCTAGGTGAACTTGTGAAAAACAATGCCTCTGAATTGGTGAATGTGCCGTTTGCAGCGGCGAAACCGGGCAATCAGGCGCCAACTGAGCCGTTAGAATAGCGGTTAATTCGGAACAACTCGTAAAGCTCGCTTAATCGCGAGCTTTATTTTTATGCGTTTAAACCGAGGGCAGATACTGGTGAACTCTCATACTTTCTAGCCTCCTAGTCTCGCTAAGGCTTGCTGGAAAGACGTAACTGATAGAAATTTCTCATAAAACACCACGTCATTCTGAACGGTGAGGAACGAACCAGATTCAGAATCTACTTTCCGAGTGTCGTGTTACTCAAGTGGTTATGGGATTTTCTAGAATGTTGGGTTTTATGTTTCTAGTCTCACTACGGCTTTCTTGAATCAAGTTTATATGTTTCAAAATAACAAAAGGCAGCTCTCAGGCTGCTTTTTTGTGTTTGGAGTTTGGTTTTCAGGACTACTCATCGGAGGCGTAGCCGTGTACGCCAAGCTCTGCGCCATCTAAATAGGCTTTACCATCCTTCATGATCAACCGCTCGTCTACCAACCACTTAGCCACCATAGGGTAGATTCGGTGCTCCTGAGCCTGAACACGCGCTGCAAGTACACTAGCATCATCGTCTTCGAACACAGGAACTTTTGCTTGCAGTATGACAGGGCCACCATCAAGCTCTTCCGTTACAAAGTGCACACTCGTACCATGTTCTTTGTCGCCAGCATCTATTGCTCTCTGGTGTGTGTGTAGCCCAGGATATTTTGGTAGAAGAGAAGGGTGGATATTGATCATCTTACCCATGTAATGAGAAACAAACTCGCTGCTCAGAATACGCATGTAGCCCGCCAGAATAATCACGTCTGGTTGGTATTCATCGATTTGACTCACTAGCTCTGCATCAAAGCTTTCACGCGAGCTGAATGCTTTAGGGTCGACAAAGTGACCGTCTACATCAAACTTTTTTGCACGTTCTAAACCAAAAGCATCGGCTTTGTTAGAGAACACGGCTGCCACTCGTGCGTTTGGCATGCTGTCTTCGCAAGCTTCCAAGATAGCTTGCAGGTTACTTCCGTTACCCGAGATGAGGACCACAATGTTTTTTAGGGTATGGTTTTTCATGATGTCGAGAGTGCCTTGGTATTGTAGGTTGGAGTTATGTAGCTTCTAAACTACCTACTAATAGAATGGTTTTTATTGTTCTAGATAGCAAAATGAGGACCTAGTCATCTAGTGTCCTCATTCTTTTTATCTTGTGAGCTCGATTTGCAAATTATTGGATTTTAACTTGCTCTTCATTCGCGTCTGCTTGCGCGATTTGACCAATCACCCATGCGTTTTCACCTTCTTCTTGAAGAAGAGCAACCGCGGCTTCCGCTTGGTCTTTAGGTAGTGCAACGATTAGACCCACACCACAGTTGAATGTACGGTACATTTCGTGTGTGTCGACATTGCCTTTCTCTTGTAGCCACTTGAAGATCACTGGCCATTCCCAGCTGTTACCATCGATAACTGCTTTTGTGCCTTCAGGCAGCACACGTGGGATGTTTTCCCAGAAACCACCACCAGTGATATGAGAAATCGCATGGATGTCGTGTTTCTCAATCATCTTAAGTGCTGATTTGATGTAAATCTTCGTTGGTTCTAGTAGGTGCTCACCGATAGTGCGACCTGCTAGTTCTTCGTTCTTATCTGCACCAGATACTTCTAGGATTTTACGGATAAGGGAGTAACCGTTTGAGTGTGGGCCGCTTGAGCCAACAGCGATAAGTGCATCACCAGCAGCGACTTTCGTGCCGTCGATCACGTCTTCTTTTTCGACTACGCCAACACAGAAACCAGCAACGTCGTAGTCTTCGCCTTCATACATGCCAGGCATCTCCGCAGTTTCGCCACCAATTAGGGCACAACCTGCTTGAATACAGCCTTCCGCGATACCTGAAACAACATCCGCAGCGGTATCAACGTCTAGCTTGCCTGTTGCGTAATAATCTAGGAAGAACAGTGGCTCTGCGCCTTGCACGATAAGATCATTTACACACATCGCAACAAGGTCGATACCGATAGTGTCGTGCTTGTTCATATCCAGTGCTAGGCGAAGCTTAGTACCTACGCCATCAGTACCAGAAACCAGTACAGGTTGTTTGTATTTGGTTGGCAATTCGCATAGCGCGCCAAAACCACCGATACCACCCATAACTTCAGGGCGACGAGTACGTTTTACCGCACCCTTAATACGATCCACAAGCGCGTTGCCTGCATCAATATCTACACCAGCGTCTTTATAGCTAAGAGAAGAGTTGTTACCACTCACAGGGAAGTCCTCGGTATTAAGTTGGATATGAAAACGGCGCTATTCTAACAGTGCTTAAACATAGATAGCAAACGTTTGCGTCTGTTTTTTTCTTTAGTGATTTATCCTGATATCCCTGTAAAAATCATGTATAATCTGAAGGTTTGTTTAAATATTGCCAACTATAGCCGGAGATGGACATGAAAGTTGTTGAAGTGAAGCACCCTCTAGTAAAACATAAAATTGGTCTAATGAGAGAAGGTGACATCAGCACAAAACGTTTTCGTGAGTTAGCGACTGAGGTCGGTAGCCTACTTACTTACGAAGCAACGTCAGACTTTGAAACAGAAAAAGTGACCATTGATGGTTGGAACGGTCCGGTAGAAGTAGACCAAATTAAAGGTAAAAAAGTAACCGTAGTACCAATCCTACGTGCAGGTCTAGGCATGATGGACGGTGTTCTTGAGCACATGCCAAGCGCACGTATCAGTGTTGTTGGTATTTACCGTGATGAAGAAACACTGGAGCCAGTTCCTTACTTCAACAAGCTTGCTTCTAACATCGATGAGCGTATTGCGCTTGTTGTTGACCCAATGCTTGCAACGGGTGGTTCTATGATTGCTACGATTGATCTTCTAAAAGAGAAAGGTTGTAACCAAATCAAAGTGTTGGTACTTGTTGCTGCACCAGAAGGTATTGAAGCGCTAGAAAAAGCACACCCAGATGTGGAGCTATACACTGCGGCCATCGATGAGAAGCTAAATGACAAAGGCTACATCGTACCGGGTCTAGGTGATGCAGGTGATAAGATCTTCGGTACTAAGTAATTCTTTAATGTATTACTACGACTGAACAGAAAAAACAAAGGCTTGGTGAAAACCAAGCCTTTTTTATATCTATAATACGAGAAGAATAAAATGCGCCACTCAGTAAAGCAGCGCAGACGCACTATTTCGCGTTCTCTTCTTCCATTTGTGCGTTATCTACAACGTGGTTTTCACCTAAATCGTTTGGTAGCACAAGGTTAAGAATAATTGCCACGATACCGCATAGGCTCACACCTTGTAGGCTGAACTCGCCAATACCGAAAGCCATACCGCCAATACCAAATACAAGTGTTACGGCAACGATCACTAGGTTGCGAGACTTATGTAAATCAACGTTATTCTTGATCAGTGTGTTGAGGCCTACTGTGGCGATAGAGCCGAACAGCAGAATCATGATACCGCCCATGACAGGTACTGGAATCGTTTGAAGAACCGCGCCTAGCTTACCTACCAATGCAAGTACGATTGCAGTGATCGCAGCCCAAGTCATGATCACAGGGTTAAATGCTTTGGTTAGCATTACCGCTCCTGTAACTTCACTGTAAGTGGTGTTTGGTGGAGCACCCACCATCGATGCTGCGATAGTTGCCACCCCGTCACCTGCGATTGTGCGATGAAGGCCAGGTTTTTTCAGGTAGTTTTTACCTGTAACGTTTGAGATAGCAAGCATGTCACCTACGTGCTCTACCGCAGGTGCGATAGCGACAGGAATCATGAACAAGATTGCGTTTATGTTGAACTCTGGCGCGGTGAAGTTTGGCATAGCTAGCCAAGCCGCTTGTGTTACTGGAGTGAAATCAACCACCCCGTAGAATAGAGAAACAGAGTAACCTGCAAGAATACCACCGACAATTGGAACGAGCTTCAAAAAGCCTTTTGCAAACACGCTTAGTACAATGGTTGTGAGCAGTGAGACCGCCGAGATGATGATCGCAGCATCACCATTAACAAGCTGTGCAGCACCATCACCGGTTTTACCTACCGCCATGTTCACTGCTGTTGGAGCAAGGCCAAGACCAATCACCATGATCACAGGGCCAACGACAACAGGCGGGAGAATTTTATGGATAAATCCAACACCACGCACTTTGATCATCGCCCCTAGAGCCACATAAACCAGGCCCGCTGCCATTAAGCCGCCCATCGTTGCGCCGATACCCCAAGTTTGGATACCGAACATAATAGGAGCAATAAACGCAAAAGAAGAGGCAAGGAAGATGGGAACAGAACGTTTAGTCATTAATTGGAAGAGGAGAGTACCGACACCGGCACCAAAGAGGGCGACATTTGGATCAAGGCCAGTTAGCAGCGGCACAAGCACCAAAGCACCAAAAGCGACAAAGAGCATTTGAGCGCCTTGTAACGCGTTTTTCATAATAATTCCCTATTTTCAAGATACGCAGACAAATCCGGCGAATACTATCATCCTGCAATCGTTTGCAATGTTGCATGGATCAAACTTTCGATTGAATCTTTCCCATAAATAGCGTTTTTGAGAGTTAGTTGCTTGCAAATTGTCCTCTTTTACGTGTCTTGCGTGAAGATGAAAAATAGACAGCCTAACTTGTTGAGATAGCTTAATAAGCAATGAGTTTATTATAAAAAATAGCACTGAAGCGCTGGTTGAGGCCCGAGTTAACAAAGCTGGTCATAATACAGACAATTTACTCAGTACTTACCTTGCTCAAGATTTGATAGTTGCTTATTATTCGGGTTCTTGTTCAGAGGATTATAAAAACTATGCGCTATTTAGCTCTCTTACTGATAGGTTGGTTGTCCCTACCAGTATATGCATTAACTCAGGTGGATATCTATCGTGCCGAAGTGGTTATCGACAGTGAGCAGAACGACGGTGAGTCTCTGGCTCGTCAACAAGGTATGCAGGATGTGATTGTTCGAGCGACCGGTTCTCAATCCTCTTTAAGCAATCCAGTGATTAAAAAGGCACTTGGTTCAAGTGCGCGTTACATTTCCCAACTGAGCTATGGGCAGGTTGATGGAAAAGCGAGCTTAAAAATGTTGTTTAACAGCGACCAAATCAGCTCGCTTTTAACACAAGCTCAATTGCCATCTTGGTCGCCAAATCGTGCCAATATTTTGGTTTGGATGGTGGAAGAACAGGGATACGATCGTAATATTGCTTGGGAGCATTCCGACTCTTCAAACGCTGTAGCACTTCGCAGTGCTGCGAAATCGAGAGGCTTGCCGATCACGATCCCGGTTGGTGATTTTGATGATGTAACTGGTGTTAATGTTTCTGATCTTTGGGGCGGCTTTATTGAGCCAATTGGCCAAGCGAGCCAGCGCTACCCAGCGGATGCCGTTTTAGTTGTGCGCGCTCAAGGTGAACAAATTCGCTGGACGTTATACGATCAATCACCAATGAGAATTGTTGAAGCACAGCGCTCTCCGCGTAACGGTTCCGCATCAGGCGCCAATGCCATTGCTGAGATGGTTGATGGCATCGCTGACTACTACGCGAGTAAGAGCGCAGTGGTAGTATCTGGAAAATCTTCAAAAGCTTTGGCGGTGAAAGTCCTTAATGTAACGTCTGCCACGGACTTCTTCCGTTTAGAGAATGCGTTAAAACAACTTAATTCGGTTGCGGGTACGGAAATTAAGCGTGTCCAAGGTGATGAGCTGACGCTCAACATCCATCTTTTGGCATCTCAACAAGCTTTTGAGAAAGAAGCTTCTTCTATTTCTCAATTAATGGTTTTTGAAGATCCTTTGGGTGAAGTTGATGCCCCAGCTTTAACTCAAGAAGCAGAGCCAATTGCTCCGATGAATGAAGCTAAAGATACAGCTATGGTAGAAAAAGTGCAGTCTGAAGTGCCTGCGGATATCGCGGCGGAAGCAAAGGACGAAACGCACCCAACTCAGCCGATGATTGTGGAGCCTGTCCGAGAACAGTATGACTTGATCTACGAGTGGCGCTCGGCATCGTAATCGCATTGATAGCTTTCCAGGCGTAAAGCGCAAGGATCAAACACCAATGTGGTAAGCGTAAAAAAGAGTCGCAATAGCGACTCTTTTTGTTTTCTAAATTCGTATTCGAACCAATGCTCAGTGATTGATTGCGATTGGCGTTATTTATTGAATTTCGCTTTTTCTTCTTTTTCTACTTGAGAGAGGCGCTTCAACTTAAGACCTAGCTCTTTGCCTCTCGCTCTAGCAAACAAAATATTGCCAGCGAAACCGAGTGAAGTCAGGAGCAACTCTACTGCCGCAAGCCAACGTTCTCCACCATCCACATAAAGGATGGTCAGCGCATGCAAGAAATACAGCATAAGAACAAAGTTAGCCCAAGCATGAGTGTAAGGCTTGCCGGCCAAAATACCAGGCAACGGAAGTAATAGCGGAATACACCAAGCAATAGCAAGTGTTGTGCTGCTGAGGTGAGGGTGAGGGGACAACGCAAGTTGCCAAATAGCGACCCAGGCCAATAAGGCTAAGTTGCCAAATAAAGCTAGGTAACGATAGGTTTTAGCCTGTGTACCGAGTGGTGTTTGGTCTAAAGAGTCAGACATCGATTAACTATCCTTGATTTTACTAACAGACTTTTAGTTTTAACGCTGCAGTTGCCAGCCTTTTGCCTAATTGTTGTGCCAGACGAATCTCTTCACTGCTGAGGGTTGCCTCATGGCCTACACTGCTGGCGCCATACGGAGTGCCTCCGGACTGCGTAGTGTGTAGCTCTGGTTCGGCATAAGGAATGCCCAAAACCATCATCCCGTGATGCAATAAAGGGGTCATCATGCTTTGTAACGTTGTTTCTTGACCACCATGCATCGAAGAGGAAGAGGTAAAGACACAAGCTGGCTTATCGATTAAGTCACCACTGACCCATAAAGATGTAGTCTGATCCCAGAAGTGCTTTAAAGGCGCAGCCATGTTGCCAAACCAGACGGGACTGCCAAACGCTAGACCGTCGCACGTTTTCAGTTCCTCTAGAGTAACAATTGGATCAGAAGGGGAGTGTGAGTGAGGTGACAATTCTTCAACTGTACGCAAAATTGCTTGGCATTGAGGAGTCGATTCGACTCCTCTTGCTATCTGTCTTGCCAGTTGTTTTGTCGAGCCGTGACGGCTGAAGTACAAAATAAGGATCTGGCAATCCATTTATAGAATATCCAACACTTGCTCTGGTGGTCGACCAATTTTCGCTTTGCCGTTGGCAACTACCACCGGACGCTCAAATAATTTTGGATTTTTCGCCATTGCTTCGAACAATTGCTCATCGCTAACAGAGTCTTCGCCTAGGCCAAGTTCTTTGTATTCGCTTTCTTTGGTGCGCATCATTTCACGTACAGATGAAAAGCCAAGTTGTGCGTACAGCGCTTTTAGCTCATCTACGTTAAGTGGTGTGTCTAGGTATTTGACGACTTCCGGTGTAACACCATTTTGCTCAAGCAGTTCAAGTGTTTGACGGCTCTTTGAGCAACGAGGGTTGTGATAAATCACGACTGACATGGTTTTCTCCATTTCGTTATTGTAATGCCATGAATCGATCTCTTTGGATCATTAGTTGGTCAATACGGGCATCGTATCGAGCTTGCTCTAAGCTGCCCAACTTGGCCATTTTACTTGCTTCACTATAATATTGAATCGCTTTATTCCAGTTTGCTCGCAACGCCAAAATTTCCGCTCGCGCAGCCAACTCTTCATCACTACGTCCTAGCGCGTGGTAGCTCTTCGATATTAGGTGCCAGCCATTTGTATCTTCAGGATAATCATGAGTGTATCTTTGAAGGACTCGCGTGGCTTGATCGTTTTTATTGTCCTCAAGTAGCGCGTTGGCATAGTTAATGGTCAATACTTTATTTTGAGGGTTCCGAGATAACGCTTTACGGAGCATATCGGTTGCTTTTTCTGGCTGCTTCTTCTCGATATATAAATCCGTCATAGCATCCAGGTAGAACGGGTTACTTGGGTCCTGCTCCAGCAACTTTTTCAAAATAGGTTCCGCTTGAGACAAGCGTTTGCTGTCTAAATGTACGAGTGCTCGCCCATAGTCAAAAGCAGGTGTGATGTCCGCAGAGGCTTTCTTTTGAGTTCGCTCAAACCAGCCCAAAGCAGCTTGTCCATCAATGCCAGCGTAACGAGCCACAATGCGCGCACGCGCTAGGTGATAGTCTATCGAAGGCACAACTCGCATTGGTGGATAGGTCCTTGCTCGTGCACGGCTATCAGTAATTCGATCTTCAGGTAGTGGGTGAGTCAGTAGCATTGGCGGCGGTTTACTCGCATAACGATATTCATCTGCAAGACGGCCAAAAAAACGTGGCATTGCTTGAACATCAAAACCAGCTTTTGCCAGTGTTGAAATACCAAAGCGATCCGCTTCTTTTTCATTCGCGCGAGTGTAGTTGATTTGGCTTTGCATGTTACCTGCGGTTGCCGCCGTAATTGCAGCCATCCCCGCTTCTGGTGAGGCAATCGAAAGCAGTAATGCGCCAGCGAGTGCAGCTAATGTGGCCGGAGAGCGACGTGCTTGCTCTTCCATGCTGCGCGCAAGGTGGCGTTGTGTGACGTGCGCAATCTCGTGAGCAACAACAGAGGCCAACTCACTTTCTGAACGCGCATGAAGAAACAACCCAGAGTGCAACGCTACGTAACCACCAAAAAACGCGAACGCGTTAATATTGCGGTCGCGAATCATAAAGAAGTGAAACGGCGTTTTTACATCGTTCGCATTGGCTACTAGTCTGTGCCCGAGAGCGTCAATATACTCATTGATTACAGGATCATTAACGATAGGTTTACTGGCTCTGAGCATACGCATATAGGCGTCGCCGTAAATCAACTCTTGGTCTATTGAGAGCGTGCCACCAGCAGCCGTGCCAATGTCTGGCAAGTCAATGCTATTGGCATAAGTTGTCGGCGAACTGATTGCAGCTGCAAGACATAAGCAAACTAGCGAGCGAGTGCGTTTTAACATACGTTTAAAAGGTTCTCCAAAATACATAAGCATGTGGTTAGAGGCTGAGAACCTCTCAACAGCGCCACATGCGTTTTGGTTATCCGCGAGGATATAAGTTAGCAATAAGACCGGAAATAAATGAATTGGTTTCGTAAATTATTTTATATCCGAGTCATTTCAGCATGTGGTTAAATCATGTCAGAAGTGCTAGCACCAGCTCAAAAAGCCGTTACAATACAACCCTATCATAAGTGCAGAGCAATACAATGGAATCCATGTTACTTGATTTGCGTGAACAACGTTGCCCTATGGCACTATTACTTGCAAAGCGTCACGCTGCTGAAGTCTTTCAAGGAGAAACGCAGCAGTATCATCAACTTGTTATTCAAGTGGTGGATAACAGCTCTAAACGAGACATTGTGAACTATCTCAGTGCCCAAGGGTACTCAGTTGATTGCCAATCTACATCAGAGCACTACACATTGACTGTATTCAATAAGGAATCCGCATAAGATGTTTGAAATGGTTAGTCGTTGGTATAAACGACGTTTCTCAGACCCTCATGCAGTAAGTCTCGTCGCGATCTTGCTGTTTGGTTTTATCACCATTTACTTCTTTGGGCATTTGATTGCGCCATTGCTTGTCGCGATCGTTTTGGCTTATTTACTTGAATGGCCAGTCGTAAAAATGTGTCGCATGGGCGTGCCGCGCACTTTGTCGGTCATCATCGTGATCTTAATGTTCGTCGGATTGATGTTGATCGCTTTGTTTGGTTTGGTTCCGACGATTTGGACTCAGGTCGGTAATCTAATTAACGATATTCCAAACATGTACAACGGGTTACAAAAGTTTATTGTCACGCTGCCAGAACGTCATCCTGAGTTAGCAAACTTAGAAATTGTAGAAACCGTGGTGACAAATGCCAAAAACCAAGCGTTGGGACTTGGTGAGAGTGTAGTAAAAGGCTCACTTGCGTCATTAGTCAGTATTGCGACGCTAGCGGTATACCTGATTTTAGTGCCACTACTTATCTTCTTCTTACTGAAAGACAAAGAAGAGATGCTAAGAATCGCGAGTGGTGTTTTGCCGAAAAACCGTAAACTCGCGAATAAAGTTTGGCATGAAATGAACGAGCAGATCTCCAATTACATTCGCGGTAAAGTGCTCGAGATTTTAATCGTGGGTGGCGTGAGTTACGTGACTTTTGCCATTTTAGATCTTCGATATTCGGCGCTGCTTGCTGTAGCTGTCGGTCTATCGGTGTTAATTCCTTATATCGGCGCGGCAGCTGTAACTGTGCCTGTCGCCATCGTTGGTCTGTTCCAATGGGGTCTTGCGCCTCCGTTTTATTGGTTGCTGCTTGCTTACGGTATTATCCAAGCGCTGGATGGTAATGTGTTGGTTCCTGTTCTGTTTTCTGAGGCGGTAAATCTACACCCAGTTGCCATCATTGTGGCAGTGTTAGTCTTCGGTGGCTTGTGGGGTTTTTGGGGCGTATTCTTCGCCATTCCGTTGGCGACACTAGTTAAAGCCGTATGGCATGCCTTACCGAGTACGGAAGAAAACGAACCAGTCGAACAAGAGTAGGCGTTACCAAAGTACGATGCTCAAAAGAAAGCCCAGCAGTTTGCTGGGCTTTTTGTTATTTGAAGAACGGATCGCGCTTATGCGTTTTCGTTCAGGTAATTTAATACGACTTCGTGGTGATCTTTGGTTTTGAACTTGTTGAACACGTGTTCAATTACGCCTTCTTCATTGATCAGGAAGCTAATGCGGTGAAGACCATCGTATACTTTACCCATGAATTTCTTTTCGCCCCAAACGCCGAACTGGTCTGCAACGGCATGATCTTCATCAGAAAGCAGAGTGAAGTTTAAATCATCGCGCTCGATGAACTTGCCTAGGCGCTTTACAGGGTCGATGCTTACGCCGAGTACCACCACGTTATGTGCATCGAGTTCAGCTTTGATGTCACGAAGGCCTTTTGCTTGTGTAGTACAACCCGGAGTCATCGCCTTAGGGTAAAAGTAGAAAAGTACTTTCTTGCCTTTAAAGTCTTCAAGAGAAACGGTATTTCCGTCTTGGTCGAGCAAAGAGAAGGCTGGCGCTGGCGAGCCTGCTGTCAGCGTATTCATGGTGATTTCCTTTACTTTATAGTGTGTTTTTAATGAAATTCAGAGAACCTTGTACGTTGAGCGACTGACAAAGTTCATCGAAATCTTCTTGTAATTGCATTAAGTTACAATCCGCACTTACTGATGCGGTAATCGCAATGTGGAATTGGTCGGCATCAAGTTGAATTTTCGACTTACTGATAGTTTGGGCGCTAAGAGAGTCCAAACCAATCTGTTGATCCGCGAAGAACTTAGTAAACTTTTCAGTCAGACCTGGGCGGTCTTCAGACTCAATAAACACTTCCATTGTGTAGCTGTTGTCGAGCAATTCGTGCGCCGACGTACGCTTCATAATCGTAATCAGGTCATGCTCTTGGCCAAGTAGAGGCAATTGCGTTTCTACCCGAGTCACGCTACTGGCGTTCCCAGTTAGGAGCATGATCAGGGTAAATTCACTTCCAAAGATAGCGATACGGCTATCGACTATGTTACAACCGGCTTGAGTAACGAGGTGTACGACTTGGTTACAAATGCCTGGACGGTCCGTTCCAACTGCTGTAAGTACCAGATGTTGCTTCATAAATGAGCTTCTTGTCCTTTCTTCAATAGAGAGATGTTAGCACAGATATTGCGGAGAAATATCGAGTCAGTTCTTTTTTTAGTTTACAAAAAAGCAGGTTGGCTCTTGAGGTGAACGATTGGAGGCAAGCAGTAAACGAGGGAGTTGGGGGAATAAAACGTTTGCATGATGTGCTTGCGTGTTGTTTGGTCTTTTTATTCACTCAGGTCTGACTTGGTGAGCACGACCAAAGAGTATATTTTCCTGGCTTGTGCACTTCAGTATTTTCCAAATCACTGATAGATTCTAAAGTCACTCGAAAGCCCAACACGATTATCAATATTGCCGCTAATCAAACCAAATAGAGCAATTAAGTTGCTAGACCTCTAACAACTGATAATTATTCATTCATTTGTACTTTGTAAGCGAGTTTACGCTCTTGTGTTTTTCAATCGCATTACAGTACCATGCAGAAAGAGTTAAATGAGGGAGATAAACATGTTTTCAGGAAGTATCGTAGCGCTGATTACGCCATTCAAAGCAGATGGCGAAGTAGACTTTGACAGTCTGCAAAAGCTAGTAGAGTACCACGTTGAAGCGGGTACAGACGGTATTGTGGCAGTAGGCACAACAGGTGAGTCAGCGACACTGACCATTGAAGAGCATGTAAAGGTCGTTAATAAAACTGTTGAGTTTGCCGACGGTCGCATCCCTGTGATTGCTGGCACGGGTGCAAATGCAACCCACGAGGCAGTAACATTTAGCAAATTACTGGCTGATTCTGGTATTGCTGGCTTCCTGAGTGTGACACCGTATTACAACAAACCAACTCAAGAAGGTTTGTTCTTGCACTACAAGGCAATTGCTGAAGCGAGTGATGTGCCTCTAATTTTATACAACGTACCAGGCCGTACTGCTGTTGATATGCAGCCAGAAACAGTGGCACGCTTGTCAAAGCTTGATAATATCGTGGCTTTAAAAGATGCAACGGGCGATTTGGACCGAATTGCAATTCACCGTGAACTTTGTGGCGAAGATTTTATCTTACTAAGTGGCGATGATGCGACGGGTCTCGATTTTGTGAAACTTGGCGGCAATGGTGTTATCTCGGTAACGAACAATATTGCAGCTAAAGACATGGCAGACATGTTCCATTTGGCAAGTGAAGGTAAGTACGAAGAAGCAGAAGCGATTAACCAACGCTTGATGACTCTACACAAAAACCTTTTCATTGAAGCAAGCCCTATCCCAGTAAAATGGGCAGCGCAAAAGCTTGGTTTGATTGAAGAAGGTGGTTTGCGTCTTCCTTTAACCACACTTTCTGAAAAATCGCAGCCGATCGTTGAACAGGCGTTAACCGACGCCGGTATTTATTAAAATTGAGCTATTAAGATTGAGTTACTAGGATTGAAGTTCATACTGGGGGCCAAAGCGCCCTCGGTGTTTTAGGAGTATAGATGAAGCTTTCAAGCCAGTTAGTGTTAAGTTCATTAGCTGTATTCGTATTGACTGCCTGTTCAGGTGGTGCCAATCAACGTCGTCAAGCAAAAGATGACTTCGAGTATTTGAACTCCCCCAATTTGGGTGAGTGGAATGTCCCACAAGGCGCACAGCCACAGTTTTACCCGAACTATGAGATCCCTCAGGGTAACTACGCTGGTGGTGTAGGTAAAGATGTCGACATTCGTCCACCTCAACAAGTCCTAGAGCTTATTCCTGGTGCACGTCTGGACCGCAGTAGTGATGGTGAAGTGACACTTTGGCTACTTCGTAAAGATGAACTAGACAAGGTTTGGCAAACCGTACAAAACATGGTTGCGGCCAACGAGATTCCGGTTGAAAGCCAAACAGATTCTCGTATCGAGACGGGTTGGGTGACGTGGGATTCGCCAGACGAAGAGCTGGAAATTGGTAGCCGATATGAGATCGTACGTGCTGAAGCAAATGGTCGACACGGCTTTAAAGTGAGTCTTATTGACTGGCGTGAAGGCAATCAAGTGAAAGAAGTAACGGCGACCAACCGTGAGCGCTACAATGTGTTCATGACGAACTTGGTAACCGCTCGCTACGATCAAGAAGTACGTGAAGAAGCACAACGTAAAGCGCAAGAGTTGGTTAAACAGATCCCAATTACAATGGGTAAAGACCGCAGCGGGCTTCCTGTGATTGTCGCGCGTGCGCAATACAACATGCTTTGGCAACGTCTGCCTAATATTCTACCTAAGATGGGCTTTAAGATTGAAGAGCGTAGCCAGTCTCAGGGCACAATCACTGCAAAATATGCGTCCCCGGATGATGAATTCTGGAACGATATCGGCGTTAAACCAGTGGAGTTAGACGCTGGTAAGTACACATTCTTGCTTGGTGATTTAGGCAACCGTACATCTATCAATATTACCGATTCCTCTGGTAAGCCAGTAGAAGAAGAGTTTTTGAAATCACTAGCGCCTGTATTGGCTGCGACGGTGAAGCAGTAACCAAAGCGAACTTTACGCGATACGTTTACACAATAATTGAAAAGGGACCCAGTGGTCCCTTTTTTGATGCTTATATTCGGCGTGTCGAGATAAAGTCGGTGTGTAACTAACGAGGCTCGTCTTTGTTGCTCTCCTCGTCAGCGGAGCGCTGTTTATCCAACGTGTTCAGCTTATCTAAATCGTTCTTACGGCTTTTATCCATTTGACCAAACTTCATTTTTGCAGTGTATTTGAGTGCAGCAATGTTACCAATGACCACGCTCAACACTACAATGATAATGACCCAGGGATTGGTGAGTATTTCTATCATAGAACCTCCGGTGGCGTGATATTGTGAATAAATTTGGCGACGACGTTATCCAAATTATTCAGTATGACGTCAATCCCTGCAATGTTGTCGGTCTTATTTTGCTGAATCAGCTGGTTTCTGAGCACATCAGGCGTCAATTGCGCGAGGCACTGTTGCCCGACAGTGCAGTGGCTAATGTGCCAAGGCTCAATCGAAACGCCACCTAAATCTTGCTGATAAGGGAAGAAGAAGCCGAATCGACCAAGGTTGGCTTTTAACCATTGGTAGAACGCTTGCTGGTGGCCTTCAAGGTACTCCCAAGGCTCCAGCTTGAGTTTGGTGTCAGTAGGCAATAAATTGCGCGCATAGACATCAAAATCACAACCCCAATGATGACGACTTCCTCCAGGCAGTGCCGACCAGCGCAAAATGGCCATCAACTTCTCTTCGTCATTTAACTCTGCTTTGTTTAAAGGGCGGGAGTTGACGTCGAGAATTGGCAACTCACCAGAAAACTTCCCGTTCCAGATCGCTTTTTGGCGATTAAAGTCACGAAAACCACTGGCGATTTCCATTTTGAAACCTGCTTCTGTTGCCGCTTCAATCATCTTTAGCAGATCGTCAGCTACTTCAGGGTGGAGTAGAAACGCTTTTTGACCCACTAAAGTGGATTGCAGATGAGAATCTGTGGTGCCGGTGAGTTGCTCTGGTGTCATGGTGTTCTCGCTGATTACTTCGCCAATAGGTGTTTCAACGTGTTTTCGTACATGTCCGTCAACTTTTCAAGATCGTCGACTTTCACACACTCGTTCACTTTATGAATCGTAGCGTTAACAGGGCCTAACTCTACGACTTGACCTCCCATTCGAGCAATAAAACGACCATCAGACGTACCGCCAGTTGTAAGTAGCGCTGGCTTCGTATCATTGACTTCGGCCACAGCAGCAACAACTGCGTCTAGCAGTGCACCCGTATCGGTTAGGAATGGGTCACCGTTGAATGTCCATTTTAGTTCGTAGTCCAGCTCATGCTTGTCCAATGTTTCGGTAACACGCTGAACAATTGCGTCATTGTTAAGCTCGGTGCTAAAACGCAGGTTGAACTGAACATGGAACTCGCCAGGAATGACGTTAGACGCACCAGTGCCAGCCGATACGTTCGGGATCTGGAAGCTGGTTGGTGGGAAATAATCATTTCCTTTGTCCCATTCGGTTGTTGCGAGTTCATGAATCGCGAGTAGAGACTCGTGCACTGGGTTATTGGCTAGGTGAGGATAGGCCACGTGGCCTTGTGTTCCTTTTACCGTTAAATCGCCCGTGATAGAACCGCGACGTCCATTTTTCACCACATCGCCAACTACTTCGGTACTGGATGGTTCACCGACGATACACATGTCGATATTTTCGCCACGTGCCATCAACGTTTCTACAACACGAACGGTACCATTGATAAATGGTCCTTCTTCATCCGACGTAATTAGAAAGCCGATTGAGCCTTTGTGGTCTGGGTTTTCTTCAATGAAGCGTTCGACAGCAACGACCATAGCAGCTAGCGACCCTTTCATGTCCGCTGCACCGCGACCGTGTAGGTAACCACCAATAATAGTTGGTTCAAACGGATGTGTATCCCAGTGCTCCAGTTTGCCAGCAGGTACCACATCGGTGTGGCCAGCGAACGCAAATAGTGGCACTTCTGAACCACGGCGAGCCCAGAAGTTCGTGGTGTCTTCAAATACCATCACTTCAATTTCAAACCCGAGTGCTTTTAAGCGCTCGATCATCAAATCCTGACAACCTGCGTCTTCCGGCGTTACAGATTGTCTACTGATCAGATCTTTAGCAAGTGCCAATACTGGACTGTCTGTCATCCTTGAGTATTCCTATATTTAAGAGTTGAAAATGGTAGCGTATTGATCAGCTTTAAAACCGATATGAAGTTGATCATTCACTTTTAAAATTGGGCGCTTGATCATCGCCGGATTTTCTACCAAAAGAGCGATCGCGTTTTCTTCGTTAAGCGTGTCTTTCTGCTCTTGTGTCAGTTGGCGGTAGGTCGTGCCACGTTTGTTGAGCACCTGTTCCCAACCTAAAGCGCGACAAAATTCGCTTACCATAGCTACATCAACGCCTTGCTTACGGTAGTCATGGAAGTCATAAGTAATATCCTCAGCTTCTAACCATTTTTTGGCTTTTTTGATCGTATCGCAGTTGGGAATACCAAACATGGTAATCGACATAGTGTTTCCTTTTTTCTTTGTTCTATTTTTCACTGGCGCGGTTAAGACGCACTTAAGTGATTTGGGCTGCTATAGCATCCTATCAAGAAGCAATCAAACTGACAAAATGCGGTGGAAAATATTTTCAGATAGATTGAGATAACTGATGTTACGTAACTTATTTACGATGAATGCACTATAAATCGAATAAAAAATCGTCTAAATCAAATGGAAAAGTCGAGTTATTGATCAAACGCAACATCTCGCTGAGCAAAAACGAAATAATGAATCAGCACAATTTTAGGAGGTGTCAATGGAATTGAGTCCTGTTTTTGCAAGGCGGCTATATTTGGCCTTGTTGGTGGAAAACCTAGAAAGGCCGAATGTGCCAAAGTTGATCGAAAAAACGGGGTGGCCTCGTCGTACAATTCAAGATGTACTCAAGGCGTTACCTGGGATCGGCATTGAACTCATATTCGTTCAAGATGGCCGACGTCATAATGACGGCTATTATCAACTTTCAGATTGGGGGCCTTTTGATAGCCAATGGGTTCTAGAGCGGGAGAGAGATATCGCTAGCAGTCTTGGATTTCGTGCATAAGCCAGCAATTGCTGGCTTTTTTCATATTCAGGCGTCATCCATTGCAGCGGTAAGCGGAGCCCAGCACGCTAAATGAGGTGATAAAATCTTGCGGGGAGACCATAAAAACGGTATCCGCATCGATAGCCGCTGCATTGTTTTTTAAATCATTCATTGCACCTTGCATCATCGCGTCATTAGTCATAAAAATGTAGTTATACCAGTGACCCTCACTTCCGGTGACTTCGCCTTTGTATTCGCATCGATCAGGGTTGAACTGAGCGTCAATGCGAATATGAACATCTTGGCTTTGAGCATGAGTAAGGTGAGAAGGCATCGTGCAACCAGAGAGAAGTACGACAAAAAGTCCAAGTAACAGGCGTCTCATCAGCTATTTCCCCAATACTATGTAAGCAGCAAAGCCAATCCAGCTCAGAGCGAGCAGTATCCAAGGCAGTTTGCTTGATGCATGGTTTGGCGCATCGTCGGTGATGTTGTCTTGTTCGATAGCTTCTTCATGCTGACGTTGCTTTTCACGTTGCTGTTTTTTCTTCGCTTTATCGGCTTGACGATTGCGCTCTTTTTGCTGCTTCTTATATTGAGCGATGCCTTTTTCGATACCTTGAGCGATCAGCTTGGTTTGCTCTTTGGTTTGCCCCGGTTTCTGTGTGGATTTGGCAACTCTCATCGCTTCGGCTTGAGTTTCTTGAGAAGGCGCTGGGGTAGCTGGAGTTCTTTTTTTCATGTTTATCATCAACGTCATTGTAAATCTTTGTTTAGTTTACCTGTGTAAGATGATGAAATGAACTTTAGTTCTCATCTTTGCTGGCTTGCAACTCTGAAATGATAGGTTAAAGTGGCGTTTTATCACATTAAGAAGAAGATGTTGTGCGCTACTCGTTTGACCAATATGACGCCCATGGATTTTTAAAAGCGCCGATTATTTTATGGTTTGGATGGATGTTTCTTGTGCGTTCATGGGTTGTGTTTGCGATGGCAGGCGTAAGTCGTGATAGTGGCAGTAAGCTACTCGCTATTGTTTATCCAGACTCAAGTACGCTGTATTTGGGTTTGGCTATGGGCATTCCAAGCCTGCTTCTCATGTGGTTGATGGGGCTCCGTCACCCCGATAGAGGATGGGTAAACAGAATTACTCGCTATGGTCGAGAGATCACTTTGATCTTGTGCGGTATCCAACTGGCTCAGACCATGTATCATGTGTATCTGGAACATGGTGTATTCAACTGGGCAAACGCCCTTACCATTACCTTATTAGCTTGGTTTATGATCTATCTTCTAAATGGAAGATGGGTAAAAGACTGTTTTCATGTGCCACAATTGGAGCGCAATGAAGAACAGCCTTCGAAGAATTAAAAACAATAACTTCCCACACCGGGGCAAAGTATAGAGGAAACCTCAATGTCACAAGCTCAAACGGCGATCGTGCCAGAAGCAGGGCCATTTGCACTGTACACTCAACTTAAAGTGAACCAAAACCGTGAAAACGTATTGGATAAGCTGAAAGCACTACCAAAGTTAGTGGAAGAGTTAAATATTACCCAGCCAGGCGCGGCGCTGACCCTTTCTATCGCATTCACAAAATCGTTTTGGCAACACCTCAATGTAGACGCGCCAGAAGAGCTTATTGATTTTACTCAACTTGGCGAAGGAGACATCGTAGCGCCTGCAACGGATGTTGATGTGCTGATTCATTGTCACTCTACTCGTCACGACTTGCACTTTTATGTTCTGCGTAAGTTTCTAGAAGAGACGGCAGAAGATGTCACCATTGTGGACGAAACGTATGGGTACCGTTACCTTGATGCTCGTGATATGACAGACTTTATTGATGGGACAGAAAACCCGAAAGGGGAGGCTCGCGCTGATGTGGCTCTAGTAAAAGAGGGCCCATTTGCTGGAGGTAGTTATGTCATGGCTCAACGCTTCGAACATAACCTTGCCGCTTGGAATCGCTTGAATGTCAAAGCGCAAGAAAAAGTGATTGGTCGTACCAAACCAGACTCTATCGAACTAGAAGACGTTCCTGCTGCATCACACGTTGGTCGCGTTGATATTAAAGAAGAAGGAAAAGGTCTCAAGATTGTTCGTCATAGCTTGCCATACGGGACGGTAACAGGGCCTCATGGCCTGCTGTTTATTTCTTACTGCAATACACTTCATAACATTAAAGTGATGCTAGAAAGTATGTACGGCGTGACAGATGGTAAAACAGACCAAATGCTTCGTTTCACAAAAGCGGTAACTGGTGCGTACTTCTTCGCTCCATCACAAGAAATGCTAGCAGAGCTAGCCATCAAGTAAGTTCTCAGACTTTATTTCTTAAGCCCTCCAATTGGAGGGCTTTTGTTTTCTATTTCTATTCCAATCTCTTTTCAAAAAACACTAAACTTTTCTGTTACTTGGTCGATAAATACTCAAAGCCTTAATTTTAGGACCCTTTATTCGTGGCGATCACCGTTAATACCAATGTTGCAGCACTTGTCGCACAGCGTCATTTGACCAGTGCAACTGACATGCTGAACCAATCCATGGAGCGTTTGTCTTCAGGGAAGCGTATTAACAGCGCAAAGGATGACGCTGCGGGTCTGCAAATCTCCAACCGTCTGCAATCGCAAATGCGTGGTTTGGATGTCGCGGTACGTAACGCGAACGACGGCATTTCTATAATGCAAACCGCCGAAGGGGCGATGAATGAAGTGACTAACATCATGCAACGTATGCGTGATTTGTCGCTTCAATCTGCTAACGGTTCAAACAGCAAAGCGGAGCGCACTGCACTGCAAGAAGAAGTTTCTGCTTTAAATGATGAGTTAAGTCGTATTGCAGAAACGACCTCCTTTGGCGGGCGTAAATTGCTGAATGGCACATTCGGTACATCGTCTTTTCAAATCGGTGCAACGGCTGGTGAAGCGGTCCAAGTTGGCCTACGGACCATGCAGCCGGAATCTTTAGGTAGCTTTTCAATGAGCTCATATCAAAGAGTCAGTTCAGATTGGACGGTTCAAAACGGAAATAATGAAATTGTTATCAGCTACCGTGATAACAATTTTGAAGAGCAGGAGATCCGTATAGAAGCTAAAGCTGGCGACGATATAGAAGAACTCGCGACTTACATTAATGGGCAAACCGATAAAGTGAAAGCGTCTGTTAATGAAGAGGGGCAACTGCAGTTACTCATGTCCCACAAGGACGCCATAAAATACCCTGGACCAACCTTCAGTGGTGGTCTGGCTGATGAGTTAGAACTTGGCAAGTATGTCACCGTAAATAGAACGGTAGATAGTATTGATATCAGCACGGTCGGTGGCGCTCAGATGGCGGTCGGCATTTTAGATGATGCTTTGAAAACGGTAGATGGCAGTCGTGCGGAGTTAGGCGCGTATCAAAACCGCTTTAATCACGCGATCAATAATCTCGATAACATCCACGAAAATTTAGCCGCTTCCAACAGTCGTATCCAAGACACTGACTACGCGAAAGAAACCACGCAAATGGTGAAGCAGCAGATCTTGCAGCAGGTCAGTACTTCTATTCTTGCACAAGCAAAACAAGCGCCAAACCTAGCATTAACCTTACTTGGCTAATGATCGACCTCGCCCGAATTTAACGCAAAACCTGCCTGTATCGACAACTCGAAAAGAAGCTTTAGCGAAAATTTGACGTTTTTTTGCTTTTTTATCTGCTTCATCACGATTCCTTCTCCAAATGAACTTTTTCCAAAAAAATCCAAAAAATTCCCTAAAGAAATCAGTTTGAGCGCCGTTAATAAAAGTAACTTTGAGAGAACTACTTGGTTTTCCGAGACGTCGGAAACCGCTATACCGGAAAATCAATTGGAGAAATCACCATGGCAGTGAATGTAAACACTAACGTATCAGCGATGACGGCTCAGCGTTACCTAAACAACGCAAACTCAGCTCAACAAACTTCTATGGAGCGTTTGTCTTCGGGGTTCAAAATCAACAGCGCAAAAGATGACGCTGCGGGTCTTCAAATTTCGAACCGTTTGAACGTACAAAGCCGTGGTTTGGATGTGGCGGTTCGCAACGCGAACGACGGTATCTCAATTGCACAAACCGCTGAAGGTGCAATGAACGAGACCACTAACATTCTTCAAC